>NZ_DATCVM010000209.1:0-18303 GCF_036566845.1 Williamsia sp.
GGTCTTCTACCAAGCTGATCTCGGATCCGTCGGCGGGTGCACCCGCCCGGACCGCCCTGAACCCGATTCCGCACACGAACGCGGCGATGAACCCGTTGGCGCTCAGCTCGATCGCGGTGCCGTACGCCAGCAGCGGGGCCAGGATCAACGCCATTCGAATGTGGTTCGCGCTGCTCCACACGCTCCCGAGACGGCAGAACAGAGGTGCAACGATTCCGTCGTTGTAGCCGCTCTCGACGGTGAGGAGATTGCGGACTCGCAACGGGACACGTTCGTCACGGATCGCTTTCACCGCCGACGCCAGGTCGATCGGAATGACGGTGCACGCCACCACGACCAGGATGGCGTAGGAGGTCGCCGGCAGCAGAACTGCGCCCAGGGCGACCGTGGCGGCCAGCGACAATGGGAGCGCGACGACCAACAGGCGCAGCGCGTCCGAACGCTCCCCACCGGTGAGACGAGGCGTGTCGCCGCGACTGCGACTCGCGAGCCCGCGACGGCCGGCGGCTCTAACGGGTGGCGTCGACGGCAACGGGCGCACGCGATGTCCACTGTTGAAGGACCGCGGGATCCTGCAGCTCCATCCAGGCGATCACGTCCTGGTAGGTCGCGCAGACGACTTCCGCCATAGCGCATTTGTCGGCCATGAACCGCACGGTCGGCGGGTTGAAGGCGTTACCGTTCCAGTCATTGAGATGATTCGCGATGACCAGCGGGGCCCGATTTCCCTCAAACGCGCGAGTGAACATGTAGTCGTATGTCCCGGTGACCACCTTTGCGATCCGCGCGCTGTCCGCACGACGGTCGTGCCCACCGTTGACGCTGACCCAGAAGTTGTAATCCAGGGCGGTTTGCTGCGCTTGCAGCGGCGGTGACCAGACGTACGGAACCGGAAACTCCCAGATGCTCCCCACCTTGGTGGGCCAGTAGACGCCCGCCTTCTGTGCGGCTTTCGACGAGTCCCAGGTCATGTTGTGCCTGCCCAACGCCGGAAACAGTTCGCCCATGCCACCTTCCAGGCACTGCGTGCGTCCGCCCTTCACCACTTCGGGTCCGAAGGCGAGGTCGGGTCCCGTACGAATGTTGTTGAGTTCACGCCAGTCGGTCATGAGCCGAAAGAACTGCGTCAGTTCGTGATCCCAGTCCTCGGTGCTCCAGTCCCGCCCCGGGTATCGGGTACCCGCGCAGAAGTGCCCGACGTAGTGGGTACCCATCTCATGACCGCCGTACCAGGTCCGGTTCAGGTACTCGATCTGCTCGATGACCTCCACCCGGGTTCCCCCGAACGCCAGCGATGACTCACCCGGGGCGTGCCGGGGCCCCTGGTATTCGTGTTTGTTGTCGTCGGTGAGGAAGTACAACCCGGTCATCAGAGCCGAGAACCGAGCGTCGGACTGCTCGGCAGTCTCCAAGAACAGATCCCAGTTCTCCGACACCCCGACCCCGTCGAACGAGAAGAGAATGAACTGCGGCGGCTTTTCCCCCGCGGACAGACGTGTCATCGGCACATTGCCGGCCCGGCGAGCGGGCTCCGCAGGCTCGGTCGCCGACCCTATCGACAGCGCCGCGGACGACCCCGTTGTCGGTTGCACAGACCTCGTCACCGGATCGGCGCACGCTGCCAGGCATGACGCCACAGCAAGGATGAAAACAGTCCAGAGTGTGCGGTGAGGGCATCCTCTCACCTCAGCTGCCTGCCCCATGGTTCGGATTGGTGCATACCGTCCCCTCGCACGGCACGTTCGACCTGTCACCATTCGGATTGGGCATCACCGCACCACCATTGGCCGCCGGATCGCCACCGCCGCCATGATTCGGATTCGTGCATACCGTCCCCTCGCACGGCACGTTCGACCCATCGCCATTCGGATTGGGCATCACCGCACCACCATTGGCCGCCGGATCGTCACCGCCGCCATGATTCGGATTCGTGCATACCGTCCCCTCGCACGGGGTGCCACTGCTTTGCGGATGCGACGGCGTCGTCCCGTGGTCGGGAAGGTGCGGCGAGGCCGGGGGAACGGTGGCGCCGGAATCGTTCTCGTCGACGGTGACTGAAGGCGGAACCGACGGTGTCACACGCACCGACGACGGAGCCGAACTACTGGGTGCGGTCTCGGAGCCGTCGCTCCCGCAACCCACGACGGACAGCCCCACGACAGCGGCGCAGAACCACGCTCGAACCCTCATCAACTACCCCTCAACCAGATTGTGTTTCACAGTGCGCGCAACAGTTCCTGACCGTTCGCTGAGAAGTAGTTAACGGCGACAAACAACCATCCGTCACGTTCGACAATGGAGTCTTTACGATCCACAAATATCAGTTGTCTGCATTTGCCGATTAATTGACGCTGGACTGCTGTGACTAAACTGCGACTGTATTGAGAGCAGACTTCATACTTGAGAAAGCAGGCAGATGTCTCGTTTCCGATGGTTGGCGGTGATGATCGGCATCCTCGCACTCAGCATGGTGACGGCGTGCACCGAAAATGCCGGCACCGAACCCCCGAAGTCAGCAGAAGTACGTGACGCCGCCGAATCGTCACCCGCGCCTGTCTCCGAGGTCACTGTCGAGCGCTTCGAGTACCCCACTCATGACAATGCTGACACGAAGCAGAACTGGGCCGATCTGTATCTGCCCGCCGGCGCACAGGCGCCCGACTCGATACCGCTGGTGGTCCTGGTGCACGGGGGCGCCTGGCAAAGCCAACTCGGGGCAGAGATATTCGATCCCCTGGCTCGCGACCTCGCCGCCCGGGGCATGGCTGTCTACAACATCGAATACCGCCGGGTCGGCTCCGGCGGCGGATGGCCGACCACCTTTCATGATGTCGCGCGCGCCCTCGACTACGTCACCGAAATCGACCAGAAGTTTCCGCAACTCACCACCGACGACGAGTTGGTGGTGGGGCACAGCGCGGGGGCACAGCTTGCGGTATGGGCCGGAACTCGCCACCAGTTGCGCGACGACGAAGTGGGTGCCCATCCCTCATTTCGCCCGACGCGGGTCATCTCACTCGCCGGACCGCTGGACATGGTCTACGCCGCGACCCACGGCGACGATCGAATCGTCACAGCACTCGGCGGCACGCCGGCCGAGGTCCCGGATCGATACGCCTCCGTCGACCCGATACAGAACATCGACCCGAAGACGCCGGTGATCGCGATGCACGGCGCCGACGACAACGTCGTGGCGCCGGCGAACTCTCAGCGCTATGTAGCAGCAGTCAAACAGGACGGCGGCAAGGCTGCTGTCGAACTGCTGCCGGGGCAGAACCACAGTTCGATCGTGTCTTCCGACTCCGGGTCGTACGAGCATGTTCTCCAGGTGATCACCGATACGTCCTCGACCGACCTGATCACACTGCTGAACGAGTAACGCTCCCTGGACAACTCACACCAGTTCAGGGTAGTCACCACCACGATCCAGATGATCCGCGTTCACCGCACCCAGACAACACCCGGGACGGTCACCGGATGATCTGGTCCCGGATTACTTCCACGGACGGATCCAACCTTGCCACCCTCGTTTCCTTCGATTGATCTTCGGCGTCTCGACTATTTTGTCAAAGCGGTCGAGGCACCGACCCTCAAAGTTGCTGCGCAGCAATTGCATATGACCCAGCAGGCGCTGTCTTCAGCCATTCGTCAACTCGAGACCGAGATCGGGGTGCCGCTCTTCACTCGCACCGGCCGGACACTCGTGGTCACCCCGGCCGGCCAGGAACTGTACACGCGGGCTCTGCCGTTACTGGCCGGTGGCGAGCAAGTGATTCGCGCCGTTCGAACCGCTGCTCAAGAAAAGCCTGCACCGTTCATGATCGGTCACACGCAGGCAATCTCGAGTGAGGAGGTCTACCGCATCATCGAGCCCCTGGCGACCAGCGATCCGGACCTGCAGTTCACTGCAGTTTCTCTGTACCCGAACGTGATTCGTCCCCGACTTTTTGACGGAACCATCGATTTCGCCTTACGCCGGGGTGTGCATTCGCCTCCCGACCAGGCGAGCTCCATCATCGCATACCACGAACTGCGCCTGGCCGTCAGTTCCTCACATCCCCTTGCCCGTCGCGGCACCGTGACGATGGCCGATATCGCATCTCACCCGATACTCGTCTGGGCACCCAGGCACCATTCCTTCTACACCGACTTCCTGGTCTCCCACTGCCGCAGAGCGGGTTTCGACCCACAGCTCATCGTCAATCCGGTTCAGGGAACGCCGCCCAGAACCGCTGTGATCGCTCATCCCACGGCGTGTGCGTTTGTCACCGACCCAGCCGGATCAGCTTACGACGGCAGAGTGACGGTCATCGACTTCGAAGACCCTCCCCTGGCACCGGTTCAGGCGTTGTGGCTCCCACATACCACTTCTCCGATGCGCGAGCGTATTCTAGCTGCAGCTCGGGAACGGCTTCCAATGCCTCGGCTCCAGCCCAGTGAACCAGACGGACAGGCCACTACGGATTGATCCATCATGGACGAAGTCCCGTCCAGGGGTCCCCGGGGACATTGCGCACCACAAACCACAGGAACACTACGCACAAAAGCACTTTCGGAGCCCAGCCGGCGTCCACCGGTTCTCGGGTATGGGATGGCGAGCGCACTCGAATCAACCAGTTCCCGACGTACCAAGCAGCAAGAAGGAACAGCGCGATCATTGCCAAAGCGTTGTAGTGCAGTGCCGCAACAAGATCTCCGTGCAGCACTGAGTAGATCATCCGCAGTGCTCCACAACCCGGACATGTGATGTGGAGCAGTGATTTGGTCGGGCACTCCGGCAGTACACCACCCGGTGTAGTCGGATCAGCGAACCAGACGACCACGCCGGTGGCAACGCACGCCCCGATCACTCCGATTGGTTCGAGAATGACGCGCAGAGAAGGCCACACCCGATCGTCTGTATGCGTCATTGCCTCCAACTCCGTCGGGCTCTGTCATCGGCGCTTCACCTTCAGTCCGGCAGCGATCGAGCTCCGCTGCCGGTGCGCGGCGTCAGTCGAACACACGCCGGCGACCTGTCGCGCCATGGACAGTCATTCGCTGTCCATCAACAGATTTCCGTTGACAACGCGGGGCCGGCGGGCGCAGACCGGACGCTCATGGCCGCTCTCGAATACCGATCCTGGACGGTTCACCACGCGGAGGAACTCGAGGAGTTCGGCGTCTCGGCTGCCGGGCATGGCCGTGTAGAGGACGAGCTTCAGGTCGGAACCCGCAGCCGTCAGGACATCGCAGTCCAGGGTGATGTCTCCGACCGTCGGATGTCTGATCGTCTTGCGATCGGACGTATGAACGCCGACTTCGGCCCGCTGCCACAGTTCGGCGAATCGTGGGTGACGCGCATTCATCTCGTCGATCAGACCACCCACCCGTGGGTCGGACGGGTATCGGGCCCCGGCCTCCCTGAGGTCGGACACCAAGGCCGCCTCGAAGTGGTGCGCGTCCCTCTCCGACCTGACGAATTCCCCGATGTCACAGCTGAAGACGACCCGGACGAGATTGCGATCGGCCGCCGGCACCGCATTCGGATCGCCGAGTAGCGCCGACCACGGGTTCGTCCACCGGACGAGTTGCCAGTCAGCGGCGTAGACCGCCAGCGGTTGATCACCCAGTCGACTCAGGATCCGTGCCACTCCGGGCGGGATGTGGTCGTCGATGAGGCGATCCCCTGGCGGCAGGAGCCCCGCAGCCCGGAACAGATGGTCGCGCTCGTCCCGGCTCAACTGCAGCGCCCGCGACAGCGACCCGATCACGGAGTCGGTCGGACGCGTGGCCCGTCCCTGCTCGAGCCGGATCAGGTAATCGACCGACACCCCGGCGAGCTGCGCGAGCTCCTCGCGGCGCACACCCGGAACACGGCGCCGGGTTCCCACGGTGATGCCGGCGTCGACCGGATCGAGGCGATCGCGCCACCGCCGGATCAGCTCCCCTGCGTCCATTCGAGACGTTGTCACCTGTCCATTGTGCGGCAACCCGCCGCGTCGAGCCTGGTACTGCCAGTCCCTGTGTTCGCCGGTGATCTGGCCCGCTGCGGTCGGGCGGGTGATTCTTCAACAGACAGAAGCGAGCAGCAGCACCTGAAGGAGAGTTCGATGACCCCCACCCGCACTTTTGTGATGACCGGCGCGACCCGCGGGATCGGCCGACTGGCCGCGGCGTACATCGTGTCCGGCAACCCCGACGTCCACCTGGTCCTCCTCGCCCGCGGCAACGCCGACGACATCGCCACCGAACTTCGGGGCAGTGGTGGCAACGTCACCGTCATCACCACCGACCTCTCGTCGCCGGTCCAGATTCGTGCGACCGCCGATCGGATCAAGGCCTTGCTCAGCGCCGGCGACCTACCGCCGCTTGCCGGGATCGTCGCCAACGCCGGGATCCAGTTGACCAACGCCCTGACGGAGACCGCGGACGGCTACGAGGAGACTTTCGCGGTCAATGTCCTGGCAAACCACGTGCTGATCCGGAGCCTCTCCGAGAGTCTCGAGGCCGGCACACGCATCACCGTGACCACGAGCGACACCCACTTCGGGGACTTCCGGCACAACCTCGGAATCGTTCCGGCACCGGTATGGCACCATCCCGCCACGCTGGCCGCACCTGGCGCATTCGCGGATCCGGAGTCAGCCGTGGCCGGTCGAACCGCTTATTCCACAAGCAAATTGGCGGTTGTCCATCTGGTCCACGCGTTCGCTCGCCGGTTGCCGAACGATGTGCAGATCGTCTCGTACAACCCAGGATTCGTCCCGGGTACAGGTCTGGCGCGCGATGCGAACCGGTTCGAGCAGTTCATCGTCAACCGAGTGATGCCGGCATTGACCCTCACCCCGATCGCCACCACGAAGAGCGCCGCAGCGCGCCACCTCAAGGACACCGCCCTCGGCGGCATCGTCGCGGCAACAGGCGACTACATCGACCGCGGCCGCGTGGTCCGGTCGTCGGACGAATCGTATGACCGAGCGCGCGAGGACGAACTCTGGGACTACACCGAGCAGCTTTTGGCCGACCTCAGATGCTGATCCGGCCTTCTTCTGCGGCGAGTCCGATGTCGGTGCGGAAGTGTGAACCGGCCAGTTTGACCGTTGCGATCCGGCTGTAGGCCTGGGCCCGCGCGGCGGCGAGGTCGGCACCGACCCCGACCACACTGAGTACCCGGCCCCCGCCCGACACCACAGCACCATCGACGATTGCGGTACCGGCATGCAGGACGCCTTCGCCGTCGGAGCCGGTGATCAGATCCCCGGTTCGCGGACGTCCCGGGTAGTTCTCGGCGGCGACGACCACGGTCACCGCTGCGCCGTCTTCCCATTCCAGGGGCGGCAGCTGGTCGAGTATCCCGGTGGCCGTGGCGTTCAACGCGACACCGAGCGGCGACTTGAGCAGCGCGAGCACCGCCTGGGTCTCCGGATCGCCGAAGCGACAGTTGAATTCGACAACGGCAGGCCCATCGGCGCCGATCGCGAGTCCGGCGTAGAGCAGTCCGGAGAACGGGATGCCGCGTGCGACGAGCTCGGCCGCGACCGGCTTGACGACGTCGTCGACGATCCGCGTGACCATCTCGTCGGGCAGCCATGGCAACGGGGTGTACGCACCCATGCCACCGGTGTTGGGTCCGACGTCGCCGTCTCCGACCCGTTTGTGGTCCTGCGCCGGCAGCAACGGAACCACGGCGGCGCCGTCGACCAGGCAGAACAGCGACACCTCGGGTCCGTCGAGGAAGGATTCCAGCAGGACCGGATGCCCGCTCTCGAGCAGGTCGGCAGCGTGGATCCGGGCGGCGTTGCGGTCGGCGGTGACGACCACACCCTTGCCTGCGGCCAGGCCGTCGTCCTTGACCACCCAGGTCGGTCCGAAGCGATCGAGCGCCGCGTCGAGATGTGCCGGGTTGTCGACGATCTCACTGTGTGCGGTCCGCACGCCGGCCGCCGACATCACATCCTTGGCAAATGCCTTGGAGCCCTCGATCTTTGCGGCCTCGGCGCCGGGGCCGAACGTGGCGATCCCGGCTCCCCGCACTGCGTCGGCCACACCGAGGACCAGTGGCACCTCGGGACCGATGACCACCAGGTCGGCTTTGATCGATGTGGCCAGGGCCACAACAGCATCGGCGGACACGATGTCGACCGCGTGATTGGTGGCCAACGCCGCGGTACCGGGGTTGCCCGGGGCCACATGTAAGTCGGTGACGGACGGGTCGCGGTTCAGACCCAGGACGAGGGCGTGTTCACGGCCGCCCGATCCGATGACGAGTACTCGCACGTGCCTGACCCTACCGCCCGGCACCCTGAGCCCACACCTACGCCTCCAGGACCTGTAGCGCCTGCCGTCTGCGCTCGCCACCCGCGAGCTCGTCGCCCACCACTCCCAGAGCGGGCGCCAAGGCGACGACCATCAAGCAGATCGCCACCGAAACACCCAGAGCGGCAAGCACAACCGAGACCACCAGGATCACCGCCATACCGGCCAACTCGACCAGATGGCGGCCGTCGAAACCCAGCAGGAATCCATAGATCAGATAGATGGACGCGAGGTAGATCCCCACCGGGATCACCACCGCACTCACCGCCGCGGTCTTCCCGATCGTCGCCTCGTGTTCGAGGTAAAGCGCCGCGACGTGTAGTCCCGCCCCCATCATCGCGATCGACATGAAGATGATGATGTGGAAGTAGCCGAAGGCGAATGCCCGGCCACGACGTAGATGCAGTGCGTGGCCCGAAGGGACCACGAAGTAGATCCACCACATCCCGAACGTGATCCCCACACCCGCAACACCGACGACGGCGGTCTCGATCGTCCAACCCTGTCCGTGCACGATCGCCTGTAGGGCGGCCGCGGTTCCGACGATGCCTTCACCGAGGGTGATGATCGCCAGCAATCCGTATCTCTCGGCGACATGATGTGCGTGCCAGGGCGTCGTGCCCTCATCGGAGATGTACTCGGCGAGGACTGGAACGGCCATCTCGAACACCACCAGCGCGCCGATGATGATCATGGTCGGATATAGCGTCGTGTCGAGGAAGATCGCGGCCACCCATGCCACCTGCGCCAGCGAGATCCCGGCGGCGTACGTCAGGCAGGTGCGGCGATACCGCGGAGTGCTCAGGGCGGCACGTACCCACTGCGCGACCATCGCCAGCCTCATCACAACATATCCGAGCACCATGACGCGGTTGTTGATCACACCACCGGCGTCGATGGATTCGAAGACCGGCGCGATACCCAGCGCCAGGATCAGCACACCGGTCATCTGGACCATCGTGGTCAGGCGATAGACCCAGTCGTCGGTGTCGAAGGCCGACGCGAACCAGGTGAAGTTGATCCAGGCCCAGATCGCGGCGAACGTGCTGAACACGAATCCGAGCACTGCGGTCCGGTAATGCCCTTCGGCGACATAGTGCGCCACCTGCAGACCTGCGAACGAGAAGGCGACCACAAACGTGAGGTCGAAGAACAACTCCAGACTTGTGGCCGCCCGACCGCCCTCATGTGGATCACGGCCCGCCATGCGCGTGATCCGATGTCGGATCTCGACGGCGCTCATTCTCGGATCGTCATCAGGCTGACCTGATCACCATCGACGCGGAACGTGAACGTGCTGGGGCCGTTGAATCCGTTGCCTCCGACCTGTCCGATCACGACTGTGCCCTCGCCCGTGTCTGTCACCGAGGTCGGCGCCACCGTCACCTGCTTGCCGATGAACTCGGCGGCCGACCACTCTCCGATTGCCGTGCGGCCTCGAAACACCCGGCCCCAGTCGTCGACTGCGCCATCGGCGGTGAAACTGTCCAAGAATCGTGTGTGATCTCCTGCGTTCGAGGCATCGAGAAGCCGGCGAACAGGGGTGGGAACCTCAGGCAACTTCAACTCCTTCTTGGGGGGTGGCTGCTATCGGGTTGTGTAGCCGCCGTTGGCGAACAGGGTTTGGCCGGTGATCCAGCCACCGTCGGTGACGAGGAACGTGACGATCGGGGCGATGTCCTCGATGGTCGTCAAGCGGTCTCCCATGGCCTGTGATTTGTGGAACTCCACGCGGTCGGGAGTTTCCTGCGGGTAGAAGAACGGTGTGTCCATCGGCCCTGGTCCGATATTGTTCACCGAGATTTGCCTATCTGCAAATTCTTTGGATGCCGCCCGCGTGAAGTGCTCGACCGGGCTTTTGCCGCCCGCGTAGGTGGAGTAGCCGTCGGTATAGGCAGCCAGCAGCGACGTGACGATGGTGATGACCTTGCCACCGTCTCGGAGAGATCGTCCCGCCTCCTGGATGAAAAAATATGCGGCCTTGGAATTGACATCGAACATCGAGTCGTACTCGGCCTCGGTTGTTTCGAGAATCGGTTTGCGGAGCACCTTCCCCACCGTGTTGACGGCGATGTCGACACCGCCGAATGCCTCACGCGTTGTGTCGAACAGCGCAGTCACGGCGGCCGGTTTGGTCAGGTCGCCCTGGAACTTCAGCGCTTTCGCGCCCGCCGCCTCAACAGCCGCCACCGTCTGATCGGCGTCCGGCGCCGAGCTGTCACTGTTGTAATGCACCGCAACGTTGGCACCGAGTTCGGCCAACTGGACGCTGATGAGTCCGCCGAGATTCTTCGCGCCCGCAGCGACGATGGCGGTCTTACCCTGCAAGTTGCTCATTCATAACCTCTGTGTCGGTCGATTTCGTGATGACACCGCCGACGGTAGATCGAATATTCACAACTGAAAATCACTCTTTTTGGGTATTCCCACAAGCGCTGATTGTGAAAGAGTTGATCCCGTGCCGTCAGAGTCACCACTCGACCTCCGCCGAATCAGGCAGTTTGTTGTTGTCGCCACCGCTCCGAGCCTGGCCGCCGCAGCTTCCGAGCTGTTCGTTTCACAACAGGCCCTATCCAGTGCGATGCGCCAACTCGAGATCGAACTCGGAGTTGCACTCTTCGACCGATCCGGACGCCGACTCTCACTGACACCGGCAGGCACCGAACTCCATGGCGGGGCCCTGCCCCTTCTTGCCGGTGCCGAGCGGCTGGTCGCCCGCGTGTCGGCGGCGGCATCCGCGTCCGAACCGGCATTTGTGATCGGCCATACGCCGGCCATCTCCGGCACCGAGGTGTACGACCTCATCACTCGGGCGACCGCAAACGATCCGGCCCGACGCGTCACTGCACGCCAGGCCTTTCCCGGTGATATCCGAAGCCAGTTATTCGACGGCACAATCGATATCGGTTTGCGGCGTGGAGTCGAGACACCGTCCGATCTCGCAGCGGCGGTGATCGGCTACCACCAGGTGAGACTGGCGGTTGCCACCGGCCACCCGCTGGCGGCCAGGCCCAACGTGCCCATCGAAGCCCTGGCCGATTTCGAGATCGTCGTCTGGGCCCCACCCCACCGCTCGTACTACACCGATTTTCTCGTATCAACATGTCGCAGAGCGGGCTTCGAACCGAACCTCGTCGTCAACCCGATCCAGGGAACCCCACCCATGACAGCAGTTGTCGACTCACGACGATGCGCCTTCGTCACAGATCCACCTGGTGCGGGCTTGCGCGGCAGAGTGCAGGTACTCGACTTCGACCATCCGCCACTGGTGCCCGTCCAGGCCTTGTGGTTGCCCCACACCTTTTCCCGTGTTCGCGATTCCCTGCTCGCCGAACCCGAGAACCCGGCTACTTCGGATCCGTGAGGTCGTAGAGCGTCACAGATCCCACCGTCGTGGCGGTGAAGTTGGCCTCGATCCACTCGGTGATCTCCGAGGCGGTGCCACCGCCACCTCCCATCTGACCGCCGCCGGCGATGAAGTAGTGGATCTTGCCCTCGTTCACGTACACCTGGAATTCGACCAGCGTCGGCGATGGATCGCTCCCGTTGAATCCACCGATCGGCATCACCGAGTGCTCGGTGGCCAACTGGTATCCCGACGCGCTGTTGGAGCCGATCGCGGCCGCCACCCAGGTGTAGTCGCCGGCATCGGTACTCAAGAGCGCGACCAGTTCCTCGGTCGGTTGCGACCCGGAGAGCAGTCCGCCACCCGCGGCGCCCCTCTGACCGGCCTCCCCCATCTGCGCTTGGCCACCGGCGGTGCCACCGGATCCCGGCATCACACCCTGACCACCCGGCGCCCCTTGCCCGCCCGGCATCCCGGCCATTCCCTGCTGTCCGGCCATTCCGGGCGGCATCATGCCCTCGGCATTGCCGGCCATCCGGCGCATCCCGCCACCCGGCCCGAATCCGCCCGCTGTTGCCGGACCCGCGCTGGGTATGGAACCCGACCGTGTCGACGACACGGTGTCGATGGCGTATGCCGCCGGGCCGACCAACCCCAGGGCCAGGGCGACAAACGCTGCGGCGAGCGCACCCCGGCGCAGAGCCGGCTTTGCCAGGTGGGAGAACACCAACACGATCGCGACGACGATCGAACCGATCAGCACTACCGGACGCAACCACGGGACAAAGTCCGGGGTCCGGCCCAGGAGAACGTACGCCATGACGCCCGTCGCCAGTGCGGCACCGGACAGCATCAGCCGCACCCACAACCGATCGCGACGTTGCCAGCACTGCGCGGCACCGGCACCGGCCAGGGCGGCGATCGCCGGGGCGAGTGCCACCGTGTAGTACGCGTGGAAGATCCCCGCCATGAAACTGAACACCGCCATGGTGGTCACCAGCCACAGGCCCCACACCACCAATACCGCCCTCCGACTGTCGGTGCGTACTACCTTGCCGCGCAAGATGATTGCCGCGACCCCGAGGATGCATGCCGCGGGGATGAGCCAGGCGATCTGCCCGCCCTGGGCAGAGTCGAACATCCGCGTCCAGCCGGTCTCACCCCACATGCCGCCTCCCCGGCCACCGGGAAACCCTTCAGCGCCGCCCATTCCGCCGCCACCAGGGGTCACACCGCCTGTTTCGTTACCGTTGAGACGTCCGAAACCGTTGTACCCCAATGTCAGTTCGAGGATCGAGTTGTTCTGCGAACCTCCGATGTACGGGCGCGAGCCCGACGGCCAGAGTTCCACGGCCAGCACCCACCAGCCCGCCGAGACGATCGTCGCCCCGAGCGCGGCGAACAGATGTCCGAGCCGGACCAGCCAGGTCCTGCGCCCAAAGGCGATGTACGTCAACGCCAATGGCGGGATGACGAGAAACACCTGCATCTGTTTGGTCAGGAATCCCAGCCCGACGAACACCCCGGCGAGGATCATCCACCGGACCCGACCGTCGTCGACGGCCTTCAGGGTTGCCCAGACCGCCGCTATCATCAGCAACACGAGCAGGGCATCGGGATTGTTGAACCGGAACATCAACACCGCGACCGGGGTCAGCGCCAGGGCAGCGCCGGAGATGAGTCCGGCGGCCGGACCAAACCGTTTGCGGACAATCCAGTAGAGCAGCGCCACCGACGCCACACCCATCAGGGCCTGCGGCACCAGAATGGCCCACGAGTTGAGCCCGAAGAGCCGTACGGACAATCCCGAAATCCACAGCGACATCGGCGGTTTGTCCACCGTGATGGAGTTCGCGGCATCCGACGAACCGAAGAACCAGGCCTTCCACGACTGCGACCCAGCCTGAATCGCCGCCGAGTAGAACGAGTTCGCCCAGCCGTTGGCACTCAGGTTCCACAGGTAGAGGATCGCCGTGGCGACCATGAGAACGCCGAAAGCGGGCCATTCCCATCGGGGCCGGGGCGAGCCCGGTTGCGCATCGTCGGCGGATTCGGGGTTGGGCGTGGCGGGCGGTCGATCGATCAGCACCGTCATGCGGGTACCTCCTTGTTGTGTTGTGGTTTCCGGAAGACCAAGCGGTAGCCCACGAATCGCATGATCGTGGCGATGAGATTCGCCACCACCAGCACAGCCAGTTCGACGTGTTTGGACGCGTCGGGCGCCCAGGTGTACAGCAGCAGCAATGATCCGGCGGTCAACACCCAGCCGACGCCGAAGATCGCGATGCCCTGCAATTGATGCCGGGCGGCGTAGATCCGGCCGCGCACCCCGAAGGTGAACGCCCGGTTGGCTGCGGTGTTGAACACGGCGGTGATCAGCAGCGCAAGGAGATTCGCGATCTGGGCACCGGCGAAGGAGTGCAGCGCGAGGTAGAGGACCGCGTAGGCCGCCGTCGACACGACGCCCACCAAGCAGAATCGGACCAATTGGCCGGTCAGCCCGCGCGGTACACCGACAACCTGTGGTCCGATCCCGCCCCGGCCCAGGCTTTCCCGGAGCTCGGCGACCGGGAGTCGTCCGGCGGCCAGTGCCCGGCCCACGCGCCAGCAACCCTTGATGTCGTCGGTTGCGGTCGCCAGGATGTCGACCTTGCTGTCGGGGTCATCGATCCAATCCACCGGGATCTCGGCGATCCGCAGACCGGCGCGCTGTGCGATGACCAGCATTTCGGTGTCGAAGAACCACCCGGTGTCGTCAATCATCGGCAGCAATGATCGCGCGACGTCGGATCGGACTGCCTTGAACCCGCATTGCGCGTCAGAGAAACTCGCACCCATGGTGGTGCGCAACATCAGGTTGTAACCGCGCGAGACGAACTCGCGCTTTGTCCCGCGGAGCACCCGGGATGAACGCGTCAGCCGAGAGCCGATCGCCAGGTCGGAATGCCCGGACACCAACGGCGCCACCAAGGGCAACAGAGCATTCAGGTCGGTCGAGAGATCCACATCCATGTACGCGACGACCGACGCGTCACTCTGCTGCCACAGCGCCTTGAGGGCACGGCCACGGCCCTTCGCATCGAGGTGCGCCACCCGAACCCGATGACCTTCCCCGATCGATTCCGCCAGTTCCCTGGCAATGGCCAATGTGCCGTCGGTACTGGCGTTGTCGGCGATGGTGATGCGCGCCGAGTACGGCATGCGGGTGCCGAGGTACTCGGAGAGCCTATGGACACACGATCCCAGATCGGCTTCCTCGTTGTAGACCGGGACAACGATGTCGAGGACCGGCGCTGCCGGCGTGAGGTCGACGACGATGGTGGCCACCTCGGCCGGGATGTCGTCGATGGTGTCTGCTGTCATGCCACAACTGTGGAATCCGCAGATGTCTGCGACCTTGGTCCTTCCTGCCAGGTTCCTATGAGTGCCACCGCGTCGGCAGCGGGAGATAGGGTCAGGACATGGCATCGGTTTTCACAATGATCATCAATGGCGACATCCCGGGACGATTTGTCTGGAAGGACGACGACGTCGTGTCGTTCCTGACCATCAACCCGGTGTCCGACGGACACCTGCTTGTGGTCCCGCGTCAGGAGATCGACCACTGGGAAGGTGTCGACCCAGCGCTGTTCGGCAAGATCACCTCCGTTGCGCAGACCGTCGGGCTGGCCGTGAAGGCGGCCTTCGACGCTCCGCGGATGGGCCTGCTGATCGCCGGCCTGGAGGTTCCCCACCTGCACGTCCATGTGTTCCCGGCGTGGCAGCTGGAGACCTTCGATCTGGCGAACGCGCAGAAGGACCCCGATCCCGCAGCCCTCGACGCCGCCGCCGACAAGATCCGCGAGCAATTGCGTGCCCTCGGCCACGGCGAGTTCGTCAGCAACTGAGGCCGACCACACCGATGATTGAGGCCGACCAATCACCGGGAAGAACAATCAGGTCAGGCACTGACCTGTTCCCGCGGGATCCGCACCCAGAACGTCGCACCGACGCCGGGTTCTGATTCCACGCCCACGGTGCCTCCGTGGGCCGCGACCAGCGCCGCGACGATCGACAGGCCAAGACCGCTGCCCGATGAGTTGTCGGTGCGGTGGCGCGAGGCGTCCGCGCGATAGAACCGCTCGAACACCCGCGCCCGGTCCTGTTCGCTCAGACCCGGACCCGTGTCCGTCACCGACAGCACCGCGTCGTTGTCATCGGTGCCGACCCGGACGGTGATCGACGCGTCGTCGGGTGTGTGCAGGATGGCGTTGCCGACCAGATTGCTCAGCACCTGCGCCAGCCGGGCGGCATCGCCGGACACCTCCGGGATGCCCGGGCCGTCGAACACCTCCACCGAGATGGTCCGATCGGGAGCGCTCGCCCTGGCGCTGTGCACCACGTCGGAGGCCAGGGCCAGCAGATCCACCGGCGCGCGTTCCAGCGGACGCTGCGCATCGAGCCTGGCCAGGATCAACAGATCTTCAACCAGCAATCCCATCCGCCCGGCCTCGGTTTCGACGCGAGACATCAACGCTTCCATGTCGGTCATCGCACCCTGCCGGTACAGCTCCGCGAACCCCATGATCGACGTCAGAGGTGTACGCAGTTCGTGGCTGGCGTCGGCGACGAACCGGCGCATGTTCTCCTCCGAACGGCGGGCCTGATCCTCCGAGGCCGCGGACGCCGCGAACGCGCCCTGGATCTGGTGCAGCATCGTGTTGATCGACGCCGCCAGACGTCCGACCTCGGTGTTGGCCGCAGCCGGGGGAACACGTTGATCCAGATCTCCGGCAGCAATCGCATGGGCAGTGCCTTCGACCCGCTCCAGCGGCCGTAAACTGGTGCGCACCAACAGATATCCAAGAGCTCCGACAACCACGATCACCCCGGCACCGATCCCCACCTGCAGCCAGATCAAACGGCTCACGGTGTCGTCGACATCAGTGAGTTGCACCGCGACGATCGAGCTGCCGAACGGCGACGTCGTCTCCACCACCCGCCAGCGAGGACCGTCGCCTTCGGCCGATTGCACCGTCACCGGCTGGGGCCCGAAGTCGTTTGAATCAGACAGATCAGGCTGCGACCCGGTGTCGTTGATGACCATCGTCGTACCGTCGGCTCGCCTTATCTGCACGTAATACGGCGTTGGCGGACGCCCCTTTTCGACATCCTGGGGGTCCATCGCGGCCGGTGGAAGCGCCCGCGGCTGGGCCCAGCCCGCGGCAGCCTCCCGTAGCGACTTGTCGGTGCGATCCATCAGGTCGTTCCGCATGGCGGAGGTGACGGCGACGCCCGAAACCAGGAGCCCGAGAGTCACCAGCACCAGCGTCAACGCCACCAGGGACACCCGAAGCGGGACACCTCGACGCGGCTTCTCGACGCGGGTACGAGCCGAGGCCGTGGTCACCGCGGCTCACGCATCACATATCCGACACCGCGCAAGGTGTGGATGAGTCTCACGTCGCCCGTGTCGACCTTGCGTCGCAGATAGGACACGTACGATTCGACGACGTTGACCTCACCGCCGAAGTCGTAGTTCCAGACGTGGTCCAGTATCCGGGGCTTTGACAACACGGTTCCGGCATTGATCATGAAGTAGCGCAGCAAGGTGAACTCGGTCGGCGACAACGATACGAGCTCGCCGTTCTTCCACACCTCATGGGTGTCGTCGTCGAGCTCGATGTCGGCAAAGGTGATCCGGGGGCTCACCTCCGGCTTCTCCCCGAATCCACCACGCCGCAACAGGACCCGCAACCGGGCCACCACCTCTTCGAGACTGAACGGCTTGGTCACGTAATCGTCGCCACCGATGGTCAGCCCGGTGACCTTGTCCTCCACCGAATCCCGGGCGGTGAGGAACAGCGCAGGCGCCTCCACACCGTCGGCACGCAACCGGCGAAGCAACCCGAAGCCGTCCATACCCGGCATCATCACGTCGAGGATCAGGGCATCAGGACGGAAACTGCGGGCCCGGTCCAGTGCCCGCGGGCCGTCGGCAGCGGTCTCGACATCGAAACCCTGGAACTTCAAAGACACCGACAGCAACTCCAGAATGTTCGGCTCATCATCGACCACCAATACCCGCGCGCCCTGATCACTCATGACAGCCACCGTGCCCGACCTTGCTTTCGGCAACCTGCCGACAAGCTGTGAGGTTGCTGTGAACCCATCTCCATTGCCTCAGAATACCTTTTGGACCACTCATATTTCGGACGGCTCATTTTTTGTTTGGCTCAGAATTTAGGATTGATTTCTTACACTCAGTTCCAGCTTTCAAGGAACTTTCATATCTGAGGGAATTCCTGCACCAAATCGCCGGATGCATCCATTCCTCGACCAAAATGCTCGATCACGAAACGGTAACAAGGTCGCAATTGCGACACATTTGTCGACCACCCTCCGTAAACCGATAGTTGGTGCAATTGACGAATACCCGACCGCCGCGACAACTCGGCGATCGGGAATGGATCGTCCCCTCGGCGGCACAGATCTCATAACCCGTAGACAGCGCGCCGAGTGACCGACAGGCTGGCACACGACCCTGAGCACGGCCGCATGGACAGCGGAATATCTTGTAGCGAAGCACTATTCGCGCACAACCAACTCAGTGACGGCGCGGATCATCAGCCGAATTCGAGGGGTAACCATGGTTCACAAGTACATCAGGTCGGGCGCTG
>NZ_DATCVM010000210.1:0-2774 GCF_036566845.1 Williamsia sp.
CAGGGCTACCACGACGGCCAGTGCACCGGTTGCCAGAGCGCCGACGATCGGGATGAAGGCACCGATGAACACCAGGGAGGCCAAGGGTAATGCCAAGGGCACCTGCAGGATTGCCAGACCGACACCGATGCCGATGGCATCGGTGGCCGCAACGACAACAGTCGCCCGAACATAACCGACCAGTGTTCCGAATCCATTCTGCCCTGCCTCCCAGACTTTTTCGCGGGAGTTCGAGGGGATCAGCAGGGTCATGAAACGCCAGATCTGACCGCCGCCATAGAGGAAGAAGATCATCAGGAACAGCATCAGGAGACCACCGGTGACGATTTCTCCGACTGTGGTGGCCGTCGACAGCGCACCGGAGGTCACCTTGCCCTGGTTGTCTTTCAGGACGCCGATCGCATCGTCGCCGAGATGGTCGATCTGATCTTCGGCGACGTTGAACGGCCCATCGACCAGCCAACTGCGGCTCTCGTTGATCGTCTTCTCGATCTGCTCGGTCAGTTCCGGAAGTCCATCGATGAACTGCTGCACGACAAATGCCATGATCCCGGCGATCATTCCGATCGCGACCAGCAACGTCCCGAACACCGCGAGTGCGCGAGGCACACCGCGACGGTTCAGCCAATCGACCACCGGGACAAGGAACGCGGTGCCGAGCACCGCAAGCCCGATCGGGACCACAACTTCTTCGTACTCGGAAGCGATCAATGACACGACATAGAGTCCGGCGACAATTGCCAGCAGTCGCCAGGACCACTCGGCCGCGGCCCGGACCACCGGGTGCACCTTCAGTCGATCGGCCGATCGATCGTCGATGTCCACGCCGGTTGAGGTTTTCGGCTCGCTCACTTGCGCAACATTAGACGTAACACGCCCGCTGCGCGTTGGTCGGCGACTGTCCACGCAGGCGCTTTGATGCCTCCTGGTCGCCAAGTCGGACACCGTGGGCCGATAGGCTTCACCCCATGACGGCGACGAACGGTACCCGCCGCCGGTTCTGGTGGGTGCGATGGCTGGTGCTCGCACTCGTTTTGGTGATCCTCGGCGTCGAGGCGTACCTCGTCTGGCCGAAGCTCAAGGAGACCTGGTTCCACCTCGACGAGATCGAGTGGGAATGGGTTGCGTTGTGCATCCTGGCAGCGCTGCTGTCGATGGACAGCTTCGCGCAGGTGCAACGCGCATTGCTGCGTTCGGCCGGGCTCAAGATCAAGCAGTGGCAGTCGTTGTCGGTGATCCTGGCTGCCAACTCGCTGAGCCAGACCATGCCCGGCGGCCAGGTGCTGGCACCGGCCTTCACCTATCGCGAAACCCGCAGGTGGGGTGCCACCCCGGTGGTCGCTTCCTGGCAGGTGGTGATGTCCGGACTGTTGATGGCTGTCGGACTCGCCGTCCTCGGTCTCGGTGGCGCGCTGCTCGCCGGTGCCCAGACCAGCCCGTTCTCGATCATCTTCTCGATCAGCGGCTTCCTGGTCTTTGCCTTCGTCGCCCACTACATCTCCCGCCATCCGCACACGATCGAGGGTCTCGGCGTCACCCTGCTTCGCTGGTTCAACAGCACGCGCGACAAGCCGTCCGACCACGGCGTCGAGCGCTGGCAGGAAATCCTGCGGCAGCTCAAGGCCGTCCAGCTCAAACCCAAGGAGACCTCGGTCGCCTTCGGCTGGTCGCTGTTCAACTGGGTTGCCGACGTCGCCTGCCTGGCGTTCGCCTGTTACGCCGTGGGCGGCCAGCCGAGCATCTCCGGGCTGATGGTCGCCTACGCGGCGTCCAAGGCCGTGGGTTCCGCCATCCCGTTGCTCCCCGGTGGCCTGGGCGTCGTCGACGGCGTGTTGGTACCGGCCCTCACGTCGGCGGGTATGGGCGCCGGCGAGGCCGTCACAGCTGTCCTGGTCTACCGGATGATCAGCTACCTTCTGGTGTCGCTGATCGGCTGGGTGGTCATCTTCGTCAAGTTCCGCACAACGTATCGATCCCTGGACAGCCCCGACGAGGTCGAAGAGGAAATCGAGGAAGAGATAGACGCCGAACTCGACCTGAACAAGTCGTCGTCCACCGAAGGTGAGTCACCGGAGCGGCGCGATCCGCCGCCCGACACAGTTCGCTGAACCCAGCCGGTGCCCGCTACCGTGGCGGGTATGCGCCGTTTCTTCACTGCCCTTGCAGATCTGTGCGCGGTGCTCGTCTTTGCGTTCATCGGCCGGATGAATCACGACGAGGGACTGTCCGCGCAGGGGGTCTTCAGCACCGCGTGGCCGTTTGTGCTCGGCGCGGCAATCGGCTGGTCGCTGGCCTACCTCTACGCACACATGCGCTCCGACCACGGGAGCCCCTACGCCTTCCGGCCCGAGCGAGTGGTCCCCGACGGCGTGCTCGTCTGGGTCGGAGCGGTCGCCATCGGCATGGTGCTGCGTCATCAGTTCCATCAGGGCGTGGCGCTGAGCTTCATCGTCGTCGCGACGATCGTGCTGGGTCTGTTCCTGCTCGGATGGCGGATGGTGCGTGTGACCGCTGTCCGCCGCCGCGCCGTGGCCGCCTGACCCCGAGTCGCCACCCGGGGCCGGTGACCTCACCCCTGTACGGAACGCCTATTGGGAACCGCCTTCGGGCCGGATCAGCGTCCGTAGACGTTCGAGCTTGTGCGGATTGCGGACGAACAACAATCGTTTGATCCCATCCGATCCGACCTCGAACGACAGCAGCGTATCGGGCTCGGTGTCGCGGACCGTCAAGACCGCCGGCCGGCCGTTCACCTCCACCAGCACCGGATGCGA
>NZ_DATCVM010000211.1:0-45844 GCF_036566845.1 Williamsia sp.
GTGTCCACATAAATGTCTATCCGCTTCCCGTCCTGGAGTGGGGTTGGCAACAGGTCGATGGGACATCGCCGGCATATGTCACGGGTTCCGGCGGGAGAGGAAACGGATATCTGAATTTCGACACGCCGCCGGGGGTACAAACGAATCTCTTCCATCTCGGAATCAGCACTCCCCTGTCCGATCTGCTCGGACGGAACAGTCTCGGATTCGAACACGAGGGGTCGGTCACGTTCCAGCTGCGCATCCGTGGCGCGAATCGGACCGATGGCGATCGGTGCGGATACACCTCGCTCGTGGGGGTGCCGCCCTACAACGGCAACGTGGGGTTGGACGACTGGGCCGACAGTCCTGACCTGGCCAGTGGTCAGTGGTGGTCGACGTACGGCATCGACGGGCTGCTCGAAGACGCCGCGGACTTCGCAACGCTCGAGGAAATCTCGGATGCGAACCCCGACGCCCAGGTCACGTCGTACGGCATGCTCCTCGGCACAGCCGGAGAACCGTTGTACGGCAAGGCCGATGACGTCAGATACGGCTGCGCGAGGTGGGACTTCGAACCCCTCCCCGCCGGATCGAGCTGATCACGCAGATCAACCGCCGGGCAGAACCTTGTGAAACGGGGCTGGGTAGCCGGGCTTCGGCCTGGCTTCACCCAGCCACGACGACAGCTGATCTGCCCGCTCGCCGATCGCCCGGGCGGCGGGGCGGCTGACCTTCTCCAACATGTGCACACCCACCGAACCGTCTGCCCGCTGATGCCAGCCGCCCACTGCCCGGCCGTCCCACCAGACCGTCTGCCCACCGTTACCGTTGCGGTCGAACAGGTGTGAGGCGTGCGGCCCGAGATACCAGTCACGCTGTTTCCACCCCATCAGAGTGGGATCGAGTTCAGGCAGGAGCAAGGCGGCCGGCCGCGGGGGCTCGATCGGCTCGAGATCGTCGGCCATGACATACCCCACCGACCCGTCGTCAAGATCGACCTCGAGAACCGCTAGTTCTGAAAGTGCTTTGCGGACAGTAGTTTTGGTCGACCCCAACCACCAGACGATGTCGGTTTCGGTCCCCGGGCCGAACCGCCGCAGCCAGCGCCTGATCAGTTCACGGTGACCGGTGTCCGGGGCTTCGACGGGCAGTGGTTCCCCGAGCCAATCCGACATCGCAGTCCATCTCGGCCGCGACCGCATCCAGGTGCCGTCGTTGGGTCCGCGGACGATCTCACCGAGCGCGCTCATGTGGCTCAAGACCCGCGGCCCCATCGCCGACGTACCCGCCCACGAAGTCCCCTGGCCGTGCGTGATGATCCCGGCCAATTCTGGCAGTTCTTTACGTAACTCGGTCGACGTTGCGGTTCGTCCGTCGACAAGCGCGCCGGCCACAGCTGCGCACGCCCGCTCGATCCAACTTTCCGGATCCGGGAACTCGTCGCTGCGGCGCAGGTCCCGCAACATGTTGGTGCGTTCACCGGCAGCGACGCGCTGACCCACCGCGCTGATCGCATCGGCGAGCGCGGGGCGGGGAAATGCGAACAGCGTGCGCCTCATCGCGAGTTGTTTGACCAGGGTGCGGTCGGTGTACAGCGCGCGCTCGAGGTCGGCGACCTCGAAAGTCTGCATCCGCGCCCACGCGGCCAGGAACACCGTCGAGGGTGTGGTCGCGTGCAGCGCAACGACGGATTCCGCGACCTGTTCGGGGGTGTCCGCGTAGTCCTCTGCCACCAAGCGGTGTCGCCGCAGCAGCCGCGCCCGCCGTTGTTCGTCAATGATCGCCGGGCGACTCATCAGGAGGGGATTGCCGCCACGGCTTCGATCTCCACCAACTGATCGTCGTAGGCCAGCACCGATACCCCGAGCAGGCTGCCTGCCGGCTTGTGATCACCGAACTCCGCGGTGACCACATCCCAGGCGACAACGAGATCGGCCTGGAGGTGCTCGGCGACGAACACGGTGACCTTCGCGACGTCGGCGAGCGATGCCCCGGTCTCGGCCAGCGCGACTTTGAGGTTCGCCATGCATTGGCGGGTCTGCGCGCTGACATCGCCGGGTGCCACGGTCGCCCCGTCGGCGTCTATCGGCGCCGCGCCGGCAGTGAAGACGAGGCTTCCGGGTGCAACCGTCGCGCTTCGGGTGTGGCCGTTTTCCGGTCCGTTGATCTGCACTGGAGACATGCCGCAATCCTAGTGCCGCAACTCGGGGCACCAGGTGGCGCACAATTCGTTCCGGGGCAACCCGCGCGGTTTCCGGCGGGCGCCCGGCAGCACTGGCACAATGCCGTCATGGGACCTGGTGTCACACCGCAAAGCGCCTATTTTGTTCTCGGTATGCCTGACCACGCGCTGGTCGGCACCGGACTCGACATCAGCCAGGCCGAGGTGTTCTTCGAAGAAGACGCCGCCGTGGCCTCCGTCGATCACCACTACACCCTTGCCCGCGACATCGCGTCCGAACAAGTTCTGGAATCCACAGACTGGTTTGTGCTCACCGCGCTGGTCGGCGATGGCGTGAGCCCGGCGTACGGTGATCATTTCTTCGCCTACAACGAAGAAGGACGGCTCTGGGCCATCGCCGGCGGTTTCACCCGGGCCGCCGAGATGACGGACTGGTTGCCGTTCATCTTCGCCGTCGAAGACCTGCACGAGCACTGGTCGCCGGGCGGCGTCGACCACAACCTGGTGCCGTCGGAGACCACCCGCACCGACGACCTGGACCTGTCCCGCATCTGGTTCGCGCCGGTGATGTCGCAGCGGGTGTACCCCACCACCTCCTAGTCGGAGGGTCGCATGGCAGATCCTGCCGAGGCCGATCACTGTGAAGCGTCGTTGCCGCACGGGTTGTGCCCGCCACAGGTGCGTTCATCCAAGTTGGCGCAGGGCGTCGAGTTCGCTGCGTTTCGCCGCAGGGCCATGCGCCAGTGGATCAAGCGGCACGGGCACATCTTCGAGATCAATGTCCCGATCTTCGGTCGATCCGTCATCGTCTCCGACCCCGCCCTGGTCAAGACCGTGTGCACCGCGAGCGCCGAACAGCTCGTGAATGTACAACCGAATCTCAGCAGTCTGTTCGGCCCGGATCGGTGTTCGCACTGGACGGCAGTCGACATCGAGAGCGGCGGCGCCTGGTCGCGCCGGCGCTCCACGGTCAGAACATCAGAAGCTGCGAGAAGATCACCGAGGACGAGACACTGCGCGAAAGCGAGAGTTGGCCCGAGGGTGAGGAGTTCAGGATTCTCGAGCCGATGAACAGGATCACGTTGAGGGTGATCTTGCGGATCACCCTCGGCGCTGACATGCCGGAACTCGAGAACTGAGCGAGATCATCCCGCCACGGATGAAGCTGGGATCGCTCATGGCGTTTGTGCCGACACCGCGTTTCCGGACCGGACGGCACAGCCCGTGGGGCAAACTCGACGAGTTCCGTAGGGCCACAATTCTCGAAATGCTGCGCGCGCGAACCATCGTCGACGTGCTCGGCCGGCGGGTCCGGGCGCCGAGCTTCGACCTCGGTCAATGGCGGATTCCGCAGAATCGCACGGTGCTGGTGAGAATTGCTGATCTTCACGAGGAGCCGGCATCCTTTTCCGACCCGGAGCGCTTCGACCCGTCTCGCTTCCACGGCGCCACACCGCCGACCAGTCCAGGTTTCCGGTCGGTTCGTCGGCGAGGACGATCGACGGGCGTGCCACCACGGCGCGGGCCACCGCCACACGTTGCATCTGCCCACCCGACAGTTCTGCCGGCCGGTGCTCCGCGCGGTCGCCGAGCCCGATTCGATGCAACAGTTCCTCCGCGCGTGCGTCTGCGGAACGGGCCGGGATCCCGTCGAGCACCAACGGCAACGACACGTTCTCGACCGCGGTCAGCATGGGAACCAGATTGAAGAACTGGAATATGAAACCGAGATTGCGCCGCCGGAACGCCGCACGTGCGCCGGCACTCATCGACCACACATCCCTGCCGGCCATCGCAACAGTGCCGCCATCGGGTGCGTCCAGCCCACCGGCAACATGCAGGAGGGTTGATTTCCCGGCTCCCGAGGGTCCCGTCACGACGACGAATTCGCCTGCGCCCACAGTGAAGTCGAAGTCCACGAGAACATGCACCTGCTCGTCGCCCCGGCGGTACGTCTTACCGACGCCCGTGAGCTGCAATACCGGCGTCACGCCCGGAAGCATCGGGCCCCATGTGGTGTTGTGGGAGTTCAATGCACTCGCGCAGCACGCGGCGGGTGCAGTCGTAGGCTACGCAATCCGGTCCGCTCGCGGCGCGCTACCCCCCGCCCCCCGCACATACGCTCCCCATCGGGGCAAATGACCTGCGCCCGCTGCCATGGTCGATGCGCGGAAACAGGTGACGTATGGAGACGGCAGGTGATAGTCCACCAGCGCAGCCTTCTGGAGAAACTCCGGGCACATTGCTGCCCTGGACTCTATTGCTTCGATCTCTTTGACGTATCAAGATTTACAGTCACTCCGTGCACCGTATGGACCGCCGGATCTACTATCTCGAATGACCCGTCGAACGCCTGTACATGAATAACTTTGGCTTCTGGAAGGCTGCGGATCGCATCTGTCCACAAACTGATCTGCGTCAGCGCGTCGCTCAACGAAACTGTGTCGGGCGACTTGGTGTTGCCACTCGGCAGGTATGCCAGCAGCACCTCCCGGGCCAGCGTCGACACCGGCAGGGCACGGCGATTCGCGAGTTCCTGAATCGCGGCGTACTCATCCGCGGTCAGCCTGACTTGCAGTGTCTTGCCGTTGGCCCTGGTGACTCGGGTGTCGGAACGCACGATGGCATCCGGATTCTCTTCGAGTTCTCGCGCTTCCGCGAGAGCATCATCTAGTTTCTTCCCCATCACAGTCTCCCTTCCCGGTAGATGCGTTGCGAGGTTGAGTTTGCCCGCCAGCCGTTGATTCCATGAGTAGCGCCCTCCTCTGTGACGGTGATGACAACGAGGATCGACCGAGCGATGTTGGAGTATCCGATCGTCCGATCACTCGCACCTGAGGTGCTGGCAGGATCGGGCGACAGAATTACTGCCCCTGGATCGGTGAGAGCTTCAGTCGCCATTCGAACGGTAATCTCGTGCCGCTCCAGCATGTGCTCCCAGCCATGACTCCAGTCCACCGATCCGCCCACGAATCGATTGTATTACACGCGTAATACAGGATGCAATGATCGCGCAGGAGCGGCCGCCGGACACCCAACGTCTGATCGCCGTGCAGCGGACCGGGTACCGCGCCGAAAACCTCGAGCAACAGCGCAGGTGTCCGATCCCATCGGGGCGAGCTGCAGTTCTGCAGATTTGCGGTCTCCGCTGCCGAGCGTGTGACGGATCTCCGTTCGTCGTTCGACAGCACAATCTCGGCGCCAGTGACACGGCTGATGCCCAGCTCAATTCCAATGGGCGCGTCGGTAGCCATGGACTCCCCGCCCCCTACGCTGGGATCGTGTCGGGGAGTACGCACGGCTCAGGCGCCCGCCCAGCAGGCAATTGAGAAACTTGAGCCCCCTGTCAGGATTGAACTGACGACCGCTCGCTTACAAGGTCCGGGCGTGAGCTGGAGTTCCCTCCGTCGGGGTCAGGCTCGGTGTCCTCACCGTCAATGAGCCACCGCGCTGACACCCCGCACATCACGGCGATCTCGTTGAGGATGAATTTCTTGGGTGCCGGATGCGCGCCGCGGCACCACCGCGAGGCTGTCCCTCGGCTGATCTCAAACTTCTCCATCAAGTCCGTCTGCTTCAGGCCTGCGTGGTCCAAAGCCATCTGAATGCGCCAGCCGAGTGTCACCTTGGGCACTGCGGCGAAATCCGTCTGCTCGGTCATGTGAACCATTATCTGATCAATGTCGGTCATGCGTCAACTCGTAACACTGATGTAGTTCGTTCGTGTCTGTCACTTGACGGACGTTGTGCATTGCACAATACTTCTGCACATGCCACCGCTTGATCAGATACCCGCAGCTGAACTTCTCACCAGCACCGAGGTGGGGCAGATCATTCACAAGTCGTCCCGCACCGTCGTCCGGCTCGTCGAGGCAGGCGAGATTCCCGTCCTCGGAAAGCTGGCTGGCCCCAACGGCCCCTACGTCTTTCGCCGGTCCGACGTAGAGCACTACGCCGCAGATGCGCGGGGAGCGCAGCGATGACGGAGACGAAGGTTGTTGCCGCGATCACCTCGGCCGATGGAGTCGGGATCTCCACCTGCGAGATGGTGATCCGAACGGTGCCAGGGAAGATTTCGCAGCAGGGCGCAGACCCATCGCAGCTGCCACCGGCGGTACTCGAGTATCTGGCCGATTGGGCCCTGCGCGGTCTCGAGGAGCAGACCCCGGCGACCGCCGAACCCAGCCCACCGCTTGACGAGGCCCGGGTTCGGGAAATCTTCGGTGAAGAATTCTCGCGCCTCAGCCGGGCGTCGATGAGTTCGGCGGCAGCAGCCTCCGCTTACGGCGCCTCACTCCGCCAATGGGGTGACTCCATCAATGTCGTAACCCCGAACGAGAGCTTCCAGGGATTGGATCGCCGAGCAAATCTCGGAGATCACCTCGGTCATGCTGCCGCCGGCGGTGCCGATCTCGTCGATCCGATCGGCGAGTTTGCGGGTGATGTCCATGTCACTGGGCAGAGGCCCGTTGAAGCCGAGCCCGGTATCGCTGAGTCCCATGATTATTCTTCTCCTTCTGCTGGTGATGCTGGCGCTCACAGCGTAGAAGGAGATCGGCCCGCTCCGTCGGGTACAGCGGAGCGGGCCACTGACTTAGCCGCCGAGTTCGGTTACCCGCTTGCGGAGGTCAACGACTTCCTGCTCGAAGTCCTTCATCTTCGCGAGCAAGAGACTGACGACAAATCCGAGCCGCTTTTCCACGGGCAGGCGTTTCCCCCCGCCCTCCTCGAAGCGCGCCATCGCGTCCCACAACTCTCTGGTGACCCGGAGTTCGGGGTCGAGGTCACGCGCACGGATCTTGCTGAACGGTTGGGTGTCGGGAATCTCGTCGAAATCTTCTGGCTGCTCATCGGGCATATGTCGTCTCCTTCGGTGGGTGATCCTGGCGCTGACAGCGTAGGAGCTGAGCGACCCGCTCCGTCGGACGGCACCGAGTCCAGTGGCGGCGGGGTGACTGCGTGATGAGCCGGAACCCGAACGTTCCACACGTACCGATCCCGACGACGAAGCAGTTGGTGCTGCTGATGGCGCTCGGCGCGATGGCCCAGGCCGGCCAGCTCCGGGCCGTCGCCGCGACTGTTGAGCATTCGCGTCCGGAGAAGCGATGACGACGAGCCGCCGCCGGCCGCAGGGTATCCGCGCTTTCGCCGAGCAGGTCAGCCGTCAGTTTCGTTGGATTGACCGGACTCTGCGCGACGTAATGGACGCGTTGAACTATCTCGGGTCTCGTGTCGCGGCGATCGAGGAACAGCTGGGCATCACACCGCCTCCCCCTCCGAAGTCACGCAAGCAGATCGACGACGAGGAGAGCCTGCGTTTGCGAGCGGCGTTGCGCCGCAAGAAGACTCCCGCGCCGTCTGGGGATGGCGGCGCGGATTCAACCCAAAAGGGAAAGTCCGCCGCGACTGACATTCGCGACGGACTCCATGAACCACCGGAAGGCACTCCGATGACCGACACCAACGATACCGCAGGCGGTCGCGATGACTCCTGACCAGATCATCGACGGGTTCCTGCTCGCGGCCGCGGCATTCTCGATCGGCTTGGGGTACGTGATGTTCACCCCGGCTGACTTCGCCCACTTCGAGGTTGATGGGGGTGAGATGCGATGGACGGAGCAGTAGCCGAACCACAGGTGCGGGAATGTCCTGAGGGTCACATCCTGAGCCCCGAGATCATCCACCACGACTGCGTGCACGGCCTGAACGTTTTCATGACCGATGGCCTGCCCGTGTTTGTCGCGTTCGAGGAGGACGAGCGCCGTTCGCTGCCCCGCGACAAGTTCGCCGCATACATCTACGCGCAGCAGAAGGCGCTGCGGGCGATGGATGATGCATTGCTACGCAAGGGGATCAAGCCGTGACCGGGGCGACGCCGGACCACGAGACGTATGTCGAGGCGATCGCTGTCGACGACATGTTCGTGGACCCGAGCTATCAGCGTCAGCTCGATACGAACCGGGCCCGCGCGATGGCTCAGAACTGGAACCGGCGCTTGGTGGGTGTTCTTGACGTCTCCGATCGTGGTGCACCGCCTGCGGGCAGTATGGCCGCGCGGTTCGCGATCATCAACGGGCAGCATCGTTGGGCGGCTGCGGGTTTCCGCGATCCGTCGCTTCATCTGGTGTGCAACGTTCACTCAGGTCTGACACCTGACCAGGAAGCCAAGCTGTTCTATGACATCGATCGCGGCACGAAGAAGCTGACGACGTGGGACCGCTGGCATTCCCGCCTGGCGGCCGGCGACCCGGTGGTCGGCGCGGTGGTCGAACTGGCCGGCGGGTTCGATCTGAAGGTCAACAACCAGCCTGGTTATCACCTGCAATGTGTGTCGACCCTCGAATCGATGTACAAGGCTGATCCGGAGGCACTGGCTCTTGCACTCGAGATGATCGTGGCGGTGTGGCCGAAGGACCGGAATGCGTTGCGCGGCGGGATCATCGAGGGCCTGTCTCGGCTGTTCATCGGTGCGCCTGATCTTGAGTCCGGCCGTCTGGCTGACGGATTGTCGGAGTTGACGCCGGCCCAGGTGCACGCCCGGGCGGTGGAGCACCGGGCGAACAACCCGCAAGGCCGATTCTGGTGTTCGGTCACGCGCGTCATCATCCGGTCATACAACCGGCAACCTGGCCGCGACAAGCTCATCGCTGACGACGTGATCGGTGGTCGGTGATGGCTTACGAACTGACTGACGACGAGTTCGCCGAGGCGGCAACCGCGGCCATGCCGTGCCCTGAGGGCTTCTACTGGCGCCGTGCGGACGCCAGTGAACACGCTCGCCACGTGAAGGACGGCCTGCACGCCATGGCCCTGAGCTACACCGCCGACGACGACTCCCATTTCGTGTACATGGTCACCGAACGCCAGGGGGCACGCCGGTGACCGCGCAGCTGCACGTCGTCCGCGCCGGCGAAGTCGGTGAACTGCTCGCGCTCCGGGATGCGTACGACCGGGCGGTGCGGGTTGCGTTCGCCGCCGGTGCACAGTCCCTCGAGGACACGGTCGTCGATGAGAGCGGCGCCGATTGGGACGGGAAGTTCTGGCATCCCGGTCCGGCTCCGCAGCCGGTCCGGATGCTCCGGTACCGGGTGATGGCGGTGTTTCCCGATGGCCACGTCGTTCACGGGGACTCCGACGAGTTCAAGGCCACCGAAAAGATCTACCTCGACAAACCGGAACGCCGGATCCAGGCCTGCAACCGGCTGATCGCGATCTGGCAGCCACCCGCCGCGCCCGAACTCGCCGAGGAGGGACAGTGACTCCACCGAAGCCGCGGCCACCGGTGCCGTGCCCGCGATGCAAGGCGCCGGTGTTGTGGTGGCACAGCTCATCTCGTGAGGACACGATGATCGGTGTCGATCCGTCGCCGGACCCTGACCATGGCACGGTCCGCAAGATCCCGTCGAAAGAGGCCGGTACCCACCGCCCCGTCATGTACGCGGCAGTCCTGTCCGGCAAGGAACTCGCGGACGCGATCGCCTCCCACGAAATGTTGTTCACCCGACACAAGACGACGTGCCTGGCGAACAAACCGCGCAACCCGAAACCTGCTGGCCTGCAAATCCATCGACCCACCAAGAGGAGACACCCGTGACCGCAGCACTCGACACTGACACCGCAGCCGAGGAGACCGAAGTGCCCTGGCAGGAACTGACCCCCAGCTCGTTGCAACCCCACCCCCGCAACCGCCCGTCCGGCCTCGGCGACCTCGACGACTTGACCGAGTCGATCAAGGCCTGCGGTGTGCTGCAACCACTTGTGGTCGTCCCGGCCAAGGCGAAAGGCAAGTACCGGATCATCACCGGTCACCGTCGCCACGCCGCTGCGAAAGCCGCCGGGCTCAAACGTGTCCCGTGCATCGTCCGGACCGACCTCGACAACGAGTCCGACCAGCTCGCCGCGATGCTCGCCGAGAACGGCCCCCGTGAACCGCTGCCGGTCCTCGACGAGGCGGCCGTCGTACAGGGCCTCCTGGACCTGGGCGATTCGGTGAAGGCGGCGTCGACCCGGACCGGACTGTCGCAGAAACGGATCCGTGACCGCGCGAAGATCGCGAGTGCTCCGGAATCGGTGAAGAAGGCAATCGGGCAGCACACCATCTCGTTGGACGATGCGGTGTTCATCGCATCGCATTGTGAGGTGCCGGCCGACCGCGACCAGCTCGAGCAGGCCCTCGGCACGAACAACTGGACGTGGGCCAAAGAGCGTGTGACCGCGCGGATCAGACTCCGCAAGGCCGACGCCGCGATGCGCAAGGCGGCCGAGGCCGCGGGCATCCGGGTGTACTCCTCGTGGTCGGCGATGCAGGAGGACGTGACCAAGGGCGTGTTCGGTGACCCGGAGCTGATCAAGTCGGTCGAGGTCTCCGCCAGTCAAGAGCCCCCGTCCGCCAAGGTCGTCGCCGCGTTCGACCCGCCCGGTGATCACGCGATCATCGAACGCAACACCTACTTCGAGGTGCACCGTTTCAAACCGGTCCCTGCCCCGGTGTCGGACAACACCGACTACGACGATGACGATGACGCCGAGACGGGCGCCCCTGCATCCACATCGGAGGACAGCGGCCCCGCCCCGACCGCCGCACCCGTCTCCGCTCGCGGTGAACTCACCGAAGAGCAGAAAGCGGCACTCGATGCCCGCCTCGAGCGGCGCGCTGACCTCGCTGCGGCGGAGAAGGTCCGCCACGCCTTTCTGACAGAGCGCGTCGCGGCGGCCACGAAAGACGATGCGGTGCTCGTCCTCAAGGCCGCCGCGGCGAACCTGATCGACACCCGGTTCATGGACGCAAGCCAATTCAGCCTGCTCGGGCTGCCCTTCCCAGCCGGTCCTGGCCTCAGCGCCGGCCGCGACCAGATCCTCCTCGAATGGGTGACAGAACAGACGTCCGTCGAACGTCTCGCCTGGGCGGTGGCAGTGCTGATGTTCGTCGACGAATCGGAGACCACCTTCACCGAAGGACTGCAGGACGAGCTGACTGCCGACGAGCTGCCGGCCGCGCCATTCGACCTCGCCACACTTCTGCCGGCCCTCGGATACGTGTGGTCCGACATCGAACGCGCACAACTGTTCCCGCCGACCGACGACGACACCGCTGATCACAGCGAGTGACCGGTGGGTTCCGCCGACGACTGGTGGCATTCGCTCCCGGAAAAGCGTCGGGGACAGCTGCACCGCTGGTTCGGACCCGACAGCGATAACCACCACTCACCCACCCCAGGCCAGCGGTTCCTTTTCGACGATCCCCCATCAGAGGCAGACCAATGACGCTCTCAGTCCCAACCCAGCACCAACCCGCCCCTACGCGAACCGACGTCGAGTTCACCCGCAAACCGGGCGGCGTCGCTGAGCCAATCCCCGACGGTGCGTCGACCCCGTTCGATGACCAACTCCGGTATCAGCCGTGCACCGCGCGCCGAATCGCGCCCTGGGGGTTCTCCATCCCGCTGCGACTACGGCACCGCGGCCACCAGGTCCTCGACCAGACCACGACCGTCGATGTGTGGGAAGTCCCCGCCCGCGCATGGCATCCCGGCGATCAGGTCGAACTCGGACCCATCCCCGCCGGTGTCGTCGTCCGATTCGAACGCCTCCACACCCCTTCATTCGATGCCCCGAACCTCAGCTTGGAGGTAGCAACACCATGAACTCCCGCGTAACCCGGCCCACCCAACTCGATCCGCTGAAGATTCGGAACCTGCTGGGCCGCAAAGAATGGCACGTCCCCATCGCGTTCGGGCCCGCCGGATGGCGGTTCGATTCGATCCTGCACGACGCCCGCGTCCTCGCCACGATCTCCGATCTCCCCGACACCGCTGGAGTCGAGTGGATTCACGCCTCGATCAGCCATCCCGACACCACCCCAACGTACGACGAACTGGTGCTGCTGCACCGAGCGGTGTTCCCGGGTCACGCCTACCAGGTGTTCGTCCCCACCGACAGCCACGTCAACATCCACCCCTACGCACTCCACCTGTTCGGCCGCGCTGATGGCGCCGCCGAACTCCCCAACTTCGCACCCACCGGGAGCATCTGATGAGGGTCGAACTGCGCCTCGAGGAAGACGAACACGAATGGGCCGTCACGATCGAAGCTGACGGCAGTGTCACCCCTGACCGGATCCTTCACGTCGCGCGGACCGCCCTGCTGGACGTACGCCGGCCAACTACTGCCTACCACGTCCAAGAGCGCGACCGCGCCAAGGAGGTCGATGCCGAAAGCGCGGCCCTCGCAACGTCCCTTCAGGCGTCCAAGGACATCGATCAGGTGACGGAAAATGCCTCCGCAGCCATGATGGCAGCACGGTCACACCGATGACCGCGCCCGCCACCAAGCCGCACCTCGTGATCATTGGCGGCACATGGGAACACCAGGCATACGGACTGCTCGGTGACGTCGTCGCCCGCACCAAAGACACATGGCAGCCGCACTGGGTCGACTACCCCGCCTCCTACGGCAACCCAATGTCCTACACAGTGTCCAAATCGATCGGCCGGCAGAACACGATCGATCAACTGATGCACCTGCCCTCAGACGATCCGATCGCACTGGTCGGCTATTCGCAGGGCGCCGCCATCGTCGAGGAATTGATCCGGCACCTCGCTCGATCGCGCGAACTTCACGAACTCGCCCTTCTGCGACGCGTCCGGTACCTCGCCACAGTTGCGTCCCCGTACCGCACCGCCGGCGACCAGGTCGGCAACGACCCCGGCGGATCAGGTATCGCCGGCCCTCTCACACCACTGCAGACCATCCTCGACAAACACCCACTGCCAGGCATCCGGGAACTCCAGATCCCCTGGCAGCAATTCGCGGTGGCCGGCGATCTGATCTGTGCATGTCCAGAAGATTCACTGATCCGGATCGTTGAACACCTCACCCCCGCGATGTCGGCACGCGAGCCCGTCGAATGGGTTGACGATCTACGCCGCAAGCTCACCATCTCGTACATCTGGAGAACGTTCCCCGAACTGCGGACCTTCAACATTGTGCGACTGCTCGCGCGCATCAACGAAGCCGCACTCGCCGCGGCGGTCTACCAGAAGACCGCCATCCACACCAAGTACGCGTCGGCACCGATCGCGGGCACCGGGACACCGGCAACCCGCCTGATTGCCCATGAACTCCACGAGATTGCGTGGAAAATCCGATGATCTCCATCAACACTCGACGACTCGTCGATCTTCTCACCGACCTACTGGACACCTGCGGCTGGCGCGGTGTGTACCTCGGCTCGGTTCGCGGTGAGTTCGGCGCCGAGCCCGGCGAGATCTCGCTGCTCGTCGGCACGTCGACCGACGGCGCCACCTTGGGCCACACCTGGACACCCGCGATCAGCGGCGAACTGCAGGCCACCCTTTGGCCCGCCAGCGATGTGCAGGCGGCCATCTCGGTGTACAAGGTTTACGCCAAGCTCAAGGACCACACGGTCGACATCTCAGTCGAAGGTGACGCGATCCTCATCCGCGAAACCCCTGAACTGTTCGATGGCGGAACGGAATTGCGTTTCGACTACAAGGAGTTCGAGGACGACGACCCAACGCTTGACCGCTGGCGCCGCATCCTCTCAGACGATCCCCTCCCCCACCCGGTCGACGCTTCCGGCGAACCCCGTCCCGACATCGCCCGCACGTCGTTCACGTATCAGGCACTGCTACCGCTGATCAAGATCGCCAGACGCCGCGGCGCCGCGATCAACTTGTTCGGCCACCATCCACTCCAGCTGCATCGCGTCCAGATCGGCGACACGTGGATCGGAGCTGTCGCGCCGATGGCCAATCCGGATCACAGCGACCCGGACGGCCCGACCGAGACAGCGCATTTCGATGACCGCGGCAAACCGATCCTGTCTGAGGGGATGAGTCATCTTGACGACGAGTGGCTTAGCAAGATCGGCGCGCTGTGGCCCACCGCAGTCGTCGAGCACAGCGAGGACGGCGACGATTCGCCGGAACTCCCCGAGACAGGTGACACCGACGAGGGTGGCGCTGCCGAATGAACGCCATCGTTGTCCAGCCCAAAGCCGCACCCGCAGAAGCGATGCAGTTCTCCGGAAATTTTCACGACGCCGAGAAACTGATCAAGTGGATCAACGGTCGCCTCGTCGTTTTCCCGGTTCCAAGGGGTTACGAACATCACCTGCGCCGCAAGAGCGAACTCGATCGCAGCAACGGGCACTTACTCGAGCACGCTGATCCTTTTCTCGCGGTCTACCGCAGCGGCACTGACACATCGCCAATCCGAGTCGACCGGGGCACCTGGTTCGTCATGACTGACGACGAAATCACCGTCGTGACCGCCGAAGAGTTCGAGCGCACCTACGAGGTGCAGTCGTGAGCACCCGGTACTTCCCGTGGTTCATTCGAATCGGCGCGGTGGCCGTACTCCTGGGAGCGGTTTCGGTATCTCTCGGTGTCGCAATGGCATTGGTGGACACCCCGTGAGCCTCATTGGGTTTCGGGCACAGAATCATCCACAGCAGACCCTGCCGTCCGGGCCCGTGGACGATGTTGACGATCGTGCTACCACCCCGTTGCACTTCGCGATGTTCGTCGAGAGGTTTGGCCAGTTCACCGTCGACGTCGCGGCCGCTGCGCATAACACAAAGTGCGAAAAGTACTACGACCGGGAAACAGACGGACTCCGGCAGTCGTGGGCTGACGAGCTGGTGTGGTGCAACCCGCCGTTCAGCGCAATCGAGCCATGGGTTCTCAAGGCGTGGGCGGAGTACGAACGCGCACGCGGAATCGTAATGCTGCTGCCTGCCAATCGGACCGAGCAGAAGTGGTGGCAAAAACACGTCGAACCTCACCGCGATCGACCCGGGTCCGGTCTGCGCGTCGAGTTCCTCCCCGGCCGCATGCGCTTCATCAGGGCCGGACATCTCGACGTCAAACCGAACGAACGCCCCCCCTTCGGTTGCTGCTTGCTGATTTGGAGTCCCACGCCGTGAGGCTGCATCCGCCGGCGCGCGCACCGCCCACCGTTCACACGACCTCACCCCCGTTTGCGTTTGATGTTGTCTGCTCCGAAAGGGAGTTCCGTTGCCGTTCTTCCAGGGTGATGACCAGTTCGCGCAGAACCGTAAGACGCGTCAGCTGGTTGCTCCGGTGTTGGACGGGTACCTCGATGGCCCGGCGGCGATCGGGATGTGGTTTCTGGCCGGCACCGATAGTCAGAACGCTGGCTCGGACGGCGTCGTGGCTCGCACTGATTTGGTGCGGCTGATGTTGAACCTGTCGGTCGTTGATCACCTCGCTGCTCTGTTGGTAGATGCCGGTCTCTGGCATCGGCCCGGGCACGACTGTGAACGATGCCCGCCCGTGGTCGAGGGCACGTTCCTGTTCCACGACTGGTTCGACATGAAGTACACGAAGGCCGCCCAGGTTCGCGTGAACCGCAGCAAGCGGCAGGAACTGAAAGACCCCGAGTTGATCGCACAGGTGTGGGCGCGTGATTGCGTCGACCCAGCGAATCCGAACACCGGGGCCTGCAGGTACTGCCGAGTTGTTGTGAAACGCAAAGACAACCGGTCTGAGATCGACAAGCGCCCACACCTCGATCACGTCGACCCACGCAAAGCGATTGGCATCCGCAACGTGGTCCTGGCTTGTGGGAAGTGCAATCAGAAAAAGGGCAACCGGACGCCGCAGGAGGCGGGCATGACGTTACTGCCACAGCCGCGTCCGGAGCCCTCGAATGTTGATGAGCAGCACGTTGCTGGACCGGTGCCCGGTACAGGTCACGTTGCGCGGCAGTCTGAGTCAGGTAGCTCCCGACCGACCTTGCCCGCCGAACCTGTATCTGAGGCGCCTGCGTCCCCCGTCAGCTCGGAGCAGCATTCACCGATCCGAAGGGTTGATCAGACAACCGATCACCCACCGGATCGAACTGATATCACGCCGGTATCACCCCGATATCAGGCTGATTCTGCTGTCCCGGGCGGACGCGGGCCTGGACAGGGTCAGGGGCAGGGTGTGGGTAGGGGTCCGGGGAAGGGTGACCGCTCCGGGTCGCCGCCGCCCGCTGCCCCCCTCGAGTCGCCTGCACAAGCCCGCCGCCGTCGGCGCCGCGCTCGTCTGGCCCAGAAGACGCAAGCAGAGCAACAACATCAGCAATCCTCCGAACCTCTCGATGCGGGTGCACCACCCCCCGGTGTCCAGGCCCCCGCCGGCGGATTCGGATCTCCCTGGCACGGATGGCGCGGACCACCGTCAACAGTGACCGAGACCGACTGCCCCGCACATGGACTCCCTCAACCCTGCTGGAAATGCAACCACGCAGCACCGAACGAAAGTTGACGGTCGTGAGCTATCACCTGGCATATCAACTCGAAACACCCACCGGCATCTACCGCGCCGGCCTCGAGGTGTGGATCGTCAAACGATCCGGCAACCAGTTCACGATCAACCTCGCGCCGAAACCCCGTCGGCCGATCCTGGCAACTGTTGAGCGCGAAATGCTCGGCTTGCGTAGTCGAGATAGCCGACCGAAGGGTGCAGCACCTCTGGCACCGTGCGGCACACCCGCGGCGTACCGGCGGCATCGGGCTCGGCTCGAAGACCCATGCGACCAGTGCGAGACCATGTGGCGGCGATACCAAACTGCCTACAGACTGCGCACCGGCCACACCGTGACAGTGAAGGTCGATGTCGACGTGCTCGCCGAGCTGTACCTCGCGGCCGACGGATCGGCTCAGGAGATGGTCGAGGGAGCTCTCAGCGACGAGATCATGGGCGCCGTCGTCGCCCGCTACGACGACCCCGATAGGGCGGCCAACTGATGGGGCGCACGGTGTTCACCATCTCCAAGGCTGAGCGCAAACGTCTGGCGGACAAGCTGATCAAGGAGCTACCGGGTCTGGCTGAGGATCTCGCGATTACTGAGGTTCGGCTCGATCGGACGACGCGCAACGATCGCATCCGCCGGCAGTCCAACGACTCCGGCCGCGAACCGTACGATCACCAGGCGGCCAAGGCTGCGAAGGCGTTGAACGACGAACTGCAGAAGTGGGTCGAGTTCACGATGCGGTGCGGTACGGTCCTCAATCCGCCGGCGAACAACTCGATTCCCGCCCTCGGACGGTGGCTCGCCCGCAATGTCACGTACCTCGCACTGACACCGGGTTCGGAACCAGCGCCCGCCCGGATCCACGGCGCGATCAAGTGGGCTTGGCGCGCTGTCGATCTCCCCGAAGAGGACGAGATCTCGGTCAACCCGGCCCGCGTCACCGACGCACACAAAGAGGTGGTCTCGGCATCCCAGGCCGCAACACTGGCCCGGCACCTCGGTGGGACCGCGATCGGACTGAACAAGAACCGCGTCCACACCCTCGCCAAGAACCACGCTGTGGAGCCCGTCGACACGAAAGACGGAACCCACTTCTTCGTGTTCGGCGACCTGCTCGTGGCTCACGCCACCTACACCCGACGCCAGCCACCAAAGACGAAAACCAAACGCAAACGCAAACCGTCGAAAGCGAAGTGAGACAGCTGATGCCAACGATCTGCGATCTAGTGTTCCTGGACACCGAAACGACGGGCCTGTCCATCACCGGTGACGACATCTGGGAGTTCGCCGCCATCCGCCGGCACCCTGACGGCACGGAGACCGAGCTGCACCTGTTCATCGAGCACAACGTGAACAAGATGCGAAAGCAACCCGAGTCGTTTCGCGACGACCACGCTGCCCGCTACGACTACCGAACCGCAGTACCGCGAGGCGACGCCGCGGCCACCATCGCCGAGTTCCTCCAGGACAAGCCCCTCATCGTCGGCGCGGTCCCCAACTTCGACACCGAGCGCCTCGCCTATCTGCTCGGGGAGTTCGGATGGGCGCCGCCCTGGAACTACCACCTCCTCGACGTGGAGACCCTCGCGGTCGGTTGGATTACCGCGGCCCGCCGCGCAGGGTACGACTTCCCGCCCCTGACGTTGCCGTGGCGCTCCGACGAGCTCGCGGCTGCCTGCGGTGTCGAGCCGCCCGCCACCGGCGAGCGGCACACAGCAAAGGGCGACGCCCGCTGGGTTAAGCGGTGGTACGACGTGGTGATGTTCAATGCCTGATCGCGACATCGTCGACGACATCGATCGCCTCGTCGACGAGCAGTTGACCAACCCGAGCAGCTTCACTCGGAGCCGCCCGACCCGGTGTCCGCACTGCGGCAGGGACTTTCACGGCCTCGCGATAACCCAGCGCATGGAGGAGATGCGCCAGGAGCACATGCAACGGCTGTACGAACACCAGGTGCGTATCCTGCAAGGCGACGAGGTCGGGGATCTGCACTATGCGGAGTCAGAGTTCGATCCGGACTACCGCTATGACGAGGACGACTCGGAGGTCCTCTGCCCCGGGTCCATGGCCGAGCACGCCCTCGCCAGCACCTCCGACAGCAACTTGGCCTGGCCCAACTCTGCCTGGCCCGGACCCGTGGCTCTCGCCGAATGGCAGCGACATCTGCTCGAGCAGATGCTCCTCGGCTTCGACTACAGCGTGATCGATAGGTGGATCGGAACTCATGCCGGCCAGGGCGCAGTCACCTACAACCAGGAACCCGACGCGAACCCGCCCCGTCACTCCTTGCCCGACGGTCCACCATATCTGGCGGTCCCGCACCCCCAGACGGGCCAGCGCGTAGGCGTCGAGATCGATGGCCAGATCTACGTCGGCAGGGCCACAGTAGACGACCACGGGAACGGCGCGTACTCAGTGTCGATAGACGACATCGAGCCGCCGATTCAACCGGGGCCATCCATGCCGAGGCGAGGCCTGTTCCAACAGCCCTCGTCACCATGGATCGGCACGACCAGTCAGCCACCGACCCCACCGCCGTCCGAGTCCCGGTTCGACGACCGCGGCCGACCCCGGCCACCCCGCCCCGCCCACACGCCACCGATGTGGGCGAACAACCCCACCCGTGAACGCCGCCGCCGGCGGAACAACTGAGAGGACTGCAGCCATGCCGTACAGGATCGACGATTTCAAGCTGATCAACTTCGCCAGCCAGATTGACGACAATACGATCGAGCAGGCGAAGGAGACGTCGCTGATGTCGTTCGTGCATCCGCACGTGGCTCTGATGCCTGATGCCCACTCGGGTAAGGGCAGTGCCGTCGGCACCGTGATCCCCACTGTGGACGCGGTGATCCCAGCAGCGGTGGGTGTGGACATCGGTTGCGGGATGATCGCGGTGAGAACGGCTTTCGACTTCACCGACATCGCTGCCCTTGACCTGGTTGCCTTGCGCGAGTCGATCCAGTCTTCGATCCCTCTGTCTCCCGGCAACTACAACAAGAGCCTCGATCGGTTTGAGTTCACCCCACGCCGAGTCGCATTCCTCGAGTCAGCGGCCGAACGGCGTGGGGTCGACCTGAAGCACTCGCCGAAGTGGCGCGAGCAGCTCGGTTCGCTCGGGGGCGGTAACCACTTCATCGAACTGTGCCTCGACCAGTCGGACAAGGTGTGGCTGTTCCTGCACTCAGGTTCTCGTGGTGTCGGGAACAAGATCGCCCAGAAACACATCCGCATCGCGCAGAAGTTGTGCAAGCAATGGCACATCCAACTCCCGAACCCTGACCTTGCGTACCTGCCGTCAGGGACCCCTGAACTGCGGAGCTATCTGAACGAGCTGGACTGGGCCCAGATGTTCGCCTTCGAGAACCGCGCCGAGATGATGGACCGGTTCACCCAGGCATTCACCCACTGGGTCGACCCGGCACTGGAGCCCTGGGCGAAGTCGTCCAAGGTGGAGCTCGACCGCATCAACTGCCACCACAACTACACCGTGCGAGAGCAGCACGGCGGCAAGGATGTGTGGCTGACTCGCAAGGGCGCCATCGATGCACACGAGGGTGTACGCGGTGTGATCCCCGGATCTATGGGCACCCGCTCATATGTGGTGCGGGGCAAGGGCAACCCGGGCGGCCTGTGCTCAGCACCGCACGGCGCCGGCCGCAGGTACTCGCGCACCAAGGCCAAGGAGCTGTACAACCTCGACGACCTCGCTGTTGCGATGAAGGGCATCGAGTACCGGCACGGGGAGCAGTGGATCGACGAGATCCCCCAGGCGTACAAGGACATCGATCAGGTGATGGAAGACGCCAAGGACCTGGTCGAGATCGAGTACGTGCTGCGACAGATCCTCAACGTGAAAGGAACATAGCCATGAGGATTACGATCCAACACCCTTGCACCAATCCGCACTGCACCCTATACCGGCCGCCGCGGAACCGCATCACACGATGGTGGTACGACCGCCACCGAGTCGTCTACTGCGAAGTCTGCACGCAGCTACCGATGACTGAGTACGAAAGCGGAGGCTTCATCCCTGGCCCAGCGAGAGCCTTGCTCGAGGTCACGGAGTGCGTGATCGCGTTCAGATCCATCCAGGAAGGCAGCATGGCGTGTTGCCGTACCGATGAGCAGCACGTGCGGTTGGTTCACTCAGCAGATGGTGACACGCCGACTGAGCTGTAGGTACTTGACTCCTTAGCAACAGTAACGATGGTAGGCTAGCGCCATCGGCGTGACCGGTCTGGACAGGACTGATCCGCCGCTTGTCGTATCTCGTGTCAACTCATCGATCGTCGGCGGCTGCTGCTCTCGATTGGTTGGTGTAAGTGCAAGGCTTCGGCCCACGTCCACGGCGTGCCCTTGATCCCTCCCCGTTCTGTCTCAGGGTGAGGTTGCTACTGCGCGAGATCGTACGTAAGGAGTCCCGATGCCAAGGCCAGCGAAGTCCACAACGGCCAAGGGATTGGGCTGGCCACACCAGCAACAAGTGAAAGCCTTGCGAGACAAGCACGTTGACGGCTCACCTTGTTGGTGGTGTGGTCGTGCCATGTTCCTCGACGCGGCCCGCAACTGGGATAGCCAGAGCCTCGCCGGTGACCACAGCGTGCCCCGCGCCGCAGGTGGGCGCAGGACAGACCGCCTTCTGCATGGCTATTGCAACAGTGCTCGAGGTGACGGAAGCCGCGACGATACGAGACCAACGATCACGGGCACCGAGGTCCGTATCGAAGCGCTGGACAGAAGGCGTATGCCATGGCCCATCTGGTGACCGACATCAAGGCACGCGAGTGCACTGAATGCGGCAAGGCGATACGCACATACACCGAGCAACCCATGTGCCATCCGTGTCGTGCTGTTAGACGTGAGGCGGAACGCAAGGACACCGAGCGCAGGCGTCGAGTACTCGATAGACAGCAGACGAATCTGGACGCCGACCTCGCTGCCCATCGCATGAGCGAGACCGAACACAAGCGCAGATCCGCAGTGCTGGCAGGTCGTCGAGGACCGAAGCGTGATCGCAGACCGAACCGAGACAACCGCACAACCACCGAGCAGGGCTACGGCTATGCTCACCAGCTCGCTCGTGGACAGTTGCTCAGAGACCTCGTGCCAGGCACGCAGTGCCCTCTGTGCGGCGACCCGATGTATCCCGACCAACTGCTCGACTGCGACCACTCCAATCCCGCAGCGAGGGCCGAGGGCGCCCCCGGTGACCGCCTGGCCCACCAGCACTGCAACCGCCGCGATGGCGCAACACGGTCGTTGAGACGACAAGGCAAGCACCTACGCCAACCGCAGCGGTGCGAAGTGTGTGGCGTCGAGTTTCAGCCGCATCCCAACCAGAAAACGTGTAGTCGCAAGTGCGGCTGGACAATTCGGCGTCGAACGGCACCGGCGACCCCCACCCCCTGAAATATCGAGGGGTGGGGGTCGCCCTGCCCCTCCAGGTAGTCAGGAATTTTTTTTTCGACCCGGACGAAATTTCAATCCGGCGAAAATCGGCTCGGGGGTGGGTAATTCGTGCATTTTGGTGAACTTACCCCCGATGAACAGGCGCTTCGCGACGCGATTTGCTCCGAATCCGACCCGGAGTCGATCCAGGCGCTCGCGTTGGAAGCCGTTCGAGCGTTTCGCCGACTCAATGGACTTGATTCGGTGCTCTCGGGCGACGCAGAGACCTGGTTTCACATCGTCAAGCGCGAAAGCGGCGACGTTTTCCTCAATGTGAGCTCGGCGATGGGTGAATCGGCTCGCCAGGCCACCGTGTTGCGGCATTTGCTCGCCGAGATCCGCCGCTGGCGCGACGGGGATGTGACTCGCGGGCCGGCAGACGGCGATGACACCGCCGGTTTGGGCGACGACGAGTGAGAGAATCCGCGATCGCGCCGTCGCTGGAGGACTTTCCGAAGCTCACCGGCCGCCAGCTCCCCCACAACCTGTCCGAGTTCGACGGATCAGACATACGTGGCCACAAGGCCGCGATCCTTGCGAATCGGGTGGGAATCCGGCTGTTCCCGTGGCAGTACGACAGTTTGTGCGCGATTCTGCGGATCGACGACTCCAATCGTTGGACGCACCCTGAGTGCTGCCTGATTGTCCCCCGACAGAACGGCAAGTCCGAGATCCTGTTGCTGCGCTGCCTGTATGGGCTGTTTGTGCGCGGCGAGAACATCGTGTTCACCACTCAGCGGTGGACGACAGCGAAATCGCTCGCTAAACGGTTCAACGCGATGATCAACGCCCGCCCATCGCTCAAGGCGAAGCTCGCTAAGAAGCCAACGGTCTCGAACGGTCTCGCTGAAACCCAGTTGGTCGGTGCGAGTCCCGGCGTCGAGGGCCCGAAGATCCAGTTCGCCACCCGTTCGAACGATGCCGGCCGCGGCTTCACGGTCATCGACCTCCTGATCTACGACGAGGCCTATCACGTCACTGGCGGTATGGAAGATGCCCTGGACTGGGCGCAGATGGCCGCGAACAATCCGCAGACGATCTACACCAGCTCGGCAGTCAATGCGCAACTCCACCCGAACGGGCAGACGCTGGCGCGTATGCGCCGTCGGGGCCTGGCTAAGGGTGAGGGTTTCTACTTCGCGGAGTTCATGGCGCCCGAAGATCTGCCGTGGGATGCGCTCGAGACCGCCCGCCTGGCCAACCCGAGCTACGGCATCATCCAGACCGACGAGAAGATTCTGGCCCTGCTCCGCAAGGCGCGCGGAGTCCCGGAGAAACAGAAGTCCTACGGCGTCGAGGGGCTCGGGTGGGGCGACTGGCCGGCCGACGACAACGACGCCGTGACGGTGTTCGACAAAGACGAGCTGATCATCGACCCCGCCCCCGACCTCACCGGATCGGTCGCCATCTCGGTGGATCGGTCGTACGGCGATCGGCACTGGGTGATCGGCGCGGCGCAGTGGACCAAAGAAGGCCTGATCCACGGCGAGATTGGGTTCAACGGTGTCGCGACGAACGGGACCATGGTGGCCAAGCTCGTGCAGATTGTGCACGCCTGGGACCCGGTGGTCATCATGATCGACCGTCGCTCGCCGGCCAAAGTCCTGGTGCCACTGCTCATCGCCGAAGGCATCGTGCCCGAGGAGACCAATACCTCCGATATGGCGGTGGCCTGCCAAGGCATCGAAGACGACATCACCGACGAACAGATGTCGTTCACCGACTGGGGCGGGCTGATCGAGGCAATCACCGGCGCCACGAAACGAGTTCTTCCGCAGGGTGATTTCGCGTGGGCGAGGCCTGAGGGAACCAACATCGCCCCCCTGGTGACCGTCACTCTCGCCCGCCTGGGCTTACAGCAGTTCGGAATCGAGCCAGCCGCAGGCGATGTCGGGCTGGCCGAGATCGGACGTCCCACTGAGATCGATGACGACCTGTGGGACCTCACCGACGACTTCGACGCGATGGAATCCGCGTTCTGATAATGAAAGCGAGGTGTTGACGATGGCCAAATCCCCGGCCCCGGTCTCTGAGATCGGTTACGTCAAGCAGAACGACCTCGCGTGGGACCACTGGGACACCGACGAACGCGTCGCGGCCTTGCAGTGGCCGCAGTCGATCCAGACGTACGGGCGGATGTCGGTCGAGGACGGCCGCGTGGCGAGCCTGTTGGCGGCGATCAAGCTCCCGTTGCAGCGCACCAAGTACCGCATCGAACCGAACGGTGCACGCGACGAGGTCACTGAGCACGTAGCGAAGGATCTCGGCCTGCCGATCGACGGCGCAGACGAAGCGCTGCCGAAGGCGCGCACCAAGGGCCGGTTCTCGTGGGCCGAACACGTCGAGCAGTCACTGTCGCGCCTCGAGTACGGACACGCGGTGTTCGAACAGGTGTACTTCCCGCCAGATGCCAACGGGCGCGTGCACCTTCGCAAGCTCGCCCCGCGGCCACAGGACACAATCGCACAGTTCATCACCGCTCGCGACGGTGGACTGGTCAAAGTCATCCAGCACGTACCGGCCGGAACCTACACGGTCAACGACGTCGTCCAGGGCGGCGTCCCTATCCCGGTGTCGCGGCTAGTTGTGTACGTGCACAAGAAGGTCCCCGGTAAGTGGATGGGCCGCTCTCTGCTTCGGCCGGCCTACAAGCACGTGTTGCTCAAGGACGAGCTGCTGCGCATCGAGGCAGTGCTCGCACGACGCAACGGCGTGGGCATCCCGCACGTCAAAGCCGGTGCCAACGATGACGCTGCGATCAAACGTGCGGTCGAGATCGCGTCGAACTTCCGTGCGGCCGAGCGCGGCGGTATTGGTACCGGCCCGGACTGGGACGTCAACCTCATTGGCGTGAACGGCGCGCTGCCGAACCTGCGTCCGATGATCGAGGGTCACGACAAGGCGATCTCGATCGCCGGTCTCGCGCACTTCCTGAATCTGGACGGCAAGGGCGGTAGCTACGCCCTGGCCAGCGTCCAGTCCGACACCTTCGTGCAGTCCGAGCAGACCGAAGCCGACTACCAGTGCCTCATCGGCACGGCCCACATCGTCGAGGACATCGTCGACCTGAACTGGGGCGAAGACGAACCCGCCCCGCGCATCGTGTGCGACGAGATCGGCACCCGCCAGGACGCCACGGCCGCCGGCCTGAAGATGCTCGTCGACGCCAAGCTCCTGTCCCCCGACGTCCTCGTCGAACGCCGCGTGCGCCAGCAGATGGGCCTGCCGACTCAGATCGAACCGGTCGAGGACGACGACGGGGTCGACGACGAGCCCGAACCTACCGAGGTCGTGTCGCCGGTGGCAGCCTCGCGAGGCCGTGGGCGCAAGCGCGCCGAACAACAGGACACGCTGTGGTAGAGCAACTCGCCACCCCGGCGATGGCCACCATCAAGGGCGTGGAGCTCGCGACGGTCGGGTTCTGGGACATTAGCAACGCCACCGATTGGCACCCCAGCGCCGAGAACCTCGCGGCGGCCGTGGCCGCGCAGCAGTGCCCCGCGGTCCGCCGGCCGTGTCTGAAGCTCGGGCACACCGGTACCCCCGGTGAGGGTGACCCGTCGATCGGACTGGTCGACAACATGCGTCTCTCCGATGACGGGCAGACGTTGATCGGTGACTTTGTCGGTGTGCCAGCGTGGTTCGCCGAGCCGGACGAGGAAGGACGCTCGGTGATCGCCGCTGCGTACCCCGACCGATCCGGCGAGTTCTATAGCTCCGGTGCGGGTTTCACCTGCCAACTCGGGCACGATCACCCGTTCGTCGTCGCGGCCGTGGCGCTTCTCGGTGTCGTGACACCAGGAATCGGGACCCTCGAATCGCTCTACGACCTCTACACGAATCCACCCTTGAAGGAGGAACCCGCCATGGCATCTACTGCAATGGCTTCGACCACAATCGACCAGGTCCGCAAGGCCTACTACAACGGACCCGGTACCGACTGGCACCTCTGGATCCGCGAGATGTACGTCGACCCACCGGAGTTGATCGTGCAGAACGATGCCGACGACACGATCGAGCGCATCCCGTACGAGGTCGCCGGCGAAGGCGAGGTCACCTTCGGCGACCCGCAGGCCGTGAAAGTCGAATACGTCAACGCCCGGGCGAAGGCCGAAAAGCCCGCTCTGGCATGCGCATCGCGCGCTGAGGCCCGCCCCGCGGCCTCGGTCACCAGCTCCTCCACCACCGAGGTAGAGGTAACAGAAAAGAAGGAGGGCACCGTGCCCACTCTGAACGAAAGCCTCGTCCAGCGCCTCGGTATCACCGCCGACGCCGACGACGACGAGATTCTCAAGGCGATCGACGAACTGGTGTCGAACTCCGACACCAACCCCGACGCCCCCGCTGCGGTCGACGTCGAGGATCTGACCGTCGACCAGCTCGCCGCCGCCGCCCGCAAGCACGGCCTGACGGTGTCCGATGCCGCTGCCGACCAGCAGCTGCGCGCCGACGCTGCCGCCGGCCGTGAGGCTCGCGCACAGCAGGTCCGGGAGCACCGAGAGCGTGTGGTCGGTGCGTCGATCAACGCGGGCAAGATCCCGCCGGCCCGCAAGGAGCACTACTTGGGCTTGATGGAGAAGGACCCCGAGGGCACCGAAACGTTCCTCAACGACCTTCCCGCGCAGGCCTCCGTTCCGATGACCGAACTCGGCCACTCCGGCGATCCGATCGACGAGTCCGACGACATCACCACCAACCCGAAGTTCAAGAGCTGGGAGTTCTGATCATGTCCGGAATCGTGCAGGTCACCAAGGGTGGCCCGAAAACCTTCACCCCTGCCTCCGGCGAGACCATCCTCGGCGGGCAGCTCGTCGAGGGCCGCGCCGGTGGCCGCATCGGTGTCGCCGGTGCAGCCAGTCTCAAGGTGCTGGGTGTGGCGCTCACCGATGCCATCGCCCCAGAGCAGGTGGTCACCGACCCCACCACCGACAGTCTGGGTCGACCGGTGCTGACCGCAGTCGCGATCCCCACCAAGGTTGCCGTGGCGTACGCGGGCACCGAGGTGAAGGTGACGTACTCGACTGCGGCCGCGTTCGGCGACAAGCTCGTCGCGACCGCTACCGGCAAGGTCGCTCCGGCCGGTGCCACGCCGGATGCCCGCACCATCGTGGGGATCTGCACCGAACCCGCCGGCGTGTTGATCAACACTGCCGGCCTCATGCGGATCATCTGACCGCTCACAACACGAGAAACGAAGGAGCACAACCATGGTTCAGAAAGTGGTGAGCGTGTCGGACGGCGGACGATTGACCGTCTCCGATTTGGTCGCGAGTCCCCTGTGGATTCCCACCAAGCTCAAGGAACTGATGGCCAATCAGTTCATCAGCGAGGCGTTGTTCCGCAACGCAGGTCCCAACCCGAACGGCATTGTCGGGTTCCGAGAGGGCGATCCACTGTTCCTCGACGATGACGTCCAGGACGTCGCCGAGTTCGGCGAGATCCCGATCAGCGCTGGATCTCGCGGCGTGCCGCGGACTGCGTTCGCGGTCAAGAAAGCCCTCGGCATCAGCGTCTCGAAGGAGATGATCGACGAGAACAACATCGGTGAGGTGCAGCGGCAGATGACTGCCCTGAAGAACACCTTCATCCGCGCCAACGACCGCTCGGCCAAGGCGCTGCTGCAGTCGAATGCGGTCCCGACCATCGCGGTCACCACCGCGTGGGATCAGGCCGGCGGCAAGCCGCGGACCGACATCACCAAGGCGATCGACACCGTCACCTCGGCTGCACCGGTCGCGCCTGCCGCGACCAGTGACGACGAGTACTACGGCTTCGAGCCCGACGTGATGGTCGCTCACCCGGGTCTGCTCGCCACGCTGATGGACAACGAGCAGATCCTGAAGATCTACAACGGCAACATCGCTGACCAGAGCATCGCCTACACCGGCGTGTTCCCGGGGCAGCTCTATGGCCTGAACATCATCAAGTCGCGGACCTTCCCGAAGGACCGGATCTTGATCATGCAGCGCGGCGTCGCCGGTTTCTACTCCGACACTCGGCCGCTGCAGTTCACCGGCCTGTACCCGGAGGGCAACGGCCCCAACGGTGGTCCGCGTGAGACGTGGCGTTCGGATGCCTCGCACAAGCGCGCGCTCGGGCTCGATCAGCCGAAGGCCGCAGTGTGGCTGACAGGAGTGGTGACGCCATGACCGACTACGTTTTGAAGGCAACGTATTTCGATCAGGCCGTCGAGCGAGACGAGAAGGGTCTGCCGACCAAGATCGTCAAACATGCTCAGGGCGCGGTCATCTCCGACCTCGACGAGGCCGAGGCTACGCGGCTGTTGGGTTGCGGTGCGGTCGTTGTTGCCGAGGTCCAGTCCGCGCCGCCCGCAAAGCCCAAGCGCGCACGCCGTTCGCGCAAGTCGACGGCCACCGCTGGCAAGGAGTCGGATCAGTCGAACGCTGACGACGACACCGATGGCGACGAGGGTGGTGACGATCTCGACGGCCTCGAGGGCGACGAAGGGGACGACGACGGCGGCGGCTCCGGCGACGATGAGGGTGCCGCCGGCGACGCCCCGGCCGATGCGCCACCGAAGGGCACCCTGCCCAAGCCGCCGAACACCGCTGATCTGGAGCTGTGGGTCGCGTACGCGGTCGATCAAGGTCTCAATGAAGACGAGGCCAAGGGCATGGATCGCGCGGCACTGATCAAGGCGCTGGCGTGAGCGGAGAGGGACCGGAGGCGTTCACGACTGCCGAGCAGTTGCAGTCCGGCTGGCGGTCCCTCTCCAATCCCGAACTGACCTACGCCGCCCAGTTGCTGACAGCGGCCGGTAAGTGGATCCGCGATCAGTACCTCGAGGCCAAGGGTGTCGCGATCGCCGATAACAACCCGGCGGCCCTCACGGTATCGATCGACGTCGTGAAGACAGCGATGATGACCGCGGCCTATCAGGGCCACATCAGCTACAACCGCGTCGAGGGCTCCCGACAGAAGGCTGGCACCCTGGTCAATCCCGGTGGTGCTCTGTCCTTCTCGGACTGGCACAAGGAGCAGCTCGGCATCCCTACCAGCACGTTGGGAATCGGGATCTTCGAGGACTGCCCTGATGCTCGGTACTGAGACCGTGCAGGTAGCCGGTGATCTCGTGCGGGACGGCAACGGCAACACCAGCAAAGTGCCCGATCTCGGGAGAATTCCGAACTGCCGGGTGGAGCAGCTGTCGTCGGCCGAACTGGCCGAGCGGGGTCGCGCCGGCACCGATGACGCGATCCGGGTGTTCCTGCCGATCACGTCGGGCATCTCGAGCAGGACGGTCCTCAAGCTCGTCGACCGTGGCAACGAGAAGTACAAGGTCGACGGTAACCCGCTCCCGGAGATCGATCCGGAAGATCCGGAGCTGTCCGGGTACGACATCACGGCGACGCGAAAGGTTGGATGATGGCTGACTCGTTCACTTTTCGTCTCGACAAGGAAGGTGTCGGCGAGATCCTGCGCACGCAGGTCGCGCCGGTGGTCGCCGCGCTCACCGCCCAGATCGCTGCCGAGGTTCGCGCGGATCTGGCGAGCGAGGACCATGTCGAGGTCGAGGTCGGTGGCTATGTCAGTGACCGTGCTGTCGGGACGGTCACCATCGCCAGCCCCCGCGGCATGCACTACCAGGCCACCCGCGGGTCACTGACCCGCGCCGCAGCGGCGTTGGGCCTCGACGTTCGTGGATAGTCCGTTGCGTGAGCCCGCTGACGCGGTCCGAATCATCAAGGACTGGCTCGCCACCGAGATCGCCGCCCTGGCATCGTCTCCGGCGTTCGCCGGTGTGACCGTAGGCCTGGAGCTGCCGGCGGACTGGACTCTCGGCGAGTCCCCCGCAGCGGTGGTGTTGTTCGACGACAGCGGCCCGTCTGACTGGCCCATCACCACGCAGCCGACCATCAGGTGCACTATCTGGGCCACCGATCGCGACATCGCCATCGCGGTGGTGCGCCGCTGCTTTGGCCTGCTGCTCGGCAAGAGGATCCCCGGGATTGCCACTGTGCGCCCAGGTGTCTCGATTCAAGAGAGCAAGGACCCCAACAACAAGGCGATCGTCGCCTCGTTCACCGTGCGCACTCGAGTGCGCACGATCGCCGTCACCTAGACGGCCCACGACCACCACCCCTCCGGGTGGGAGAACCGCGAATTCCAACACCAACAAGCCCGAGAGGGGTGCTTTGCCATGGCCGGAAACCCGGACAATGCAATTCTTTTCAGCGAAGCCGACGTATATATCCTGCGTCGGAACAAGCTCGGAGCCGGTCAGACCGTCGCCGACTTCATGCCGGAGTCATCGACTGATCCGTTCTCCGAGGAGTGGGACCTTGTCGGTCTGCTCAACGGCGACGACGGGTTCGGCGAAGAGCGCGAGTGGGACGAGACCGACCACTCCGCGTGGGGCTACGGCGTGATCAAGGTGGGTTCGCGCAACTTCGCGATGACCCGTTCGTTCACCGCTCTGGAGCCGGAGAACGACACCAACAGCTACCTGTACTCCCCCGGTGATACGAGCACCCACGTCCGGGTCGCCCAGCCCGCCGAGGAGTACATCGCGTTCGAGACCCGTGGCGATGACGGCAAGACCCGCCGTCTGGTCACCACTCGTCCGGCTCGCATCACGGCGCCGTCGAAGACCCAGAACGAGGCCGACCTCGCCTCGCTCGAGTTCTCCGCGCGAATCTTCCCGAACTCGAACAAGGAGCTGTTCCTCAAGCAGAACGCCGACACTGACGGTGTCGCGGCGGACACCGACGAGATCAACCGCTACCGGATCCGCCTCACCGGCGGACCGACCGGCGGCACGTTCTCGCTGGCCTACGCCTTCGATGGCGACACCGACACCGTGGCCGGCGTGCCCGTCGCCGGCACCCCGTCGGCGGTCGAGACGTTGCTCGAATCTCTCGACACTGTCGGCGCAGACAACGTCGAGGTGTCCGGAGTCCCGGGCAACTGGATCGCCGAGTTCGATCTCGACACGCCCGGTGTCCTCACCAGCCCCGCAGCGGCGCTCACGGGCGGCACCACGCCCGCCGTGGTCGTCGAAGCGGCATAAGCCTCGCCCGCCGGGAGTTCAATCGCGGTTCGCCCGGCGGGTGAGGTTCCACCCCTGAACCGCGCACGAAAAGGGTTCGCGATGCCCGATGTTCCACAGAAGATCGTCGTCGACCACGAAGCACAGAAGCTCTTCGTCGACGGCGAGGAGTTCCCGTGGTTGATCACCGAGGAAGGTCCGACCATCAACCCGGCCGGACCTGACGAGATCCCCACGGTGACAGTGACTCTCTTCACCGCACAGGTTGAAGAGGTTGACCGGGCGGGCGCGAGCGAGTGAAGCGCCCACCGACCGACGAAGAGATCACACAGGCAGCCGCTCAGATGGGGTTGCTCGACGAGAACGGCAAGGTACCGCGCAACAAGCGATCCCTTGTCGCGCAGACCCTCATCAACGCGGTGGTCCTCGACGAACAGCAAACCGTCGACACGACCCGCACTGAAGAGTTCTGCGGCCGAATTACCGCAATCCACAACGGATTGTCCAACCTGCCAGAAGCAACCACAGCCGGCATCCTCGCGGCGGTGGCCCCTGTGATCTGGCGCCAATCACCAGAGAAGGAACCGCGACATGACCGCACGTAAGACCAAGGCAGTCGAGCCCGACGAAATCGATCTCGATGATGTGAACTCGGACTACTACACCGACGACGACGAGCTCGACGACGACCTTGAGGTAGACGCCGAGTACGAGGACGAAGACAACGAACCCGAACCCGAACCTACACACCGCATTCCACGCAAGCGCGCGGCCGCCAAACAGTCTCGGATTCCGGCGAACGCGCCGCGCCCGCAGGACCGCCAGACCAAGGCTGCCAAGAAGGCACCGGCGAAGAAGGTTGCCGCCAAGCGCGCACCGGCCAAGCGAGCCGCTGCCAAGCGCGCGCCAGCCAAGCGAGCCGCTGTGCAGGTCGAAGCCGAGGATGACGAGTTCATCGAGATCGAGCACGACGGCCTGGTGCTGACCATCCCATCTGACGTCTTGAAATGGTCGATGGAGGCGACGTACGCATTCGAGCAGGGCAACGCGGTGACCGCGGTGAGCGAGCTTGTCGGCCCGAGAGGTTTCGCCGAGATCCGAGCAAAGCGGTACAACAACGAGGAATTCGGTGAATTGTTCGAGAAACTCGCCGAGGTCGGCGGGTTCTACACGTCGGGAAACTGAGAGCCCTCCTCGGCGTCCTCCGCACGAAGACCGATCTGGTCGAAGCCGATTTGTCCCGGTTTCACCAGATCGATCTGCGGGACTTGTGGCGGTTCGACGAGGAGGGCCGCCGCAAGCTCACGCTCCGGATGATCTTCGTCCGGATCCGGCATCTTCCCCACACCTCGGCGCTGGCGATCGACAGCAACGACGGGCAGTACCCGTGGACACTGACCGATCACCTGATCGCGGATCTGTGGGCGCTGAAGAACCGCGAGCTTCGCGGCAAGAAGGGCAAGGACCATCCGGGCCGCCCGAAAGTTGCTAAATCCAAGCAGGTTTCACCCGAGCGTCAGCGCAGCCTGACCGCCGCTCGCCGCCGCCTGGCCGCGCGCCGCCGGGCCGCTGCGAACTTCAATCGAGAGGAGTGATTCGTTGTCCAACGTTGGTTACGCAACACTCCAGGTCTTCGCGTCGCTGCGCGGGATCTCCGGAATCGGCAAGCAACTCAACTCGCGTCTCGCGGGTGAGAGCCGCCGCGCCGGTGCGGTCGCGGGCGAGAGCTTCGCCGAGGGTCTGCGCAGCACCAATCAGGCGGAGCGGGTCGGACGCCAACATGGACAGCGATACTCGAATGGCTTCGCGTCGGGAATGAGGTCTGGGCTCAACACAATTCGAGCCGCATTCGGGTTCATCAGCTCGTCGGCAGGATCGGTGATCCGCAATGTCGGGACCGCGGCGACAGTAATCGGGTTGGCGGCGCGCGCGGCCAAGATGTTCAGCCTGAGCCTGCTCGCGGCCGCGACCGGTTTGAAGATGGTCGCCGGAGTCGGGTTGATGAAACTCGCTGGGGCGCTGCGATTTATCGCGATGATCGCGGGCAGAGTGGCGACCCAGATCGCCCGTATCACCTCGGCGATCCTCGTGTTGCAGGCAGTCGCCGGAGTCATCGGGATGATGACGCGGATGGCACGGGCCATGAGCATGGTGACGATCGGTGCCGCAGCCCTGCTCGGTGCGGTCAGTGCCCTCGGCCCGGTCATCGCCGCCGCTGGCGCTGCGCTGGTGACCCTCGGCGGTGTCGCCGCTGGAGCCGCGGTTGCCGGAATGTCGGCGGTCGGTGCCGCCGTCGGGACGCTGAAGGTTGGCCTGTTCGGTGTCGGTGACGCGTTCAAGTCGATGGGTAAGGCCTCGACCGGCGGTGGCGGCGAGACCGTCGACACTGCCAAGCAGATTCGGAGCGCTGAGTATCAGCTCGCGCAGGCGGTCGAGGATGAGGCTGACGCACAGAAGGACGTCGGGCGGGCCCGTGACGACGCGCGCAAGAAGCTCCGCGACCTCGACCTGCAGCTGCAGGGTGCGGCGCTGTCCGAGAAGGAAGCGGCCCTCGATCTCGCCGACGCTCGCGACGAGCTCGCGGCCGGCGACTTCGACACTGGCCGCGAACGCGAACGCGCCGCGTTGCGGGTGCAGGAGGCCGAACACCGAGTCGCAGAGATCCAGCGCGACAACGGTGATCTCGCGAAGGAAGCCGCCGATGCCCGGTCCAAGGGTGTCGAAGGCTCGGACGAGGTGGTGGCCGCCCAGGAGCGGGTAAAGGACGCCACGCACCAGGTGCAACAGGCCCAGGAGTCCCTCAACGAGGCCCGCAACCCGAAGTCCAGCGCCAGCGCGGGGTCCGACCCGTATGCCGAAGCCATGGCGAAGCTATCGGGCAATGCCCAGGCGCTCGTCGGCGCGGTGCAGACGGTCAAACCAGCGTGGGACGACATGCGTAAGTCGGTGCAGGACTCGCTGTTCGCGGGGCTCTCGGATCAGGTTCAGCCGCTGGCCAACACGTGGATGCCGTTGCTCGGTGATGCGATGCGCAATGTCGCCGGCGGATTCAACGATGGCGCCAAGAGCGCCGCCGGTTGGCTGAACTCGGCGCAGGGCGTCAATCTGGTGTCGACGTGGCTGGGTACGTCCTCGGCGATAGCGGCCCGGTTCGGTCAGACGCTCGCGAACCTGCTGCCGGGCTTCGCCGCCATCGGCGCCGGCGCGGGACAGGCCTTCGAGCCGCTCACCCGCGGTCTCGGCGACTCGGCGAAGCGACTGTCGGACTGGCTTGTTCAGGCCCAGGAGACGGGCAAGATCAAAGAGTTCTTCGAATCGTCGATGGCCACGATCGGGCAGGTCTTCACCAACGTCTCAAACGTGGTGGGCCCGCTAATCGCGCTGTTCCGCGATCTCGGCGCCACCTCAGCAGCCGGCCTCGCACCCGGATTCGTTTCAGTCGGCCAAGCAATCAAGGAGGCCACCCCCGGACTTGTTCAAATGGCCGAGACGCTGATGCCGGCGCTCGGCAAGGTGATGACCAACCTCGCGCCGATCCTCCCGACCCTGGTGCATGCCTTCACGCCCTGGTCACAGATCTTGGCGGTGCTCGCCCCGCACATCGCGACGATCGTCACGATGCTCGCCCCGTTCGCGCCGCAGCTGTTGGCTCTCGCCCTAGCGGTCAAGGCCATGACAATCGCGATCACCCTCTACAACGCGGTGATGCTCGTGGTGAGCAATGCGACGAAGATCTGGACCGGCATCCAGATCGCGTTCAACGCCGTGATGATGGCGAACCCGTTCGTGCTGATCGCGGTTGCGGTCGTCGCGCTGGTCGCGGCGATCATCCTCGCGTACAAGAACTCCGAGACCTTTCGCAACATCGTGCAGAAGGCATGGGAGGGCATCAAGGCCGCGTGGACCGCAGTCTGGGACAACGCACTCAAGCCGGGGTTCGACGCCTTTATGGCCGCGCTGAAATGGATCGGCGACGCCGCGCTGTGGCTGTGGAACTCGGCGATCCTACCGGCCTTCAACGGCATCAAGGCGGCGATCGGTCTCTGGTGGGCGGGAGTGAAGATCTACTTCGACCTGCTGATGCTCATCTGGAAGGCCATCGAGATCGCCGCCCTGTGGCTCTGGCACAACGTCATCGAGCCAGTGTTCAACGGCATCAAGTCAGCGATCTCGCTGTGGTGGGCTGGCGTGCAGATCTACTGGGATCTGCTCAAACTCGCCTGGAAGGCCATCGAGACTGCCGCCATGTTCTTGTGGCACAACGTCATTGAACCAGTGTTCAATGGCATCAAGGCGGCGATCGGACTGTGGTGGGCTGCCGTGCAGGTCTACTGGGATCTGCTCAAACTCGCCTGGAAGGGCATCGAGACTGCTGCCATGTTCTTGTGGCACAACGTCATTGAACCAGTGTTCGATGGGATCAAGACTGCTGCCGACCTCATGTGGAGCGGCCTGTCGATCATCTTCGACGCCATCAAGTCGGGGTGGAACCTGCTCGGCGACGGAATCCGGGTCATCGTAGACACGATCATCAAACCGGCGTTCGAAGGCGTCAAGACCGCTCTGCAGACCGTGGGCGACTTTTTCGGCACGATCGTCGAAGGCATCAAGACCACCTGGGACAAGCTCAAAGGCTATGTCGCGACGCCGATCAACTTCGTCATCGAGACGATCTGGAACGAGGGCCTCCTCAAGGCGTGGAACAAGGTCGCCGGGTTCCTACCCGGGCTCAAGGAGATGGCTCCGCTCGACAAGGTGACGTTCGCCGAGGGTGGTCCGGTTCCGATGGGTAAGGGAGCAAAGCGCGGCAAGGACTCTGTGCACGCGCTGATGATGCCCGATGAGCACGTCTGGGATGTCGCCGACGTTGCGAAGGCCGGTGGTCACGGCGCGATGTACCGGATGCGCGGCATGGTCGAGTCCGGCATGCCATTCACCTGGACGCCCAGCGGTGTCGCCCCGGCCGGACACGGCATCGATCCAACGATGCCCAGGTTCAAGGACGGCGGCGGCGTTGCCGCGGGAACCAGGTTGTCACCGAGTTCCGGAGAGGGCGGTCTGCAGTCGATCGCAGTCCTGGCGAAGCGCCTGATTCACCACATCTGGCCGCAGGTCAAGGACATTGGCGGCTACCGCCAAGACCCTTACCCCGAGCACCCGTCGGGCCGTGCACTCGATGTGATGGTCGGCAACGACATGAAGACCGGCGACGCGATCAACGGGTGGGCGCTGGCAAACAACAAGGTGCTGCCGCTGATTCACAACCTGTGGCGCCAGACGGTGTGGACCCCGGACGGCGGGAAGTCGCCGATGGAGGACCGCGGATCACCCACTCAGAACCACATGGACCACGTCCACGCCTGGTACCAGGACAAAGCGATGGACCCGAACGTCGCACCCGAGGGCCTCGTTGGGGCAGATGGACTGTCGTCGACCGACAAGATGGGCATTCTGCAGAAGAAGGTCAAGGAGATCCTCGATAAGGCACTTGATCCCATCAAGGACGGCATCGCTGGCGTTATCGGTACCGCTCCGCCGGAGTGGCTCGCTGTTCCCGGGAAGGCCCTGACGCGAACGAAAGACGCTGCGGTCGAGAAACTGTTCGACGTTGTCGGTGGTCTCGGCGAAAAGGTCGCTGAGGTGTACGACAAGGCCAAGGACATCTCGTCGACCATCGCCAGTGTTGTCAGCAATCCGATCGGCGCTGCTGCGAACCTGTTGGGTTTCGCTGAGGGTGGTGCCGTCCCTGGATTGTGGCGCGACAAGGGCGGACTCATCCCAATGGGCCAGTCGGTTGTGACGAACGAGACGGGCAAGCCCGAGGGTGTCGTCAATTGGGATCAGATGGAGCTGCTACGTCGCGTGCTCGAGGCCGCGGCGATCACGAAGCCGTCGGCACCATCGACGACCACGCAGGACAGTTCGCGATTGAAGACGGGCCAGGAGCTGCTCGTCGACGCCGCGGGTCTGTTCCGCGACGGTGTTGTCGACTTCTTCGGCGTCCCGAGCTGGATGACCGATCCGGCGGGCGCGTTCTCCAGCGACGACGGATCGAACGTCCGGGTGTCCGCTGGCACCGGAACCGACTCGACGACGACCTCCGGAGCGCAGGCCGGCAACTCGGCGATCGACAGCACCACCGGCCGATACACCCCGCCCACCTATGGCAACGGATCGACGATAGGCACGACGGAGGTGCCCCTCGAAACGGCAATGCCTGACATCCCGAAGCAGGGACCGGACTTCTACTCGTACGAGATCACCCGGGCCGCCAAGGAAATGGGGCTGATCAAGAGGGCTGCGATCATCGCCAACGGCACAGCTCTCGTCGAGGCCGGCAACCCGCTGAAGATGTGGGCGAACAACGCGGTGCCCGAGTCGCTGAAGTTCCCGCATGACGCGGTCGGCTCCGACCACGACAGCGTGGGCCTGTTCCAGCAGCGCGACAACGGTGCGTGGGGCACGGTCGCTGACCGCATGGACCCGTTCCGGTCTGCGGGCATGTTCCTCAATGGCCTGGTGAAGCTGCCGAACTGGGAGTCGATGGACATGGGCGTAGCCGCTCAGTCGGTGCAGCGCAGCGGGTTCCCCGATAAGTACGCCCCGATGATGCCGATCGCCGAAGGCCTCGTCGACAAGGCAGCACTGTTCGACACCGGCGGCATCTGGCAGCCCGGCACGTTCGGTTTCAACGGTCTCAATGAACCGGAGCTCGTCCTGAAGAAGAACCAGTGGGGTGTGGTGGCAGATCAGACCAAGGCTGTGCGTGAGCTCGTGAAGTCCGCGGGCGGTCGCGGCGGGGACCAGTACATCACCGTTCACGGCAACACTGCCGGCGACATCGTGACCGAGTTCCGGCGTGAGCAGTGGGCCGGGTCCGCCGGCTACGGATCGAGGCAGCGATGAGCGCCGGGCGGCTGGTCATCTGGCGCGGTGTCGACGGCTCGGTGTGGCACCTGCACGGGCCCCGCATGGGCGAGGAGGGCGTGTTCCTGACCTCCTTCGCCGGGCTCTATCACCCCGTGCGGGTGCCGCTCGACGAGCGCCCGGCCTACATGGCCGGCGCCCGGCCCGGCATCCCGAAGACCGACCCCCGGGTCATCGACATGAAGATCTTCACCTCCGCCGAAACAGAGGAGGGCTGGGAAGAAGTCGAAGAGCGCTGGTGGGACTCGTGGTCGGACGAGCAGGACGGCACCCTCGAGGTCTACAACCACCGCGGGCAGATGCGCGATATCGACCTGCGCCTGCAGAAGTACCCGTCTGAGCCGTTCGACTTCGAGCCCGAGGAGGTCTTCGACTGGACGATGCCGACGATCGCCTACGGCGCGTGGTTCCGCGGCCCGATCATGACGTCAAAGTGGACCAACACCGACGGCACCGGCGAGGGTGTGCTGCGGATGGCCAATCCCGGCGACGTCGAAATCTGGCCGCAGTTCGCTGGCCGCAACCTCGAACTCGGCGAGATCTACACCGTCCCTGACGGCATCGCTGGGGATTCGCTACCGCTGCCGGACTTCTCACCTGAGGAAGGTGACTGGCTGGTCGACACCGACCAGTTCCAGATCCAGCTCGAGGACATGGGCAACAGTCAGGCAATCGCGCGGATGGCGGCGATGAAGTTCCAGCACGCGATCCCTGCGAAAACCAAGGTCCCCGTGGAAGTCCCGGTCTCGGTCGAAGGCGGGACCACTGCCGCCGAGGTCAAGGCGTACATGCGGCCGCTGTATCGGAGGCCGTTCTGATGGCCGTCTCCACAATCGATCTCGACGACGTCCGCCACCACATCCTGCAGCGCCGCGCGATCGAGGAACGCCAGCGCCTCGAACGCCCGCAGATCATCGTCAAGGACAAAGAGTGGCAGGTGGTATGCAACCTGCGAGGTGAGTTGGCCGGCGACTTCGACGACCTCGCCAACGAGGCCGGCGAGGGTGAGTTCACGATCCTCGCCGAGCACATGCTCACCGAGTGGCTGCTGCGGCCATCGCTGCGTGAGGAAGACGTCCACGTCACTGTCAAAACGCGGTGGCGCGAATGGAACGGCAAGTGCGACTCGATCCAGCGAGTCATGCAGGCGGGCAAGCTCGTTGCGATCCGCGTCCACTTCCTGCACGACTACAACGTCACCAAGAAGCTGGTGTGTTTCGCAAACCCACCGCTGCCCGCCGAGCTGCAGCCGATCAAGGCGATGCCGTACGCGGGCCCGTCGATCTCGGGGATCAATCTCTACGGGCTGACGAACATGTGGCGCGTCCAAGCACCCTTGTATGAGCCGCCGGCAGACATCTTCGATCCGGGCAGCTGGTTCGAGGGTTGGAACCCCGACAACTGGTGGACCACGATGGTTCCCAACAACCCACTCCTCGATCCCTCGGCGCACACCGTGCTTTCGGCGCGGTTCCCGATGTTCCATGACCTGATCAAGCCAACGCTCGACGACGCGCGGATCCTGCTCAAGCCGATGCGCTGGAATCCGGGCGACCCGCAACCTGCTCCGGACTTCTACACGCTGCAGGATCATTCGGTCCGCGTGTTCAAGGCGATCGACAAGTCGGGATACTCCGGGCCCACTGGAACATTCATCGACGGGATGCTCAACCTCGTCGCCACCGGTGCGTCGGACTACATCAACGAGATCCTGGCGCTGCTTTCGCGGCCTGAGGTCCCCGAGTACAAGATGCTGAACTGGTTCGGCGTCAAGAACGAGGCTCCGTGGATCGCGTTCCCTGAGGGGAAGTACTCCACGGTGTCGTCGTCGACGATGACCATCCACAAGGCTCTGGCCTACGCGATGGTTTCAGGCGGCAAGAGCCCCCAGTGGGTGAACAGCGTCGCTAAATTGGCCGCGAACGCTGCGTTGGGGTATCTCGGTGCGGCCATTGGTAATTCGGGTCTCGCGCTCGGTGTGTTCGACTTTCTCCTCGAGGACACCATCCTCGCGTTCCACCGGATGCCGAACCTTCCGCGCAAGGCGAAGATGGGACCGGACGCGTACTGGGAGCACTGGGTCCAGGGTCCGGGTGTCGGCTTCACCCTCTCCACGTTGCAGGCGATGCGCACCGGGTTCTGGGACACCCGCGGCTACACCAGCTTCACTGCCGAGATCGGCGACCGCAGCCCGTACGTCGTCGGCAAGCACTTCGACCTGATGGACCGCGTCGCGTTCGAGATCGGCGGAGAACTCTACGTCGACAACGTCACCCGCATCAACCTCAAGTGGGACCGGAACACGTTGCCCACCAACACCATCACCATCGGCAACGGTCAGGCCGAGGAAGAGCCTGCCGCGAAGCTGATGCGTTACAAGGAGAACATCATGACGCTGATCCAGCAGCAGGGAGTGATGTCGTCATGACATACCCCGGCGAACCCGGCTATGAACCGTACAGCCCGGGCAAAGCTCACAAGTGGGCGGAGTACTTCAAGGACATTCCCCTCGAGGGGCAGTGGGTCGGCCGCGGGAGGACACGGGTGTGGGTGCCGTCATCGCGGGGTCCGATCCAGCTCCCCCAGACCCACAACAGACTCGCCGAGCACCTCGAGCTGATCGGCGGATCGATCGACCCGAGCAAGGCCAGGATCGTCCGCGTCGGTCCCACCCGGGGCGGTAGTGATCTCACCTCGTTCGGCACCTGGCAGGACATCAAGCGTCCACTCCCCGACGTCAACCCGGTCGCCGAAGCCAAACAGGCTCTGGCCGGTCTCACCCCCGCCGAGCTCCGGCAGTTGGTCGACGAAACCAACGAGCATCTGGACGAGCTCCGATGACGCGCCTGTACCCGATCGCTGCGGGCAAGTACTCGATCTCGTCGGGCTTCGGGTCCCGTCCGGGTGGGTTCCATGCGGGGCTGGACTTCGCGGCCCCCGACGGCACGCCCTTCTACGCGTGCCAGGCCGGCACCGTGCAGTACATCGGTGCGGCCGACGGATACGGCCAGTGGATCGTGATCGACTCCGACGACAACCAGGGCGCAGGGTGCCTCGAGTACGGGCACATGTGGGACGCATTCAAGACGGGCCTGCGAGTGGGATCGAAAGTCGCTGCCGGACAACTGATCGGCTACGTCGGGTCCAACGGCGGATCCACCGGACCGCATCTGCACATCAGTGTATGGCCCCGCGGTTACGGCGACGGCCAGAAGATCGACCCCGCCGCATGGCTCACAGGTGCCGGACATCCCGGCGCATCGACACCGAAACCAACACCACCAGTAGGGAGTACGCCCATGGGCGCACCAGCATTCCGCGAAATCGACATGATGGGCAACAACCGCAGCAACCGGTTCGGCGCCGCAGTGGTCTTCTTCCTCGGGCACACCGAGGAAGGGAACGCCACTGCTCAAGGCCTGGCGGCCTCTGGCAACTCGTCAGGAAACTTCAGCTATCACTACGTGTGCCGCGACGGGATCCTCGTCGACATGGTCGACACCGACTTTGCCTCATGGTCGGTACTCGACGCCAACCCTCGATCGATCAACTTCGTGTTCGCCGGTTCCCGAGCCAGCTTCACCCGCGAACAGTGGCTACAACGCCGCAACGACATCGCGATCTTCGCGTGGATCGCAGTGCAGGACAGCAAGAAATACCCGATCGGAAAGGTCGTCAACCCCGGCCGCAACTATCCGCTCGGCAACCGACCGTGCATCGCCGACCACTACTTCGTCACCCGTGTCCTGGGCATCGGCGACCATTCCGACCTCGGACCCAACTTCCCATGGGACGTCGCCGAGGCATACGTCCGCGAATACCTGACAGGAGTACCCGCAGTGCCACCAGAGAACCTCATCAACAAGGAAGCCGCCAAGGCCGGAGCATGGATCGGCAAACGACTCGCCCCCGAAGGTATTGCCGGCGAAACCATAACCCCCGACGGCCGCGGGAAATGGGTGAAGTACGAAAACGGCTACGTGTACTTCACCGACACCACCGGCGCACATGCCATCCCCAACTACATCTTTCACACCTGGTACCAGCTCGGCGCCGAGAAGGGCGTCGCCGGATATCCGACCGGGTCTCACTCGGTGCTCGCCGGCGGCGAGGTCCAGGGCTTCGAGGGGGGCGCGATCTACCGCCGCGGTCACCCCGGGCAGAACGAACAGGCCGGCGTGCTGATCGGCGGAAAGATCCGCGAGAAGTGGAACAAGTCCGGCTTCGAGAACGGCCCCTACGGCTACCCGGTGTCGATGGAGACCAAAACCAAATCCGGTGCGATCTGGCAGCAATTCGAGAAGGGCCGCATGGCCTTCTCCCCCGACAACGTCGTCGGACTGTTCACCCAAGACGGCCCCGACATCATCAACTGACATGAATGGAGAACACATCATGACCACGCACACCACCAACCTCCCAGCCCGTCTTATCTTCGGTCGCGAGCCTGCCGCGATCTCGGCGGCCATCATGATTGCTGTCGCGCTGATCGGCGGTTTCCTGACCCCGATCGCGGCCGACGCCCAGGCGCTCATTCAGGCCGTGGTCGGCGCGATCCTCGCGCTGATCGTCGCCACGCAGGTCCGAGAGAATGTTGTACCGGCGATCCTCGCCGCCCTGCAGGCAGTCGTGCCGCTCGCTGTGTACTACGGGCTCGAGTGGACCCCGGAGCAGCAAGCCCTCGTATTCACCGCCGCATCGGTGATCCTCGGGCTCGTCGCTGGTCGCCCCAACCTCACACCCAAGGTCACGATCGACGCTGTCCAGATCGGACCCGACGAGTTCGACGCAACGGCGTGAGCATGCTCCGGCAGCTGCTGCTGCCGATCAGCGGCCGCTTCTGGACACTCCTCGACAGCGAGTCGATGCGGCTCTACCAGGCCCTCAAGTACACAGCCATCTTCGTGATGGGTTTGTACATGAGCGCCTACACCGCCCCGACATCCACCCACTCGGCGTTCGGGGACATTGGAACTCCCATCTGGGTGTCAATGACGATGATCTGCCCGGCGCTCACCCTGCTCGGGGTGCACTGGTCGCGCCTCGGGCGGGTCATCAAGATCGATGCCGCCAACACCTACACCGGCTACTGGATGCAGTTCGCTGGCGACATCGGAGTCGCCGGCCTGCTGCTCGCGTATGTCGTTGCTGTGGTTCAGGAGTCATGGTCCAAAGGCCTGTTCGCGGCCGGAGTCGTGTTCGCTGTGGCGATCGGCTGCTCGCTGCTCGCAGTGCGCGACATCCGGAAGGTGATCCAGGCAGAAAAAGAGAAGGACGGCGACGGAGATGAGGAGAATTCATGGGCGCAGCGCTGATCGTGCTCCTCACCACTGGCCTGACGGTGTTGGCGTCGGTGAGTACGGCGTTCCTTGCGGGCTGGTTCGGCCGGAAGTCTGAACGCGCGAATGCTGCTGTGCGCGTGGCTGAACGCGATGAGAAGTACACACAGCTCGCAGCGAACATCACCGACGAATACCAGGAGTTCCGGGCGGAGGTACGCGTGGAGTTGCGCGGCATCAAGAAGGCGGTCGGCGGTCTGCTCGGCACCGTCGAGGATGCATTGCCGCTGCTCGTCGATTCGCGCCCCGATGTCGTACAGAAGATCCGGGCTGACATCGCCGAGGTGCGGGACGTGATGACGTGACCTCACCTGACGGCGCGCCGATCCCTGCGGGGTCCCAGCCCCAGACCATCGGGTCGTGGGACATGGAACTCGATGTCGAGGAGTTGGGCGATTTTGTTCTGGCGAAACCGATCGCGTGGCTACTGCACAAGCTGCTCGGTGTGCCGATCGAGGACTACGACACCATCGCTGAGATCGAGGCCGCACTCAACGACTGGTGGGACAGCATCCCGATCATCGGCGACCTCGACAACGTTATCGGGGCGCTCAAAGCGGCATTCGATGGCGACCCGCTGCCCGGCGGCAATCCGCTGACGGACCTCTTCGACGCGGCGAAACAAGCGGGCGACCAAATTCGGGACATCGTCGAGAACATCAACCTCGGCGTCGGCGGATCCGGTGGCGCACTTCCGGTGTCCCAGGTGTTCACCGACATCAGCGGCATGATCCTCGACATCATCAACTCGACGACACAGGCCGTCGAAGCCAAGGCTGCGCTGGCCGCATTGCTGGCAGCCCAGCAGGCCGCGGCATCGGGCGGCCGGTACGACTCAGACAACTTCACCCGCGCCAACAGCGCCGACCTCGGCAGCGAGTGGAGCCCGTACCGCAACGGCGCTGGCACCCTGGGGATTACATCGAACAAAGCGGCATGGAAATCGTCCGGCACCTCTGGCGCCACCGAGTATGACCGGTTCCTCGGCACCGAGTATCTGACCGACTACCAATCGGTTTCGGACACCATCTCGGGCACCTGGCCAATCGGGTCGGCGAACACAACCCTGTTCGCGCGCGCCGACACGACTACCGGAATCGTCAACGGTCAAGCCTCCCCCCTCAACGCCGTGGGCGTGGAGTACGGCAGCGACAGTGCGATCAGACTAATAACCGTCGTTGCCGGAGTGCAGGTCTCGCGCGGAACCTACGGGTATCTAATGCAGGCCGGGGACACCCTCGAACTACGGGCAGGCACCCTCACGAGCGTCCGGCAATTCCAGGTCCTGCTTAACGGCACGATCATCATCTCCTGGACCGACACCGGGCCCGTGACCATGCTGGGCGCCGGCTACCGATGGTCTGGACTGCGCGTCGGCATCGGAGGCGGGGTATTCGGCCAGGCGCCGATGCCCGCCATCGCGAACTTCGCGATGGCCGATCTACCCGCGGGCGCCGGCCTGACCGGTGTGGGCTGGCGGCTGTACCGGGCCGCGACTTCGACCGTGGCGGTCGCGGAAGGTTCAGTGTTCCCAACCTTGTTCGATACCGCGGAGCTGGGTGTGGGTGTCACGTTGGGCACCCTGGGCACCGGGGAGATCGTCGTACCCAAATCAGGTTGGTACCAGATCAAGGTCGGCATCACTGTGTCGTCGTACGCGGTACCCGCCAACGCCACCCGCACTTTCACTCTGGGTTGCTACGTCGGCGGCGCCCTGTATGAACGCGGCCTGAAACATAGATGGACTAGCGGCAGTACCGCAGTGGCGGCCGATGATCACACGCTGTCGGACAGCTTCATCGTGTACGCCCAGGCGGGGCAGACAATCCGCTGCGCGCTGCTCGCCGGCTTCACGCTCAACATCCAGGGCAGCCCCGGCGGCGACATGACGTTCTTCAAAGGCGCGCTGATGAGCCCGCCCGGATCGTAAGGAAATCACATGGAACAGAAGACAATCCACCTCGACGAGCTGCCAGGCATCGACATCGTCATCACCCGCGACCCCGACGACGGCGGTGACCTCCCCCAGGGATGGCTCCGCCTCAGCTGCTGGGACGCCGCGCTACGCGGAACCGACCCCGAGAATCCCGAGCTTGGCCTGCTGAGCACTGGCGGCACCCTGGGCCCCGGCCCGCTGTGAATCACTCGACCCTGACACCCGAGGAGCCCTGATGACCGCAACACTGTGGGATGACTACCGGATCACTGATCCGACCGCGTTGATCGAGGGTGTGATCTCGCTGGTCGCCACCTCCGAACGTGATGCCGGCGACGGCAAGACGCTGGTGCGCATCGAACACATCATCAAAGTCGAGGACTCGGCGTACGAGCTCACCGAGGTCCCCGGCGGTGAGTACGACGTCTCCCCGCGTCTGTCGGCGAACGGCCTCGCCCAGGCCGGCGATTCCTTCAAGATCGTCCTGCCCGACACCGGAACCTGGCGGATGCGTGAACTGCGCACCATGTACGAGGGACCGCCCGCTCCCGACCCGGATCTGTTTCTGACCACAACGGCAGCTGCGACTACTTATGCCCCGCTCGATGACCCGCGTTTCTCGGGTGTGGTGGCGCAGTACGACCTTCGGAGCTTCCTCGCCCCGGGACAGACGTTCCCCGACAACGGGACGCTCGACGCGGCACCGCTGATCAACTCGGCAATCGCCA
>NZ_DATCVM010000212.1:0-7690 GCF_036566845.1 Williamsia sp.
CCAGCACCCGCCATCAAGTCAGCAACGTCCGCATCCTCGATCAGTCCGGCGAGGAGATTGCTGTCAGCGCCTATTTCACCGTGTGGCGCTTCCGCAACGGCCGCGACGACCACTATGTCGGGCGTTATGACTACCGGCTGCGTCGCACCGACGGCAACCTGCGGATCTGCTACAAACGCGCGGTGATGGACATGACGGTGCTGCGGCCCACCGGCGCCGTGAGCATCATCCTGTGAGCGGCGGTCGGCTCGCCGGGCGCCGCGCCGTGATCACCGGGGGAGCGACCGGGATCGGATTCGGGGTGGCCCGTCGATTCCTCGCCGAAGGGGCCGCGGTGCTGCTCGCCGGACCCGACGAGGCGGCGATGAAAGACGCGACGACGCGACTGTCGGCTGACGCCAGGCGGGGCGTGGCCGCACACGTCGAGGACCTGAGCCATTCCGGGGCCGGTGAACGGCTCGTCGCCGCGGCGCTGGACGAACTGGGTGGAATCGACATCCTCGTCAACAACGCCGGCGGCGGTGTGATCACCGCAACCGCTAACCACACCGAGCAAACCATTCGACGCACCATCGACAACAACCTGTGGACCACGCTCAACTCCACGCTGGCCGTACTTGCCCCGATGCTCGCCGCCGGGTACGGCCGCGTGGTCAACATCGGCGCCGAATCCGTGCGCAACGGGCTGAACGGACACGCGATATACAACGCCGCCAAAGGCGGCGTGCACGCGTTCGCTGTCGGTCTAGCCCGCGAATACGCCGCCAGCGGCGTCACCTTCAACACGGTGGCCCCGTCCTATGTTCTGACACCCGAGATCCAAGCCGGCCTGGCCGATGGCGCCCTGCCCGAGGAATTCCGGTCGATCACCGACATCGCGGTCAGCCTCATCCCGATGCGACGACCCGCCACCGTCGACGAAGTCGCGGCCGCGGTGCTGTTCCTGGCCTCTGAGGAGGCCAGTTTCATCACCGGACAAGTGCTCAGCGTCAACGGCGGAAGCAGTATGGGCTGACCGCGGCAACCCACCTGCGCCCGCGTCCAGGACGACGCGACGCCCGGGTGCGAAGTGACCCAAATGCCGTCAAGTCGCGCGGATTCACACAGCTCACGAAGGGATCACCAGACAATGCCCATGACCACGACTCGCCGCGATCCTGCAGATCCCTCGGCGGCAAAGGCCGGCGAATCCAATCCCGGATTCCGGTCACACGTCGCGGCTGACCGGCGGTGCTGGCTGCGCCGTGTCGCGATGGCGCTGGCAGCGATGCTGGTGATGCTGGTGATTGTTCCCTCGATGAACCACACGCCGCGGGCGACCGCCGATCCGGCGCAGTTCGAGCAGCAGTGCCCCCAGCCCGACCCCAACTGCTGGGGATCCAACGAGTCCCGATACGCGGAGTTCTACACCCCACCGGACCCGCTGCCCGCCGGAAAGCCCGGCGACCTGATCCGATTCGAGGCTTCGCCACTGGTGTTGGAACCGTCGGGCCAGTTGGGCGCCTACGTGGCCGACGGCACCCGGATCATGTACCGCAGCACCGACAACAGCGGCAACCCGGTCGCGGTCACGGGCACCTACTTCGAACCGCACAACCCCTGGCCCGGCCAAGGACCGCGGCCACTGATCGCCTACGCGACCGGCCCGTACGGGCTGGGTGATCAATGCGCCCCATCGCGGATGTTCAACCAGGGCATCCACTTCTCCTCAGGCCTGGACCTGCACTTCGGCTACGAGGAAACCTTCATCGCCACCATGGTGGCGCGCGGATTCGCCGTCGTGGTCACCGACGGCGTCGGACTGGGCACCCCCGGCCCGGTCCCGATCCTGATGCGACAAGCCGCCGGCACCGCCCTTCTCGACGCCGCGCGCGCGGCGATGACACTGCCCGGCACCTCGCTGGATCCGCACGGGCCGGTCGCACTGTGGGGATGGTCCTCGGGCGGACAGGCCTCCGGTTCGGCGGCCGAACTAGCGCCCAGCTACGCGCCGGACCTGCACCTGGTCGGCGCCTGGATCGGGGCGCCACCGGCCGATCTGACCCTGCTGCCGCCGTTCCTCGACGGCAGCCTCTTCCTCGTCGCGCTCGGGTACGCGCTCAACGGGATCGCAGCCGCATACCCGCAGGCCGCTCCGCTGCTCCTGCCCGCCCTCTCCGATCAGGGCAAGGATCTACTGACCCGCTCATCGACCATGTGCGTGGTCGAAGGGGTTCTGACGTTTAGCTTCCATCACCTCAACGAATACTTCAACGTCGATCCCGCCGAGGTGTTCAGCTCAGAGGCCGTCAGAACCGTTCTGAACGCTCAACGCCTCGGGACAACGAAGCCCGCGATACCGGTGTTCATCAGCACCAACCGATTCGACCCGTTCTTCCCGTGGGGAGGGTCGCGTCAACTCGCACTGGACTGGTGCGCCCAGGGCGCCGACGTCGAGTTCTGGACCAACCGCCAACCGCCGTTCCTGAACAAACTCGCGATCAACCACCTGCTGCCGTACTTCGTCGATGGCGAACGCGCAATGGGCTGGATCACCGACCGTTTCAACGGGTTGCCCACCACACCCCATTGCGCGGACATACCATCCGACTAGCGCCCGCGGAGGCCAACCGCTCACGGGGACGCGCCGTTCCCGGCGACGGCGTGGTGAGTGCCCCTGCAAGTGGACGGTGTGGTTCCGTAGTCGTCCCAGTCGTCGCCGATCACGAAGTCGGGTAGGCCGATGAACCGGAGCAGGTTGTAGTAGGCATCGCGGGCCGGTGCACCCCACAGGAGGGACTCGCGTCGCAACTGGGTGAGTCGTCGTGCGACATCCCAGATCCGTTCCGTAACCCGCCAGGACTCCGAATCGTCCCATGCAGGAAGGATCTTCGTAACTTCCCGCGTGATTCGAGCGCGGCGGTCGTCGGCTAGGTGCGCTGGGTTGGTGACGTACTCGAGAAACGTGGGGCTGGTAAGCATCCGGGCGAATTTGATCTGTTCTGGGTAGATCAGCGCGTCGACGGTCTCGATATCGCTTTGTTGCCGGCGTCGCTCGATTTCCTCGACGCCGACGAAGACCGGGTTAGCGCACGCCCTGGCGAGTTCCATTGCGAAGGAGTCAAACAAGACCCCGCGGGCGGCGAGGTGGTTTCTGAAGTGTCGTTCGGCAGTAAGCGCGGCAACAAAGGCGCACAGGTCGACCTGCGGTGAGCTAGCGAGCCAGCGCTTGTGCCGCAGACAGACAAGGCCCACGCGGGGGAGCCGTCCAATGGCTGGGTTGCCCTGGGTGCACTGCAGGCACAAGCGCCGGTCGGTGACCGGATCGCCGTCGATCTTGGTGGGCGCCGTGAATGCGCTGGTGTGCAGGTTGCCGAGTTGTCGCCAGACGTCCACGCGTTCGGCTGCAGAATGCGCCTTGCGCACACGAATGCCACGCTCACGCAGGCCGGTTTCGACCTCGCCGGGTGGGCTGTGATTGCGTGCCGCGTGACGGTGACTGTAGGAAACGATGCCCTCACCGCCGTAGACGCGGGTGGGGACAGGCAACGGCTGCAGCCTCATTCGGCCCTGCGCAGCGGTGTTGGCGCCCCATCCTGCTTGACCGGTGTGCGGGTACGGAACTCCTCGGCTGCGTGATCGGTCGGAATCGTGTCCAGCAGCTTGCGGTCGACCGTTTCCGCGCCGTCGAGGATCGCGGCAATGGCGGCGTCGCTGAGCAGCGCACGCAGCGATCCGATCGCGCCGCCGGTTCGGTCGTAGAGGTAGCTGGTCAGCGAGGCCAGCGACCCCTCGGTGTGGCGGCCGAGGGGCAGCAGGGTTTCGATGCCCAGGATGAGTTCTTCCCACGCATCGCGCTGTGCGCGGGTCCCGTTACTGTAGGGGCGCATCTCGTGAATGGTGATACGGCCCTTGATCTGGCGGCCTATGTGGCCGGACAGTAGATCGCTTTGCAGCAGGTCGATTCCGGCGTAGAGAAAGGTCGCGTCAAGCCGTTCCGAGAACACTTTCAGGGCTGATGCGGCTTCGCTGCCTGCCTGATGGTTGGTACGCAGGTTATGGATCTCGTCGCAGATGACCAGCGACACCCCGAGGTGGCGCATGATGCCGACGATCCGTTCCGTCAGATCCTGGGCGGTGGCCCGATTCGGGCTTATCAGGCCCAGGAAGTTGGCGAAGGCGAGCATCATCATCTTCGGGGTGGTGCCGGGCGGGACCACCGCGTACACGACCGGAGCATAGCTGTTGTCATCGTGCCGCCCGGTCTTCTTGCGCATCGCCTTCTCGTGGCGTTTGCCGATCAGCAGCGCCGCGGTTGATTTCCCAAGCCCGGACGATCCCGACATCGCCAAGCCGCGGCGGGCGGTCGCGGTCTTGGCCATATTTCGGGCCATGATGATCCTGGTCTGGCGCGTCAGAGCCACGGTGTCATGTGTTTCGAGTACCACGTCGGCGGCTAACCACGCGAACCGTTCGTGGTCGTAGGCGGCCTTCTCGTCGGGGGAGAGGCCGCTGATCTGCTTCACCGTCATGCGCCGAGGTTCGACGGGCTGCCGGTCGACGAACTCTCGCCAGGAGGTCAATGAATCCGGGACGGCCATCGGCGGTTATTGCTCCTCGTCGATGTCGATGCGTCTGGCGGCTCGACGCTGTCGCGGCTTGGAAGTGGTGCTCGGTGGATCGGTGTCGACCTCATCGAGGTCCTCGGCGGTGTCAGCGACGACGGCTAATCGAGGCACGACCGGGGTGTTCACGCTGTCACGCTTGGCGGCCTTGCGTTCTCGTGCCGTGTTCGCGCCGTTGGTTTGGATGCGGTTGATTTCGGCGAGCACGTCGACGGCGGGCGCGGTCTCGTCGCGGCGGTCGACGGCCTTGCGGGCCGCGCGCAGCACATCCAGTGAGAACGGTGCCAGCGCCCGTCTGGACAGTGTCCATTCGGCCTCAATCCACCTGCCCTGTCGGTGATCCCGGAGAAAAACCGACTGCAGCCGGTAGGGGTCATATCGGATTTCCCAACGTCCACGCGCGGGTTCTGGTAGTCCGCTGCTCAAGCCACGCAACGGGTGCAGATCGGGGCTGTCGTAGTGCAGTCCCTCAAAGTTGATCCCATAGGGCTGGATGCTGCGCCACGCCACCGGCAGCAACCCGATGTAGTCGTCACGGCCCAGCGCTACGTGCGTGGTGGGGGCGACGCCGGCCAGCGCCGCATAGGCCTCGTTGGGGGTCAGATCCTTCTTGGGCATCGCGGGATGGCGCAGCCCCGGATGCGGCTTGTTCTGCCACACCGCGACGATCCACAAGTCGAGCAGGTTCTGCACCTCGGCGAGTGTCCAAAATGCCTCCTGCTCGGGGGATTTGCCGCGCCGCACCACATTGGGTCCAGCGTAGCCGGCCAGGTACTGGGTGAACCCGGAGTTGATCGCGGCGAACACGCGCTCGATGTGCGGCTTGTCGGTCGGGGTGCGCGGTGCCGCCTTGGTGACGCTGATCTGCAGCCGCTCGCAAGCATTCATGAAAGTCGACCCGATATAAACCTTGCCGCGGTCGACGGTGATCGATTCGGGCACGATCACCGGCTTGGCCGTGACGCCTTCGCGTAGCTCGTCGCCGCCGGGTATCAGCCCGGCCGGCAGAATCGAGCGGGAGAAACCCACCGAGGCGTGCCAGCCGGGCTGCATCGGTAGGGGAGTCAGGGACCGCGCAAGCAGCACCGCGGCGTCCACCGCCTTGGTCGCGACCGGCCGCAAGATCGCCGCACATGGTGTTCGGGTGGCGATGTCTAACGCCGCAGTCAGGTCGACGCGCCCAGCTGAGCCGTCGGGGAAGACCACCATCAGATCCAGAGGGGTGCTGTCGATCTCGACGAGTTCGCCTGGCCGGGAAGGGGTTTGGCCACCCCAGGCACGGTCCGGTCGATTCGCTTGGCTTCGGCGGGTGGTGGCGTTGCCGAACGGGTGCTTAGAACGGTGCAGATTGCCCAACGCTTCATACAGCGTGGAACGGCCCGGGATCGGCACGCCAAGTTGCTGCGCCTCGCGTTTCACCTGGGCTATAACCCGTGACTTGGTACCGGTCGACAGGTTGGTCTGGCGGTCGATCGCGGCCTCCAGCAGCGACACCAAACGTGGGTCCAGGCGGCCGGTCGGGGAGGACCCTCTGGTCTTGCGTCCATCCACGAGGCCAGCGATCCCGTCACGGCGGTACGCGGCCAGATGCCGCTGTAACGTCCGCGCCGATATCGGCGTTCCCGCGGCGCGCAATTCGGCGATCTTGGCTTCGATCCGATCGCCCAGCAAATTGCCCGGATGATACTCGGGACGGGGTTCGACCTCACCACCGTCAGGTACGGGCGGCACGCCGGCCAGGATCTCGACGACATGGTGGTGCAGGAACTCCGCACGCCGCCTGGTCTCGGGATCCAACGTTTCGAGGACGGCAGCGGCATCAAGGTTCGGCAGCCCATCCGGCGAATCGGGGAGGTAGCTGTCGTCACCAAGCAACTCGGCAACCGCGACCTTGCGGATCCGGCCGGTCGCCAGGTTCTTCAAAGCCAGCGTCGCGCCGTCCTGCGCGACGACCTGCCAGCTGTTGCCGTCGTACTGCAGACAGTCGAACAGCCGAACCGATCTCACGCCGACACCTCGGTATCCAGCGTCAATACGGCACTCAGGTTCGCCGATAACTGGCGCCGCCACAACAAGTGCAGCACGTTAGCCAACACCAGGTCCTTCGACAAACCCGTCGACCTGGCGACGCGATGCGCGCCTAGACCCAACGGCAGCGGAGGTGAGAAGCAACTGGTGATCGCGCCGAATGCGCCATCGGTCGGTGCGCATCGATCCTGACGATACCCGGCCAGCCACCGCACATTCTGCTCGGCAACTGGATCCAGCCCAGTGAAAACCGCGTACTGCCAACCAACTTCGGCGCAGACACGGCGCGTCAGATCGAACTGGGCGGCTGCGTCATCGACGCGGTCGGGGTGACGGACATCGACCAACCGGCCGTCGCCGTTGCTCAAACGGACGAAAAAGTCGGGGACATGGTTCTTGTGACCGGCCGTCCCGCGCGGCCACAGCAACGCCAGGGGCTGAGCAGCGACCGCGACGATTTCCGGCTCGAAGTCCGCCCACATCAGATACTGCCGCTCCAGCAGCGACTCGAACGGCACATGCGCGCGCACCGTGCTCGACCACCACACGCCCTCATAGTTCCGCTTACCCGGCCACGCGAAGAACCGCCGGATCGGAACAGCCCGCTCCACAGCGAGCAAGACCAAATCGGGCGAGACGTCGTCATTGCGGATAACGCCGTCCAACCGCAGCAACACCCGAGTCCGGTCGCTCGAATTGACCGGCAGCGACTCGTTCAGCGCCGAACCCACAGCAAAGCCTCCACACGATCCCGACCGAATCTCGACTTAACACCAAATGAAAAGATATGCCACCCATTTCCGGACACCAGGCGACACGCCGAAACTCGTCACGATCATTTGGAAAACCGCCAACTAAACCTGGAACGGACAAGCATCGACGAAAGCATTGGTAGGCAGGGCATTACGATGCCCCTCCAACTTGACATAATGTGGCTTATCGGCAATAGGCAATGCAGCTGCGTGGGTAGGTTCCACATCCTTGATGGCCTGAACCGCGCCGAGGTGTCGTCTTGCAGTTGATCTTCGACTTTTTCACTAATGCGCCGACCGAGCGCA
>NZ_DATCVM010000213.1:0-4375 GCF_036566845.1 Williamsia sp.
AGGCGTCACCGGAGGCAGGTTGAGTGCGACGGCGAGGTCGCGGGCGAAGTCGCCGCAGGTGGGGTAGCGGTCGGCGGGATCGGTGGCCAGGGCCCGGTTGATCACCGGGGCGACCGCGGGCGCGAGTTCACGACCGGATCCCGGGGGTGCTCCGGTGAGAAGAGCGACGGCGGTGGCGCCGAGCGCATAGATGTCGGCGCGTGCATCGACCGGCAGACCACGGAGTTGTTCGGGCGCGGCGTAGGCAACGGTCCCGACCGCAAAACCGGCCATCGTCAGATCGCTGGTCTCGGCGATGGGCCGTGCAATCCCGAAGTCGGTCAGCATGACACGGTGCGGCGTCGATTCGGTCAGCAGGATGTTGCCGGGTTTGACGTCTCGATGGAGGAGCCCTTGGCTGTGTGCGTGGTCGAGCGCGGCGGCCACTTCCGTGACCATTTGCAGGCACAGAGTCGGCCGAACCCCTTTGGGATAGACGGCGAGCAATTCGGCTCCGTCGGTTCCCTGGACGAAGTCCATGCTGATCCAGAGTTGACCCTGGTATTCGCCCCGGTCGTGCACGGCGACGATGTTCGGATGCCAGAGTTTGGCGGACAGATCGGCCTCGCGTACGAACCTGCGCCGGTAGTCCTCGTCGGATGTCGCACTCGATCCGGGCAGGGAGGCGGGCAGGATCTTGAGGGCGTCGGAGCGCGGCAATCGCGGGTGCTTGGCCAGGTACACCTCACCCATGCCGCCGGCTCCGAGCAGGCGTTCGATGGTGTAGCCGGCAAACATGGTGCCCGCGGAGAGCGGCATGAAGACCTCCGAATTCTGTGTTGCGCCGGCACCGCGAGCGTCGTGGTCTGCATGCCTGGCAGTGACCAGATTAGTGCAAGGCCGTAATCGCCCCGATACGCGCTTTCACCGAGTACTTGGCATAATCATCTGGTGCTGAAGTTGTTCAAGAGGTTCATGGGGCCAGTGGTGTCACTGGTCGTCGCCCTGGTGGTAGTCGCTGCGATGGTTGTGCCGGCCACGGCTGCGGCCGATGAGATCGTGACACCGCCGTCGTTTCCCCTGTCGACGCAGATGATCAAGGTGACGTCCGAATCGATTTACGACACCGTGGCGACGCTGACCGCGTGGGAGCGCGACGACTCCGGTAGGTGGGTTCAAGTTGTCGAAGCCACCCCCGCCGATCTCGGCGCCGAAGGCATCGGAATCCCGCGGGACAACGTCTGGCGGACCCCGATGGGTGTGTTCGCCATCGACCAGGCCTTCGGCAACCAGCCCGATCCCGGCACCGAGATGCCGTACTTCCAAGCAGACGAACAGGATTGGTGGGACGCGCTGCCCGGTTCGCCCACCTACAACACCCACGTCCGGCAGGTCGAGAACCCCGGCGGCGACAGTGAGAACATCCTGGCCACCGGCGACATCTACGACTACGTCGTCAACATCGCCCACAATCCGCAGCGGGTCGACGGGTTCGCGGCGGGCATCTTCCTGCATGTCACCAACGGCGAGCCCACCTGGGGCTGCGTCGCGATCGACCGCGACACGATGATCAAGATCGTCCAGTGGCTGGACCCGGCTCGCCAGCCGATCATCGACATCGGCCTCGCTTAACCGATCTTGGTGGCTTTTGGCGAGCGTTTCTGCAGGTCGCGCTCGCCAAAACCCACCACTATCGGGTGCGGCGTTTGAGTTCGAAGGTCACGACCCGCTGGTTGTCGTAGTCCGGGTTCGCTGCGGTGACCATCTCGACCTGGGCACGAGCCTGATCGACGACCGGTGTGTCCGGGTCGAGAACTGACAGATACTTCGCATGTGCAGCAAGAGATTCCACAGCGACCTCGATGAAGTCCCCGACTTCTTCGACATGGGTGACCTCCGGACTGTTCTCGAACAGCCACCGGGGCTTGTCGTCGAGGATGTCGTAGGCATTCAGGACCGCAGCCGCGAACTCCCGGTGGTCGAGCTGATTGAGCATTCCCGGGCCCCACTCCGATCCGCCGTACATCGAGACGATCACCTGTGGCTGTACGCGTGCGATCACCTCGGTGATGGCGGCACGGAGTTCAGGTGTGTTGCGGATGTCGGAATCCGGAAAGTCCCAGAACTCGATCGACTCGACACCGACGATCCGGGCGGATTCACGCTGTTCGATCTCGCGCGCGGGACCCGCCTCCGCAGGAGCCATGCCCTCGATACCGGCTTCGCCACGCGAGGCCAGCGCATACACGACTGACTTGCCCGCACTCGTCCACTTCGCAACAGCGGCGGCGACTCCGTACTCGGGATCGTCAGGATGCGGGACCAGCACCAACGCGGTGGACCAATCGGTCGGAAAGGGAACCAGCACACCCCGACCGTAACCGAACTTGGTGGCTTTTGGTGAGCAAACCCGCAGGTCAGCCTCGCCAAAAGCCACCAAATTCGGGGGTTGGATCAGCGTTCGCGGTCCAAGTTGGCCATCTTGAGGACGTCGAGACGCTTGTCGAGCTCGGCCTCGGAGAGCTTGTCGCCGATCAGGCCGCGGTCGATCACGGTCTGACGGATCGTCTGCTTGTCCTTGAGGGCCGCCTTCGCAACGGCCGCGGCCTCTTCGTAACCGATCGCGCTGTTCAACGGGGTGACGATGGACGGCGACGACTCGGCGAGTTCCTTGAGGTGTTCTTCGTTGGCCACGAGGCCGGCGATGCAGCGATCGGCGAACAACCGAGAAACGTTGGCCAGCAACTTCAACGACTCGAGGACGTTGCGGGCCATCATGGGGATGTAGACGTTGAGCTCGAATGCGCCGTTGCCGCCACCCCATGTGACCGCCGCATCGTTGCCGATGACCTGCGCGGCCACCTGGGTGACCGCCTCGGGCAGAACCGGATTGACCTTGCCGGGCATGATCGAACTACCGGGCTGCAGGTCGGGGAGCTGGATCTCGCCGAGCCCGGTGAGCGGACCCGACCCCATCCAGCGGACATCGTTGGCGATCTTGGTCAGTGAGACCGCGATTGTCTTCAGGGCACCCGACAGTTCGACGAGGCCGTCACGGGCGGCCTGGGCCTCGAAGTTGTCTTTGGCCAGGGCAAGTTCGGCCACACCGGTGAGCTCGATCAGCTCAGCGACAACCCTGGTGCCGAATCCGGCCGGTGCGTTGAGGCCCGTGCCGACAGCGGTTCCGCCGATGGGCAGCTCGCCGAGGCGGGGCAGGGTGGCGGTGACGCGCTCCACGCCGGCCTCGATCTGGCGGGCGTATCCACCGAACTCCTGGCCCAGTGTCACCGGCACCGCATCCATCAGGTGGGTGCGGCCGGACTTGACGACGGTGCGCCACTCGGTGGCCTTCTGCGCCAACGCGTTCTGCAGGTGCTCGAGCGCTGGGATGAGGTCGGTGACGGCAGCCTCGGTGGCGGCGACGTGCGTCGCGGTGGGGAACGTGTCATTCGACGACTGCGACATGTTGACGTGGTCGTTCGGGTGAACATCGACGCCGGCGGCCCTCGCGATCGACGCGATGACCTCGTTGGCGTTCATGTTGGAGCTGGTGCCCGACCCGGTCTGGAACACATCGATGGGGAACTGATCGTCATGCCGGCCGTCGGCGATCTCCTTGGCAGCGGCCACGATCGCGTCGGCCTTGTCCGCGTCGAGGAGACCGAGGTCTTTGTTGACCAGCGCGCAGGCGGCTTTCAGCAGGCCCATCGCCCGGATCTGAGTCCGCTCCAACGGGCGGTGGCTGATCGGGAAGTTCTCCACGGCGCGCTGGGTCTGCGCCCGCCAGAGAGCGTCGATCGGCACCCGGACCTCGCCCATGGTGTCGTGCTCGATGCGATAGGCCTGCTCACTCAAAGTTCAGCGCTCCTTGGATCGGATCCTGACGCCACCCAGTGGAACGGTGATCGCGCCGCCCGGATCGGTGAAAAAGTCGTTGCCCTTGTCGTCGACGACGATGAAGGCGGGAAAGTTCTCGACATCGATCTTCCATACGGCTTCCATGCCGAGTTCAGGGTATTCGATGATCTCCTGGCTCTTGATGCAGTCCAAGGCCAGACGGGCGGCCGGACCGCCGATCGAGCCGAGGTAGAAGCCGCCGTGGGTGTCGCAGGCGCTGGTTACCTGCTTGGAACGATTTCCCTTGGCCAACATGACCATTGATCCGCCCGCAGCCTGGAACTGCTCGACGTAGCTGTCCATGCGGCCGGCCGTGGTCGGGCCGAACGAACCCGACGCCATGCCCTCGGGGGTTTTGGCCGGTCCGGCGTAGTAGACCGGATGGTTGCGCAGGTAATCGGGCATCGGATCGCCCGCGTCGAGACGTTCCTTGATCTTGGCGTGTGCGATGTCGCGGGCCACCACCAGCGGACCGGTCAGTGACAGGCGGGGCTTCACC
>NZ_DATCVM010000214.1:0-3945 GCF_036566845.1 Williamsia sp.
CGGGATGACGCGATCAACCGGCACACTCATCAAGTTCCTGGCGTTCGGGCTCGTCATGGCGGTCCTGACGGCGTTCCTGTTCTTCGTCTTCAGCGACGCCAGAACCGGTTCGACACACTCCTATTCGGCTGTCTTCAAAGACGCGTCGCGGTTGAAGACGGGGGACACCGTACGCATCGCAGGCATCCGGGTCGGAACCGTGAAGGATGTGTCACTGCAGGCCGACAGGACGGTCCTGGTCGAGTTCGACACCGACCGAAAGACGGTGCTGACCACCGGGACCAAGGCCGCCATCCGCTATCTCAACCTGGTGGGCGATCGCTACATGGAGCTCGTCGACACTCCGGACTCGAACCAGATCATCGCGGCCGGCGGGCACATACCCGAAAGCCGAACAACCCCTGCGCTCGACCTCGACGTGTTGCTCGGTGGGCTCAAACCCGTGATCCAGGGCTTGAACCCAGAGGACGTCAACTCGCTGACGAACTCCCTGGTGCAGATCCTCCAGGGCCAGGGCGGAACCCTGGAATCGTTGTTCTCGAAGGCGTCGTCCTTCTCGAACTCCCTGGCTGACAACAACCAGGTCATCGAGGAGTTGATCGTCGACCTACGAACAGTGCTGGACACTCTCGCGGAAGACGGTGACGAGTTCTCCGGTGCGATCGACAAACTCGAGCAACTCGTCAGCGGGCTGTCTGCCGATCGTGACCCCATCGGGGACGCCATCACCGCGCTGAACACCGGCACCGCCTCGATCACCGACCTGCTGGACCGGGGCCGGGCGCCGCTGGCGCACAGCATCGACGAGCTGCACCGGCTCGCACCGCTGGTGGACAATGACCTGGACCGCCTCGACGCGACGATCCAGCGCCTGCCCGAGATCTATCGCAAGCTCGCCCGCGTCGGTTCGTACGGTGCCTGGTTCCCGTACTACATCTGCGGGATCAGCTTCCGCGCCAGCGACCTCGAAGGGCGCACCGTGGTCTTCCCCTGGATCAAACAAGAAGAGGGAAGGTGCGTGGAAGAGTAAATGCTCAAATATCGCGGATCTCAGCTCGTCAGGGCCGGCTTCATCGGCGTGGTCCTGATCATCCTCGTCATCGCCGTCGGCCTGCAGCCCGAAAGGCTGCTGTCCTGGGCCACTGCTGTGCGCTATCAGGCTTTGTTCACCGAAGCCGGCGGCCTGACCGTCGGCAATGACGTGACCGTGTCGGGGATCAAGGTCGGCTCGGTGTCGTCCATCAAGCTCGACAACGGCGACGCCCTGGTCGGCTTCACCATCGACGGCAAGTACGCGCTGGGCTCCGACACCACTGCGCACATCCGCACCGGAACGCTTCTCGGCGAGCGGGTCCTCGCGCTGGACTCCGAGGGCAGCGGCACGCTCGATCGAGACAACGCGATACCGACGTCGCGGACCTCCTCGCCCTACTCGTTGACGGACGCCGTCAGCGAGCTCACCGCCAATACCGCGGCCACTGACACCGACACGCTCAACCAGTCCCTGGATACGCTGGCCCAGACCCTCGATGAGGTCGCTCCCCAGCTGGGACCGACGTTCGATGGGTTGTCGCGACTGTCGCAGTCGCTCAACAGCCGCAACGACAGCCTGGCCGAACTGTTGAGGACAGCCGGCGACGTCACAGGCATCTTCTCCGAGCGCAGCAGGCAGGTCAACGCGTTGATCCTGAACTCCAACGACCTACTCGCTGTGCTCAACGAGCGCAAGTACGCCATCACCAGCCTGCTCGCCAACATCTCGGCGGTCTCGAAGCAACTGTCGGGCGTGGTCGCCGATAACGAGGCCGAACTCGCGCCGGCGCTGGAGCGGCTGAACAACGTCACGGGAATGCTCGAGAAGAACCGGGACAACCTCGCCAAGATGCTGCCCGGTGCGGCCAAGTACTACCTGACCCAGGGCGAGATCGTTTCCAACGGTGCGTATTACAACGCGCTGATCCCGAACATCCAACCCGCACAGCTGCTGCAACCGTTCCTCGACTACGCGTTCGGATTCCGGCGCGGCGTCGATGCCGGCCAGCCGCCCGACAACGCCGGGCCGCGTGCAGAGCTCCCGTTCCCCGTCAACAGCCTTCCGCAGCCTGGAGATCTCCCCGATGATGGCAACCCGTAAGCGGTGGGTCGCCGGCACGGCGATCCTGCTGGCCATACTGCTGATCGCCGGCGCGGCCTTCCTGGTCCGGCAGGTGTTCTTCGGGCCGAAGACGATCACGGCCTACTTCCCGACGGCTACCGCGATCTACCCTGGCGACGAGGTGCGGGTGTCCGGTGTGGAAGTCGGCACCATCGACAAGATCGAACCCGAGGGCACGCAGACCAAGATGACCCTCAAGGTCGACAGTGACGTGCCCATCCCGGCGGACGCGAAGGCTGTGATCGTCGCCCAGAACCTCGTCGCTGCCCGATACGTCCAGCTAACGCCGGCCTACCGCAGCGGTGCCGGACCGACGATGGGCGACGGTGGGGTGATCCCCAGTGACCGCACAGCCGTCCCGGTGGAATGGGACGAGGTCAAGACCCAGTTGACGCGTCTAGCAGCTGAATTGGGGCCGCAGGCCGGGGTCTCGGACACCTCGATCTCCCGGTTCGTCGACAGCGCCGCGGACGCCCTGGAGGGCAACGGCGAGAAGCTGCGGGAGACGCTGAAGCAGCTCTCCGGTGTGGCGCGAATCTTCGCCGAAGGCAGCGGCAACATCGTCGACATCATCAAGAACCTGCAGATCTTCGTCTCGGCCCTGCGCGACAGCAAGCAGCAGATCGTGCTGTTCCAGAATCGACTGGCGAGCCTGACGAGCGTTGTGAACGACAGCAGGTCCGACCTCGATGCCGCCCTGACCGATCTGAACTTCACCATCGGTGAGGTACAGCGTTTCGTGGCAGGCAGCAGAGATCAGACCGCCGAACAGATCCGGAGCCTGGGTCAGGTCACCCAGGTCCTGGTCGACAATCGGCTGGCGCTGGAGAACGTTCTGCACATCACGCCGAACGCGATTGCCAACTTCGAGAACATCTACTACCCGAACGGCGGATCGGTCACCGGGGCGTTCTCGGTGTCGAACTTCTCGAACCCGGTTTGGTTCGTCTGCGGTCTCATCGGTGGCGTCGCGAACACCACCGCGCCCGAGACCGCCAAGCTCTGCGCCCAATACCTCGGGCCTGCGCTGCGCTCGATCCCCATTCACAACCTTCCTTTCCCGATCAACGCCTACCTGCGGCCGGCAGTCAGCCCGGACCGGATCATCTACACCGACCCGAAGCTGGCACCCGGCGGTGCGGGGCCGGGTGACGCGCCGGAGATACCGCCGACGGTCTCGGCGTACATTGGTTCGGGCGACGTGCCGCCACCTCCGGGCTGGGGTGCGCCCCCAGGACCGCCGGGGATCTATCAGCCGGACCCGGACGCGCCTGCCACGCCATCGCCGGCGTTGTACCCGGGTGCGCCGATCCCGGGACCGCCGAACATCCTGTCGAACATCCCGGCGCAGCCGCAGCCGCAGTCTGTCGACGGATTGTTGTTGCCTCCGCAGGGTCCGGGCGGGCCGCCGGCGGGAACTCCTGGAGGCCCGCCGCCGTCGGCGCCCAACGCGCCTCTGCTGCCTGCAGAAGGGATGCCGCCATCATGATCCGCGGTGTGAAGCAGTTGACCATCGTCGGTTGCGCTGTTGCGCTGTCGCTGAGCGGCTGTGCCTTCGAGGGGGTGAACTCCCTGCCACTGCCCGGTGCGGTGGGGCGCGGACCGGACGCGGTGACCTACCACGTCCAGGTGCCGAATGTCGCGACGCTGGAATCGAATTCACCGGTGATGATCGACGACGTCGTCGTCGGCAGCGTCGGCAAGATGACGGTGCAGAATTGGCATGCCGACGTGGAGGTCTCGGTCAAACCCGACGTGGTGATCCCCGCGAACGCGGTGGCGACCGTGGG
>NZ_DATCVM010000215.1:0-19734 GCF_036566845.1 Williamsia sp.
TGTCGAGTCTGCCGTGGGGCGCCATCTGATGGTCGCAATCCATGGCGCGGTGGCGGACCGCTCATCTGTCCACCTCGTCACACAAAGCATCGTTTCCGCACTCGAATCAGGTGCGATAGCCAGGGGCCGGTCAGAAGCCTCTATCACCGAGATCGCCGCAGTCCTCGAATCCAGAGCGCAATCAACGGAAGCCGAAGCGGCACTCGAGAGAATCTCTCGAGTGTGCGTCGATCGACCCGTCGCCGTCCTCCAGCAGGTTCGGACGACCTCGGTCGCATGCGCATCATTGCCGGGTTCGTTCGGCCGCAGCGACATAGAACAGGCATTTTGTCAGGCATACGCGGTCGCAACCGGAACGGCGCGGACCACCATCGACGTGGAGGTCGATCAACGCGACTTCCTGTCCGCCGATCTTCGTACCGATCACAAGATCGGCTGGCTGACAACAACATATCCGCGCGGCACGGACCTGACTCTCGAATCGGCCGATCGTCACTGGTATTCACTGGTGCGATACAACAACCGTCGTGGGCGACGGCTGCTGAAGACGGCCGGCAACCCGCTGGTCCTGCTGACACAAACCTTTGGTCACCAGGCGAATCCAGCCCAGGCCGAAGGCGTCGAATGCTACTACTCGGTGATCGGTCGATACCGGCTCAACCACAACTCGATCGACCTCGAGGTCCTCGCCGCCGAAGCCGGCGCCGCCGAGGCGATCGCCGGGGCCTGGAGTCACGAGTTGTCGCGGAAATCTGAACAAATATCTTGAACCCGCTTTCGATTGGCGGGCCTTATTGCCCAATGTTCCATCAGTGCCCGATCACGGGAAAGCGCTGCTCCAGACTATTGGATCACGACTGGCAATGGTATAGGTTTTGGGTTGCCTAACCTTAGCTGGGAAGGCATTTCATTACTTTTGCGAACAACCCGTGGTGTGAACGCTCCAAAGGAGAAGAATGAAGATCAACCGACTGTGGCGCGCTGTTCCTGCGCTCGTAATAGCTGCGTTACTGCTCTTGTTGAGTGCCTGTTCGAGCAGCGACGACAACACCGATTCATCATCGGCTAGCTCGGCGAGCGCCGGAGAATTCCCGGTCACGGTGACGCATGCATTCGGCGAGACGACGATCGAGGAGGATCCCGAGCGAGTCGTGGCACTCATCGATCGTGATGCCGACACACTCTTGGCGCTCGGCGTGACGCCAGTGGCGATCCGCTCGCTGTACGAGTTCGAATCGGGAGTCGGACCGTGGGCCGAAGAGGCGCTGGGTGATGCGAAGCCGACGGTGTGGACCGGACAAGACCTCAACTACGAGAGTATTGCCGCCGCAGATCCGGATCTGATCGTCTTTGCGACATCCGGCGGGGATGAGGAAGAGTACAAGCTCCTGTCTGCCATCGCGCCGACGATCCCGCTTCCCGAGGGCGCGGAGCCCTGGGCCGCCACCACCGAGCAGACCACGCTCCTGATCGCAGAGGCCTTGGGACGCAAGGCCGATGGCGAACAATTGCTGGCCGGCATGGACGCCTACCTCGCCGAGCAGAAGGCCGCGTACCCGGCGTTCGCGGGCAAGACCGCCAACTACCTGGACATCTACGACGGCGGAATGATGGCCTACGGCTCCAGACACATCGTGAACGGCTTGCTGTACAGCGTCGGCTTCGAGCCGATCCCGGCGATCGCCACCGTCGATGAGCTAGGAATCAAGATCTCACCCGAAACCCTTGGCAACTACGACGCCGATGTTGTTGTGTCGTACACGTGGAACGCGACTCTCGAGGACTTGAAGGCGAAAATCCCCACCTTCGCTTCCTTGGGCTCGGTCACCAACGGGCAGTTCTTCGTCCTGCAAGACCTGGCGTTCTCCAACAGCTCGGTGCTCTCAATCCAGTACGCACTGGACAATCTGCTTCCGCAGATCAACCAAACGCTGGCCTGACATACGAAATATGGCCGGGGTGTTCGGAGCCACCATCCTCCGATCACCCCGGCCATTTCTGTCAGCCGCCTACGAGACGTCCTGTCCACCGGTGAGTCCGGCAACCCGCTCCAGCACGCTCTGCCAGCGGCCCACGAGGGACACCGCGGTGTCGACCGAGAGTTGACCACCGGGCGAGGAGCATCCCAACGACATCGTCGCCTCACCGTGGATACCGACCACGCGAGCGATCGCCGCAAGCGGATTGTCGCCACCGAGTTGCTCGGTGTGCGCGCGCAACGCCTCTCGTTCCTCAGCTGCCAGGGCCCAACCCTTCGACGAATAGCTTTCGAAGCGTCCCTCGTAATTGAATGCGACCTCGTCTCCATTGATCGTCGGACCTTCGGGTCCCAACAATCGTCGGTAGTACGAAAAGCCCTCACCTGAATCAGGAACTGCCGACAGCTCGGCTTGCACTGCCGCCAACGCGGCCGCGAACCTATCGGCGAAGTCTGGATCGCCGCCTACCGGAATTCCGTAGTCCATCTCGACCACGGCCGGGTACAGCTCCGCGAAGTATCCCACTGTCGACGCCAGCGACCCGTCGTCCAGCAATCCCTCCGCCCGGCCATGACCCTGCAGCAACAGCGGTTGACGAATCATCCCACCGCGACAGCCGTTTTCGTCTACGAGCGCGACCAGCAAGGCCGCCAACAGGACGTCTGAGGTACTGGCGCCGAATGTCCGCGGTATCTCCGTGGTGACTGCACCGGTGGTCTCCGGGGCCAACACCACCGATTGCAGTGCACGCGCACTGCCGCGTTCACCTGTCTCCTCGGCGACCAATATCGACAGCGGGCTCGATACGTTCTCACGCAACCGCTTCGAATAGTCCACCCATTCCGCGAAGACCGCGGCCTGCCGAACATCGAGGCTGCGAGTGGCCAGTCGTGCGGACCAGTCGACGAATGACACCGACTCCAGACGGGGAATCACCTGCCGGCCGGCGACAAGATCCTCACAGGCTGTTGCCAATTCACCCAGGAGCACCTGCCACGACATCGCATCGATGACCAAGTGACTGATCGCCACCAGAAGCCGCGCCGGCCGGTCGCCACAGTCGAAGTACCGCAGCGCGTACATCTGCCCTTCCTGCGGAAGGATCTGCCGATGAATGTCGGCCAGCACCTGCGACTCTGCCGCGATCAGGTCCGCGTCAGTGAGTGCCCTGGCATCGATCGATGCGATCTGGACGGCAGCATCGGGACCTGCGTCGTCGCTGATCCGATGCCACCACCGGTTGTCGTGGACCGAAAACTCGGTTGTCGACCGAAGGACCGGGTGCGCGGTGACAATCGCGGCAAAGGCCGATTCGACGTGTCCTACCGTCACGTATTCCGGTAGTTCCAGCAGCATCGGCACGAAGAACTTCGTATGGTCGCGGTCGCTGTCGAGTATGTCGCCCAGTACCGGCGCAACCGGGGCCCGGTCCTGGATCACCGCGCCCCGATGCGATTCTTCGGCCAACCGGGCGAAGGCAGAGAGGACGTCAAGCCACCGTCGACCGAGCTCAGCGATCTCGGCAGCCGAGACGAATGTCTCTGCTGTACTGAACGCGATCCGCAACTCGGTGCCCGCTGCACCGCGTGACGAAATCGCATTGATCTCCAAGGTTTCGGGTGCCTCACCGGCATTCGCGGTGCCGAACTCAAGAGAGGTCCCGGGCGCCGGCTGCCATGCCACGGCTTCATCGGGGGTATCGAGACGCCCGAGATAGTTGAACAGCACCTCGGCGGTCGATCCTGACTCGATCGACTCACTTGTGTACTTCGAATACAAAGAGCCGTAGCCGATCCCTTTGTCGGGGATGGTTCGCAATGTCCGCGCCACCGAGTCGAACGCCCCCATGAGATCCCGCGGATCGGGTGTCTCACGACCACCATCGGAAGACGGTTGCCACCGAACGGTTCCCGGTTCGAGAACAACCGGGAACAGGGTGGTGAACCAGCCAACCGTTCTCGACAGATCAACGCCGGGCATCACCCCTTCCTCACGACCATGCCCTTCCATGGCCACGGCAACGGGTCCGGAATCGAGCAAACGGACATCAGAACGCCAGCGGTCAATGGCGACTGCCAGTGTCGCCAGCAGAACATCATTCACCTCACCTCCGAGTATCCGGGGCAGATCCAGCAGTATCGGACCTGCAATGTCGGCTTCGATGACGAGCTCACTCGAGACCAACTCACCCAGCCGGGAATCCGGATCGGTGGCCGGTCGTCCGATCGTTGCCACCGCTGCCGTTGCGACATGTCGCCAGTACGGCAGTTCGTGGGCGAACCCACCGGCCTGAATGTGCTCGGTGTACATGCGTGCCCAGGACCGCCAGTTGGTGCCTTCCGGAGAGGGCAACGGAGCACGTCCCTCCTCCACCGACGACCACATGTCCGCCAGGTCCTCCGTCAGCAACCGCCATGAGACACCGTCCACGACAAGGTGATGTATCACGAGCACAAGCTCGCCGTATCCGACGTCTTCGCCGGTAGCTTCCCGCGGGACCGGAGGTATCCATACCGCCCGGATCAACCGGCCCGACCACGGATCGAGCTCGCCCACCGCACGTGCCGCGCACGTCTTCCGGTGCGCTGCGGGGTCACCCACCGACGGAGAAACCGTCAGGACCGTATCGGCCCGCAGCGCACCGGCTTCCGGAATCTCGAGTTCGACCCCATCATCGCGACGGACGCATCGAGCACGCAGCGCGTGGTGCACGTCGAGCAGACCCTGCACCATGTCAACCAAGCGCGATCGCGTCGTCTGCGGTGGTGTTGCAAGTGTCAGCGACTGGTAGAAACCGTCTTTCGCATCCGTCGCAGCGAGATACTGCTCCACGATGGGTGTCGAGGGAACCGGGCCCACACCGGCAGTGTCGATAGGCACGGTGACGCCGGGCACGGTGGGTTCCGCGGCGGCATCAAGCCGTTCGGCGATGGCCTCGACTGTGCGCAACTGCATGATGTCGCCTGGCTTCAAACCGAACCCGCGCTTTCGTGCGCGACTGGCCGCAGTCAGTGATGAGATGCTGTCCCCGCCGAACTCGAAGAAGTCATCGCCGACACCAACGGTGTCCACCGACAACACATCGGCGAAGATGCTGCACAGCGCCGCTTCCGTCTCTGTGCGGGCGGCACGCGCCGAACTCTTTCCGAAGGGTTGCGGCTCCGGAAGTGCTGCCACATCCAGCTTGCCGTTGATCGTCATCGGTAGTTCGGTCACCACCGACCACAGGCTCGGGACCATGTAGCTCGGCAGCGAGCCCGCAATCTGCTCTCGGACCGCCGTGACCACATCGGTGGGATCGCCGTCGACAAAGGTTGATTCGGGATCCACGACGAGATGCGCGATCAGCGTGACCGACGCCGGACCGTCGGGTTCGTCCGATCCCGTTCGCACCAGAACCGCGCATTGCGACACCGCCGGACCGGCCGTGATCGCCGCATCGACCTCACCGAGTTCAACCCGGTGTCCTCTAATCTTGACCTGGTCGTCACTGCGACCGAGGAAGTCCAGGTGTCCGTCGCCGCGCCTGCGGACCACATCTCCGGTCCGGTACATCCGGGCGCCCGGGGTCTGCGGATCGGCGACAAATCGAGCGGCCGTCACCCCGAATCTGTTGAGGTAGCCGCGTGCCAGACCCGGACCGGACAGATAGAGCTCTCCTTCGACGCCGGCCGGCACCGGCCGTAACCAGGCATCGAGGATGTGAGCGACGGTATTGGCAATCGGCCCACCCACTGTCGGCGCCACACTGTCGTCGGTTCCGGCGCCCAGGGCGTTGATCGTGTATTCCGTGGGCCCGTAGAGGTTGTAACCGGTGACGTCTCCCCTGGTGCGCAGCTTCGCCCACACCCCCTCCGACACCGCCTCGCCACCGAGGAGCACCAGTACCGGACCACCACGACCGTGTGTGTTGCCGTGCTTTTCACCGACGGCCGGATCCAACAGGCCCAGCTCGAACAGGTGGTGTGCGTATGTTGGCGTCACATTGACCACATCCACCGAGTTCGCATGGCAGTACTCGACCAGGGCCGAGCCATCGCGACGCAGTTCCTCGTCGCAGATGTGCACCTCATGACCTTCGAGCATCCACAGCAACTCCTCCCACGACATGTCGAAGGAGAACGACACCGTGTGGGCGATGCGCAGCTTTCGGCCGCCTGCCGCATCGATGACGGGCTCGAAGATCGCCTCGCGGTGGTTGATCACCATGTTCGTCAAACCCAGATACGGCGTGATCACCCCTTTGGGGACGCCGGTGGATCCCGAGGTGTAGATGACATAGGCCGGGAGGTCCATCCGTGAGCGACCGAGCGAAACAAATCCCGTCAGCTCCTCCTCACGCAGGGCATTCGAATCCGTTGCCGCAGCCGTCTCGAGCGTTGCCGGTGCGTCGAGCAAGAGCACTGCTGTCTCCGACCCCTGCACGATCGTGTCGAGCCGGCTCCATGCGCCCGTCGCCGATACCACCAGTACCGGTGCGGCATCGGCGACGGTCTGCCAGAGTCGATCGACCGGATGATCCAGTTCGAGCGGCAGGTACGCCCCGCCGGCCCGAAGCACCGCGAACAGCGCGACCACCATGTCCACCGAGCGGGGCAACGCCAGTCCGACAACCGATTCCGGGCCGACTCCGCGATCGATCAACATTCTGGACATCACATTGACCCGACGCTCGAGATCGCGGAAGGTCACTCGATCGGTACCCATGACCAGCGCAACGGCGTCGGGCTCGATCGCCGCCCGGTCTCTGAGCATCTCGGCCACGGTACGATCCGGGCAGGCCCGTGACGGCCCCGTCAGCACCGACTCGTGCCCGACCGGCAGAGATCCGACGCGGACGTCGGCTGCCGACGGCAGCGCAGTCAGAAGGCATTGAAGGGCGGCCAGAATCTCCTCGGCAGCAGCTCGACTGACATCAGGTTGCCGGAAGTCGAGTGTCATCTCCATACGCTGGAAGGGATTGACCGCGACCGAGAGCGGATAATGCGAGTCGTCGATGGTGCCGCCGCCCACCATCTCGTTTTCCGATGCGATGTCCAGGGAGTCCGTCCAGGCATTGCGCAACGTGAACAGCACATCGAAGAGCGGGCCGCTGCCGACCGCCTTCTGAATCTGTCCGAGTCCCAGGTATTCGTGCGACAACAGTTCCACGCGTTCGGTCTGCAGCCGCTTGAGCATCGCGGCGACAGTCTCGTCCGGATCGAGCGCGATCGCAACGGGGACCGTGTTCAGGAACAGACCCACCGCGGACTCGATCCCCGCTATCTCCGGCGGACGCAACACATTCGGCGAACCGAAGATCACCCGATCGGTACCCATCCGGTGTGTCAGGACCAGCGCCAGCGCGGAGTTCAGCACAGTGTTCACGGTGACACCCTCGGCATGCGCCAGATCACGCAGCGCATCCGAATCACTCTCGGACAACACCGATTTCAAACGTTCCGAGGAGCCTTCACGCGGCACCGCCCCCGGGGCAATGAACGATCCGTTCTCCTGCCCACGCAGAATGCGCTGCCAGGCACGGTCGGATGCCCCCCGATCCTGTTGCGCGTTCCATACCAGAAAGTCGTGGTAGCCGGTGTCTTCCGGCAGCGCGGAGGCGTCGAAAGATTCGTCCTGATCGCCTTCGAGCGCAACATAGACTTTCATGATCCGATCGGCGAGATTCATCGCCGAGGCACCGTCGAAGCACAGGAAGTGCGCCGTGAGAAGCAGCCGAGTCCGATGATCGGGCAGATCAATCTTCGCGATACGCCACAGTGTCTGTCCGACAACGCCGTCGATAGCGGACTTCTCTGCCACGAACAGGTCGCTGCCGGCCGGGTCGTCCGGCACCGGCCCAGCACTGAGATCGACACTTAGAATCGGATTGTCGAGGCGATCGAGGATCGTCTGGTGTGCAACGCCATCAGGATCGACGACCACCTGCATACGCAGGGCCGGAGTTCGTTCCACCACAATCGACACCGCCGACTGGAGGCGATCGGAGTCCAGTGCCCGGTCGAAGTCGAAGTAGTTCTGCACCACGTACACGGCACCACCGGTCTCACCGAACTCCGATTGGAAGTACAGCCCCTGCTGCAATGCGGACAACGGCAACACGTCGGAAGCCGGTCCGGTGGCCTGCGCCAGCAACATCGCACGCGTCGACGCATCCAGGTCGACCAGGCGCACATCGGCCGGGGCCGTGCTGGATTCGAGTTCGTTCTGCCCGGCGGCGACAGCCAGCAGCCGAACCGTCCGTGCGGCGAACACGTCCCGCAGAGTCAACAGCGTCCCGGCCCGCCTCAGCCGGCTGACGAGCTTGACGGCGAGGATACTGTCACCGCCCATGGCGAAGAAGCTACGGTCGATTCCGATCACCCGATCCCGATCGAAGCCGAGGACTTCGGACACTGCTGCGGCGATCACCCTCTCACCCGTGGTTCCTGCTACCGAGGCGCTCGGATCGTCTTCCACAACAACCGGTTCAGGAAGTCCGGCACGATCGAGCTTGCCGTTGACGGTCAGCGGCAACCGATCCAGGCGGGTGAAGGAAGACGGAACCATGTGCTCGGGCAGCGAAGCAGTCAGAAGGTCGTGGATCGACTCTTCGAGGGCGGAGTTCGGTTCCTGATTGGATCCGCCGGTCGTGTAGTAGGCGGCCAGGTAGTCGCCACCGGCACCAGCCCTGGCGATGACTGCGGCCGAACCAACTGCGGGATGGTCTTCCAAAACCGAGCGGATCTCGTCGGTTTCGATCCGGAAGCCACGGATCTTGACCTGGAAGTCAGTTCGGCCGAGGTACTCCAGGGCGCCATCGGTGTTCCATCGGACCAGATCTCCGGTGCGGTACAACCGACTTCCCCGATCACCGTCGACTGGCAGCGGGTTCGCGACGAACCGGGCGGCGCTCAGGCCGGGCCGGTTGTGATAGCCCTGCGCCAACTGGACTCCACCGAGATACAGCTCACCGGTGACCCCGGGGGGCACCGGCCGTAGATGACGGTCGAGCACGTGTGTATCGGTGTTGGCCACCGGCACACCGATCGGTACACCTGATCCGGTCAGCGCTGCGAGCAGGCTGGCGGTCACAGGCTGATACGTGACGTCGACCGCGGCCTCGGTCGGACCGTAAAGGTTGTGAATCCGGTCCCCGAAGACGGTGACGGCGTCGGCTGCCGTCGAGGTCGGCAGTGCCTCACCCGAGCAGAACACTCGGCGCACGCCGCACATTAGCTCCATCGACGGCTCCGATTCGAGGAACGCCGCCAACATAGACGGCACAAAATGCACCGTTGTGACCTGTTTTTCGGCGATCACCATGGTGAGATACTCGGCGTCCTTGTGTCCCTCCGGTTCGGCCACGACCATCGATGCGCCGGCAATCAGCGGCCAGAAGAACTCCCAGACGGACACGTCGAAACTGAACGGGGTCTTCTGTAGTACCCGGTCTGTTCCGTCGATCCGATACTCATCCTGCATCCACAGCAACCGGTTGCTGATGGCCTCATGCGACACCACAACACCTTTGGGCTGCCCGGTTGTCCCGGAGGTGTAGATCAGATACGCCGCATCGGAGCCCTGCAGGCACCTCGACCTCTCGAGGTCGGTGACCGGTGCCGGCGACATCCTGGACAACTGCCCGGCGAAATCCTCGTCGTCCAGCACAATCAGCCGTCCGCGTTCACCGGCTGCATCCAACGCCGCACCCAGGTCACCGGCAGCGGTTGTGATGTCGGTGATGATCACGGCGGGAGCCGAATCCAGCAGGAGATATCCGATCCTTTCGACCGGGTATGACGCATCAACCGGCACATAGGCCGCACCGGCACGGACCACCGCCACCAACGAGACCGGGAGGTTCTCACTCCGCGGCAGTACCACCGCGACTCGGTCACCCACCTGCACACCACGTTCGATCAGCACGCGTGCCAGCCGATTCACCCGGGCGTCGACATCACCGTAGGACAGTTCGGTGCCGGAGTACACCACCGCGATCGCCTCCGGGGTCGCCGCCGCCTGTGCGCTCATCAAGTCGTCGAGTGTGGCTCCCTGCACGTGGTACTCCGGTCGCCGGTCGCCGGCAGCGCACAGCGCCAACTGCTCCCGATCGGATCCGGTCAGTAGATCCAGGTCCGCCAGCCGACTGTCGATCTCGGTGCCGAACGCCTCGAAGACCCGCGTCAATCTGGTTGTGAAGCGGTCGATGGTCGCGGCATCGAACAACTCCGTCGCGCAGCCGGTTAGGATTTCGATCCGGTCGGCAGACACTGTGACAAACAGTTCGACGTCGGCCTTGACTGTGCCCGGGGACACCCGATGGAGGGTTCCGAATTCGATGCCGGGAGCGAACTCCACCGGAGGTGAGGATGATTCGCGGTAGGCGAGCACTGTCTGGAAGAGCGGATTGTGGGTGGCTGCCCGTTCGACGCCACTGACCCGGACGATCTCCTCGAACGGAGCTTCCTGATGATCGAATCCGCCGAGGACCACGCCGCGGGCCCGCACCAGCATGTCGGCCAGCGTCGGATTGCCGCTCAGGTCATGACGCAGCGGCAGAGTGTTCACGAAATAGCCGATCAGATCGGCCAGGTCGGCATCGGGACGCCCGCCCACCGCCGAACCGATCACCACGTCGTCACCGGCCCCCATCGACGAGACGGCAAGCGCCACCGCTGCCTGGGTCAACATGAACAGCGAAACACCGCTACGGCGGGCTGCTTCGCGTAATCCGGCAACCACCGGACCCGAGATCGCGGTGTCATCCCACCGCGCCGACCAGGTAGGTGTCGCCGAACAGTGCCGGTCTCGTGGGAGCCCGGAGAGCAGCGGCGCACCCTGCAACACCTGCGACCAATGCCGCAGGTGCCCGGCCAACGACGACGATGCGTTGGCACCATCACCGAGTGTCAGGCGCTGCCATGCCGCGTAGTCCGCATACTGGACGCGCAGCGATGGAAGGCCGGGCTCGGCGCCCGCGGTTCGAGCACGGTAGGCCGTCATCAGATCACGCTGGAGTGTCTGTACAGACCATTCGTCGTATGCCGCATGATGCAGTCCGATTGCCACCACACAACCTTCGGCGACATCGATGAGGGCAACACGGATCGGGAGATCGGCGGCGAGCGAGAACGGGCGCAGGACCGCCTTTCGCACTTCACCGTGGATCTGGGACGAATCCCACTGCGATCCATCGAGCGTGCGGATTTCCAGCTGCTCGCGGGCCGCTGTGGCCGAGACGATCTCCTGGCGCACCACCAACTCATCGTCGGCGACCAACATTGTCCGCAGCGATTCGTGCCGGTCCACGACGTCCTTGAACGCGGCACCGAGCGCAGCGAGGTCGACCGCCCCCAGCAGAGAGAACGCGGCCGACAATATGTACTGATCGGAAGGCCCGGACATCTGGTCCATCAACCACAGGGACTGTTGGCCGAAGGATGCCGGAACGGACTGCGGCCGTTGCACATCCGCCACTCTCGGTCGCGAGTCTTTCCGATCTCCGGCGCGTTCGGTGATCACCGCGGCCAGCTCGGCGACCGATGGGTTCTCGATCAGCGCCCGTAGCGTGAGTGCCGTGTCGAGCGCGGCGTTGATCCGTGACCCCAACCGGGTCAGGCGCAATGAATCCACACCCAGGTCCATGAAGTTCGCGTCGATAGAGACCAGCGTGGCATCCATGTCGGGGTCGATGATCGCGGCCACGATCTCCTGCAGTGCACGCTCGGTCTCGTCGGCCGGATCTCGAAGTACCTCGTGGCCGGTATCGAAGACCGGAGCGGGCAGTGCGGCGTTGTCGATCTTGCCGTTTGTGGTCAGCGGCAGCGCGTCCATCTGAGTGAACGAGGCCGGCACCATGTAATTCGGCAATCGGTCGGCGACATACTTGCGAATCTCGCCGGCGAGCAGGCTCACCCCGCTAGTGTAGTAGGCAGCCAGATGCACGTCGGACCGGGCACCGCCGGTGTCGACGCGCACCGCGACAACTGTCGCACTGCTGACCTCAGGATGTGATCTGAGTGTCTCCGCGATCTCACCCAACTCGATCCGGAAACCACGGATCTTGACCTGATCATCGGTCCGCCCAAGGTAGTCGATCTGACCATCGGAACGCCAGCGCACGAGATCGCCTGTTCGATAGAGCCTCTCACCGAGGCCGAAAGGATCCGCCACAAACCTCTCACAGGTCAGCGCGGCACGTTCGAAGTAGCCACGAGCCAATCCGACGCCGGCGAGGTAGAGCTCACCCGGCGTTCCGGGTGGAGTCGGAGCCAGATTGCCATCGAGGACATAGGCCCGTGTGTTGTCGATCGGCGTCCCGGCGTTGGACGTCGGACTGTTCGCGAGATCCGCGCCCAGAGCATTGATCGTGTACTCGGTCGGACCATACAGATTGAAACTCTCCACGCCCGGTGCATCACGGAGTTCGGTCCACAGCGACTCCGGCACCGCCTCGCCGCCGAGTGAGACAAATACCACCCCTGGATCGGTCGCATCCGTCGAGGCCCCGGAAGGACGTGGGCGGGCAAGCAGACCGTCTTCGGTAAGGATCTGCCCGTAGGAAGGCGTGACATCGAATCCGTCGACGCGCTCACGGTCGTAGTGGGCCAACAGCAGCTGCGGGTCCTTCCGCATCTGTTCATCGATCACATGCACCTGGTGCCCGTTGAGGAGCCAGAACAATTGTTCCCACGAGGCGTCGAACGAGAACGACGTCGTATGGGCGATCTTCATCCGCCGTCCACCCTGATGGGCCACCACCGGATCAAAGATCTTGCGCTCGTGATTGAAGTACATGTTGGTCAGCCCGCGTTGACCGACGGCCACGCCCTTCGGGCGCCCTGTCGATCCCGAGGTGAAGATCACGTACGCAAGATTGTCCGGGTCCACCGGAACGGGATCCACCACTTCGCCACGCCGAGAATCGAGTTCGGCGACAATTGTCCCGGCGTCGAGATCGACGACGGTGTACCCGCACCGCACCGGAACACGTGCCACGTGTTCGGAGCTGGTCAGGACAACCTTCGGGGATGCCGCATCGAGGATGTACTCGATGCGCTCGTCCGGGTAGTCCGCGTCGACCGGAACGTACGCCGCACCTGCGAAAAAGACGCCGAACAGCGCCACGATCGTGCGTTCGTCGCGCGGGAGCAACAGCGCCACCCGATCTTCGGGACGCACGCCCCTGCTGGTCAACACCGCGGCATATCGGCAGGCAGCTCCGACGAGTTCGGCGAAGGTCAGGTGGACATCGCCGGCCACCACAGCGGTCGCCTGCGGTGTCCGTATCGCCTGCGCACGAAGCAGTTCGGCGATGGTGGTGTCCTCGACCGGACGCGCGGTGGCGTTCCAGCGGTCGAAGAGTTCCACGTCGGCAGCTGTGGTTACGGAGATCTGCCCGACGGGCGAGTCGAGGTCCGTCGTCATCGCCGTCAGCACCATCTCGAGTCGATCGATGATCGAATCGACCTCTGCAGCCGAATAAACATCGCCCCGGTAGGAGCACCGAACGGTGACCTGGTCGGACGGATATACCGCGAACGACAACGGGTAGTGGGTGGAGTCAGAGAGTTCACTGCCGACGACGGTGATCCGGGAACCGTCCGGACCGAAGTCCTCATCACTCTTCTTGGCTCCACCTGGATGGTTCTGGATGATAAACAGAGTATCGAAAAGAGTTGCAGCACCGGCGATACGCTGGATTTCGGCGAGGTTGACATACGCCGCCTCGAGTACGCCCGCACTCCGGGACTGGTGCTCGGTGAGCACCGCTCGGACCGACGCCGATCGCCGGGTGCGCACCTGGACCGGAACCGTGTTGAACAGCAAGCCGATGATCGTGTCCGACCCCTCGAGCTCGGGCGGACGCCCCGACACGCTGGTGCCGAACAGTGCACTGTCGCGGTTGGTCAACCGGGACAGAACAATTCCCCAGGCCACGTGCAGGAAGGTGCCGAAGGTGACCCCCGCCTGTCGGCAGGCGGCGATGATGCCCGCGTGTAGGTCCGAGTCGAGGGTGCGATAGATGTCACGGGCCGCATCCGCAGCCGGAATCGTATCGAGCGCCTGCGGTGCCACAATCGTCGGCTCGATGTCCCCAGACTCCGAGACATGGCCGAAATAGTGAGCCCATGCTGCCGTGGCATCGGCGGTGTCGCGCCTGGACAACCATCGGATGTACTCGCGGTATGGCGTTCGGGCGGAGAGCGCCTCACCGGTGACATCGCTGTATAGAGCGAACAACTCATCCCACACAAGCCCCAACGACCAGCCGTCGAACAGCAGGTGCTCGAAGGTGATCGCCACGATCCATTCGTCCGGCGTCTCCTCCACGAACAGGAAACGGATCAGTGGAGGCTGCTCTGCGATGAAGATCGCGGACCGCTCGTCGGCGAGAAGCGACGCGATGCCGCCATCGTGGGCAGTGGCCCTCACCACCCGGACCGGCGTCCGTACCCCTCTCGGGACAACCTGCACAGATTGTCCACCGACCGTCGTGAACCCGGCGGTCAAGTTCTCGTTGCGACCCAACAACATAGCCACCGCGTCGGTCATCCGGTCGACATCGAGAGAACCTCGCAGCCGGCCCCTCGACTGAGAGGCGTACAGGTCGGTGGCACCGGTTTCGTTCGCGATCTGCAGGTGGTAGAAGAATCCCTCCTGCAACGGCGACAGCGGCAGGACGTCCGCGACCTCACCGAAGACGTCAGCGAGCACGGCCCGATCGGCGGCCGACAGATCGACCAATTGCGTTCGCGCATGGTGCACCTCGACAATCTGCTCAACCATGCCCGCAATATCCGCCGACCCGACACCACCAGTCGCGACGACTCGGTCACCGCCGGATGCCAGAGCCGCCGCCAAGCCGCCGAGATCCCATACCAGGTCGACCCTGGATTGGACGACGACTCGGACCTCATGAGCCCCGACATGATCAACGGATGTGCTGCGTACCACCGTGACCAGCATCGCGTACCGGCCCAGATTATCGATTCCATTGCTGGACAATCGAATATCGGCACCGCCATCTCCGAAACGGACCATGACCTCGGCAACCGGGACATCATCGAAGATGCCCTGGGTCTGGTCGTTGTCCCAATACAGCAGGTCGTAGTCGGCAGCGATGGTCGGATCCGGAGGGATTGTTCCGGTGGCCCGAAGCCGTTCATACGCCCCACGACCTCGTACTACGGCGGCAGCGGCGCCGTCGAGGAACACCGGATATCGGGTGCGCACGCGCTTACCGAATCCGATGCCGTCGACCGCCCAGTGGGTGTCGACGTCACAGAACAGACCTGTTCCGGCTGTCGGCCCGAGCTCGTTCGCAATCCACCCGAGCACGGACGCCGCGAGGTCGTCTGGGCCGAGCGAACTCGCGAGAACATACTCGGTCACGTCTATATCGGTGGTCAGAGTGCTTAATCCAGTCACTTCGCGTTCGGTGTGCTCTTCGGCGAAATCTATCCAGTAGGTGTCGTCGAGGATCTCCGCGGACTCCGCACGATCGGAACGCATACCCGCCAGTGCATCCGTGGAAGGAACAGCGAGCCCCACCTCGTCACCGGCGTGCAGTGCCGAGGCAGCCGAGATCATTACGGCGGCGAACACCTCAACAGCGACCCCGTCAAGATCTCCGGCGCCGAGCAGCGTGAACTCGATCGCGCCGGCCTTTCCGGAGATGCACAAGTGCATCTCGCCCGGGCCCGGTGTCTCCGCTTCGTCTTCACCAGCCTCATCCAGCAGATGCACCTGAGACCGCAACGCCACCAATGAATCCGACAACACCCCTTCGCGGTGCTGCCGAAGGCCGAATGCCCGGACACACCTGACAAACGCGTCGACCACGGCGGTCACCGACGAGCCATCGACACCGTGGATGCGACGAATCCAAGTCCAGACCCGGGCGGAGTCCAGCCCGGCCTCGACATCAGACCGCACCGTCAGGTGTACTCCGACACCGTCCGCCAGTGCTGCCTCGGCGCCGGCCAGTACGCCGGCTTCGACCTCACAGGCCAGCGATGTGGACACGCTGCAGGTACTGGCAAGTGCTGTCGCCGAGGACTCCACCGCGGCAAGAACGCGCTCGATGATGCTGCGGCTGAATACTTCCGACGCATACGAGCACTCCACGATCAGGTGATCGAATTCGATCCTCACCGTCAGCTCGACCTCGGCGACACCGCGAGCCACCGAATCGAACCGATATGAGCCCGGTATTGCATAGCAGCCGACAGCCGAAGGTCCCCCCGAGTCGACCACCGACACCACCAACTGCAGGGTGTTCCCACCGATCGCGTCGGTGATATTCGCGTAAGGTATCGACGCATGATCGAGCGCATCACCTATCACACGCTGAAACTCGACAAGGGCGTCATCTCCCGGCACGCTCTCGCTCAACGTCAACCGCAGCGGAACTGTACGAGCTTCGCCGTCAACCGGAATGCCGAGCGTCAGGGCCCGATCACCGGTGATCTCGTGGATCGCCGCCGCCACAGCCCCGATGACCACCGTGGCCACCGGGAGCCCCGACCGAGCGGACACCAGCCGGAGTCCCTGCGCGACGCCGACACCCACGATGCGTTCTGCGCGCTCGACCACCCGGTCTCCTGCGGCAACAGCGGCGCCCCGACCCGGAAGGTCCGGACCCGGAACAGTCGCCTGTCCCACCCCCCACCAGTACCGGAGGTCGGTGATCACCGAGGTCAGATCACGATGGCCGCGGCGTGCGAAGTCGAAGAGTATCGATTCGAACCGATAATGACTCTCCAGGACGCCCAGTGTCGTCGCACGATCAAAACCTTTGTGCTCCCGGTATTCGCCGATTCTCGCCAGATCTCGGATACCGAAGTATGAGCCTGCCGACGTCGACACCTGATCCGTCCGCGAATGTACCTGTCCGTCCGCTACGACAGAGTCGAGCGTGGAGACGAAGAGGTCGTGACACGTCTGGCTCACCGTGAGGGCCAGTTCCTCAAGGGTCACATCGTCCGCCACATCGAACAGCATCTGATCAACGATCGACCCGGTGTCGATACCGGCATCAACCCGGTGGATGGTTACCCCGAAACTGTTCTCACCGTTGAGAATCGCGTACACGGCACCGGCCATCGGCAGTCCGCGGTAGTCGGGCAGCGGTCCGCCATGGACATTGAGGATCGTCAACTCCAGGTCGAGGATCGGCTTGCGGAAGATGAAGGGGTTGCCGGTGGACCACACCACTTGATGGTCCGTCGACACCGTCGCGAACAGGTCGGCGAGCTCGTTGACGTCAGTGGTCGCCTCACAACGCAGTTCGCCGGCCCATGCCGGCACGAACTCACCGATCGGGTGGACAACCAGTTCCACCGAGCATCCCACGGACCGCGCATGCTCCACCGCACGCCACAACAAGGCTCCAGAACCGACAAAGATCATTTGCGCTCACTCTCGTCATATTTCGGTCTCACAGCAGCAAACGACCACCCGTCGACCACACGAGTCGTCCTGGCAGATGGGCGGATGGGCCTCGGAATGAAGGGGGTCAGCGTGAGGACAGCTGGTCCACGGCTCCGGGAACGGGCTCTGCGGGATCTGTACCCAGTGCGACGATCCGATTGCCGGAGTCGACGTGGACGACCTTCGGTTCGTGAACTACGACCTCAACCTCGTCGAGCTGGTGGAAGGACATGATGATCACCAGGTCACCCGGATCGACCAAGTGCGCTGCGGCGCCGTTGATGCAGATGACACCCGAATCCGGGGGCCCGGTGATCGCATACGTCTCCAGCCGCGCACCATTGGTGACATCAACGACCTGGACCTGTTCCCCTTCCACCAGATCTGCTGCCTTCATGAGGGTTTCATCGATGGTGATCGAACCGACGTAATGCAGGTCGGCCTGGGTGACGGTGGCGCGATGGATCTTACCGTTCACCAGAGTGCGCAACATTCAATTCTCCAGAGTGTATTGGAATTCGAAAAGTTCAGTTGGACAGCGCTTTTTGAGACTTCAGACCGCCCTTATCCGAGGCCATCGCTTCGCGCAGGCTTTTCGGTCGCATATCGGTCCAGTGACCTTCGACGTAGTCCAGACAGGATTGCCGGGTCGCCGACCCGTCTTCACCGTGCACGATGCTCCAACCTGCAGGTACTGCTGCAAAGGTCGGCCACAGGGAGTATTGCTCTTCGTCGTTGACGAGGGCGTAAAACGTGGCGTTCTCGTCGTCAAAGGGGTTGGTGGACAAGTATCTGTTCTCCTTCGTTGTCGGCGATGCGTCCCGACCGGTCGCGCGCCAGCGAGGTCACCAGCTCACCTGAGCGCACGGCCAGATTCGATAGCAGCGTGGATGTGAGCCCGTGTGTGTGCTCGGTATTGCCCTGCAGGTAGATAGGTCCGCCGACCGGGTTGTTGATGACGAGCCGATAGTCCCGCCCTACCTGAGGTCTGCCCAGATCATCGAGTTCACACTGGTCGGCGAGTTCACCCAGCAGATCCTTGAGTCCGGTCGGCCGGAATCCCGTGGCGAAGACCACCGCGTCACAGTCGAGATCGACAACTGCTTGCGATGGCCGATGTGCGACGCGAACACTGACGCCGGATACTGATTCGATGATGCCCGCGATCTCCGAGGCCCCGCGAACGAACAAACGTCGACGACCGGCCACCCGTTCGGCGTACTCCCGGCGATACAGTTCCTCGATCAGAGGCGGGTCCACTGCCGAGTAGTTGGTGCCGCGGTGATAGTCCAGCAGTTGCTGGCGCAACTCTACCGACGATTGGTGGAAGTCCATCACCGCCTCGGGGTCGAAGATCCGGTTGGCGTACGGACTGTCGTCGGCCGGCGTGTAGCCGTATTTGCCGAAGACCGCGTGGATTTCGGCATCAGGGTACGTTTCGTGGAGGTAGGCGGCGACTTCGGCAGCACTCTGCCCCGAACCGACCACGACAAATCTATTGTGTTCCAGGGACGGGATCTGCGGCAGATGTGCGAGGAGTCGATGATTGTGGAACACCCGGTCGCTTGCGCGGATACCTGAAGGCAACGTGCCAGCGATGCCGCCGGCGAGTACCAGGGAGCGGCCGAACACCGGCTCCCGCCCCTCAACCTGAACCTCGAATACATCACCGGTCCAACGCACACCGGTCGCCGTTGCCCCGTAGTGCACGGGCGCGGCCACTCGATTGGCTGCCCACTCCAGATAGTCGTGGAACTCCAGGCGCGTCGGAAAGAAGCTCTGCGCATTGATGAAGTGAACCAGCCTGCCCCGCTCCGAAAGGTAGTTCAGAAACGAGTACTCGCTACAGGAGTTACGCTGCGTGACCAGGTCTTTGAGGAAAGAGATCTGCATCGTGGTACCGGGCAACAACATCCCCCGATGCCATCCGAATCGCGACTGTTTCTCCACGAAGGCCGATGTGATCCACTCGGATGCATCCACCGCACGATTGCGTTCGGAGAGCGCGATCGCCAGCGCGAGGTTCGACGGGCCGAATCCGACCCCCACGACGTCAACCGGGTCACTGCTGTTCATTGCCACAAATCGATCCCTCCCTCGCAGGCTTCGCGCCACTCAATCGACGCATCAGAGCCAATCCTAACCTGATTGGTGACATTTGGGATAGGCTAGAAATGCGAGAGGTTGGCACCCACTGCGGCACTGTCACGTTAATCGAAAAGTGAAGCGGCGAAGCATGTTTGGTACAGTTCGTTACAGGGCGCCGCTGGGCCGTTCACTTTCACGAGGCAAAATCGGTCGCGGTGACTTCCTGCCAGACTGCGAAACGGTCGGCCAT
>NZ_DATCVM010000216.1:0-8429 GCF_036566845.1 Williamsia sp.
GGTCCCCGCCTATGACGTGTCCAGCGCACTGACGGCGGAAGCCCGCAACTCGACGTTCCCGATCCGGCTGCCGCAAACACCAGAGGACTGGAAACCCAACAGCGGTAGCACGGCTGCGCTCGAGGACACGACGGTCTCCAACGCCGGGTACATCACCGCCAACGGGGTGTACCTCCAGCTCAGCCAGACCGGTGCCGGCAAGGACGGTCTCGTCGGTTATCTCGTGGGTGACGAGACACTGCTCGGCGCCGGCACCCGCGACGTCGGCGGGTCCGAGTGGGTGGTCTACAGCAAGCCCGAGGGCGGACGTTCGGTGTGGGTCACCGACCTGGGTGACGTCCGGATCGGACTGATGGCGAACAAAGCCGGCGAACCCGATTTCACCACGCTCGCCGAGGCGGTTCTCGCTGTTTCACCGCTGCCGGGTTTGAACCCGAACGCCCAGGTTCTGCCGACAAAATAGCGCAAAGCCCCTGCCCGATAAGGGAAGCCCTGCCGCCGACGGACAGCGTCGACCGTATCGTTCACCTTCCTGGTGAGAGCGATGTCACTGCAAGACTATAGGCTCAGCCCCATGGCAATGTTCCTGTACCGCCTCGGGCGGTTCTCTTTTCGGCACAAATGGTGGGCCATCGTCAGCTGGCTGCTGATGGCGGTTCTGGTGGTCACTCTGGTGAACACCCTGAACCCGAAGTTCTCCAAGGACTTTGAACTGCCGGGCACCGACTCGGACAAGGCGATGTCCTTGATGAAGGAGAACTTCTCCGCCATCAACGAGGAACAGACCGAGGCATCGACCAGTGTCCTCGTCGCCGCCGACGACGGGCTCGAGGCGCACACCGACACCATCAATGGCCTTGTTGCCGAGCTGAAGACGTTGCCGGATCTGACTGCGCCGGCCACGATCGTCAACCCGGTGACCGCCGCCAACGAGATCATCGCCGAAACGAACAATCCGAACGCGGCGTCGTCGATCCTCAGTGCCGATGGGACAGTCGGTCTGATCCAGGTCAAGCAGAACATCAAGGTAGAAGATCTCACCGCCGAAGACACCAAACAGTTCGAAGACATCCTTGCCGAGTTCCGTGTCGGCGGCCTCCAGGTCGAGGGCACCGGTTCGCTGATGCAGGTCTTCGAACAGGGTGGCGCCGCCGAGATGCTCGGCTTCCTCGTCGCCTTCATCGTGATGATCGTGGCGTTCGGCGCCATCGTCGCCGCCTTCATCCCGATCATCACCGGCATCCTCGGCGTGGTGATCACGATCATGCTGGTCACGCTCGGCGCGGGTGTGTTCAGCATCAACGAGAGCGCAACCGGCATCATCACGATGCTCGGCATCGCGGTGTCGATCGACTACGCCCTGTTCATCGTCTCCAGATACCGCAGCGAACTCAATCTCGGCGGGACCCGTGAAGCCGCCGTCGGCCGGGCCGTCGGTACGGCCGGTTCGGCGGTCGTGTTCGCCGGCCTCACCGTGATGATCGCGGTTGCCGCGCTCTCCGTCGTCGGCATCCCGTTCATCTCACAGATGGGTCTGGCTGCAGCGCTTGCGGTCCTGATCGCGGTGCTCGGTGCCATCACACTGATTCCCGCCCTGTTGGGCGCCTTCGGCCGTTTCGCGTTCTCGCCACGGATCCCGAAGGTCCGGCACGGCGACGAACCGGAGTCCCAGGCGACCAATGGCCTGCGCTTCGCCAAGTTCGTCACGAAGTACCCGTGGCCCGTTGCCGCGATCTCGTTGCTCGCGCTGATCGTGGTCGCCTTGCCGATGACCAAGCTCGAACTCGGTCTCTCGACCACAACCGACGCCGAGGCCCCGGCCACCGCGTTGCTCCAGCGCGGATTCGGTGAAGGCATCAACGGTCCGTTGCTGGTGGTCTTGAACGACACCGACGGCGGCGATGTGGCTCCTGCGGCCGAACAGACCATCGAGCACATCAAGACCCTGCCCAATGTCGCGAACCCGGATCAGATGACCTGGATCGGCAACGGTCCGAATCAGAGCGCCGACCCGGCGACGGGCCAGACCGGAGCAACCTCCGCACTGATCTTCGTGACTCCTCAACACTCACCGAGTGGTCCGCAGACACACGATCTGATGGAACAGATCCGCGACTATTCATCGACGCCGGAGGCCGAGGGTGTCACCCTCAACGTCGGCGGTCAGACCGCGATCATGTCCGACATCTCGGCGAAGCTGAGTTCGGCGCTGATCCCGTACCTGATCCTGGTGGTCGGACTGGCGTTCATCATCCTGATGATCGTGTTCCGGTCGGTCCTGGTACCGCTCACCGCCACGATCGGCTTCCTGTTCTCCGTGTGTGCCACGTTCGGCGCCACCGTCGCGATCTTCCAGTTGGGCCATCTGGGCCTGATCACGCACACACAGCCGATCATCTCGTTCCTGCCGATCTTCATGATCGGTGTGGTCTTCGGTCTGGCGATGGATTACCAGGTGTTCCTGGTTACCCGCATGCGGGAGGAGTATGTCCACGGGCTGCCCGCGAAGGAGGCGGTGATCATCGGGTACAAACACGGTGCCCGCGTGGTCGCGTCCGCCGCCATCATCATGATCGCGGTGTTCGCCGCATTCATGCTCGCGCCCGACACCAGTTCGAAGATGATGGGCTTTGCCCTGGCCGCGGCCGTGTTCTTCGACGCCTTCATCGTGCGAATGGTGATCGTGCCCGCGGTCATCACGATCATGGGCGAGCGGGCCTGGTGGATCCCGGCGTGGCTCGACAAGATCCTGCCGAACGTCGACATGGAGGGCACGGCCATCCGCGAGATCCCCATCGACACCTCGGTGTCCGCGGACGGCAAACCACTGGAGCCCGCGGTCAGCGGCAACGGCTGACCAACGCATAGCTCGCACCACTCACCCCTGTCGACCACCGGTCGACAGGGGTGAGTTGGTTCGGTGGTCCAGATCAACCGCTGCGCTGTGACACGGCTCACGTAGACTCATCGACGACCCAACGAGCCGGAGAACTGTGTGCCACAACCGCTGACCCGCCCGTCGAGCGCACTGCGTATCGATCAGGATCCGCGTGCCCACCTCCGCCGCCTGGATTCCCTGTTCGCGCAGTGGTCCACCACCGGCGCGATCCCGCTCGGGGTGCGTGAGGAAGTCGCCCGCTCGTGGCAGCGGCAGCCCGGTGAATACTGCGGCCCCGACTACCGGCCGTCGGACGAGATAGCCCACCGGAGGGAAGCAGATCCGTTTCTCGCCCACGCATCGGCCTCGCTGCGGGAACGCCTTCTCGCCAGTTGTACCGACACGGCCACCGAGCTGGTGCTCTGCGACCGCGACGGGGTGGTCCTGTGGGTGGCCGGCCCCTCCAATGTGCGACGCCGGTCGGAGAGCCTCGGCTTTGTCGAAGGCGCGTCGTGGACCGAGAAGTCCGTGGGCACCAACGCCCTGGGAACCGCAATGGCCGACCGCACTCCGATCCAGATCTTCGGTTCAGAGCACGCACATCCGAGCCACCACAGCTGGGTGTGCACCGGCGCGCCGATCATCGACCCCCGCGACGACTCGGTTCTCGGAGCGATCACCCTGTCCGGAGGTCTCCGCACCGCCCATCCGCATACGCTGTCGCTGGTCTGCTCAACACTCGACGCGGTCAATGCCGAACTCGAGATGCTGCATCGCGATGATCTGCGGTCCCGCAGCGTCGCGGCCGCAGGACTGCTCGGCCCCACCGGATCCGACGCACTCATCGTCGACCGGGGAGGTTGGGTCATCGCCGCCCGAGGCATCTCGGTCAGCGATCGGCTCTACATACCCGGCGGCCTCGGCGCGTCGAATGTGTGGATTCCCAGCCTCGGCCACTTCGAGGCGACCCAGGTGGGCGACCTCTGGCAGCTGAATCGGTCACAGCGCAGCGTCACGACCCTGACCCTGACCTCCGAACCGCCCGGCGCACACATCACATTCGACGACTCCCGGCAGACCACACATCCGCTGACCCGGCGGCAGCTGGACCTGCTCCGGATCCTGGCCCAGCAACCGGCCGGTTTGAGCGCGCGAGAACTGTCGACGTCGCTCTACGGTTCCGGCGATCACACGGTGACCGTTCGAGCCGAGGTATCCCGGATCCGTCGCACCCTCGGACCGCTGCTCGTCCCGCGGCCGTACCGCCTGACCGTGGCCGCAACCGTCTCCTGACATCTGCAACCTCCTGCAACCCTCCCCCACGGAGCAGATCACTCATAGCGTCGTATGTGATTCACCTCACGCTAAGGAGTTGCGACATGACCACCACGGTCTCACCCACCCAGACCGCGCAGGCATTTTTGGACAACCTGGAGCGGGCGATCAGCGATGCCCGCGACAGTGGAGACGTCAGCGCCGTCACCGACCTGTTCGTCGACGACTGCTACTGGCGCGACCTGGTTGCCCTGAGCTGGAATCTGACAACCGCGGAAGGCAAGGACGACCTGGCGGCGATGCTGATGGCGACCTTGCCCCACTCGGCACCCGGAAACTTCGAGTTGATCGGCGAGGCAACGGATTCTGGTGACGGCATCACCGAAGCCTGGTACACGTTCACGACGCCGGTGTTGCGTGGCAAGGGCCTGATGCGACTGCGAGACGGCAAGTGCTGGACATTCCTCACGTCGGCGCAGGAATTGCTGGAGTTCCCCGAGAACAAGGGCAACCGGCGGATCAAGGGTGCCGAGCACGGCGTTGTGCCCGGTCGCAAGAACTGGCTCGATCGACGCACCGAGGCGCAGCAGACCCTGGGTGTCACCACCCAGCCCTACGTCCTGATCGTCGGTGGCGGACAAGGTGGCATCGGCCTGGCCGCCCGCCTGCGCCGCCTGGGGGTGGACGCCCTGGTCATCGACAAACACCCCAAGCCGGGCGACCAGTGGCGCAGCCGCTATTACTCACTGTCCCTGCATGATCCGGTCTGGTACGACCACATGCCATACCTCCCCTTCCCCGACGACTGGCCCGTGTTCACGCCGAAGGACAAGATGGGCGACTGGCTCGAGAGCTACGTCAAGATCATGGAACTCGACTACTGGTCGAACACCCTGTGCCAGAGCGCCTCGTTCGATGAGGCCACCGGTCAGTGGACCGTCGAGGTCGAGCGCGAGGGCGAACACCTGACCCTCACACCGACCCAGTTGGTGATGGCCACCGGCATGTCCGGCATCCCGAACATGCCCGAGATCCCGGGCGCCGAGACTTTTGAAGGCGACCTGGCGCATTCGTCGCAGCATTCGGGTGGCGGCCGGTACACCGGCAAGAAGGCGGTGGTCCTCGGCGCCAACAACTCCGCGCACGACATCTGCGCGGATCTCTGGGAGAACGGTGCGGACGTCACCATGATCCAGCGCTCGACCACCCACATCGTGCGGTCCGAGTCGCTGATGCGGGAAGTGCTCGGCCCGCTGTATTCCGAAGAGGCCCTTGCGGGCGGCATCGATCACGAGACAGCGGACCTGATCTTCGGGTCGATCCCCTACGGCTTGCTCGCGCAGTTCCAGATCCCCGCCTGGGACACCATCCGAGAACAGGACAAGGACTTCTACGACCGCCTCGAGGCCGCCGGATTCATGCTCGACTTCGGCGACGACGGATCCGGGCTGTTCCTCAAGTACCTGCGCCGCGGTTCGGGCTACTACATCGACGTCGGTGCGTCCGAGCTCATCGCTGACGGCAAGGTGAAACTGAGGGCACCCGCCCACATCACCGAGATCAAGCCGCGGTCGGTGGTCCTGTCGGACGGCACCGAACTCGAGGCCGATCTCATCGTGATGGCCACGGGCTTCGGTTCGATGAACGGCTGGGCCGCCAAGCTGATCTCCCAGGACGTCGCCGACAAGGTCGGCAAATGCTGGGGCCTGGGGTCGGGCACCACCAAGGACCCGGGTCCCTGGGAAGGCGAGCTGCGCAACATGTGGAAACCCACTGCCCAGCAGAACCTTTGGTTCCACGGCGGCAACCTCCACCAGTCGCGCCACTATTCGCGGTACCTCGCGCTGCAACTCAAGGCTCGTGAGGCGGGGATGAACGTCAGCGTCTATGGGCAGGCACCGGTGCACCACCTGCAATAACGGGCATGAAAGGATGGCCTTCAACACAATCGCCGCGATTCAGGAGGCCATCACAATGTCAGCCGCTAATACCAACTTCGAGGCTCCGGACCGTAACTTGGCGATGGAACTCGTGCGCGTGACAGAGGCCGCCGCACTCGCGGCCGGACGTTGGGTCGGCAAGGGCGACAAGAACGGTGGTGACGGAGCCGCGGTTGACGCGATGCGTCAGCTCCTGTCCACCGTGTCCATGCGCGGTGTCGTCGTCATCGGTGAAGGTGAAAAAGACGAAGCACCGATGCTCTACAACGGCGAAGAGGTCGGCAACGGCGAAGGCCCCGAGGTCGACGTCGCTGTCGATCCCATCGACGGCACCACCCTGATGGCCGAGGGTCGCCCCAACTCGATCGCCGTCATCGCGGTGTCCGAGCGCGGCACGATGTACGACCCGTCGGCCGTGTTCTACATGGAGAAGATCGCTGTCGGTCCGGAGGCCGCCGGTGTCATCGACATCAACGAATCCGTCGAATACAACGTCCAGGCCGTCTCCAAGGCGAAGGGCATCGAGGTCGCCGACCTCACCGTGGTCGTCCTCGACCGCGAACGCCACGAAGGTCTGATCGCCGAGATCCGGGCCGCAGGCGCCAAGGTGCGCCTGATCTCTGACGGCGACGTCGCCGGCGCCATCGCGGCGGCACAGGACGAGAGCTCGGTCGACATGCTCATGGGCATCGGCGGCACCCCCGAAGGCATCATCACGGCCGTCGCCATGAAGTGCATGGGCGGCGAGATCCAGGGCAAGCTCTGGCCCCGCAACGCCGCCGAGCGCCAGAAGGCGATCGACGCCGGACACGACCTCGACCGCGTCCTCAAGACCGAAGACCTCGTCAGCGGCGAAAACATGTTCTTCTGCGCCACCGGCGTCACCAACGGCGACATGCTGCGCGGCGTCAGCTACCGCGCCAACGGTGCCACCACCCGCTCGCTGGTCATGCGGTCGAGGTCGGGCACCATCCGCGCCATCGAGGGTCGCCACACCCGTCAGAAGCTCAACGAGATCTCCCAGAACACCACCGCGTAGCGTGCGGATGGGGATGCGCATCGCGCAGCCCCACCGAGGGGCCGCACCAGTTCACTTCTCCGAACTTTCGACTGGTCAACCTCTCACAAGGGGCCGCCGACCGCAGCGATACGATGCTGGGCGTGAGTAAACCAGCCTCAGCCCCAGAGTTTCTCTACTCCGATCTGCTCCCGATCGATGGCGACGACACCCCCTACCGACTCCTCACCACGGAGGGGGTGTCGACGTTCGAGGTCGACGGCCAGACCTTCCTCAAGGTCGAACCGGAAGCCATCCGGAAGCTGACCGCCGAGGCGATGCATGACATCAGCCACTACCTGCGCCCGGCTCATCTCGCGCAGCTCCGCAAGATCATCGACGACCCCGAAGCGTCCGGCAACGATCGCTTCGTCGCGCTGGATCTGCTCAAGAACGTGAACATCTCCGCCGGTGGTGTGCTGCCGATGTGCCAGGACACCGGCACCGCGATCGTGATGGGTAAGAAGAGCGAAGGCGTGCTGACCGGCGCCGACGACGCGCAGTCCATCTCCCGCGGCGTGTACGACGCCTACACCCAGCTCAACCTGCGGTACTCGCAGCTCGCGCCGCTGACCACCTACGAGGAAAAGAACACCGGGTCCAACCTCCCGGCCCAGGTCGAGATCTACGCGACCGAGCAGGGCCCCAAGGGACCCGAGTACAAGTTCCTGTTCATGGCCAAGGGCGGCGGCAGCGCGAACAAGTCGTTCCTGTTCCAGGAGACCAAGGCCATCCTGAACCCCAAGGGAATGCTCAAGTTCCTCGACGAGAAGATCCGTTCGCTGGGCACCGCGGCCTGCCCGCCGTATCACCTCGCCGTCGTCATCGGCGGTACCTCGGCCGAGTTCGCGCTCAAGACCGCGAAATACGCCTCTGCCCATTACCTCGACAACCTGCCGACCACGGGTTCGATGTCCGCACACGGGTTCCGGGACCTCGAACTGGAGGAAGAGGTCTTCAAGCTGACCCAGTCCTTCGGGATCGGCGCGCAGTTCGGCGGCAAGTACTTCTGCCACGACGTGCGTGTGGTCCGCCTCCCTCGGCACGGTGCGTCGTGTCCGGTGGCGATCGCGGTCTCGTGCTCGGCAGACCGCCAGGCCCTCGGCAAGATCACCGCCGACGGGGTGTTCCTGGAGCAACTCGAGACCGACCCGGCGAAGTACATGCCGGCTGCCGGTGTGGCCGAGGACATCTCGAGCGGCGAGGTGGTCGAGGTCGACCTCAATCGGCCGATGTCCGAGATTCTCGAACAGCTCTCGCAGTACCCGGTGAAGACCCG
>NZ_DATCVM010000217.1:0-22340 GCF_036566845.1 Williamsia sp.
GCGGTGGCAGCAGTTGCGGTGGCGGAGGTGGCGGTGGTGGTGGATGCGGGGGAGGCGGTGGCGGCTAGCTGATCGCCCATCCGTCTGAATCGGCACCGCCCACCGGCAATTCGAGAATTGCTGGTGGGCGGTGCATGTTCACATGTTCGACGACCCGGCCTGGCGACGCGCCGGCCCGGCGATCAGTTCGCGTGCAGGACGGCGTTGAGCTCGATGCCGTCGCCCTTCCACGGCACGACCTCGACCGCGCCGGTGGTGCTGTTGCGGCGGAACAGCAGGTTGCTCTTGCCGGACAACTCGCGGGCCTTGATGACCGTCCCATCCGGGCCGGTGACCTTGCTGCCCGCGGTGACGTAGAGGCCGGCTTCGATGACGCAGTCGTCGCCGAGTGCGATGCCGCAGCCGGAGTTGGCGCCGAGCAGGCAGCGCTTGCCCAGCGAGATGATCTCTTTGCCACCGCCGGAGAGGGTGCCCATGGTGGAGGCACCGCCGCCGACGTCGGAGCCGTCGCCGACGATGACACCGGCCGAGATGCGGCCCTCGATCATCGACGAGCCCAGCGTGCCGGCGTTGAAGTTCACAAAGCCCTCGTGCATGACGGTGGTGCCCTCGGCGAGGTGGGCGCCGAGACGGACGCGGCCGGCGTCGGCGATCCGGACACCGCTCGGCACAACGTAATCCACCATCCGTGGGAACTTGTCGATGCCGTTGACGGTCACCTGGCCACGGGCCTTGAGCTTGGCGCGGGTCAGCTCGAAGCCCTCGACCGCGCAGGGACCGAAGTTGGTCCACACCACGTTCGACAGCTTCCCGAACACGCCGTCCATGTTGAGGCCGTGCGGGATCACCAGCCGGTGGGACAGCAGGTGCAGACGGAGGTAGGCGTCATGGGCGTCGGCGGGGGCGTCGGCGAGCACGATGGACGTGCGCACGGCGACGGTGCGAACACCGCGGTCGGTGTCGGTGCCGATCAGCGAGGTCAGTTCGGCGGGCGTCTCGTCGGCGGCGAGTTCGGTGGTCCCGGCCGTCGTCTGCTCACCCAGCTCGGGGGACGGGTACCAGGTGTCGAGCACAGCGCCCGAGTCGGTGATGGTGGCGATGCCGATTGCGGAGGCTCCAGATGCGTTGGTCACGGGCAGGAGTTTACGCGGGAGAGTTTCACCAGGGACAATGGAGCACATGTCGACGGAGACGCAGCGCAGCGGAGCTCGACCAGGAGTGGCGGAGACGCAGCGCAGCGGAGTTGGTGCGGTGTCCTATTCCGAGCGACGGTCGAGGCTGGTCCCGGCCACCGTGTGGTCGAAAACCGGCGGCGGTGGGCGATCAGAGATCCTGCCCGACGGCTGCATGGATCTGATCTGGACACCCGACGGGTTGCTCGTCGCCGGTCCGGACACGTCTCCGGTGATCGCCTCGGGTGCCCCAGAGATGGTTGCGCTTCGCTTCGACCCGGGGATCGCACCGCTTGTTCTCGGCTGTGCCGCAGACGAATTGGTCAATCGCCGGATCGATCTGGCCGACATCGCCGGAGCCGGGCCGGCACGCCGCCTACAGTTGCAGGTGGCAGAATCCGCCGATCCGGCAGCCGAATTGCAACGCCACGCGGCGGCGCGACTTGTCTCGATGCCGCCGCCGCGGTGGTTGCGGCCGGCGACGGCGCTCCTGGTCAGGGGCACTTCGGTCGCCGACGTGGCTCGTGAGGTCAGCGCGAGCCCTCGGCAGCTGCAGCGATGGTCGCGGCAGCACTACGGGTACGGCGCCAAATCCCTGCAGCGGATCCTGCGGGTCAACAGCGCCATCGGACGGCTACGGGGCGGCGCCGCCCCGTCGGACACCGCCCACCTGTGTGGATACGCGGACTACGCCCACATGTTCCGGGAGTTCCGGTCGGTGACGCAACGCTCGCCGACGGAGTTCGCGGGTCAGCCCAGCGCGGCGTAGAAGTCGATGCCGTTGCCATTCGGGTCTTTGACGGTTGCGTACCGCTGTCCCCAGAAGGCATCGAAGGGTTCGAGCTCTCCGACGTGGCCGGCCGTGGTCAACGCGGCATACCTGGCGTCCACGTCGGCGGTGGTCGCGCATTCGAAGGCCAGTGAAATGCGTTGTCCGCCCGGCGCGGGTGACCAGTCCTTGTTGAATGCCGCGAGGCTGGCTGCGGTGTCGAAGAGGATCCGGAATCCGCCGGCAGCGGTGGTTTCGGCGTGCGGTGCGGTGTCGGCGTCGTCGGGGAATTCCAGACCGCAGGCGCGGTAGAACGCCAGCGACGCCGCCATGTCATCGACGACGATGGAGATGGCGTTGAGTGTGGGCGTGGGGGATGTGGAGGACGTCATTGCCACGACTTTATAGCTGCCCGAGAGTCCGGTCATGAACATTTCGGCCATCGGGGAAACTCGTGCCGGCGTGCCGTCGGCGACTACCGTGGTCACCGTGACCATCACCGCTCTGGACCTGCGCGCCGACCCGATCGACTTGACGGCAGCGCTTGTCGACATCGCCAGCGAAAGCCATGACGAGGCCGCCATCGCCGATGCCGTGGAGGCGGCGCTGCGGGCGCAGACCACCGGATTCGAGATCCTGCGCCACGGCAACCGCGTGTTGGCGCGCACCAACCGCGGCCTGGGCCGCAGGGTGATCCTGGCCGGACATCTCGACACCGTGCCGATCGCCGACAATGTGCCGAGCCGGCGTGAGCGCGACAGTCCCGAGGGCGACGTGCTCCACGGCTGCGGAACCGTGGACATGAAGTCCGGTGACGCGGTCTTCCTGCATCTGGCGGCCACACTGGACGAACCGACCGCCGATCTCACCTTGATCTTCTACGACTGCGAGGAGATCGCCGCCAAGTACAACGGGTTGGGGTTCATCGAACGCGAACTCCCGGAGTGGCTGCGGGGCGACGTCGCGATCCTGGGTGAGCCGACCGCCGGCCAGATCGAGGCCGGCTGCCAGGGGACCCTGCGCGTACGATTGACCTCAGCGGGCACCCGGGCGCATTCGGCGCGTTCGTGGCTGGGGGACAACGCAATTCACAAACTCGGTTCGGTGCTGCAGACCATGGCCGACTACACCCCGCGCCGGGTCGACATCGACGGCTGTGAATACCGTGAGGGTCTGTCCGCGGTCCGGATCGACGGCGGTGTGGCCGGCAACGTGGTGCCCGACGCGGCGAGCGTGGACGTCAACTTCCGCTTTGCCCCCGACCGTTCGGTGGAGCAGGCCACCGCGCACGTCCGGGAAGTCTTCTCTGCCGCAATCGATTCCGGCGACGTCACGTTCGAGGTCACCGACTCGGCCGGGGGTGCATTGCCCGGTTTGTCGAATCCGGCGGCGGCGCAGCTGGTGGCCGCGGCCGGTGGCCTGTTCCGGGCCAAGTACGGATGGACCGACGTCTCACGCTTCTCGGCGCTGGGCATTCCGGCGGTCAATCTAGGGCCCGGTGACCCGAACCTGGCGCACAAGCGTGACGAGCGGGTGCCCACCACACAGATCACCGAGGTGACGGACATCTTGCGGAGGTATCTGCTCGCCTGACCGGACGGCTGAGCTTGGCTGTCCCACGCTCCGGATTGCACATTGCTAGCGTCTTCCCATGGCACAACACGATCGCGACACCCGGCTCAACTACCGCGGAGCGGCTCGGATCCGTGAAGACCAGACGGCGCCGATCCAGACCACCGACCAGCGTCTGCTCAGGTCGGCGGACTCGGCCAGGGATCCGTGGCGCGTGCTGCGGATCCAGTCCGAGTTCGTCGAGGGTTTCGACAACATGTCCAGGGTGGCGCCGGCCGTCACCGTGTTCGGGTCGGCCCGCACGGCGCGCGACACCCCGTACTACAACCTGGGCCGGGAACTCGGTGCCGCGCTCGCCGCCGCCGGGTATCCGGTGATCACCGGCGGCGGGCCCGGTCTGATGGAAGCGGTGAACCGGGGGGCCTGCGAGAGCGGCGGGCAGTCCATCGGTTTGGGCATCGAGCTCCCGTTCGAGCAGGAACTGAACCAGTGGGTCGACCTCGGCGTCAACTTCCGGTACTTCTTCGTCCGCAAGACGATGTTCGTGAAGTATGCGGAGGCCTTCATCTGCCTGCCGGGTGGTTTCGGCACCCTCGATGAGCTGTTCGAGGCACTGACACTGGTGCAGACCCGCAAGGTCACGCAGTTCCCGATCGTGTTGCTGGGCACCGAGTTCTGGGGTCCGCTGCTCGACTGGATCAAGGGGACGCTGACCGAGCAGGGCTTTGTGTCGCCGGCCGACGTCGACCTGTTGCAGGTGACCGACTCCGTCGCCGAAGCGGTCGACATCGTCAAGGCGTCGCGGCAGCGGCAGGACGAGGCGCACCGGCTCTCGCAGTCCGAAGGGGGGTCGGGGGCATGACCGCGATCTGCGTGTACTGCGCATCCGGACCGGTGGCCGACCAACACCTCGAGCTGGCGACCGAACTCGGGACCGCGATCGGTGCCGGCGGGCACACCCTGGTCTCCGGCGGCGGCAATGTCTCGATGATGGGTGCGATCGCCCACGCGACCCGCGCGGCCGGTGGGCATACCATCGGGATCATCCCAAAGGCGTTGGTGCAGAGGGAAGTTGCGGACCTCGATGCCGATGAGCTGGTGATCACCGATACGATGCGCCAACGTAAGCAACTGATGGAGGACAAGGCCGACGCCTTCATCACGCTGCCCGGCGGCATCGGAACGCTGGAAGAGTTGTTCGAGACATGGACTGCGGGCTACCTGGGCATGCATCGCAAGCCGGTGGTTCTACTCGACCCCGAAGGTCACTACGCACCGTTGCTCGACTGGCTGCAGACGTTGACCGGGACCGGGTTCGTGTCGACGTCGGCGTTGGACCGGCTGGTGCGGACCACCACGGTCAAAGAGGCGCTCGCGCGGTGTGCCGTTTATCTGTGAATGTCGGTAACCTGATCCGGCGGGGGGCCTTACCGTGATTGTTCGACGAGCATCTCAATAGTTGGGCCCAGACGAATCACGAGCATCGGAGCTTATGTGGCCAGGGAAAACCGGACGAGTGTTGGACTGATGGACGTCGCGAAGGGGGCTTTGGCGATAGTCCCGGATCTTCCGGGCGTCATCCGGCACGCACCGGGACTGGTCCTGCGGCGACCGAAGGCAAAGGGCAACATCGGGTCGGTCTTCAACAAATTGGTCGCCAAGCACCCGGAGCGCCCCTTCATCCGCTTCGAGGGCAAGTCGGTCACCTACGGTGAGGCCAATCGGCAGATCAATCGTTACGCCGACTACCTCACCCGCAACGGTGTCGGTGTCGGCGACGTCGTCGGGATCCTGGCCAAGAACCATCCTCAGACGTTGATGGTGATGCTGGCGACGGTGAAACTCGGTGCGATCGCCGGGATGCTGAATTACAACCAGCGCGGGCACGTGTTGTCCTACAGCATCGGAATCCTGGATGCATCGGTGCTTGTGGTCGACCCGCAGGCGAAGGAGGCGCTGGATTCGATCGACAAGTCGCAACTGCCTTCCGTCACAGTCGACTTCGTCGAACTCGACGAACAGTCCGAGGGTTTGAGCGAGCGCAACCCCGAGGTCACCGCCGGGCTCCCGGCGTCAACGAAGGCCTTCTACATCTTCACCTCCGGCACCACCGGGATGCCGAAGGCCAGCATCATGTCGCACTACCGCTGGATGACAAGCATGGATGGCATCGGTGGCATGGGGGTCCGACTGCGGCACACCGACACCATGTATTCGGCCCTGCCGCTCTATCACAACAACGCGCTGACGGTCTCGCTGTCGTCGGTGCTGGCCTCGGGTGCCTGCGTGGCCATCGGCAAGTCGTTCTCCGCCTCCCGGTTCTGGGACGACGTTGCGCTCAACCGGGCCACCGCGTTCTGCTACATCGGCGAATTGTGCCGGTACCTGTTGGCCCAGCCCGAAAAACCTTCCGACGCCACCAATGGGATCAAGACCATCGTCGGCAACGGGATGCGCGCCGAGATCTGGGACGAGTTCGCAACGCGGTTCAAGATCGAGCGTGTGGTCGAGTTCTATGGTGCCTCGGAACTGAACTTGGCCTTCATCAATGTCTTCAACATCGACCGGACGGCGGGATTCTGTCCGCTGCCGTTCAAGATCGTCGCGTACGACCATGACTCCGGTGAACCCCGGCGTGACGCGCAGGGCAAGCTGACCAAAGTGGCGAAAGGCGAAGCGGGCCTGCTGATCTCGGAGATCTCTTCCAAGGTTCCCTTCGACGGCTACACCGATGACGAGGCGTCGAAGAAGAAGATCATCACCGACGCCTTCAAGTCCGGTGATCGCTGGTTCAACTCCGGCGACCTGGTGCGCGACCTGGGGATGAGTCACATCGCGTTCGTCGACCGTCTCGGCGACACCTTCCGCTGGAAGGGCGAGAACGTGGCCACCACCGAGGTCGAGGGCGCGTTCGGTGGCGCCGACACCATCGACGACGTCGTGGTCTACGGCGTCGAGATCCCCGGCGCCGACGGCAAGGCCGGCATGGCTGCCGTCACGCTCGGTGAAGGCGCGGAGTTCGACCCCAAGGGGTTGGCAGTCCACCTGTACGACGAACTGCCGGTGTACGCCATCCCGTTGTTCGTTCGGGTGGTGTCCGAACTCGCGCATACCTCGACCTTCAAGAACCTGAAGGTGGAGCTCCGCGAACAGGGATTCACCGACGTCGGAGATGACGATCTCTATGTTCTGACCGGTAGCGGCGACGGGTACGTCAAGTTCTACGATGACTATCCAAATGACGTCGCAGGAGCGAAAGTACCCAAAGGCTAGGCGTGCGCACCGGTGAAACCGGGGCGGGTCCGGACGTGTCCGGGGTCGTCGGGATGCAGGTGAGCAACACATTGTGCGGGCGTCCGGTCGCCACCGATCGCGCCCTGGTCATGGCCATCGTCAACCGCACACCAGACTCGTTCTACGACCGCGGGGCAAGTTTCTCCGACGACGCGGCGAAGTCCCGGGTCGATCAGGTGGTTGCCGAGGGAGCCGACATCGTCGACATCGGGGGAGTCAAGGCCGGTCCCGGTGACCTCGTGGACGCGGCCGAAGAAATTCGGCGGGTGCTGCCGCTGATCGCGTGGATTCGCGATCGCCATCCCGATCTCATCATCAGTGTCGACACCTGGCGGGCCGACGTGGCCCGTGAGGCCGTCGCAGCGGGTGCGGACCTCATCAACGACACCTGGGCCGGGGCCGACCCGGAGCTGGTGTCTGTGGCGGCGGAACTGTCGGTGGGCATCGTCTGCTCGCACACCGGCGGAGCGGTTCCGCGCACCCGGCCGCACCGCGTCCGTTATCCGGATGTGGTCGCCGATGTCCTCGCAGAGGTCACCGGCGCGGCTGATCGAGCGCTCGCGGCCGGCGTGCGACGCGACTCGATCGTGATCGATCCCACTCATGATTTCGGAAAAAATACCCATCACGGGCTGACTTTGTTACGTCAGATAGACGTTCTGGTTAATACCGGCTGGCCAGTGCTGATGGCGCTGAGCAACAAGGATTTTGTAGGGGAGACTCTGGGTGTAGGCCTGGAAGATCGGTTGGAGGGGACTCTGGCCGCGACGGCACTTGCAGCCTCCTCGGGGGCTCGGGTGTTTCGCGTCCACGAGGTAGCCGCCACACGAAGGGTGGTAGACATGGTGGCCGCGATAGTCGGCACCAGACCACCTGCCCGAACAGTAAGGGGTTTGGCATGACCGCTGGGAAGCAAGTCACTGGAAGAACCGAACGTACGTGGGCGCCGATCGCGTCGGCACCACAGGACTCACCCTCGGCCCGTTGGGCCGCCGACCACAGTTGGGACCGTCCTGACTGGACAGTCGAGGAACTCGTTGCGGCGAAGGACGGCCGCACGGTGTCGGTTGTCCTGCCGGCATTGAACGAAGAGGACACCGTCGCAGACGTGATCGCCTCGATCCGTCCGCTGCTCGGCACCCTCGTCGATGAGCTGATCGTTCTGGACTCGGGCTCGACCGACGCCACCGCCGAGCGGGCGACCGCGGCAGGCGCGCGGGTGGTCAGCCGGGAAGAGGCGGTTCCGGAGATCGAACCGGTCCGTGGCAAGGGCGAAGTGCTCTGGCGTTCGCTGGCCGCGACCACGGGTGACCTCATCGCCTTCGTCGACTCCGATCTGATCGATCCGGATCCGATGTTCGTCCCCAAGCTGCTCGGGCCGCTGCTCATCAACTCCGAGATCCAGCTGGTGAAGGGGTTCTACCGTCGTCCGCTGCGGACCGGGGCGAGCGAGGACGCCAATGGCGGTGGCCGGGTCACCGAGCTTGTCGCCCGTCCGCTCCTTGCCTCGTTCAAGCCCGAACTGACCGCGGTGCTGCAGCCGCTGGGCGGCGAGTATGCGGGTACCCGCGAGTTGCTGTGTGCGGTGCCCTTCGCGCCGGGATACGGCGTGGAGATCGGGCTGCTGGTCGACACCTACGACCGATACGGCATGGCGGGTATCGGCCAGGTGAACCTCGGTGTCCGGACACACCGCAACCGTCCGCTGGTCGAACTCGGCGTGATGAGCCGTCAGATCGTCGGGACGCTGATGGGCCGCTGCGGGATCGTCGATTCCGGTGTGGGGCTCACCCAGTTCAAGATCCAGCCCGATGGCACGTTCATCCCGAAGACCACCGACGTCTACCTGACAGATCGGCCGGCGATGAACACGCTCCGGCCGCAGGTACCTGCCCGGAGTCGTCGAGCCTCATAGCACTGCGCACCACACGAGCCATTTTGCGAAGACGAGCCACGAATACGTGGCTCGTCTTCGTATATCTGGCGCGTCTGGGCAGGAGGCCAGCTAACGTAGCTAGAACACGTTCTAGTTCTACGGGGAGAGTTGGTCGATGTCGGATTCGATGGCGGGTAAGTCAGTTCTGGTCACCGGTGGTGGCAGTGGAATCGGGAAGGGGATAGCGGCCCTGCTGTGCGAGCGGGGCGCACAGGTCACGATCATCGGTCGCGGCGCCGAGCGGCTCGAGGGCGTCGCCGCAGAGCTCAACGCGGGCCCCGGTCCCGGCGCCGTGTTCGCTCACGTCGCCGACATCACCGTCGAGGATCAGGTTGCCGCAGCGGTGGCGGCAGCGACCGGACGGACCGGGCGACTCGATGGGATCGTCGCCTGCGCGGGCGGCAGCGAGACCATCGGGCCGATCACCCAGATGGACACAGAGGCCTGGAAACGCACCGTCGACCTCAATCTGAACGGCACGATGTTCACCATCAAACACGGTGCGCGCGAACTGGTTCGGGGCGGTGGTGGTTCCATCGTCGCGATCTCGTCGATCGCTGCGAGCAACACGCACCGATGGTTCGGTGCCTACGGCGTCACGAAGTCCGGGGTCGATCATCTGGTGGCACTGGCAGCAGACGAACTGGGCGCGAGCAACATTCGCGTCAACGGCATCCGCCCGGGTCTGACGCGAACTGAACTCGTCGGGCTCATCACGCAGGATCCGGCGCTCAGCGAGGACTACCGGATCAGCACGCCACTGCAGCGGGTCGGTGAGGTCGAGGACATTGCCGGACTGGCACTGTTCCTGCTCGGCGCGGAGTCGACGTGGATCACCGGGCAGGTGATCAACGTCGACGGCGGCCAGATGTTGCGTCGCGGGCCCGACTTCAGTTCGATGCTCGAACCTCTCTTCGGCGCTGAGGGATTGCGTGGCGTGGTCGCGGCCGACGACACGGCCGGGGTCGCCGCGGAGGGTGTGGCCCCATGACCACGCACGAGGTGCTCGGCACCGAGGTTCAGATGCCGGTCCAGATCCGCCACGCGAGTTGCTTTGTGGCCGGGTTCACGGCGTCTGCCCCTGCGGCACAGGCGATGATCGCGGGCACCGGACTGCGGGTGATGCAGGTCAGGCCGGGACGGACCATGTGCATGCTGGTGTTCGTCGACTACGTGGACGGAGATCTCGGACCGTACAACGAGTTTGGGGTGTGCCTACTGCTCGAGGATCCCGACACGCCCGGGAAGTCGACGATTTTGGGAAATCTGCGGTCGCTGGCGACCGGGCGGGCCCGCGCTCTGGTGCACCGGCTCCCGGTCGATGGTGACTTCACACTCGCCGCAGGGCGCGGGATCTGGGGTTTTCCGAAGACGTTGGCGGACTTCGACGTCGACCATTCCTCCGCCACCAAGCGCGGTGTGGTGAGTGAAGCGGGCAAATTGATTGCCGCGCTCACGGTCCGGCCCGGGTTCAAGGTTCCCGATTCCGATGCGACGGCGGTGCTTCGGGCGTATTCGTATCTCGGCGGTGTGACGCGGGAGACCCCGTGGGTACTCAACAGGACCGGCGACACCCGGACCCGGCTGGGCGGGGCGACGCTGCAACTCGGGTCACATCCGATCGCCGACGAGCTACGCGGACTGCGGTTGAGCCGGCACGCGCTGATGACATCGTCGGTGGGACATATCGAGATGACCTTCGAGGATGCCGTGGTCCGCGGTGGCTCGCAGCAGCATCTCTGATGACCTGGAATAGTGGTTGAGGTGCTGACACTCCTGCTGTACCTGCTGATCATGGTTGTGGTGATCGGTGTGGTGTTCGCCGTCGTCTGGTTGGTGTTCGGCCGGTCGGAGGATCTTCCCCCGCTCGAACGCGGAACCACACTCGTGCGTCTGCCACGTGCCGGAATCACCGGTGAAGACGTGCGCGCGTTGCGCTTTGTCCAGGTGACCCGCGGCTACAAAACCGGCGAGGTCGACTGGGCGCTGGAGAAGCTCGCCCGCGAGATCGACGAACTCCGGATCGCACTGCACGATATTCAAGCTCGTGAAGACGCCGAAAGCCCTGCACAACGGGGAGAATAACCGCTCGTCCATCCGTAGTATGGATCGGGACCACGCAGCACCGAAACGTACGGTGTCAACGAATGTTGGCACCGACCTAATAAGATCAGACTTCGACGCCGACTGCGGCAGCGAATCTGAAGGGAGCAGAAATGGCGGCGATGAAGCCACGGACCGGGGACGGTCCCCTTGAAGCAACCAAGGAGGGGCGAGGAATCGTTGTTCGCATCCCCATCGAGGGCGGTGGCCGACTGGTTGTCGAGCTGACCTCGGACGAGGCGAGCGCTTTGGGTGAAGAATTGCGCGGGGTGGTCGCCTGACCAGCTCGCCGTAGGGCGATAGAAGGAGACGGTCCACTCGTGTTGACCGCAGTGGTCGATCTGTTGAGTTGCCCGGTATGTCGAGCATCGCTCGACCTTGCCGACCGCACGCTCTGGTGCACGGCCGGCCACAGCTTCGACCTCGCTCGGCAGGGTTACGTCACCCTGTTGGGCGGGGCCGGCAGCAATTTTCGTTCAGACACCCCCGACATGCTCGCTGCGCGAACCCGATTCCTCGACAGCGGATTCTTCGATCCGATACTGTCCGCCGTCTCGCGGCAATGTCCTCCGGCAGCAACGATTCTCGATGTCGGCGCCGGAACCGGCCACTATCTCTCCGCAGCGGTCGATGCCGGCGGTGGTCGCGGTGTGGGTCTTGATCTCTCCAAAGCTGCTGCCCGCCAGGTGAGCCGACTATCCGACACCATCGGTGCGGTCGTGGCCGACGGATGGCAGCCCTTTCCGATCGCCGACGAGGTGATCGATGTTGCCCTGTCGATCTTCTCTCCCCGCAACGTCTCCGAGTTCGCGCGGGTGCTGCGCCCCGGCGGGATCCTGGTTGTCGTGTCTCCGACGCCTCGCCATCTGGGCGAACTGGTGGCGCAGGTCGGAATGATCGGCGTCGACAAAGACAAGACGGAACGTATCGGCAACAGCATGTCCGGGCATTTCGTCCGGACTGATCGAAGGCTGGTCGAGTACCAGGTAGAACTCGGGCACAGTGATATCGCGGACGTGGTGCTGATGGGTCCGTCGGCGTTTCACCTCACCAGGACCGAGGTCGATGCCAAGCTCGCCGGATTGCCCGACCCGATGCCGGTCACCGCGTCGGTGACCGTCGGGGTGTATCAGACCGGCTTGCAGACGGATTCGTAGATCCGCATCGTCTGCTCCGCGATGGAATCCCAGGAGAAGTCGGCTATCGCCCGTACGCGTCCGGCCTCGCCCATCGAACGGGCCAGATCGGGATCGGCGATCACCCGGTTCACCGCACTCGCCAAGTCGTGTTCGAAGTCGCGGCCCTTGTCCTCGTCGTAATGCACCAGCAGTCCGGTGATCTCGTCGCGCACCACCTCGGGAATGCCTCCGACATCGGACGCGACGACGGCCGTTCCGCAGGCCATCGCCTCGAGATTTACGATGCCGAGGGGTTCGTAGATCGATGGGCAGACAAAAACTGTTGCCGCGGAGAGTATTTCGCGAATCTTCTCGGTGGACATCATCTCGCTGACCCAGAACACGCCGGACCTGGATTCGGAGAGCTGCTCCACGGCGGCGGCGATCTCGGCACCGATCTCGGGGGTATCGGGGGCGCCCGCGCACAGAACGAGTTGCACATCGGGGTCCATGTGGTGGGCCGCGGCGATCAGGTGCCGGACACCTTTCTGCCGGGTGATCCGGCCGACAAAGGCGGCGATCGGGCGATCCGGGTCGACGCCGAGGTCTGCGAGCACGGTGTCCGAACCAGCGCGCTCCACCGGATGCCACGTCTGGGTGTCGATGCCGTTGCGGACCACGTGCACCTTCTCCGGATCAAGACGGGGATAGGCGTCGCAGACATCGATCCGCATGCCGGAACTCACCGCGATGACCGCGTCGGCGTACTCGATGGCGTTCTTCTCGACCCAGCTCGACACCCGGTAGCCGCCGCCGAGCTGTTCGGCCTTCCACGGTCGTCTGGGCTCGAGTGAATGTGCCGTCAGCACATGGGGTATGCCGTGCAACTGCGCAGCCAGATGTCCGGCCAGGCCGGTGTACCAGGTATGCGAGTGCGCCACTTCGGCACCTTCGGCGGCGACCGCCATCCGCAGGTCCGAGGACAGTGTGGTGATCGCCGGATTGGCTCCGACCAGGGCCGGATCGACGCCGTGGACGGTGGCGCCCTCGCGTTCGGCACCCATGCAATGCACGTCGACCGTGGCCAGCGACCGCAGGTGGCGGACCAGCTCGGTGACGTGGACCCCGGCCCCTCCGTAGACCTCCGGCGGATATTCCCTGGTCATCATCGCCACGCGCATGACCTTGACGCTAGCCCGGCGATCCGGCGCGCGCCAACGCTGCGAGAAATGTTCATGTCGGGCCCGAGAGTTTCTTCGGGCGGGGCAAGCGATTTCGAAAGATCTGCACGTGTCTATGGCCGCGAACTCCGTGGGCGGATAGGTTGAAGGGGTGATTTCACAGCGCCACGTCCTTGGGATCGTTCTTGCCGGCGGAGAGGGCAAACGACTCTTTCCCCTGACCATGGACCGCGCCAAACCGGCTGTCCCCTTCGGCGGTGGGTACCGTCTGATCGATTTCGTGCTCAGCAACCTGGTCAATGCGGGGTACTCGCGGCTGTGTGTGCTCACCCAGTACAAATCGCATTCCCTCGACCGCCACATCTCGCAGACGTGGCGGCCGTCGGGCTTCAACGGCGAATACATCACGCCGGTCCCGGCCCAGCAGCGGCTCGGCCCGCGGTGGTACACCGGCAGCGCGGACGCGATCTTCCAGTCGCTGAACCTGGTCTACGACGAGCAGCCCGAGTACATCGTGGTCTTCGGTGCCGACCACGTGTACCGGATGGATCCGGAGCAGATGGTGGAGGCGCACATCGCCTCCGGTGCCGAGTGCACGGTTGCCGGTATCCGTGTTCCGCGTGATGAGGCGACCGCATTCGGGTGCATCGATTCCGATGACAGCGGCAAGATCACGAGCTTTCTCGAGAAGCCCGCGAATCCGCCCGGCACCCCCGACGATCCCGATGCCACATTCGCATCGATGGGCAACTACGTGTTCACCGCGGCCGCACTCGTCGAGGCCATCAAACTCGACGCCGACAACAGCGACTCCGACCACGACATGGGCGGCGACATCATCCCGGCGTTCGTCGAGCGGGGCGAGGCGTTTGTCTACGACTTCAAAGACAACCAGGTGCCCGGCGCCACCGACCGCGACCGCGGGTACTGGCGCGATGTCGGCACGCTCGACGCCTTCTACGACGCGCACATGGACCTGGTGTCGGTGCACCCGATCTTCAACCTGTACAACCGGCGCTGGCCGATCCACGGTTCCGCCGACTACCTGGTGGCCCCGGCGAAGTTCGTGCAGGGCGGACTGGCGCAGGAATCGATGGTCGGGTCCGGCAGCATCATCTCCGCGGCCACGGTTCGCAACTCGGTGCTCAGTTCCAACGTCATCATCGAAGACGGTGCAACCGTCGAAGGTAGTGTGCTGATGCCGGGTGTCCGGATCGGTAAGGGCGCAGTGGTCCGAAAAGCCATCCTGGACAAGAACGTTGTGGTCTCCGACGGCGAGATCGTCGGCGTCGACGAGCAACGCGACCGCGAACGGTTCGCCTTCAGCAGCGGTGGAGTGGTGGCCATCGGCAAGGGCATCCGGGTCTGAGGACCCTGCCTGCCCCGGCAGCCATGTTCGGGCGACCGTGATCGGGCCGGTTCGGGATCGATCGTCAGGGTCGGTTGAGGGCGGTCGCGATCAGGTCGGGGATCGCGGGGTGTTCGGTGTTCTCCGGCAGCGCGTCGATCGGCCACCACCGCAGGTCCACCGACTCCTTGCTCCGGACGAACTCGGGCAGTGATCCGTCCGGGCCGTCCGGCGCGAACGTCGCGAACCGCAGGTCGAGGTGCCGGGTCGGGACGCCCAGCGAGCAGGTGATCGGATGGGTGTGGATCTGCACCAATTCGTCGACGACATCCAGTTCGTCGATACCGGATTCCTCCCGGGCCTCGCGGGTGGCCGCGTCCGTGATCGTGGTGTCGGCTTCCTCGCAATGACCGCCGAGCTGGATCCACTTGCCGACCCGTGGGTGCAGCGTCAGGAGCACGTGGGTGCGTGCGGTGTTGAACACGATCGTCGACGCGGTGATGTGCCCGGCGGCCGATTCCCGCAGGCACCCGTCTGGTGCGGCGGCGAGGAACGCCAAGATCGTGTGGCGCAGCGAATCCTGATGCGGATCAGGTGTCTGCCACCGGGTCAGCAGGTCGGTGGCCGACGCGTGCAGGGACTCCCGGCTCACAGTTCGACCACCAGCGAGCCGGTGGTCGCGGCCGGGCGCGGCTGGTCGGTGGGTTCGGCGGGGTAGCCGATGGCCACGGCGCCCAGCGGTTCCCAATCGGCCGGCAGGTCGAGTTCGCTGCGGACCAGCTCGGGTGCGAAGATGGTCGACCCCACCCAGCAGCTGCCCACCGACCGGGTCGCCAAGGCGACCAGCAGGCCCTGAACCGCGGCGCCGCCGGCCACGGTGAACATGGTGTGCTCGGCGGCGTTCCGCTCGGCATCGGGATAGTCGTGGCGTCCGTCGCCGGTCAGCACCGGGATCACGATTTCCGGTGCGGTGTACAGCAATTGGCCACGCGCAACGCGCTTGGTGATCGAGTCGTCGCCTTTGCCGTCGGCGGTCAGATGTGCCCGCCAGCGCTCTGCCATCGCATCGAGCAGCTTGATCCGGCGCGCATCGTCGCGGATCCAGATGAACCGCACGGGGTGACTGTGGTGCGGCGCAGGAGCGGTCAGAGCCTCGGCGAAGGACGTACGCATGATCTGCTCGGGGACACCCTCGTCGGTGAAGGCGCGCACCGACCGTCGCATCAGCAACGCCTGCCGGCGTCCGAGTTCCATCGCCTCGGCGGTACCGAGCCAGAACAGGTCTTCTTCGCCCGGCCGAACGAGATCTCTTGCAGTGGTGCCATTTTCGCGTGGGTCCAGACCGCGGACCACGGCCACCGGGATCTCGCCGAGTTTGCCCTTGACGAGATCGGCGGCGGCGGCCAGTTCGTCGGCGATCGCGATCTCGGTGACGATGAGGGGGTTGCCGTATTCATCTTCGGAACCCTCGTAAGGGTGCGTGACAGCGATTCCTGCGGCCCCGATCGCCGCGTCGGTCTGTCCGATGCGCCAGGCCCGGCCCATCGTGTCTGTGATCAACACAGCCACGTCTACCCCGAGACGCTCGCGCAGTGCCGATCGCAGGGCCGCCGCGCTGGCGTCGGGATCGACGGGGAGCAACGCCAATTCGTCGCTGCCGACATTCGACCCGTCGACGCCGGACGCCGCCTGGACGATGCCGAGTTTGTTCTCGGTGATCAGCGTGCGGTTCTTGCGCGCCACGACGCGGACCGATTCGGAGTCGACGAGGGCCCTCCGCGCGGCGTCCCGCTCGTCGGGATCGGTGGGCGCCGAGACCATCCGGCCCTCGACCTTCGAGATGATCTTGCTCGTGACCACCAGGATGTCCCCGTCACGGATCCATCCGGCAGCGTCGGCCAGCGCCGCGGCGAGGTCGTCGCCCGGCTTGAACCGGGGCAGTCCCGGGATCGGGATGATCTCGATACTGCCCGCAGAGGCGTGATCGGCAGGGACGTGATCGGTGGGCTCGCGATCCGCGGACGTCGGCTCATTCATGGGAGACACCCACCAGATCGCAGGCGTCCCGGACCATCTGGGCGGTGGCGGCCGGGTCGGTCATCAGCAGCGGCACCGAGGCGACCTTCACCCCGGGGATGTCTGCGTGGTCGCCGGGCGCGATGAGCCAGCCGTCGAGCACTCCGTTGGCCGTGCGGGCGCCGTAGTGCCGGCCGACCGCCTCGGGTGTTGTCTCCACGTCGATCACAGACAGGCATTCATCGGCCATTCCGCGCAAGGGGCTGGTGCCGATGATGGGGGAGATGCCGACCACCGGAGCCTGTGCGGTGCGCAGCGCCCCTCGGATCCCGGGAACCGAGAGTATGGCGCCGATGCTGACCACCGGATTCGACGGGGCGAACAGAATGATGTCGGCTTCGGAGATCGCCTCGAGCACACCGGGTGCGGCCTTCGCGTCCTCGGACCCGACCTGTGCGAAGCCGTGGGTCGTGATCTTGGCGCGGTGGCGGACCCACCACTCCTGGAAATGGATCGCGACCTTCTCCTCGGTCACGTCGGCCTCGCTCGAGGCGTCGGCAGAGTTCCGCTCCGACGGGTCCCCGACGCTGGTTCGGGTGACCACCACGTGGGTCTCGTGCCGGTCGTCGGTGGCCGGCAGCAGGCGTACGCCCGGATCCCACCGCCGGCACAGGGCTGCGGTGATGTCGCTGAGTCGGTAGCCCGCGTCGAGCATCTGGGTGCGGATCAGGTGGGTGGCAAGGTCGCGGTCACCGAGCCCGAACCAGTCGGGGTCGGCGCCGTAGGCGGCCAATTCCTCTTTGGCGTGCCAGGTCTCCCCGCGCCGCCCCCATCCGCGGTCGGTGTCGATGCCGTCGCCGAGCGTGTACATACAGGTGTCGAGGTCGGGACAGATCCGTACGCCGTGCATCCAGGCGTCGTCGCCGACATTGACCACGGCGGTCACCTCGTGTTCCGACGGAGGACGACCCTCTGCCAGCACATCCGGGAACGACGTGCGCCCGAGGAGTTCACGAACACCCTGCAAGAACCGGGCGCCACCGACGCCGCCGACAAGAACCGTCACCTTCACAAGCAACCACCCTAGTGCCCCGAGTCGTAAGCCCTCTTGCAGTCTCCGGCGTTCGATTGCCGGATACTCGCGCGAATATTTCGATTCGCGACACCGGTGCCACCGCCACGTGGTCAGTGGTGTGGCCCTTGGCGCCGTTGTGACACGACGGCAGTCGGTCGTTCGGGCGACGGTGAGGATCGAAAGATCATACGAGCGCAGCATGATCGGGGGCAGCCGCGCACCGCGGACCCCCATCGCGCCGGCGGCACGTAGCATCGAGCGGGTCCGGTCGGCAGTTGAGCGAAGGTGTTCGAACTGTTCGAATCGGGTGGGGTGTCTTTTTGGCCGTCAACCCCGTGTCGAGACTCGGGAATCACGCGATGGGGTGATAAAGCAATTTGCCTGGCGGCTTGACCTGGACCCCTGAAACCGTGTCTAATCACATCAGTGTCATTCCCAGTTTTGACAACGAGAATTGTTGTGGGGCATGGGAATCGATCACATGTTCGAAGATGACTGACCAACTGCACAATTCGAGTGAGATGAGGAGGCGGGACGATGGCTCTGGAACACATGGCTACCAACAGCCTTGAACCGCAAGTCGATTCGCAATTGAACGCACCCGAAGACCGTCAGAACGAACGTCCCCGGCTCAGCCTGGTCACCACTGCATTCGACGAGATGTTTGACATCGTCGAGGATCAGTGGCAGGACCGTGCTCTCTGTGCCCAAACCGATCCCGAGGCATTCTTCCCTGAGAAGGGCGGATCGACCCGCGAGGCAAAGCGGATCTGCCAGGGGTGCGAAGTACGCGCAGAGTGCCTCGAATACGCCCTGCACAAGGATGAGCGGTTTGGCATCTGGGGCGGCTTGTCGGAGCGCGAGCGCCGGCGCATCAAGCGCGGGATCGTATAGTTCGGGGGATTTCGGTCACCGAATCATCGGTGACGTTCACGGTGGTGACATCGGGGGTAGGCCGCGCAGTGTCAACTGTTGCGGCACTTTGTTTTTCGGGACGACGATATTGTCGATCCGACGGTATGTCTGGCTCGGGTGGTTGTGAGCATTTCGGCACGATGACATGTTCGATCCGACGACATGTCTGACCCGAGTTGTTTGTGAAGACTTTCGGCACATCGCGACCCGCATGCCCTACTGGGGAGGCGGGTCGATTGTGTCTTCGTCGACGCCCAGGTGTGCGGCAACCTGCTGTACGAGGACCTCGTGGAGCAGGTCGAGCAGGTCTGCACCCTTCTTGGCACGACTCTCCAGTGGTCGCCGGAACAGCAGGATCCGGGCCTTCGTCGCCCGCCCGTCGCCATCCATACCCGGTGGGATGAGTCGCGCCAAAGGGATCGGCCCGTCCGCGGTGACCTCCGCGGGCCACTGCACGGTGTCGGGATCCCGCGGCAACATGCGGGGCACTTCGTCGACCGCGATGTCCAGACCGATCAGCCGGTCGTGCCAGCGGGCGTCGATTTCGGCAAACGCCTCCAGCACGACCGCGTCAAACGATTGGGATCGGCTTGTCCAGGCCGGCACATGGGCTGGGAGCAGCGATGATCGCAGGCCGCGGCCGCGACGGTCTCGGATCCGGAGCACGCCACGCTGGGATCGTCGACGCCGTGGTCGAGTAAGCGGAGGACGAATGGGTGCCATAAGTCGCAAGTCTAGGCAGGTCTGTGCGGTGTGTCCTGCTTCGACCCGCCCGGAGATCGGGATAATCTTCCACCCGTGAGGCTTCCACGTCAGTGTTCCAGGCCCGGCTGCGCCAACCCGGCGGTCGCAACGCTGACTTTTGTGTATTCAGATTCGACCGCGGTGGTCGGGCCGTTGGCGACGACTCCCGAACCGCACTCGTGGGATCTGTGCGATACCCACGCGACCCGGATCACGGTCCCGCGCGGTTGGGAGATGCTGCGCAGCGAGGGCGGATTCGCCGCACCGTCGCGAGACGAGGACGATCTGACCGCGTTGGCCGAGGCCGTTCGCGAAGCCTCCGGCGGCTCCCTGGTGTCGCGTGTGTCCTCGGTCCCCGGACCGGATGCAGCGCCCCACATCAGCAGGGCGCAGGCACCGGTCAGCGGTACCGAGCCTCTTCCGCGCCCGCGGCCGGGTCGACGTGGACACCTTCGAGTGTTGCCTGATCCCGTCGACTGATCGTCGTCGTAGCCGGTTTCATCTCGGCGGCCGAGTCGGAGTCCACCGGGCCGCGTCCCTTTCGCCTGTACCAGGCCTGTTCGCCGTAGTTGCAGATCACCATGACAAACGCCGCCAGACCCCATCCCAGGATCAGGTCGATGACGTAGTGCTCGGCGGAGTAGACGAGGGTGAACGCCATCACGAGGGCATAGCCGGTGAACAGGGTTCGTCCGAGGGCCTTGGTCCGGCCCCACATGAACATCGCGAGCAGTGCGGTGACCCCGGCGTGCAACGAGGGGATCGCGGCGACCTGGTTGGACTTGTCCTGTCCGACCTCGATCACATCCCGCACCGGACCGATGTGCAGTACGTCCCAGCCGCGACTGGAGATCCGCTCGACGTAGGGTGCGCCGTCATGTTCGGGCACCACTGGGCCGAGCAGGTTGTCGGGCACGACCCGTTCGGGTGTGGTGATGCACGGCGGGAATGCGGACCCGTCGGCGACCTCGGACGAGGTGCACTTCGCCGCGGCCCACGGGGGAGCGGCGGGAACCATGACATAACCGATCAATCCCAAGAAGAAGATCGCGATGAGGCGGAGTGTGAACCGGCGCCACTGCACGCGGTCTCGGAGCCACAGGAAACCTGCGACGGCGTAGGGGACGACGAAGTACGACATGTACACAAAGCTCGTGAACACCTCCCACCACTGTGCCTCTGCCATCTTCAGGTGCTCCTGCAGCCAGACGGTGGGCACCACATGGAACATCCACCGGTCGGCGTCGACGGCGAGATGCCACTGGGTGGGCATGCCGAGGAAGGCAGCCATCCCTCGCGTGGAGTCGTACACCGCTAGCAGTACGCCGAACGGCAGCCAGTCACGGATCACCGACAACACGTTGCGGCGCCCGATGGATGCCGCGGCGAGTCCGATCGCAACTGCTACAAGCACATACGAACGGCCGAACGACATGGTCCGGGTGGCGAGCAACGTGACGATCGTCAGCGCCCAGATCGTGACGGTCACGCGCCGGATGAGCACCAGATTGAACCGTTCGGCGCTGAGCCGGACAGCCTTGAACTCCGCAAAACGCAGTCGGGAGTACCAAGATGATGGAGGGGCGTCCGTCTTCGGTGTCTGTGTCTCCGTCATGATTGGGCGGTGACCCCGCTGTCGTCCGAATGGGCCACCGGCGAATCCTGACCGCCAGGGACCGGCTGCGCCCGCGCAGGTGTGTTTGCAAGTTCGTGAAGCTGTACTGACAGAGAAGGAGTCAACCCTTGGAACGTTCCGCGCAACTCTTCAGCCAGGAGCTGGTGAGTGCCGTCATCAAGGCCTACGACGTTCGAGGGCTTGTCGGAGAACAGATCGGTGCCGAATTCGTCCGTGCGGTGGGAGCCTCGTTCGCGCGTCTGATGAAGGGCGAAGGCCAGAGGGCGGTGGTGGTCGGACACGACATGCGAGAGTCGTCCCCGGGACTCGCCGAGGCGTTTGCCGACGGTGCGCTGGATGAGGGGTTGGACGTCACCCTCATCGGGCTCGCCTCCACCGACCAGCTGTACTTCGCGTCCGGAATCCTCGACCGGCCGGGAGCGATGTTCACCGCCAGCCACAATCCGGCGAGCTACAACGGGATCAAGATGTGCCGGGCCGGCGCAAAGCCGGTGGGCCAGGACAGCGGCCTGGCGACCATCTCGCGTGAATTGGTCGAAGGCCTGGGAACCGAATCGGCAGGACCCGGCGGTGATGCGGGCACTCCGACCACCAGAGGTGTGCTGGACGAGCGTGACGTATTGAAGGACTATGCGGCGTTTCTGCACAAGCTCGTCGATCTTTCCGGTCTGCGGCACTTGACGGTCGCCGTCGATGCGGGCAATGGCATGGGTGGTCACACAGTTCCGGTGGTCCTGGGTGGTTCCGAGGCGTTCACCGTGCGTTCACTGTACTTCGAGCTCGATGGAACGTTTCCCAACCATGAGGCGAATCCGCTCGATCCGAAGAACTTGGTGGACCTGCAGGCCTATGTGAAGGAGACCGGTGCCGACATCGGTTTGGCCTTCGACGGCGACGCCGACCGCTGTTTTGTGGTCGATGAACTGGGCGATCCGGTATCACCGTCCGCAGTCACGGCACTGGTTGCCGAGCGTGAACTCGCCAAGAACCCGGGCAGTGTTGTCATCCACAACCTGATCACCTCGCGGGCGGTTCCCGAACTGGTCCGTGAACTGGGCGGAGTTCCCCTGGAGACCAGAGTTGGCCACTCGTTCATCAAGGCCCAGATGGCAGAGACGGGCGCGGTATTCGGCGGCGAGCATTCGGCGCACTACTACTTCCGCGACTTCTGGGGTGCCGATTCGGGCCTGCTCGCCGCGATGCATGTGCTGGCGGCTCTCGGGTCCTCGGATCAGCCGCTCTCGAAGATGATGGCGCGCTATGAGCGCTATGCCAGTTCCGGCGAGATCAATTCGACCGTCGACGATCAGGCCGCGCGCACCGCGGCGGTGCTGGCGGACTTCGGCGACGAGATCACCGGCACCGCACGGATGGACGGGGTGACGGTCGACCTCGCCGACGGTTCATGGTTCAACCTGAGGGCGTCGAACACCGAACCGCTGCTGCGACTCAACGTCGAAG
>NZ_DATCVM010000218.1:0-71926 GCF_036566845.1 Williamsia sp.
CATCTGTACCTCGGGCAAGGGTATGGAGTTGTACACCGAGAAGCTGATCCCGGCGGTCAAAGAGGGTGCGGACAAGGCCGAGCGGAATTTCGAGGAGATCGATCGGATGATCGAGATCAAGATCTCCTACGATCCCGATCCGGAACTGGCGTTGGAGAACTGCCGTTTCTGGGCGCCGCTGTCATTGACGCCGGAGCAGAAGCACAGTGTGAACTCGTCGACGGAGATGGAACGTCTCGCTGATGAGTTGCCGATCGAGCAGGTCGCCAAGCGCTGGATCGTGGCCTCTGATCCTGATGAGGCCGTGGAGAAGGTCAAGGCGTACACCGACGCCGGCCTGAACCATCTGGTGTTCCACGCACCCGGCCATGACCAGCAGCGCTTCCTGACCAACTTCCAGAAAGACCTCGAGCCCCGCCTCCGCAAGCTCGCCTGACCCGATCTTGGTGGGTTCTGGCGAGCATTTCCCCAGGTGGGGCTCGCCATAACCCACCACTTTCGGGCGGCTACATCCGGGCGAACGGCGCCTCGCCCAGGGTTTTGACGGCACCGTCGATACCGGTGGCCTTGGACGGGTCGGACTTGATGGATGCCACGATCACCAGGATCCCGGCGCCCACCAGGACCAGGCCTTTCGCCGTGTAACCGATCACGCCCAACGGGGTGACGACGGCGCTACCGGAGGTCTTCAGGTCGTCGAGGAACTTCTTGGTCACGCCCTTGTAGACGTGGTAGCCACCGATCGCGATCACAACCAGGCCGACCACGACGAGCAGGAACTTACCTGCGGTGTTTTCCATGAGCCTCGCCGACAGGCCGGCGTTCTGCTTGCCGCTGGATTGGCCGCTGCCGCGTGCGAAGTCCACCGCCGAGTAGGCGAACGCGAAATAGACAACCGCGACGCCGCCGGCCTTCGCCCGGTCGAAGAGACCGGACACACCGGAGTCGCCGTTGCCGGGTTCGGTGGCGTGCGGACCGACGATCATCTCAGCGATTCGCCATAGCGCCATGGCCACAAAAGCCACGGCGGCAATCCACAACACCAGCTTCCCGCCGGGTTTCTCGGTCACTTCCGCGAGTGCTCCGGACTGGTCGGCGTTTTCACTGGATCCGAAGGCCAGTCGAAAGATGATGTACGCGATGAGCAGGTGCAGTAACCCGCTGACGATGTGGCCGGCCCGGGCAGCCCGTTCGAAAAGGTTGCTGTCGGTCGCCCGGTCCACCGCGCCGACTACTTCGTTGTTCGCCATGGCCCAACGACATCACATCGCGAGGCGCCGTGGGTCAGGCAGCCACAGGTGATGCGACCCGATCGCGCAGGAGTTCGGTGATCCGCTGCACGGCCGGGTTGCCGCGTACCGCCTGACGCGTGCGAACCGAGATGGTGCGCATCGGCGTCGGGTTGATCAGCGGGCGGCTCACCACACCCGCAGGCAGCGTCGCCGCCCCGAGCAGAGGCAGCACCGTGATCCCGACCCCGGCCGCGACAAAACTGATCGCGGTCGGATAGTCGTGGGTTTCGATGTGGAAGCCGGGGGAGAAGCCCACCACCGAGCAGGCATCGAGAATTGTCTGGCGGCAGGGGCCGCGGGAGACGTCGTTGTCGACCCACCGTTCGTCCCGGAGCGCGACGAGCTCGACGTGTTCCTGACCGGCGAGCGGATGGTCATCGGGCAGCACCACCACGTAGGGCTCGGTGAGCAGTTGCTCGACGTCGTAGCCTCGCAGCGTCGTGGAGGCGGCACCCTCGACGTAGATCTCGACGTCCGGATCCCCGGAGGCGTCGTGCACCAACTCGACCAGCCGCAGGTCGACCCGCAGCCGGGGGTATTCGCGGGTGATGGCCGCGATGATCGGAGGTATCCAGGCAGCGCCGGCCGACGCGAAGTAGCTGACGGACAGGCGGCCCACCCGACCGAGCCGCAGGTCGTTGACCAGTGATTCGAGTTCCGCGAGCCGCTCGAGCACCTGCGCCGCCTCGTCGGCGACGGTCAGCCCGACAGACGTGGGTCTGATGCCGCGCCCGTCCTTCTCCACCAGTGCCAGTCCGGTCTCCTTCTGGAGCGCCGTCAGGTGCTGACTGATGGCAGACGGGGTGTAACCGAGGGCTGCGGCCGCTTCATTGATCGAACCGGCAGCGACCACGGCTCGGAAGATGCGTAAGCGGTGGACATCCAGCACTTTTTCAATGTACAGCCGTACTGAAGTGTCGACAAGAAGAAGTGACTTGTGCTTACGGTTTGTGTACGTGACAGTGGAGGTCATGAAAGCAGCGATGTCATGAAGGCGGCTACGTCATGAGAGCGACTCTGGCCAACAATCTGGCTGTGGTCGCAGCTGCCATCACGGTTCTGCTCTGGGCGTCGGCGTTTGTGGTCATCCGTTTCGTCGGAGAAACACTTTCGCCGGGACCGATGACCGTGACGCGGCTGGCGGTCGGCTCGGTCGTACTCGTGGTCATCGCGCTGCGGTACCGTCGCCCGTTGCCTCGGGGTAAGGGGTTGGTGCTGGTCATCGGCTACGGCCTGGTGTGGTTCGCGGGCTACACCGTGCTGCTCAACTGGGCTGAACAGCACCTCGACGCCGGAACTGCGGCGCTGTTGGTGAACTTCGCGCCGATCCTGGTGGCCGTGTTCGCCGGCTTGTTCCTGGGCGAAGGCTTCCCACGGCAATTGGTGATCGGCATCCTCGTGGCATTCTCCGGCGTTCTGCTGATCGCGCTCGGCGGCTCCGGGGGCAGCAACAACGACAAACTCGGGATCATCCTCGGCCTGATCACCGCCGTTCTCTACGCGGTGGGTGTGCTCATGCAGAAGGTGGCGCTGCGCACCGTCGATGCCGTCACGGCGACCTGGGTCGGTTGCCTCGCCGGACTCCTGGCCACCATTCCGTTTGCCCCCCAGGCCGTCTCCGAGCTGTCGGACGCCTCCGCGGGGGCGATCGCCGGCGTGGTCTTCTTGGGTGTGGGGCCCACCGCGATAGCCTTCCTCACCTGGGCGTATGCACTCTCGCGCACCGACGCCGGCAAGATGGCGGCGACCACGCTGGCGGTGCCGGCGATCGCGATCGTGCTGTCCTGGATCTTCCTCGGCGAGGTCCCGACGCTGCTCGGGCTGGTCGGCGGGGCGATGGCGCTGGCCGGTGTGGCGATCAGCGGTCGGCGGAGCCGGGTGGGGCCACAATCGCCAGAACCTGTCGTGACCTCCTAATCTCTGGAGTATGGATCGAGATCGGATGGTCGACGTCGCCATTGCCGTCGTGGAGCGCTTCGGGGCCCGGGCGTTGAGTCTGACGTCGGTGGCGCGGCACGCGGGTGTGGGCCGGGCGACCGCCTACCGGATGTTCGGCGGTCGTGACGAGTTGGTGCAGGCCATTGTCGAACGTGAGGTCAAAACACTCGGTGATCTTATCGCCGGCTGGATCGCCTCGGAGAACGATCCGGCGGCCAAGGTGTCGACGATGGTTGTCCACGTACTCACCTACATCCGGGAACACGAAGCGCTGCAATATATCCTGCGCAACGAGCCCGAAGAGATCATCGCCACCATCGTCGCCCGCGGACCAGATCGGGACGCAGCGACCACCATCGTCGACATCATCGTCGCCAACAGTGTGGGCAATTTCTCCGCCGAGCCCGAACTGGAGGCCGCGCTCGTACCCGATGCCCGACGGGCCACCGAGTTCATGGTGCGGGTTGTGTACTCCTACATGCTGATCCCCGGAAGTGCGATGTCCGACGACGACATCGCGGCGATGGTCGTGCGTTCGACGGTGAGAGCCGCCGAGTAGAGCGCTGGCGCCGGGGATAGGGTGGGCCAATGGACGCATCGGTGTCGAACAGTATCTATCTGGCATCAGTTGAAGGCGACACCGGGAAGTCGACCGTGGCGCTCGGTGTGCTGCACCTGCTGGCAGCGTCTGGCGGCCGTGTCGGCGTCTTCCGTCCCATCTCCAGGACGAACTCCGGTCAGCGTGACTACATCCTGGAGTTGTTGATCGAGCACGACTCCAGTGACCTGAGTTACGAAGACTGCATCGGTGTGACGTACGACGAGGTACACGCCGATCCCGACGCCGCGCTCAGTGAGATCGTGAACAAGTTCCACGCGGTCGAGGAGCGTTGCGATGCGGTTCTCGTAGTCGGGTCCGACCACACCGACATCGCCAGCCCGTCGGAGCTGAGTTTCAACGCGCGCGTCGCCGCCAATCTCCAGACGCCGATGTTGTTGGTGCTCAAGGCTGCTGATCGCACGGTGAACGAGGTTGTGGCCCTGGCCGAGTCGGGTCTGACGGATCTGACGGGCAATCATGCCAAGGCCGTCGCGCTGATTGCGAACCGCTGTGACCCGGATCGGTTGGCGGAGGTGAAGGCCGCCCTGGAGCAGGCCACCGGACTGCCCGCGTGGACGTTGCCCGAGGATCCGCTGCTGGTGGCGCCGACGGTCGCGGAGTTGATGGTCGCACTCGACGGCGAGATCTACAGCGGCGACCCGGAATTGCTCGGCCGCGAGGCGGTGAAGGTGATGGTCGGCGGGATGACCGTCGAGCACATCCTCGAACGTCTCACCGAGGGGATGGCGGTGATCACCCCGGCGGACCGTTCGGACGTTCTCCTCGCCCTGGTGGCGGCGAACGCTGCGGAGGGCTTCCCGAAGCTCTCCGGCATCATCCTCAACGGTGGGCTCAAACCGCATCCCAAGATCGCGGCGCTGGTGGAGGGCCTCAACTCGTCTCTGCCGATCATCTGCTGTGACCAGGGAACGTACGAAACTGCAAGGGCTGCAGTGCATGCGCGCGCCCGCGTGAGTGTTGATTCGGCGCGGAAGATCGACATCGCGTTGAACCTGATGGAAGAGCACGTGGACTCGGTGGCGATGTTGCAGAAGCTCCAGTTGCCGATTCCGGAGGTGGTGACACCTCAGATGTTCGAGTACCAGCTGATCCGGCGGGCTCGCCAGGTCCGCAAGCGGATCGTCCTGCCCGAAGGTGGCGACGACCGGATCCTGCGCGCCGCCGGGCGCCTGTTGCGCAGGCAGGTCGCAGATCTGACCATCCTCGGCGACGAACGGTCGGTGCGGGATCGTGCTGCGGAACTGGGCGTGGATCTGTCCGACGTGGTTGTCATCGATCCCGCCACATCCGATCTGCTCGAGGAGTTCAGCGCGGTATACACCGAGCTGCGCAAACACAAGGGGATGGACCTGCAACGCGCCCGTACCATCGTCAAGGACGTGTCGTACTTCGGCACATTGATGGTGCAGCTCGGCCACGCCGACGGGATGGTGTCGGGTGCGGTGCACACCACCGCCCACACGATTCGGCCCGCGTTCGAGATCATCAAGACCGCTCCAGGCGTGTCGACAGTCTCCAGCGTGTTCTTCATGTGCCTGGCCGATCATGTTCTGGCGTACGGGGATTGCGCCATCATCCCGGACCCGACCGCAGAGCAGTTGGCCGATATCGCGATCTCGTCGGCGGCGACAGCGGCTCAGTTCGGTATCGATCCGCGGGTGGCACTCCTGTCGTATTCGACCGGCGAATCGGGTAGAGGCGCTGATGTGGAAAAGGTGCGCGAGGCCGCTCAACTGGCGCGGAAACGTGCGCCGGAGCTGTTGATGGAGGGGCCGATTCAGTACGACGCGGCTGTCGATCCGGTGGTGGCGAGCGCCAAGATGCCGAACTCGAATGTGGCCGGGCGGGCGACCGTACTGATATTCCCCGATCTGAACACGGGCAACAACACGTACAAGGCCGTGCAGCGCAGCGCTGACGCGGTGGCGGTGGGTCCGGTGTTGCAGGGCCTGCGTAAGCCTATCAACGACTTATCGCGAGGTGCATTGGTGTCGGACATCGTCAATACGGTTGCGATCACCGCGATCCAGGCGCAGGGTGTCGCCGGTGAGTGACATCGACACCGTCCTGGTGTTGAATGCCGGGTCGTCTTCGCTTAAATACCAGCTGGTGCAGCCGGATTCGGGATTCGTGGTGGCTCATGGCGTGGTAGAACGGATCGGTGAGTCGCAGGGTCGTGTGGACCTCATCCGCGGGGACGAGGTCAACGAGTTCGTCGGTGAGATCGTCGACCATGAGGCCGGGCTGTCGAAAGTGTTCGAGTTGTTCTCCGGCGTCGGGCATGACCTGGAATCCGAAGGCATCACCGCGGTGGGGCACCGGGTGGTTCACGGCGGACCGCAGTTCTATCGGCCGACGGTGGTCGACGACGCTCTGATCGATGCGATCAAGGATCTGGAAACCCTTGCTCCGTTGCACAATCCGGTCAATCTTCTCGGGATCGAGGCGACCCGGCGACTGCTGCCCGATGTTCCGTCGGTGGTCGTCTTCGACACCGCCTACTTTCACGGATTGCCAGAACACGTGGCCACCTATGCGATCGATCGTGAGCTGGCGCGTGAACACCACATCCGGCGATACGGGTTCCATGGCACATCACATCAATACGTGTCGACGCGGACCGCCGAATTCTTGGATGCTGACCTGGAAGATCTCAATCAGATTGTGCTGCATCTGGGTAACGGCGCATCGGCGTCGGCCATCGCGGGCGGTAGGCCGGTCGAGACGTCGATGGGCCTGACCCCGCTCGAGGGCCTGGTGATGGGGACCAGAAGTGGAGACATCGATCCCGGTGTCGTGATGTATCTGCGGCGTGCCGCCGGCCTTGATGTCGACGAGATCGATGTGGTGCTCAATCGGCAGTCGGGGTTGAAGGGTTTGTGCGGGGAGAACGATTTCCGCTCGTTGATCGAGATGGTCTCCGGTGGTGACCCGGATGCGACACTCGCCTACAACGTCTACATCCACCGGCTGCGCAAATACGTCGGCGCCTACATGGTGACGTTGGGCCGAACCGATACGATCGTGTTCACTGCGGGTGTGGGCGAGAACAATGCCAAGGTACGTGCGGACGCGCTCGCCGGTCTGGAGAACTTTGGCATTGTGGTCGATGCCGTACGCAATGCCACCAGAAGCCGTGAGCCGAGGATCATCTCGACCGATGATTCCGCGGTGACCGTGCTCGTGGTGCCGACGAACGAAGAACTCGCGATCGCGAGGCAATCAGTGGAGGCTCTCTCATGATCGTTGAAGGCGCAAACGTCACCCCGGAGTCACCGTTTGAGGTGACGCAGGCCGGTATCGACGAAGTGGTGGCGGTGATCGGTGGACCACCCGCCACCTCCGGCGAGGCGCCGCCCAGTTTCGTCAATGTGGTTCTGGAACCGGCGATCAAGGCGTTCTTGGGTAGTGGGGACATGCCCGTTGCCGGCGTTGTCCACACCGCTGAAACCACGGTCTATACAAGGCCTCTGAAGGCAGGAGATGTTGTGAACGCCAGTGTGACGGTGACCAATGTGCGGGCGAGGGCGTCGGTGACACAATTCGACATCGTCTCGCTCGTCACGGACCTGGACGGGCAGGAGATCGTGCGGGTCAACTCTGCATTGATCTGCGAGACCGAGGCTGCCGAATGAGTGATCTCGTGGTGGGAACGGTGTTGTTCGATGTGTCCGAGACCATTGACCAGCGCAGGATCCGGGCGTATGCGGAGGCATCGAAGGACAACAATCCGATCCACGTTGACGAAAAAGTTGCTGTTGCAGTCGGTCTGGCCGGACCTGTTGCACACGGAATGTTGACGGTCGGTATCGGTATCGGCCACGTGATGCGGTGGCTCGATGGCAAGCCGCACCGATTCCTGAGGTACGAGACCAGGTTCGTCAAACCCGTTGTCGTGTTCGACGACGTTCCTGCCGAACTGTCGGTGTCGGGTGTGGTGGGCGCCGTGTCGGATGACGAAATCCGGATCGACTTGCGAATGAGGCTCGCCGAGAGCGGCCAGATGGTGCTGCGCCCCTTCCGGGTGTTCGTGGGCTGACCCACTGCTACGAAGCACCATCTGGACCACTCGCGGCCGCAGTTTCACTGTGAAGTTGTCAAAGGTCGTGCAGTACACAGCGATTGCCGTGTTGCTCGGGGTTCTCCGAATATGTCGTCGTAGGTTTGCTGGTCTTGCGGTTCCGATACTCGCCTGGTTATGCGGCGGCGAGGTCGGACGTCATAGTCCTGCGGGCGTGGGACCGCAGCGGAGTCCGGGTGGTGTCGTCAGGGTTGATGAACCAGGGATGTCCGTCGGACCCGATGAACACTTCCCACCCCATGTGGTGGATATACCGGTGGTGCCGCCGGCATAGGAGGACGGTGTTGGCGAGACTCGTTGCTCCGCCCTGGCTCCAATGCCGGATGTGGTGCGCGTCTGTGCGTCCGGGCGGGCAATCGCAGCCCGGGAACGAACAACCGCGATCGCGGGCGATGAGGGCTTTGCGGATCGCGGGTGTGACGGTCCGGTGGTCCCGTCCAACGTCGAGCGGGACCATGTTGTTGTCCACCAAGATTTTGGTGATCACCGAATCACAGGCCACCAGTTGCGCGGTCGACGCCGACGCCGGGCCGGTCCACTCGAACGCCGCTGCCACCTCCGGAGCCTTCGCTCCGGGGATACCGCTGAGCTGCAACGTCTGCAGCCCTTCGGGTGTGAGCGTCAACACCACCTGCGGTGTCGCCCCGCCGCGGGTGGGCCGGTCTTCCTGCTCGAGGTAGGAATCGAGCAGACGTTCCAACGCATCCGCCCGTACCTGAGCACTCGAACGACGATCAGCCGACCCATCGGGTTCGGGTACCGGTTTCGATAACGGGTCGAGCGCCACCCGCAGTTTCTCGCCGAGCAGGTTGTCCAGATCCAACGTCCCGTGACTACGACCGTCCTCACCCAACCCGAGCGTGAACTCGTTCAGCTCGTGATTCTCCGCATCGGGGATCGCCTTGTCCGGCGGCGACAACACCAACGCCATATGCCGCGCCCGCACCGACACCGCCGCAGGCGAAGCCGACAACGCCTCCGCCCACAGGCCTCGCACACAATCGGCACGGTCCTCGCCCGACAGGTCTGAGTTGCGCCGGTCAATGTGGCCCAGGCCCTTCACAATCGCATCCACATGCTCACCCGACAACGACCCATCCACCGCATAGGACGCGACCAACGCAATATCATCCAACGCGGCACCCACCCGGACGTACCGGTGCGCCACCGCCGGCGCCATCCCCGCCTGCTGCAACAGTTTGGCAGTAGAACCCCCACCCCTTCGCGTGGCGATCCCCCGCCCATCGAGTTCACCGACCAGACGGAAAAGGATCTGTTCCACAACATGATTGAGACGGATCACCATCACAACCCGCGACGACAACTCAGCATCATCACCCGCGACCACCGCCGCATCCCCGGCCAGATCAGACAGTCTGGCGAACATTCCCCCGAAGTCCATGACTCAATACTACCTGCAAGAAGCGATTCGCACAAGCATTCGAGTCGAGCAATTCTGTTGCACTGCAACTAGTTTGACAGACATATCTGGACGAACCCGTCAGTCTATCGCGGTAGTCTGACAGTCGCTTCTGCTCCGGCGTTGGCTCCAGTTGGATTTTCGGAGTGTTGTATGTTTGCGCTGCTTTCAGGCATCTCGATGTCGTCGAAGAGTTCGTGTAGCGGCCGGAAGGGGAGGAATTGACAATTAGCGTTTGCTTCGATCCGCGGCAGGGTCTTGGTGAGCGGCGACTCGGGGGTGTAAGTGACTGCTGTGGAACGCATCACGCACGACTTGTGAACCCTCACGGAGAGATCACGATAGCCGGCGTTCCCGCGTGATTCGTTTGGACTACAGTGATTTGTCTTCCGCGCCCATGGTCGGGCGTGGAAGGAATTTGTGGTCTGCATGGCGTGTTGACGACACGAGTTTTCGGCCATTAGGGTTTCTGGAGGACCCTTCCGCAAGCCAAGCCGGAGGGGCCTTTTCGCTAGGAGACGCTTTCATGCGCAACAAGATCACTGCTGCCGCCCTGTCTTTCGCCGCCATCGCCGCCACTGTCGTTGGGGTCGGGCAGTCTTCGGCGGATGTCAACTTTCCCGAAGCTGGCGATAGGATTCAGTACGTGTTCGTGTCGAACAAGCCGGTGAATGATGGGATCTTCTGGTATGACGCGTTCTCGGATGACCAGTCGTTCCCTGACCCGGAGAAGGACAGCTACACAGGCGTCCGGTTCAAGGACACATTTGTCGGAACCGATGGTGTTACCTATTACCGGGCGACGAAGACGTTCACGTCTCAGTCAACCAACCAGATTGTGGGCGGGTACATCAGCGCGGACTACGAGAACGAGGGCAGCAACAACTATGTGCGCTGTGCCGCTTACGTGAATGGCGAGCAGTATTCGTGGGATTCCGCGGTGGGTCGCTACGCCACCGCCTACTGCTGACCCGGCATCGAAGCCCGCTCTCACCTCGCTAGAACCTGAAGGTCGGGCTCGGCATGTTGAGCCGTTAAGGGCGGTTGCCGCAGCATGATTTGGAGTTCGTGACCCCATTCAGATCAGATACGGCAACCGCGGGATTGAACTTGAATCGTGAACGTCGCGCCGTCAGTCTGAAGCTGTTCCAGCGACCCGGCCGAGGTGACGGGCGAAGAACCGTGCCGAGCTCTCGCGCTCGTGGTGAGGCACCGGGTACTGCCTCCCCGAATAGGCGTGCATGGTCTTGTCTTTCGAGGCGAAGGCGTCGAACAACGCGAACTCGGATGTTCGATCGAATTGATCGTCGTCCCAAGGGATCCGATATTCGACCGGAATGGTCACCTTTCGGGCCGCTTCGATGAGGGCGGCATCGACGAAAACGCCGCCGAAGCTCAGGGCCGCGATCCGGGAGTCGACCGCCGGCAACATCACCCCGGTGACCACGCCCAAACTCACGCCTTCGTAGCCGATCGGCGCATCGATGCCGATCTCGGGACGCGTCAGCAGTGCATCTAGCGTTGTCTGCCATTCCGGCAACCACCGCTCGGCCAGCGACGTGGTGTAGTCGATGACGATCGGGGCGATCTGCTCGCCCGCGGCCCGGGCCTGATGGATCGCCTCGACCCACTTTTGGTCCTGAACATTTCGCGGCCGGTCGCCGTGCCCGGGCGCATCGATGGCGGCGAACGTGAACCCGTAGGTGGCGACGCTGTGGAGTGCGCCGGCCACCAGTCCCGGCGCTCTTTTGTGCATGCCGCCGGAGTGCCCGGCCAGCAGTAGCGGCGAGCCGGGTGCTCCGGATTCCGGTGACCAGAGCACACCGGTGACGTCGTCGAGGGTGAATGTGCGTTCGATGACACCGTTCGACGATGTCGTGGAAGTGACGTGCATGGTGTTGCCTTTCGGGATTGCCTGTTGAGGCGCTCCCGGCGACACCTATGTCAATCGCCGACCGTGAACACGAGCGGGAGCACCCACATGGGTTGTTGCGTTCATGGGTCTCACCTCCTCGCGAAAATGCACGGTCCGGACCACGCTAACAACTGGAACCGGATCCCGTCCAACCTATTTCCGGGGCCACTGCCATCACCCGGCCACCGGCTCGAGAGATCAGAACAACGTGTGCGGCCTGACGAAGTTGGCGAGATCGACCAGGCGGAAACGCTGGGTGCGATTGACGGTGCTGCGGGCGAGGCGCCGGAGGGACTGCTCGGTGCCGGCCCGGAGTCCGTGATCGTTGAACGGATAGCCGAGGATGTCGCCCCGCGCCGACGCGTCGGTGGGGGATTGGTCGGGCCGGCGGTGGATCCAGCCGAGTGCGATACCCAGGACCAGGATCACCAGGCGCTGTTTGCGTGGCTCCGCGTCCGACATCGACTCGAGTCGTCTGGCGGCCTCGCGGAGTTGGTCTTCCTGAACCGATGCCGGATCGCGTCCGTGTACGAGGGTCAGGACCGAGGTGCAGCTGGCGGCGTTGTAGTGGCGGCTGGTCGGTGGCACCTCGTCGAGCGCCTTGACGGCACCGGGAATGTCTCCCTTGGCAAATCGCATGCGCGCCAGGCCGAATGCGGCGGTGATGATGGCACGGTCGGTCTGCCACAATGACCGGTAGTGATGGAGTGCGACGTCGTGACGGCCCATCAGTTCCGCGGTGGCGGCCACGGCCAGCTTGGGGGCGGCCTCTCCGGGCATCGCTGAGAGCACGTCGTTGAAGCGTTCGTGTGCGGTCGGGACGTCGCCGATCAGCAGTGTGCCCAATCCGATGAACCAGTCTGTCCGCCAAGATTTTCCGTGATGTTCGGTGGCGTCTTGCAGGAGGTTGAGGGCGGTTTGCGCCTCGCCCAGTTCGATGTAGGCGCGCGCCTCGATCAAGTCGATCTCGCGAGACGGATGATCGTCGGACGGGTCGGTCCCGATCACGGACGACAGGCCGCCTTCGCGTGCGCTGCGGATCGAGTCGAGTGTCTGGGTCGGCTCGGACAGGGCTGTCGAATTGAGCAGTCCGGCCGCCGGATCCGACTGATCGACGAGTGGGACGGGTAGGGCCGCCACGATGTCGATCGTGTCCAGGCTCCGCCGGGTGCGAACCGGCTCGAGGATGCCGTCGACGGGCGCGAGCATCATCTCGGTCCCGAAGGTGGTTCTCTGCGGGCTGAAGACCGTCGACAACCCCGGGCGGGGGATGCCGGTGTGGGCCGCGACGATTTCGCGCAACACATTGAGCAATTGCCCGGCCATCTCGTCGGCCGAGGTGAATCGCTGGGCGGGATCGGGATGGGTGGCCCGCTGCAACAGCCGGTAGAACGACGGATTGTCCTGGAAGAGTGGCACATTGGCGGGATCGGGGAGTCCGTCGAGGTAGCGGCCCTTCTCGATCGGCATGTCGACGGTCAACACGGCGAGTGTGCGTCCGAGGCTGTAGATGTCGGTGGCGACCTGTGGGCCCGTCCGCACGATCTCGGGTGCCTGGAATCCGGGTGTCCCGTACAGATGGCCGTAGCCGTTGATGCGGGAGACGGCGCCGAGGTCGATCAGCTTGACGTCTTCGCTGCCGATCATGATGTTCTCGGGTTTGATGTCGTTGTAGACCAGGCCCACGGAGTGGAGATAGGTGACGGCCGGGAGGACCTCGAGCAGGTAGGCGATGGCCTGCTCCGGCGACAGTTGACTTCGGCGCGAACCGGATTCGTCCTCGGTGGAGGTGATGTCCTTGAGCGTGCTACCGCCGACGTACTCCATCACGATGTAGCCGAAGGAGTTGTCGCCCAGGTCGTGGTGTTCGACGAAGTTGTAGATCTTCACGATTCCGGGATGTGAGACCGAGGCCAGGAACTGGCGCTCTGCGAGCGCAACAGCCTGTGCCTGAGAGTCTTTCGAGTTGAGCAGGCCTTTGAGGACCACCGGACGGTCGGACACGTTGTGGTCGATGGCAAGGTAGATCCAGCCCAGCCCGCCGTAGGCGATGGCGCCGGCGATCTCGTACTGGTCGGCGACCATGGTGCCCTTGTCCAGCCCCGGGACAAACGAGTATCGGGCCCCGCACGTGTTGCAGGTGCCGGTGAGGTCTCCCTTGCCCTCGCCGGACGACCTTCCCACCGGTTTGCCACATTTCCAGCACAACCGTTTCGCCTCGGGGATGACGGCATCGTCCATGACGGCGTCGAACGGCTCGATGTCGTGGATCCGCGGGACGTCCACGAGTCCGCCGCCCATGCGGCGCCGGCTCCGTGAACTCCGGCTGGTGGGTACCAGGACGTTGGGCTGGCTGAAACTGCCGCCGGAGGTGCGTGCCGTGGGTTCCGTGAAGGCCATGTCCATCGGAACGGCCTGCGTCTTGACATCGGCATCGTTGCGGCCGGTGGGTTCAGTGCCCATCTCGAGATCCCGCAAGTTTGCGGCTTGGGTGCCGACCTCAGGGGTGTTGTCGGGTGAGGGGTGTTGAGTCAACGGATTCCCGCCTCAGTCCCGGTACTCGGGTTGCGGCGGATAGTATTTCGGCCCCAGGATCGACAGCCAGCGGTTGTAGATCTCGAACCAGGTTCCGTTGCTCCGGATCTGCTCGAGGATCCCGTTGGTGAAGCGCACCATGTCCTCGTCGTTCTTGTTGATGCCGATTCCGTAGGGCTCCTCACCGAGGCTCTGTCCGACAACGTGGATGTACGGATCCTGGGCCGCCATCCCGGCGAGGATGGCATCGTCTGTCGAGACCGCGTCCACCTGATTCTGCTGCAGCATCACGAGGCAATCCGCCCAGGTCGACACGGTGTCGATGATGGCGTCGGGGACCCGTTGCTGGATCCGGGCGATCGAGGTGGTCCCACGAGCAGCACACACCCGCTTTCCGGATAGGTCGGCAACGCCGTTGATGCCCGAGCTCCGCATGGTCAGGATTCGTTGGGACGCTTCGTAATACACCGTCGAGAAGGCGATCTCCTCGAGCCGGTCGCAGGTGATGCTCATGGTCTTGACGACGATGTCGACCGAACCGTCCTTGAGCGCCTGGATGCGGTCGTCGGAGTTGAGGATCCGGAACTCGACACGTTCGGGATCCCCGAAGATGCCGCGGGCGATTTCTTTCGCGATGTCGACGTCGAAACCCTCGATGCTCCCGCTGATCGGATCGCGGAACGAAATGAGGTTCGAACCGACGTCGAGGCCGACCTTGAGCCAGCCGCGTTTGTAGATCGAATCCATGCTGGTGTTGGGCGGCATCTGTCCGGGCGTCGGAAGGGGCCCGGGCGTCAGGCTGGCGGTGGAATCACAGGCTTCGGTGGCAGGAGGGGCTTCCACCGGGACATCGGTGCTCACACCCGCCGGTGTGGGCCAGGCCGCGACGGCCGACGGTGGATCGCTCGGAGGTGCGGGCGTGTTCACGCACCCGGCCGACAACACCGCAGCCATGGCGACGGCGCCGGCGGCGGTCGCCCGGCGAAGTGTGGTGCCCATCGTTCGTCGCATCGTCATCGGTACTCCCGAATCCGTGGTGCGATGCCGAATATGGACGCGATCGCGGCGGCGATGCCGAGCAGCATGATCCCCAGGCCGGCGTAGCCGAGCCTGACCCGGGCGGTGTTGATGTCATCGCGGAAGGCTTCCCTGGTGACCGTGATGCCATCGACCAGGGAGTCGTCGAGTGCGGTGTACGCGGCGGCGGATCCGTCGGGGTTGTCGCCGACGGCGATGGCGGTGGCACCGTTGAAGTCGCCGGCGTTGGCCCGTTCCAGCATCGCCGCATGGGCCTCGCGCCAGAGCCTCAACGCGTTCTGTGCATCGGTGACGGAGTCCTCGGCCACGTCTTTGCGATCGTCGTCCAGGTAGTCGTCGAGCACCATGTCGATCTCGTTGACAGCGGACGCCCAACCCTCGTCGAGCGTTTCCTGATCGCCGCGGCGGACGAGCGAGAGGGTTTCATCCGAACGGGCCTGCTGGGTCAGGATCCGGGCCGAGGTGAGTTCGGCGAGCGGCGCGGCACCGATGTTCTCGGCGTCGCTCGTCGACTTGACCGACAACAGCCCGCCGACCAGCAACCACAACAACCCGATCACCAGACACGAGATTGCGGTGAGCAACCCGACGTTGAATCGTCGGCGGCTGCGACGGGCGATGTAGAGGTGGGTGGAGATCAGTGCCGCGAGGACAAACGCCAGCGCGAAGTAGACGCCCCACGGGGGTTCGGTGAAGTTGTTCCGGGCATCGCCGATCGCCTGGGACCGCTCGGTGTACAGACGTTCCGCGGCGGGCAGGATGGTCTCCTGCATCATGTTCGACGCCTCACCCAGATACGCCGATCCGACCGGGTTGCCCAGGCGGTTGTTGAGTCGGGCCGACTCGATGAGTCCGGTGTAGACGGGCAGCTGTGTCGACAGGGTGGTCAGGTCCTGGCGCACCTGGGCGCTGTCCATCGACGTTCCGCTGGCCGACTGGATCAGGGCGTTGGCTGCGGTCGCGACCGCGTTGTTGTAGTCGGCACGAAGCGCCGCGGGCTCCAGGCCGCCGGAGATGAAGGCGGTATTGGCCGCGGCGTCGGCGATCGAGAGCGAGCTGTAGAGGACCTGTGACGCCTCGCTCAGCGGCTCGGTGTCATTGATCATCTCTTCGAGCGTGCTGGTGCGTTGGTCGAGCGTGTCGGAGGCGTACCAGCCGACGGTGACGCAAGAGATGATCAGGATCGCCAGGATGATCATCAGTTTTCCGGGGCTGGTCTTCGCGATTTCCCGCATGTTGGTGATCGGGTGCGTCGACCGTTCGCGCGTCAGACTCATCAGTTCGCGACGCGTGAGCGGTGCCGATCGGTCGGCGTAGGGCTTATCCGCACGCATGAACCGGGTACGCAAAGATGTTGCGTTGCCGCCGGTCACGCGGTCCCTTCTTCCTGGTGTTCGCCCGGTCTTTCCGGTCGTGTCCTGATCGAAGAATTTCTCGAACTGACAGCGACATTACTGCGAATGATCATTGGCTTGTGGCAGTGCGCCCCCGTGTCACTGCGCCATTGCAAGTAGCGTGAGGACCAACAAACGCGGGCTGGCGAGGAGGTGTCGGGTGCGAGGCGATGGCGACGGATGGGTTTTCGACGCGGATGGATCTCGATACTGGGGCCGTCATGGTGCCGCCGGACTCTTACTCTTCACACTAGGTGAAGCGGGCGAAACGCTCGTTCTGTTACAGCATCGGGCGGTCTGGAGCCATCAGGGCGGAACCTGGGCGCTGCCCGGCGGAGCCCGCGATTCCCACGAGAGCGCGGTCGACACCGCTGTGCGCGAGGCCGACGAAGAGGCCGGGATCGCCGATGCGGAACTGACCGTACACACAGAAGCGGTGACCCATCGCGCACCCAGTGGTTGGACCTACACCACTGTGATCGCCGAGGTTGCGGTCCCGTTGGTCACCAAGGCCAACATGGAGTCGGTCGAATTGCGGTGGGTGCGGTCCGATGCGGTGGGCGAGCTGCCGTTGCATCCGGCTTTCGGGGCGAGCTGGCCGGACCTGAGGTCCCAGCTTGTCTCGATTGTTGCCGCACCGGACCCCGACACCGTCAGCTGAGTCGGTTCGCCGCCGCGATCAGGGCACCGAGCGATGAGTCCTCGGAGTTGGTGCCGGTGCCCATCGCCCAGGTCTGCCGACCGTCGCGGTTGCAACGCAGGAATATGACGACGGCACCCGCGTGGTCGTACTGGTGGATGCTGATGATCTCGAGCCCGGCGCCGAGCTGATACAGCATGTCGGTGAGAGCCCCGATCGGTCCGGACGCGGTGGCTGTCAGAGCCGAGATGGTGTCGCCGTCGGCGATGGTGGCCCGACAGAACAGCAGGTCGTCGGGGCCGCGGTCGGAGGTCCATGATCCCAGCCGGATCGGACCCGATGTGGGTGCAAAGGTGCTGGTGAAGGTGGACCAACTCATCCCCGCGGCTTCGGCGTGTAAGGCGGTCGGCAATGGGCGGCCCAGGCGGGCAGTGAACCGGTCTTGGTGCTGGTGCTGTGAATCCGACGAGATCGAATCGGTGGAGATCAGAGTGTTCATGAGAGGTGGTCTTCCGGGGAAAGAGGATGACCAGCAGATAGCAGAACGGCCCGCAGCGGGGGGCCGGTCGAATCAGACCCCGCTACGGCGGTGAACTACGAGAAGCTGCTTCATCATGATGTGCCCACCCTAGCCCTCAGTTTTCGGCTGATGCAAGCAACTTGTCCTTCAAACGAACGGCAGCCGCTTCCGGATCGTCCGCGGCCGTGATCGCCCGGACCACCACGATCCGCTGGGCGCCGGCGGCGATGACCTCGGGCAATCGCTGCTCATCGATGCCTCCGATGGCAAACCATGGGCGAGTGGGTTCCTGGGCCGTGGTGTCCCGCACCAGTTCCAGTCCGGGTGCACTGCGTCCGGGTTTGGTGGGCGTCGGCCAGCAGGGGCCCGTGCAGAAGTAGTCGACACCGGTTTCTGTGGCGGCGCTCCGGGCCTCGGCGGCCGAATGGGTGGAGCGGCCGACGATGATGTCGTCTCCGGCGATCCGGCGGGCCGACGACACCGGCAGGTCGTCCTGGCCGAGATGCAGGATGTCGGCCCCGGAGAGGACCGCAATGTCGGCGCGGTCGTTGACCGAGAGCAGCGCGCCATGGTTTCGGGTCACCTCGGCGAGTTCGGCGAGCAGGTCGAGTTCCTGGGCGGCTTCGAGCGGACCGAACTCTCGCTCGCCGGGTGAACCCTTGTCGCGGAGCTGGATGATGTCGACCCCGCCGGCCAGTGCCCGGTCTGCGAACCGGGCGAGGTCGCCTCGCTCGCGGCGGGCGTCTGTACAGAGATAGAGCCGGGCAGCGTTCAGACGACTGCGGGCACTGCCGGGACGATCGTGGTCGGTCACAGTGCTCGAATGTACCGGCGTAGGATGTTCGGCAGTACACACACGGGTGCTCGAGGGAATCGCTCGGGCTGAGACCGCAGGACACGAACCGTCCGCGAGACCGTTACACCTGATCCGGATAATGCCGGCGAAGGAAGGACGTGGGATGAAGACCCTCGGAATTGTCGGTGGCGGCGTCATCGGGTTGTCCTGTGCGCTCAGGGCGGCCGAAAGTGGTTGGCAGGTAACCATTCATGACCCGGTCCGTGCCGATGCGGCGTCGGCTGTGGCCGCCGGGATGCTGGGTATCGCCGGTGAGAGCCGCACCGGCGAAGACACCTATCTCGCTTTTGCCGAACGCGCGATGGCCCGGTGGCCGGCGTTCCTGGAACGCCTGGCCGATCCCGGCGTGATCGCTGCGCGGGCCAGTGTGATGGCGGGAGTGGACAGTGCCGATGTCGGTGAACTCACGATGGCCGCGGACTGGCTCGGTGAGCGCGGGCATCCTGTGCAGTCGTTGACCGGCAAGGAGATTCGTGAGCTCGAACCCGCGGTGTCGACGCGGGTGCGACGCGGGTTCCTGGCGGGTCGTGAGATGGCCGTCGACAACCGGCGGTTGCTGGCCGTGCTCACCGACGCGGTGGCGGAGGTCGGTGTTCGCCGGGTCGAGGGTGAGATCATCGATCTCGATTCGCTGCCGGATGATCAGGTTCTGCTGACCGCGGGTGTGGCTTCGGCAAAGCTGTGGCCGGGGCTGCCGGTGTATCCGTCGAAGGGTGAGGTGCTCCGGCTCGGCTGGGCCCGTGGTGCGCTGGCGCCGCCCAAACATGTTGTCCGCGGGCTGATCAACGGCCGCGCCGTCTACATCGTGCCCCGTTCGGACGGTGTGGTGGTGGGGGCGACGCAGTACGACGGTGATGCAGATCTACAGCCGGTCGTGGGCGGGGTGGCCGATCTGCTGGCCGATGCCATCGAACTGATGCCCTCGTTGCGCGAATATCGCCTGCTCTCCGCGGACGCCGGACTGCGTCCACTGACACCGGACGGACTCCCGATCATCGGCAGACTCGACAACCGCACATGGGCGGCCACCGGGCACGGCCGCAACGGCATCCTGATGTGCGCGATCACTGCCGACCTCGTCGCGGACATGCTCGCGGGCTACAGCATTGATGAACCGGCCATCGATCCAGGGAGATTTTCATGACCACCGACGTCGTCGTGAACGGGGTCGCCACCGCGCTGCCCGAAGGGATGACCGTGGAAGGACTGCTCGACCACCTCGATCTGCCGAGAACCGGCGTGGCCGTCGCGATCGACGGTCGGGTGCGTCCGAAGTCCACCTGGCGCAGCGGCCTCGGATCCTGTGGCAGCGTGGAGATCCTGACGGCGGTGCAGGGTGGATGATCCGCTGATCATCGGTGGTCGCACGCTGAACTCGCGACTGATCACCGGCACCGGTGGCGCCGCAAATCTGGCGGTGCTCGAAGAGGCGCTGATCGCCTCCGGAACCGAACTCACCACTGTGGCGATGCGGCGGGTGGACTCCACCGGCCGTACCGGCGTGCTGGACCTGTTGCGGCGGTTGAACATCGATGTACTGCCGAACACCGCCGGGTGCCAGTCGGCCGCCGAGGCGGTGCTGACCGCCCAACTCGCCAGGGAAGCGCTCGGCACCAACTGGGTCAAGGTCGAGGTGGTCGGCGACGACCGCACGCTGCTGCCCGACGGACCGGAACTGGTGGCGGCCACCACCGCACTGGTCGACGACGGTTTTGTGGTGTTGCCGTACAGCAACGACGATCCGATCCTGGCGCGGCGGCTCGAAGACGCGGGAGCGGCGGCCGTCATGCCGCTGGGATCACCGATCGGCACCGGTCTCGGGATCATCAACCGGCACAACATCGAGATGATCGTCGCCGCGGCCCAGGTGCCGGTGATCCTCGATGCGGGCATCGGCACCGCCAGCGATGCCACGCTGGCGATGGAATTGGGTTGCTCCGGAGTGCTGCTCGCGTCGGCTGTCACCCGGGCGGCAGACCCGCCGCGCATGGCCGCCGCGATGCGTGCCGCCGTCGTCGCAGGTCGGCTGGCCCACGGCGCCGGGAGAATACCGAAGCGATTCTGGGCCCAGGCGTCGTCGCCACAGGTCGATCGCTGACCAGGGTTGATCCACTGACGGATTTGTCAGACTGAAGGATGATGCGGTTGCCCTCGGCTCGATGGCAGACTATGGGCCATGATCAGTGTTCAGGGATTGACGAAGGTCTACGGCCAGAACCAGGTGGTCAGCGACCTCACCTTCGATGTGAAACCAGGCCTGGTGACCGGATTCCTCGGGCCGAACGGTGCCGGCAAATCGACGACGATGCGGATGATCCTGGGCCTGGATCGTCCCACCTCGGGAGTGGCCACCATCAACGGGAAGCAGTATCGCGAGCTGAAGAACCCGTTGACCCAGGTAGGGGCGCTGCTCGACGCAAAGTGGGTGCACCCGAACCGAACCGCCCGCAATCACCTGAGGTGGATGGCGGCGTCCAACGGGATCCCGCTCCACCGTGTCGACCAGGTCCTCTCGGACGTGGGGCTGACCGAGGTGGCCGGTAAGAAGGCCGGCGGGTTCTCGCTCGGCATGTCCCAGCGGCTGGGACTTGCCGCCGCACTGCTCGGCGATCCCGGAGTGCTGCTGTTCGACGAGCCGGTCAACGGCCTCGACCCCGAGGGCATCGTCTGGATTCGAAAGTTCATGCGAGCCCTGGCGGATCAGGGGCGTACCGTCCTGGTCTCCAGTCACCTGCTCACCGAGATGTCTTTGACCGCCGAACATCTGATCGTCATCGGGCGTGGACGGTTGATCGCGGACTCGTCGGTGAAGGACTTCACCGGTGGTGCTCAAGTCACGGTTCGGGTCCGCAGCCCCCGGCTCGGAGAACTGCAGTCGGCACTGGCCGCGGCAGGGCTGCGGTCCGTCCCGATCGCGGACGACGGATCGGGCCCGGCATTGAGCCTGGAGAACGTGACCACCGATCAGGTCGGTGACATCGCGGCTGCCAACGGAATCGGCTTGCACGAACTGTCCGGCGCGACCGCCTCTCTGGAAGAGGTCTTCATGTCGATGACCGCCGGATCCGTCGAATACCACGGCAACGAGTCCATGGCGAGCAGCGCCCAGCAACCGCAACCGGGTTGGGCGCCGGCAGGACCACCGCCACAACAGAACTGGAACCAGCAGGGCTGGAATCAGCAGGGAGGAACCAACTGATGCTGGCACATGCAATCGCCGCCGAGCGCATCAAACTACTCACCACCAAGTCCGCGTACTGGTGCAGTGGCATCGTGGTGCTGCTGGGTCTCGGGCTCTCGATCCTACTGGCCTGGGCCACGAACTCCGACGGCGGAGACAACACAACGGAATCCGACTTCGTGGTCGGCACCACTGCCTTCGGCGTGACAGTCCTGATGATCATGGCGGTCCTGGCAGTCACCAGTGAGTTCCGCTTCGGGACCATCCGGACGTCGTTCCAGGCGATTCCGCAGCGGTCCAACTTGTTGTACGCCAAGGCCGCTGTCTACGGCGGATTATCGGCGCTGCTGACGTTTGTCCTGACCGTGATCTCGCTACCGCTGGCCAAGTCGATCTCGGGAAGCGATCTGGCACTGTTCGGGTCGGACGCGGTCCGGATGTACTGGGGCGTTCCGCTGTACACGTTCCTGTCGGTACTCATCGGTCTGGGACTGGGTGCGCTGATCCGGCAGACGGCCGGAGCCATCGTGATCCTGCTGGTCTGGAGCCTGGTGCTCGAAGGTGTGTTGTCGGTGATCCCGAAGGTGGGCGACGCGGTGGGTCCCTTCCTGCCGTTCCTCAACGGCAGCCACTTCATCGACGACAGTGATATGGGCATCGGCTGGCACTGGAACGGGTACGGTTCGCTGATCTACTTCATGGTGTTCGCTGCGGTGGTCTTCGGCGCCGGCGTCCTGGTCACCGATCGGCGAGACGCCTGAACCCTCAGTCGCCCAGGCGCCACAGCGGATTCACCGGTCCGTGGCCTGCCCCCAGCGGGTAGGCCGCGGCCAGTGAACGAGTCACCCACGATTTGCCGAACTGCACCGCGTCGGGCACCGAATAGCCATGGGCCAGCGCACAGGTGATGGCTGCGGCGAGCGTGTCCCCGGCGCCGTGATCGTGGCCGGTGTCGATGCGTTTGGCGGTCAGTTCGATGAAATCGGAGCCGTCGAACAGCAGATCGGGGCTACGGGCATCGGTACGCAGATGACCGCCCTTGACCAGCGCCCACTGCGCGCCGAGTGCGTGCAGGTCCCGCGCGGCGGCTTCCTGACTGGCCCGATCGGTCACCTCGATCCCGGTGATCAGCCGGACCTCGTCGAGGTTGGGTGTGATGAGGGTAGCGATCGGGATCAGTTTGCCGCGCAACGAATCCATCGCTTCATCGGCCAGCAGCCGATCGCCGTGCATCGATGCGCACACCGGGTCGACAACCAATGGGATCGTCCGGTCGCGTCCGATTCCGAGGTCTCCGGCGGCATCGACGATCGCGTTGATGATGTCCCCGGAGGCCAGCATGCCGGTTTTGGCTGCCCCGATCCCGATGTCGGTGACGACCGTGCGGATCTGGCCCACCACCACCTCGGGCGGAATCGGATGAAAGCCGCTGACTCCCAGACTGTTCTGAACGGTCACCGCTGCCACCGCCGCGGTGGCGTGCACTCCCAGCAACGCCATGGTGCGCAGGTCGGCGTTGATGCCGGCGCCGCCTCCGGAGTCCGTCCCGGCGATGGTCATCACCCGGACGGGGGTCTGGCCCGGCGCCGGCAACGGCAGCAGCGGTGTCTCACTCACGGTGATGCGACCGTATTCACCTCGGCCAGTGGCAGATACACGGCGCCTCCCTTGCTGAGGAACTCCTCGGACTTCGCCGCCATGTCGGCCGCCAGCTTTCGGTCGATGTCGTCCTGTGTCACCAGGTTGTGCTTCTCCGCGTATTCGCGAACGTCTGCGGAGATGCGCATCGAGCAGAATTTCGGTCCGCACATCGAGCAGAAATGTGCTGTCTTGGCGGGTTCGGCCGGCATCGTCTCGTCGTGGTACTCGACAGCGGTATCCGGATCGAGTGCCAGGTTGAACTGGTCGTTCCAGCGAAACTCGAAGCGCGCCTTGGACAGGGCGTTGTCGCGGTCCTGTGCTCGCGGATGCTCTTTCGCGAGGTCGGCGGCATGCGCGGCGATCTTGTAGGTGATCACCCCGACCTTCACGTCGTCCCTATTGGGAAGACCGAGATGCTCCTTGGGTGTCACGTAGCAGAGCATCGCGGTACCGGCCTGGGCGATCATCGCGGCGCCGATGGCCGAGGTGATGTGGTCGTAGCCCGGCGCGATATCGGTCGCCAGGGGGCCGAGAGTATAGAAGGGTGCCTCTTCACAGAGTTCCTCTTCGAGACGAACGTTCTCGACGATCTTGTGCATGGGGACGTGGCCGGGTCCTTCGATCATCACCTGCACGCCAAAGGATTTGGCGATCTTGGTCAGCTCGCCGAGTGTTCTCAGTTCGGCAAACTGTGCGGCGTCGTTCGCGTCGGCGATGGAGCCCGGGCGGAGGCCGTCGCCGAGTGAGAAGGTGATGTCGTATTTCGCGAAGATGCGGCAGAGTTCGTCGAAGTGCGTGTAGAGGAACGATTCCTCGTGGTGGGCCAGGCACCACGCCGCCATGATCGAACCGCCGCGCGAGACGATGCCGGTGACCCGGTTTGCGGCCAGGGGTACGTACCGCAGGAGGACACCCGCGTGCACCGTCATGTAGTCGACGCCCTGCTCCGCCTGTTCGATCACGGTGTCGCGGTAAAGTTCCCAGGTCAGCTGGGTCGGGTCACCATTGCACTTCTCGAGCGCCTGGTAGATGGGTACGGTGCCCACCGGTACCGGAGAGTTGCGCATGATCCATTCGCGGGTGGCGTGAATGTCTTTGCCGGTGGACAGGTCCATGATGGTGTCCGCACCCCACCGGGTTGCCCACACCATCTTCTCGACCTCTTCGGCGATGGACGACGTGACCGCCGAGTTCCCGATGTTGGCGTTGACCTTGACCGTGAACGCTTTGCCGATGATCATCGGCTCCGATTCCGGATGGCGGTGATTTGCCGGGATGACTGCGCGACCGGCAGCGACCTCGTCGCGGACGAGTTCGACGGGCAGTTGTTCCCGGGCCGCTATGTACTGCATCTCGTCGGTGATCAAACCTGCTCGGGCCCAGGCTAATTGGGTGCTGGCCCCGTTCACCGGCCCGGGGCGTTGCCAGGAGTCGCGGATTTTTGGGAGGCCTGCTTCGAGGTCGAACTCCGGGTCGTTCTCGGTGTACGGACCCGAGGTGTCGTACAGGTCGAGATGCTCCCCGTTCGACAGGTGTACGCGCCTTCCGGGCACGCGTAGATGATCGATCTGCTGATAAGTCTTCGAGCTCCCACGAATGGGTCCGGTCGTGACGGAATGGACGGCTGTAGCCATGGTGTTCTCCCTACGCCGGCATTACCCGGTCAGGTTCATACAGTCGACGGCCGCCTGCCGTCATCTCAGCCCCTGGTTCGTGGGAGCCCCCGTGTTGTGTTTGATTGTCCGTCACGGATGCTACCTCCCACGGGCGTTGCATGCTACTTCCAGTAAGCCGTCGCCTTGATCGAGTTCTTCGGGAGGCCATGAATGGTCTTGAGCGACTTGACAATATTGCGGGTTGTCCCGAAGTCGCAGGCAACCCACGCGTAGGTGTCGGCCGTGGTGGTGAGTTCCGCGGCGGCCGCACGTAGGCGCGCATCACCCACTTCGGCGAGCAGCGTGTTGATCGCCGGTATCGAGGCGGCATCGCCGAACAGCAGATACTCGGTCGGTACCGGATCGGGCATCCCGAACTTCGATCCCAGGACCGAGGCCTCCATGACATCGCCCGCGGACGCGGTGCTCGCCCAGGTCCACGCCGGTCCCGGGTGCAAAGCGAAGTCGATGTCGAAGGTGTCTGCTACCGGATCGGAGTTCAGGAGCGTATAGCCCCGTTGCTGGACCTTGTCGCCGTTGGGAATCCATAGCCGAATCCATTGGGTCGGGTGCGATTCGTGATGTTCCAGCAGCCCACCGGCCTGGAAACTCAGCCTCCGGAAGCTCTCGGTGACCGCACGCGCTCCCGTCACCGTCAGCTTGTAGTCGTTCGCGCCGAACGCCTTGAGTGCCAGCCCCTGAAATCCCCTCGCCATGGCGGCGAGCATACACTTCAACTTAGGGTGCACTAATAAAAGCCGGGAGAGCAGCGCTGTCCGGTTCGCACCGTAAACTCCTGCCTATGACAGCGTCCAGCACCGCAGCCTCACTGTCCCGTGACCTCGCGAGGATCGCCAGGGGCTTGCGGGCCGGGTCCAACAAGAGTTCGTTGCCGCTGAGTTCCTTGTCGGCGCTGTGGGTTCTCAACGACGCGGGAGCGCCGATCAGGCTGTCCGAGCTGGCCGAACGGGAGACGCTGACCGTGCCGACGATGTCGCGGATCGTCGCCGCTCTGGAGCGGGACGGACTGGTGGTGCGTACCGCGGATCCCGCTGACGGGCGGGCGAGTCTGCTGGTACCCAGTCACGCCGGTGTGGAGCTGGTCAACGGCAATCGGTCGCGGCGGGTTCAGGCCCTCGAACGCGCGCTCGACGGACTGGACGCCACCGAGCGGGACGTGCTGGCGCGGGCGCTACGCAAGATCGCCGAGGAACTGACCGAACATCCTCAGGCCTGAGCCCTCAGTCTCCGAGCTCGACGATGACCGGGGCATGGTCGCTGGCGCCCTTGCCTTTTCGTTCCTCGCGATCGATCTCGGCATGGGTGACGCGGGCGGCGAGCGCCGGTGAACACAGGCTGAAGTCGATCCGCAGTCCCTGGCGCTTGGGGAACCGGAGCTGGGTGTAGTCCCAGTAGGTGTAGACGCCGGGGCCGGGTGCATGGGGGCGCACCACGTCGGCGAATCCGGACTTGATCATCGCCTCGAACGCGCTGCGTTCGGGTTCGGACGTGTGGGTCTTGTCCTCGAAGAACGCGGGGTCCCACACGTCGTCGTCGGTGGGTGCGATGTTCCAGTCCCCGGTGAGCGCGATCTGTGCCTGCGGGTCGTCCGCGAGCCACCGGTCGGCGGTGTCGCGCAGGGCCGCGAGCCACTCCAGCTTGTACGTGTAGTGCGGATCGGTGAGTGAGCGGCCGTTGGGCACATACAGGCTCCACACCCGGACACCGCCGCATGTGGCGCCGAGGGCCCTGGCCTCGAGCGCGGGATCGATCTCGGGGTCTTTGCTGAATCCGGGCTGGTTGTCGAACTGTCTGACCACGTCGTCCAGGCCGACCCGCGAGGCGATCGCCACGCCGTTCCACTGGCTGAAGCCGACAGTGGCGACCTCGTAGCCGGCGGCCTCGAAGCCCATCGCCGGGAACTGTTCGTCCTTGCACTTCGTCTCCTGCATGGCCAGGACGTCGATGTTCGAGCGTTCGAGCCAGTTGACCACCCGCTCGCTGCGGGCTCGGATGGAGTTGACGTTCCAGGTGGCGATACGAAGCATTCTGAGATTTTGGCACACCGCCGAGGGCGCGGATTTTCGCACATCGCTTCGGCCTTGAGGGCGTGCGCCCGGGGTTGCCCGAACGCGTGGGCGTAGGCTGGGGCGATCGGGACCTATCAGGTTCTCAATCAAGGGATCGCCACACATGGCCGACAAATCACCCCGTCAAGGCATGTCCAAAAAGTCCGGCAAGTCCCTCAAAGAGAAGCGTGCCATCAAAAAAGGCAAGGCGGACGCAGCGCCCGGTGAGACCATTTTCACCGGCAACAAAAAGCGCTGACGTGCGCCGATTTTCTATTGGGATACTTGCAAATTCGGGTAAAGAGAACGAACATCGTCTACCGATCCATCCTCGGCATCTTGTCGATATCGACCCCTCTCTGCGGCCTTTCATCCGGCTCGAGCACGGATATGGAGAGCGTTTCGGTGTCACCGACGCCGACCTGCTGCCGTTGGTGGCCGGCATCGCATCCCGCGCCGAACTGATCGCTGATTGTGATGTCATCCTGCTCCCCAAGGTCCAAGCCGGTGATCTGCGCGAAATGCGTGTGGGACAAACGATCTGGGGCTGGCCGCACTGTGTTCAGGACACCGAGCTCACCCAGGTCGCCGTCGATCGCCGTCTGACGCTCATCGCCTTCGAGGCGATGAACCACTGGGGCGCGGACGGTCGCTTCGCGCTGCATGTTTTCCACAAGAACAACGAATTGGCCGGGTACTGCTCGGTTTTACACGCGCTGGAGTTGGCAGGCAAGACAGGCGACTACGGACGACGCCTCAAAGCCACCGTGATCGGCTTCGGGGCAACCGCCCGCGGTGCGGTCACGGCACTCAACGCGCACGGCGTGGACGAGGTGCACGTTCTGACCAATCGTGACGTTGCTGCCGTCGGTTCACCGATCCACGGCACCCAGATCGTCCAGCTCGAGCATCACGACGGTGACCCGAGCACGATGTGGGCACAGACGCCCGACGGGCAGGTATCGGTGGCGGAGTTCCTCGCCGGCAACGACATCATCGTCAACTGTGTCCTGCAGAACACCGATATGCCGCTGACATTTCTCGATGAGTCCGACCTGGACACGTTCCCGGCGGGCAGCATCATCGTCGACGTGTCCTGCGACGAGGGCATGGGATTCAGTTGGGCGCGGCCGACCACGTTCGATGAGCCGTCGTTTGTCGTCGGCAACAACGTCCTCTACTACGCCGTCGACCACAGTCCGTCTTATCTGTGGGATTCGGCCACCTGGGAGATCAGTTCTGCGCTGCTCCCGCATCTGAAGACGATCATCGATGGACCGCCGTCCTGGGATCGCGCACCGGTGATCTCCCGCGCGATCGAGATCCGTGAGGGCCTGATCCTGAATCCGTCGATCCTGTCGTTTCAGGATCGCGACGATGTCCACCCGCACAGGTTCCGATCGGAGTGCGGCGTGGCCGCTTCCGCGGGCTGAACGAAACGCACGAAACAAGGGCGCAAGCTGACGCTAACCTCGTTGCTGCAATGCCTCGATACCGTGCGGCATGAGCCATGCAACCGAGGTCTCGGAGTCCTCCGAATATCTTCAAAAGCGTCAACTGCGGAAGGGCACAGCCGGGTGGGTTCTCCTCGCCGGACTCGGTGTCAGTTATGTGATCTCCGGTGATTACGCCGGATGGAATGCCGGTCTGCTCGAAGGCGGGTTCGGTGGTCTGCTGATCGCGGCGGTGATCATCGCCGCGATGTACTTCGCGATGGTGCTGGGGATGGCAGAGATGTCATCCGCGCTGCCGGCCGCGGGCGGTGGTTACACATTCGCCCGACGGGCGATGGGACCGTGGGGTGGTTTCGCCACCGGCACGGCGATCCTGATCGAGTACGCGATCGCCCCCGCGGCCATTGCCACCTTCATCGGCGGTTATGTCGAATCGCTGGACCTGTTCGGCATCTCCGATGGTTGGTGGGTCTACCTCGCGGTATACATCATCTTCATCGGGATCCATCTGGTCGGTGCAGGTGAAGCGCTCAAGGCGATGTTTGTCATCACCGCGATCGCGCTGGTCGGTCTGGTGATCTTCGGTATCGCCGCCGTCGGGAGTTTTGATGCAAGTCTGCTCACCGACATCGCCGCTGACCCCGATGCGGCCGGCTCCTCGGACTTTCTGCCTTTCGGCTACTTGGGCATCTGGTCGGCGATTCCGTTCGCGATCTGGTTCTTCCTGGCGATCGAAGGTGTGCCGCTGGCTGCGGAAGAGGCGGAGAACCCGGAGAAGAACGTGCCGCGCGGCATCATCGCCGCGATGGGTGTATTGCTCCTGACCTGTGCACTGGTGCTGTTCCTGGCGACAGGTGCGCTCGGTGCGCAGGGGGTTGGTGAATCCGTCAACCCACTGGTCGACGCGATCGACGGCAGTGCGGCAACGGTTGTCAACTACATCGGGCTGGCAGGGTTGATCGCCAGCTTCTTCTCGATCATGTATGCCTACTCGCGGCAGCTGTTCGCGCTGTCGCGCGCCGGCTATCTGCCGACAGCACTCTCCGTCACCAACAGCCGGAAGGCGCCGACCTGGGCGCTGATCATCCCGGGCATCATCGGATTCGGGCTCACCTTCACCGGCGAGGGCGCAATCCTGTTGAACATGGCCGTATTCGGAGCCGCACTCAGCTACGTGTTGATGATGGTCAGCCACATCGTCCTCCGGGTTCGGGAGCCCGGCATGCCCCGTCCATACAAGACGCCGGGCGGGATCTACACCACCGGATTCGCACTGGTCATCGCCGTCGCATCGGTGATCGCGACCTTCCTCGTCGACACCACGGCCGCACTCTGGTGTCTGGCAGCATTCGTCGCGTTCATGGCCTACTTTGGCTTGTACAGCCGCAAGCATCTCGTGGCGAACTCGCCCGACGAGGAGTTTGCGTTGCTGGCCGAGTCGGACGAGGAGTTGGAATAGGCGTGACGCTGTATCGACATACCCTGGCCGGCACCACGTACACGTTCGACGGGCTGGTGGAACTGCTCGCGAAAGCAACGCCGTCTCGTAGCGGCGACGAGCTGGCCGGGTGTGCCGCCGAGTCGGACACCGAGCGGGCGGCGGCGCAGTGGGCGCTGGCCGATGTACCGCTCACGGTGTTCCTCAACGAGACCGTGGTTCCGTACGACACGGACGAGATCACCAGGCTCATCCTGGATACGCATGACAGACAAGCCTTTTCGCCGGTGTCGTCGTTCACCGTGGGTGAGCTGCGCGATTGGTTACTGGATGTGGCCGCCGGTCCCGCGGACATCGCGGCCGCCACGTTCACGTCGGTGTCGCGGGGTTTGACACCGGAGATGGTGGCAGCGGTCAGCAAGTTGATGCGCAATCAGGATCTGATCGCGGTGTCGCGGGCGGTATCGGTGGTGTCGGCGTTCCGGACCACCATCGGTCTGCCCGGAACCCTGGCCACCCGACTGCAACCGAATCATCCGACCGACGACCCGACGGGTGTTGCGGCGGCAACGCTCGACGGGTTGCTGCTCGGGTGTGGAGACGCGGTGATCGGGATCAATCCGGCAACCGATTCTCCGCACGCCACATCGGAATTGCTGCATCTGCTCGACGACATCCGCATGCGGTACGAGATCCCGGTCCAGTCCTGTGTGCTCTCGCATGTCACCACCACGATCGGGCTGATCGAGGCCGGGGCGCCGGTGGACCTGGTGTTCCAGTCGATAGCCGGAACCGAGGGTGCCAACAAGGGATTCGGAGTCGACCTCGCGGTGCTGAGGGAGGGCAACGAGGCCGGGAAGTCGTTGCAGCGCGGGACCGTCGGCAACAATGTCATGTATCTCGAGACGGGGCAGGGTTCGGCGCTATCGGCGGGCGCGCACATCGGTACCGGAGGCAGACCTGTCGATCAGCAAACACTGGAGACCCGCGCGTATGCCGTTGCGCGCGAGCTTGATCCGCTGTTGATCAACACTGTGGTCGGCTTCATCGGACCGGAATACCTCTACGACGGCAAACAGATCCTGCGCGCCGGTCTCGAAGATCACTTCTGCGGCAAGATCCTTGGCCTGCCGATGGGGGTGGACGTCTGTTATACCAACCACGCCGAGGCCGACCAGGATGACATGGACAGTCTGTTGACCCTGCTCGGGGTGGCCGGGGTGCCCTTTGTCATCACCGTGCCCGGCGCCGACGACGTCATGCTCGGGTATCAGAGCCTCTCGTTCCACGACGCGCTGTACGCCCGCCGCACACTGGGTTTGGCGCCCGCACCGGAGTTCGCGGCCTGGCTGGACCGGGTCGGGATGCTCGGGCCGGACGGCCGGGTCCTGGACCTGGCGCCCGAGGCCTCGCCGCTCCGTTCCCTGGCTGGACCGGTGAGCTGATGAGTGATCTGTGGGATGCGCTGCGGCTTCGGACGGCCGCACGAATAGGGTTGGGGCGTACGGGTGATTCCCTTCCGACAACACGCGTGCTCGAGTTCGCCGCCGCACATGCCGCGGCCCGCGACGCGGTCCATCAACCACTTGATGTCGATGCTCTGGTTGCCGATGTGACGGCAGTAGGACTCGGGGATCCGCTGGTGGTGACAAGCAGGGCGGGGGATCGCAGCGAGTATCTGCGCCGGCCGGATCTCGGGCGAGTGCCCGCAGACCTGGAGTCGGTGTCCGAAGTCGGCGCCGACGTCGGTTTTGTGCTGGCCGACGGACTCTCGCCGATCGCGCTTGCCGAACACGGCGCCGGTTTGCTGTCGGCGCTGAAAGATGTTTTGGCGCCCCGCTATTCACTCGCGCCGCCGGTGATCGCGACCCAGGCACGGGTGGCGCTGGGCGACCACATCGGGGCCGCGCAGAAGGTGGGCACACTGATCGTCATCATCGGCGAACGGCCGGGTTTGTCGGTCGCCGACAGCGTGGGGATCTACCTCACCCACCTGCCCACACCGGGCCGGGCCGATTCGATGCGCAACTGCATCAGCAACATTCATCCCCCGGGAGGTCTGGGCTACGCAGATGCCGCGCGGGTGTGCGCAGCGCTGGTGGAAGGCGCTCGCACACTGGGGCGCAGCGGTTTTGAGCTCAAGGACAACAGCCGTGCCCTCAAATGACCAAATTCGCGCCGGCTGCCTGCGTACGCTCCTGTTGCACCCGGCGCGTACGCAGGGACGTGGAGCGAATTCGAGGAGGGAGGGGGTTACTCGCGGTCGCGTGATTCGGCGAGCAGCTGTATTGCACGTGGACCCACGCCGTGGAGTTTCCGGAGACTCTGCAGGTCGTCGGGCAGATCGGCCAGAAACCGATAGCCGGCGTCGATGAGAGCGCCGGTTGCCGGGCGTCCTATCCGGACGCCGTCGAATTCAGGTCCGCGGTCGTCATCGGCGGGCATAAAGGGGATCCTCTCGTCTGATTCTGTTGATGAATATCAGATGCGAACACCTGAATCTCGGATGGTCGACTTTTTCGACTTGAACGTATTCCGTGCAATGACGGATCCCTCGCGTTACATTTATCGTGCTTTTGGCGACAGGGTTATCACGTGGCACGCAAGCCCGAGGGAGACCGTCGATGAAAACAGTTACGCGCAAGCGCTCATGCGTTCAGAGCAGGGTACTGCGATTGGTGGCTGCGGCCGTCAGTATGGCGATGGTTATCGTCGGTGGCCTGACCATCGGTTCAGGGGCGGCCTCCGCGGCACCTGCACGTCAGACGATGTGGATCAACGCCTGCGGTATGCCCGGCCAGGTCAAGGTCAATTACTGGGCTCGGCCGGGGAACTACAAGACGGTGGTGCTCCTCGACGGATTGCGGGCGACCAACGATGTCAGCGGGTGGGAACACAACACCCGGGTGCAGGACATGGCCGATTCCGGCGTCAACGTGGTGGAGCCGATCGGTGGCCTGGCCAGCTGGTATGCCGATTGGGACGCTCCGAGCAACTTCAACAACCAGCCCTACCGATACACCTGGAACTGCGTGATCAGCTGGAGTCTGGTCCGGGCGATGGATGAACGAGGGCTCCGTGGCCCCAGCGGCAGATACGCCATCGCCGGAATTTCCATGGGTGGCGGTCCGGCCCTGGTGATCGCCGCAAACAATCGGCACAACTTCTCGCATGCGTTTTCCATGTCCGGAGTGCTGGCGTTGTCGATCCCCGGAACCCGCTCGGCGGTGCGCGTGATGCTGATCGATGCCGGCATCGAAGCCGGTGTCGGTCCGTTCAACTCCGACAGCATGTTCGGCCCGCCCTGGAGTCCACGATGGGCGGACAACGACCCACTCATCCAGGTGCCGAAGATGCATGGGCTGAACGTGCGGGTGGCCGCATCCACAGGATTGTGGGGTCAGTACAACACCGATCCCATCAACTCCCTCAAGGGCTCACCCCTCGAGACGCTGGCTCTCGCGCAAACCCGTGCGTTCGAGGTTCAGGCAGCGATCAACCGACTGCCCATCACCACCGACTACCCGATCACCGGCACGCACGACTGGGGTTACTGGTCGGAGATGATGTGGCGGGCGAAGAACTCCGGCTGGTTCCGCTGAGCCAGCTAGACCGACAAATCTGATCCGCTTGCCGCCGTTCGAGCCGGTTGCAACCGGTGCGAATTGTGGTAAGCGGAGCGAATTTGTGAGGGGCGTTGATCAGAGTCCGGGACCCTGCGCGCGGAGGTCGTCGACCTCGTCCATCGCCGAACGCAGTTTGCCGAGCCATTCGTCGGTGTGGGCGCCGACGAGTTTGACCGACCACGCCAGTGCATCGGCCCGCGACCGCGCGACCCCGGCATCGACCAGCGTGTCGAGGACCTGCCGCTCCGGCTGCCGCAGGCGCGTCATCACGGGAACGGCGATGTGGGTGAACAGGATTCGTTCGTCACCGATCTTGACGCCCCATGACACCTTCCGTGCGTAGCGGGCCTGGGCCTCGTCTGCGATGGCCATCCGTTCGCCACGGGTGTCCTCGCGGAAGCGGGAGGCGCGGCCTTGCGCTGCGGCGGCCGCATTGTCGTCGGTCGCCGGCGGTGTCAGCGTGCCGATGACGGTGATTTCGTCGCGGTCGACGGTGACGTCGACTGCTCCCTCGAACCAGTCGTCTGGCAGTCGGCCGGTGAACCAGGCACCGGCGTCGCCGGCGTCGGGGAGTTCTGCCTGTTGCCAGCCGCCTCGGCGTCCGCCGGGGCCTTTGGGATGTGAGCCTTTCATGATTCCTCCTTGGTGGGTGATTACATGATTACACTGTTATAGATATTCGTCACCCGTATCCGCTGTGAGCGGATGACGACGTGTGTCGAGTGCTGCGTGTCTAGGCTTGGTTCATGGCTCTCACCTGGGATGATTCCGCCGAAGGGGTGCTCGAACTCCCATCTGGCCGACGAGTGCGGGGACGGGGATTGCGGGAGGTGATGCCGCCGGGTCCGCAGCCCGACTTCGGGCTGTACCTACTCGGTCACGAGCCCCGGCCCGTGGCGTGGCCGAGCCGATGGTTGCGGTGGCGAGACTTCTGGCTGCCGTCCGACCGGACGGCCGCGGCCGGTGCGTTCCGGGAATTGTGGGAGCGTGCGGAGGCCGAACGGGTGGAAGTGGCCTGCCTCGGTGGTCGGGGCCGGACCGGGACGGCCCTGGCCTGCCTCGCGGTGATCGACGGTGTTCCGGCTCGACGTGCCGTCGACTTCGTTCGGGCCAACTACCGAGAGGGTGCCGTCGAGATGCCCTGGCAGAAAAGGTACGTCGTCCGCTTCGGGTGAATCGATTATGTTCCGGGCGACGTGGTGCGAATGGCTATTCGGGCTCGGGCTCGGGCTCGGGTCCGGTCTGAGGCGGCCGGAGTTCGAGTAGTCGCACCAGATCGTCGAGTACCCGTTGGGTCTGATCGTGGCCGCCGGTGATGCCCAACTCGTTCTCGAGGACCAGGGTGCGGGTCACGCAGGTCACCGCGACGGAGACGGCCACGGCCGGCAGATCTCGGGGATCGATACCGCGGGCTCCCAGCAACATGGCAAACGCGGCGGTCTCGATCTCGCGGAATCGCAGAGTGTACGCCGCGATCTCGGACCGAATCGCCTTGCGGTGATTCGACAGCGCGATGAACTCCATCTGGAGTGCGGTGCCCAGCGGGTCGCTGTGCAGGTTCAGGACCGCCCGCATCGGTTGCTTGTCGGCGAGTGCCGCCTTGAGGCGCACCAGGTTCGCCTCGGCCCCTTCCCGGAAAACTGCCACGTAGAGGTCGTCCATGGTGGGGAAGTAGTAGTGCACCAGGGGCGGCCGGATGCCGGCCTTCGCCGCGACCCGTCGTGAGGTGGCCGCCGCGTAACCCTCTTCGAGCATGATCTGAGCGGTCGCCCGGACCAGGGCGTCCCGGGTGTCGGACTCCCCGGCACCTTCGGTTCTTCGTCGTCTGGCACTTTTGATCACGTCAACAGACCTGGTGTTTTGAGCGACTGCGGAGGAAGGTGAAACCTTGACCGCCTTCTCCGAAAACTGCTATACATACCGCAATCCTACAAAGCTGAGCGAGTGCACAAAGTTCTGATCATGCCCAAGAATACGAATGGACGAAGGGGTGCTGGTGAGCACTACTGAAGTATCCGCCGATCGGTACGTCGGATCCCGGGTTCCACGGATCGAGGATGCCCGGCTCGTGGCCGGCGCCGGGTGCTACGTGGACGACATCACCCGGGCGGGCATGCTGCACATCTCGTTTGTGCGCAGCACGGTCGCGCGGGGCCGGATCCTCGGGATCGACACGTCCGATGCGCTGGCGATCGATGGCGTCAAGGCGATCTACCTGGCTGCGGACATCAATCCGGGTATCCACGAACTCCGCTACTCCCTCGACGGGATGGTCGGAGGATCGTCGCAGTGGCCTGCCCTCGCCGAGGACGAGGTCCGCTTCGTCGGCGACCCGATCGCCGTTGTGATCGCCACCAGCAGGTACATCGCCGAAGATGCCGTCGACATGGTGATCGTCGACTACGACGTGCTGCCGCCCGTCGTCGACTATCGGACCGCGCCTGAGTCGGACCAATTGGTCCACGACGCCTTTGCGCGGAATCTCGCGATCGAACTCCCCGGCCGTCCGGCATCGGAGATGGACCCGATCTTCGATGCGGCCGCACACGTGGTCCGGCAAACCGTATACCAACAGGCGCATTCGCCGATGCCGATGGAGACCCGCGGCATCGTTGCCGAATGGTCTTCTCCCAGTGGAGAGATGACGATCTGGCTCTCCAGTCAGTCTCCACACGAAGCGCGGGGGTTCGCATCTCGGATCCTCGGTGTCCCCGAGCATCGGGTGCGGGTGGTGTGCAAAGACACCGGCGGCGGATTCGGTCAGAAAGTGGTGCCGCAGCGAGAAGAGATCTGCGTGATGATCGCCGCGAAATCGATCGGTGTCCCGGTCAAGTGGATCGAGGACCGGCAGGAACATCTGATGTCGGCGGGGATGGCGCGCCAGGATCACGGCGACGCCCGTATGGCTTTCGACGAGGACGGCAAGATCGTTGCCGCCGAACTCGACCATGTGCAGAACATCGGGGCATACCCCGTGCCGTCACCGCTGACCGGCGCAGGCGCGGTGGGAATGCTCTTCCCCGGTCCGTACCGGGTTCCGGAGGCCACATTCAGCCTGAAGTTGGTCTATACCAACACCGTTGGGCGGGTGGCGTACCGCGGACCGTGGCAGTACGAGTCGATGGCCAGGGAAGTGCTACTCGACAAAGCCGCCCGGCAGATGGACATCGACCCGATCGAACTGCGGCGTCGCAACCTCCTTCGGGCCGACGAGATGCCGGTGAGCAATCCTCTGGGCATGCCCTATTCGGACGCGACACCGCTCGAGACCTTCGAGAAGGCGATCGAGGCGCTCGACTACCCGGCGTTCCGGCGGGAGCAGGCAACTGCGAGGGAGGCTGGGCGCTATCTGGGTGTGGGCACCTGCACGTATATCGAACCCACTTCGGCGTCGACCCCGTTCATGGCCACCGAAGGTGCCACGATCCGGGTCAATCCCTCTGGGACGGTGGATGTCTACGTGAACGGCGGCTCGGCGGGCAACAGCGTCGAGACCACAGTGGTGCAGCTGACCGCGGATGCGCTCGGCGTGGCGATCGAGGATGTCAACACCATCCAGGGCGACACCGCGGTGACCCCGTTCGGCGCCGGAACCCAGGGCAGTCGTACGGGTTCGATGACCGCCGGTGCGGTGGCTGTGACGGCAACCGGTGTGCGGGAGAAGATTCTGGCGATCGCCGCCCACAAACTGGGTGCCGATGTGGCCGACATCGACTTCATCCGCGGTCGCGCCTCGGTGCGCGGAGTGCCGGGACCGGAGCTGACACTGGCCGAGATCGCGGATATCGCCTATTACCAACCGGATTCGCTACCACCGGGGGTATCTCCGGGGCTCGAGTCCAGCGGTCGGTACAAGGCGCAGGCGCCGATGATCTGGGCGAACGCCACCCACGTGTGCACCTGTGAGGTCGACATCGAAACCGGTGAGGTGACACTGAGCAGGTTCATCGTCGGAGAGGACATCGGCCCGATGATCAACCCCAATGTGGTGGAGGGCCAGATCCGCGGCGGCACCGTGCAGGGGATCGGAGGTGCCCTCTACGAGCACCTGGCCTACGACGAGTCCGGAAACCCGGTGACAACCACATTCATGGACTACCTGATGCCCACCACCACAGAGGTTCCCGCGAACATCGAGATCGTGCACGTCGAGACGATGGGACCGGGCCCCGGCGGATTCAAGGGCGTGGGGGAGGGCGGTGCCATCGGCTCGGCGCCGGCTGTTGTCAACGCCGTTGCCGATGCACTGGCACCGTTCGGTGTCGAGATCGGTGAACTGCCGCTGAGTCCGGCGAGGATCGTCGCGATGGTTGATGCGGCGCGCGACGGGGTGGTGGCACGATGAAGCCTGCAGCGTTCGACTACCACCGGCCGGCTACCGCGGACGAAGCCGTGACCCTGCTGGCCGAACTCGGTGACGAGGCCAAATTCATTGCGGGCGGCCAGAGTCTGATGCCGATGCTGATCCTGCGCCTCGCGGCCTTCGAGCATCTGATCGACATCAGCCGGCTCTCCGGACTCGAAGGCATCGAGGTTCGCGGCGGGTCGGTGTGGATCGGTGCCGGGACACGGCAGGCCGTGATCGGCCGGTCGGAGACGGTGGCGGCGTCGGTCCCGTTGCTGGCGCGTGCGACACCCCTTATCGGGCACTTCCAGATCCGGAATCGTGGAACCATCGGTGGTTCGATCGCCCACGCCGATGCCGCGGCCGAGTACCCCGCGGTGGCCATCACCCTCGATGCGCAGATCGAGTTGCTCTCGTCGCGCGGTGCGCGGACGGTCCGGGCCGCGGACTTCTTCACCGGTATGTGGAGCACCGACATGGCTGACGACGAGTTGCTCACCGGTGTCAGCTTCCCCATCTGGGAGGGTCGATGCGGATTCGCGGTCGATGAGTTTGCACGTCGCCAAGGCGATTTCGCGATCGCCGGCGCCACCGTGGCCGTCCGGATCGACAACGATGGCCGGATCGACAAATGCGCCATCGGACTCTTCGGTCTCGGTCCCGCGGTCACCCGTGCCACAGCGGCGGAGCACGCGCTGATCGGAGTGTTTGCCGACGACGTCGATGGCAAGGAGATCGGGAACCTCGCGGTGTCGGGGCTCACCTCGGTACCCGCAGACCTGCACGGCTCCACCGAGTACCGAACCCGGGTCGGGGCAACACGAGTCAACCGTGCGCTCGATCGCGCGCTCTTGGAGGCGAAGAATGGCTGATGTAGAGATCAAGGTCTGGGTGAATGGCGCCCTTCACCACGCGACGATCGCCCCCCGGCTGACACTTGCGGACTTCCTGCGTGTCGACTGTGGGCTGACCGGAACACATCTCGGGTGTGAACACGGTGTGTGTGGCGCGTGCACCGTCCTTGTCGACGGCGAGGCGGTCCGGGCCTGTCTGCTGTTCGCGGTCCAGACAGATGGCGCCGAGATCACCACCATCGAGGGCATGGCGTCGTCAGACGGTGAGCTCTCGACCATCCAATGCGCATTCCGGGACCACCACGGCCTCCAATGCGGTTTCTGCACACCGGGTTTTGTGGTGTCCGCGACAGCGTTTCTGCGCGAGACCCCCGATCCGAGCGACACCGAGATCAGGGAAGCGCTGTCCGGCAACATCTGTCGGTGCACCGGATATCAGGGGATCGTCGAAGCCGTCCGCGCGGCCGCCGATTCGATCAATGGAAGTGAAGGGTCGGAATGAAGCTCGAAAACCAATTCAGCATCGGCGTTCCGGTCGATGAGGCCTGGAAAGTGTTGCTGGACATCGAACGGGTTGCGCCCTGCGTTCCCGGGGCGACGCTCACCTCGAACGAGGGCGACCAGTTCAAGGGCAAGGTCAAGGTCAAACTGGGACCGATCGCGCTGAGCTATGCGGGAATCATCAAGTTCCGTTCCCGTGACGAAGAAGCAAAGATCGCGGTCCTGGAAGGCAGCGGCCGCGAGGCCCGCGGGAACGGCACCGCCAGCGCGGTTGTCACGTGCCGGCTCGTCGATGCCGGCGACACCACCGATGTGTTTGTCGAGACAGAGCTCGACATCACCGGCAAACCGGCGCAGTTCGGACGCGGCGCTATGGCCGAGGTGGCCGGCAAACTGATCGGTCAGTTCTCCGAGAATCTTGCCGCGGAGATCGAGAGCCCACCCGCCTCGACGCCGGCGGACGCGGCGGCGCCGGTGGCCTCACCTTCAACACCGGAGGCTTCGGCCCCCGCCGTCACACCGGTGGCCGACAAGCCGATTGCGCCGAGGAAGTCCGCCGAGCCCATCGATCTGATCGAGGCATCAGGTCTGGGTGGCGTGGCCACACGGACTGCGGTTGCAGTCGTCCTGACCCTCGTGGCGACCGCGGTGGCTGTCTTCGTCCTGCGCCGCCGCGCCGCCTAGTCCCCTCAACCCCCACCCCGTAAACGATCCGCTTGTACGAAGACGATCCACTTGTACGTGGCTCGTCTTCGTACAAGCGGATCGTTTACCGGAGGGGTGGGGAGTGGGATGGCGGAGGGCTAGCGGGAATCGATGTACCCGTAGGAATGGTGCAGCCCAAAGCCCAAGCGGCGGTACCACTCTCGCGCCTGCTGGTTTGTGGCCTCGACCTGCAGGTATGTCGCGACGGCGCCCGCGGTGGCGCCCCATTCCTCGATCGCGGCCATGATGGACCGGCCGTAGCCGTGGCCGCGGTGTTCGGGAACAGTCAGTAGGGCCGAGACGCCCAGCCAGACTTCGTCTTTGAGGCCGGTGGTCGCCGCACCGCGTCCGATGGCCACGATGGCGCCCTCGGGATCACGCACTTCGGCAAAGCACAGGTGCCCACCGTCGGATGCCGTGACAACGTCTCGTGCGATGGAGACATCGGTGATCGTCCGCCGGTCCGTGTAGGCGGCGATCCACTCGTCGGACGGTTGATCGGAGATCGTCACGGGGTGCGCGGCCGTCGATGTCGCGGTCGTCCCGATCGGCGCGGTCAGCACGTCGACCGGGCAGGTGTAGTCCGCTCCGGGAACATGAGAACTCGGGATCAGGCGGGACACCACTGCGATCAGCAGGGGCAGGTCCCGTGCGGTGTACCACTGCCGCAACCGTTCGGTGGTCTGTGAGTCCAGGCGTGCGCCCATCTCGAGTGGCACCGCGGAGTTCGCCCGACGGGTGAATCCGCCACCCGCGCGGACGAGCCACCCGTCGATCATCTCCGACTCCAGTCCGGGCCAGCCCCGGGCGGCGGCGACCTCCAGCGACCGGATATCGGAGTTCCGGACGGGTTTGTCGGAGAGCACCTTCACCGCGACCACCAACTCGGCCGGAATCCGCAGGGACTCGCCACCGCGCCGAACCCGGATGTCCGGATCGGCGGATTCCAGGATCCCGGTCACATCGCTCAGGGTCGCGGCGTCGTCGGCGCGCCAGTCGGCAGGTGCGCCTGGACCTTTCCGGAAGCGCACCACCACGCGATCGCCCGCAGACGCGACCACCTAGTTGTCGTCGTCTTCGTCGTCGTGCCCGAAAGGATCGGCCTCGTCGCCGGGCATCCAGGACAGGCCGGGGACACCCCAGTTGGAGCGCTTGATGGCTTTCTTGGCGGCCCGCGCGTTGCGGCCCATCAGCACGTCGACGTACAGGAATCCGTCGAGATGTCCGACCTCGTGCTGCAGCATCCGGGCGAAGAAACCCTCGCTCTCGATCTCGACCGGATCACCGTTGCGGTCCACGCCGGTGACCTTCGCCCAGTCGGCGCGCCCAGTGGGGAACTGCAGTCCGGGGACCGACAGACAGCCCTCGTCGTTGTCGTCCGGATCGGGCATGGTCTCGGGGACCTCGGATGTCTCGAGCACCGGATTGATCACCTCGCCGCGGCGCCGCGGGCCACCGCGACCGTCGCCATCGGGGCAGTCGTAGACGAAGAAACGCCGACCCACGCCGACCTGGTTCGCGGCGAGTCCGACCCCGTTCGCCGCATCCATGGTTTCGTACATGTCGTCGAGCAAAGCCACCACGTCAGCCGGGGGTTTGCCGTCGGCATCGAGGGTGACGATCTCAGTGGGATTGTGCAACACCGGATCACCGACGATGCAGATCGGAAGAATTGCCATGAGGGTCAGATTACTCGGCATGCCACCGCACGAAATCCACTGGCGGCGTGGTTAGATATAACCCGAACCACACTGATGTAATTCGCGCCATAACTATCGTCAAGTGGTGTGTGGCGACGGGGTGGAGTAGGACCGATTCTCAAGGGAGCGAGATGGACGGCGCAACCGCGCGAGACCAGAAGAATTCCGGACTTGCGGACAACATCAGCCAGGCCCATGCGGAGTTGGGGCCTGGTGAGGTTGGAGCCGACGGACTGACTCGGCGTGAGCATGAGGTTTTGGCCTTCGAGCGCCAATGGTGGAAGTACGCCGGCGCCAAAGAAGAGGCCATCAAAGAGCTGTTCGGTCTGTCTGCAACCCGCTACTACCAGGTACTCAACGCACTCGTCGACCGTCCCGAAGCGCTGGCCGCCGACCCGATGTTGGTCAAGCGGCTGCGTCGGCTGCGGGCCAGCCGTCAGAAGGCCCGTGCGGCGCGCCGCCTCGGGTTCGACGTCACCTGATGGCTTCTTTGACCCGCCGCGTGCGGATGGGTCGGGAAGTTTCGTAAGGTTGACCCAATGACCAAGTCCGACCAATCTGGGCCGCCGGATTCCCCGACGCGCCGGGAGAACGCTCACCTGCCCTTTCGCGCCGGTGCAATGCTGCTGATCGCCATTGCCGTGGTGTTCGTCGGGCTCGGTTGGCATTCGGCCGCCAGTAGCGATTCCGACCCCGAGGCCGAGCTCGAAGCCGCCCAGAGTCGGCAATCGATCTCGGCTCCGCCCGCGTCGGCTGCACCGGACACCTCGATTTCCGTACCGACCTCGGGGTCGCCCGCGAAGTCGTCCTCGGCCGACCCGAGCAGGCCCGAGGTCTGTGTCTTCAACGCCGGAACGGTCAGTGGCCTGGGCCAGACCTTCACCAAGAAGGTCGACGACCTGGGATGGGAAACCGCGGAGCCTGCCAATCTGCAGTCGGCCAGCATCACCGAGAACACGATCTTCTACACCTCGCGGCAGCAGGATGACGCCGAGCAACTCGCCGCAGATCTGGGTGGCGATGTGTCGGTGGATCCGCGACCATCGGCGTTCAGCCAATGCCAGGGCGGGTTGGCGCTGATCGTCGTCACCCGGTGAATCCGGACCGGACAACGAAGCCGGAGGCGGAGGGGCAGCTGGTCCCGGGTACCCGATATGATTTTGCTGACCTACTACCGACGGTAGAACCCCGGATTCTCACGCCCAACACAAGGGAGCTCAACCATGGCGCAGCGCTCGCTCAAGAACCTCGGCACTCTGCGGCGGACCGCCGCGCTGGTGGCCCCGGCAGCGATGGCTGTGCTCGTCGTGGCTGGCTGCAGCCCTCAAGAGGAACCCACCGACGTGCCGGGCACCCAGCCCAGCGTTGTCACCGGTGATCCGGCGCCGATGGATGTCGGCGCGGTCGGTGACCCGAGTGAGGGTGGGGAGGCCACCGCGGCTCTGTTGACCCCGAGTGGCGAGACGGCCGGTGTCGCGAGCTTCGACACCGTCGAGGGTTCGGTTGTCATCTCGGTGACGGCAGAGAACCTGGCCCCCGGCTTCCACGGCATGCACATCCACGCCGTGGGCAAGTGTGAGCCCAACTCGGTCGCTCCCAGCGGTGGCGCCCCCGGCGACTTCTTGTCGGCCGGTGGACATCTGCAGGTCGAGGGCAACAACACCCACCCCGCCAGCGGTGACCTCGTGTCGATCTACATCAACGACGAGGGTCAGGGCGAGACCGTCACCACCAGTGACAACTTCGACATCGAACAGCTCATCGAGACCGCCATCGTGATCCATGAGAAGCCGGACAACTTCGGCAACATCCCCACGCGGTACGCGCCGGCTCCTGATGAGGAAACTCTGATGACAGGTGACGGTGGCAAGCGGATCGCCTGCGGCGTCATCGAAAAGAGCTGAGATAAACAACCGTCGTTCGATTGAGTTCAACACTTCGCCGAGGCCGACGCTCGGCGTGGAGTGGGAGTTCGCACTGGTCGACAAGCAGACCAGGGATCTCTCGAACTCCGCGGCTGAATTGTTCGAACAGGTCAGCCGCCTCGACAACCCGAGTTCGGGTGACCGGATCCACAAAGAGTTGTTGCGCAACACCGTTGAACTCGTGACGGGGATCTGCCGGAACACCGGCGAGGCGATCGCCGACCTGTCCGAGTCGATGGCGGTGGTCCGCCGTATCGCGGACGAGATCGGCGTCGACCTCTTCGGCGGCGGAACCCATCCGTTTGCGCGATGGTCGACGCAGCAGCTGACACCCGCGCCCCGGTACGCAGAGTTGATCGAGCGCACCCAATGGTGGGGGCGCCAGATGCTGATCTGGGGCGTGCATGTGCACGTCGGTGTCAACCACCGCGACAAGGTCTTACCGATCGTCTCATCGCTGCTGAACCAGTACCCGCATCTTCTCGCGCTGTCGGCCTCGTCGCCGATGTGGGCGGGCCAGGACACCGGGTACGCGAGCAATCGCGCAATGATGTTCCAGCAGCTCCCCACCGCGGGGCTGCCGTTCCAGTTCCAGGAGTGGTCGGAGTTCGAGAACTTCGTCGGTGATCAGATGACCACCGGGATCATCGAGAACCTCAACGAGATCCGTTGGGACATCCGGCCTTCGCCGACGTTGGGGACCGTCGAGATCCGGGTGTGCGACGGAGTGTCCACGGTTGCCGAACTCGCCGGATTGGTTGCGCTCATCCACTGCCTGGTCGTGGATCTCGATCATCGTCTCGATGCCGGCGAAGAACTGCCGGTGATGGCACCGTGGCTGGTGCAGGAGAACAAATGGCGCGCTGCCCGTTACGGGCTCGACGCCATCATCATCACCGATGCCCAGTGCAACGAGCGCCTTGTCACCGACGACCTCGACGACATGCTCACCCGGCTGGCCCCGATCGCCGTCGAGCTCGACTGCGTCGACGAATTGGCCTCGGTGGCGGACATCCCGCGTCGTGGGGGTTCGTATCAGCGGCAACGGAAGATCTACGCGGAGACCGGCGACATGGTGGCCGTGGTCGATGCGGTGGTCGGCGAACTCAGCCGCTGAAGGTGCGCTCCCGCCACCACTGATCCACCTGTCCGAGTTCGGTTTCCGGTGCTGCGCCGGTCAGCCACTCGGATTCGATCCGGAACCAGTTGGCGCTCGCGCCGAGCTGCCCGAGCATCGCGCACGTATAGAACTCGACCCGCCGAGCCATCAGGTGCTCTTCCGGAAACCGTTGCCTACGTGCGGGTTCGGCGTATTCGTGGGCAGGGTGGACGGCCGCGACCATGGCGGTGTTGGCGATCTGCGGTGTGATGGTCAGTGTCACGTCTTCCATGTGCCACCACGTGGAGTCGTTGACGTAGGCGAGGACGTCGGCGTCGGTGATGTCGTCCTCGTCGACGAGGATGTCACCGCGCCGCAGGATCTGTGCGACTTTGGTGGCGTTGCCGGCGCGGGCGGCGATCAGTGCGGATCGTTCGAGTTGCAACGCACGCTTGGACATCGTCTTGCTCGATCCGAAGTCCAGGAACGCGACCCGGCCGTCGTCGGCGAGCATGATGTTGCCGGGGTGGGGATCACCGCAGAATGTGGCATCGGTGTGGATGCTGCCGCAATAGAACCGGTAGATCACCTCGCCGACCTGGTCACGGGTCTCGGAATCCAGGCCCGTCACCTCGTCGAAGCTGATCCCGTTGACGAACTCGGTGGTGAGAACCTTTGATGTGCAGAGGTTTTCGATGACATCCGGGATCTGGATGAACGGGTGCCCCTGATAGCGCACCGCGAGCCGACGCTGGTTGTCGGCCTCGGCCGCGTAGTCGAGTTCGGCGATGATGTTTCCGGTCACCTCGCGAACGAACGACTGCGGATCAACCGTCGGCAGTAAGCGTTTGTAGAGGCGAAGCGCGACAGCGAGATTCTTGAGGTCCGAGCGCACCACCCGGTCGATGCCGGGATACTGCACCTTCACCGCGACGTCGCGGCCGTCGGTGAGGCGGGCCCGGTACACCTGCCCGATGGATGCCGCGGCGATGGGTTCGGGGTCGATGTCGGCGAAGGCCGACATCGCGTCACCGAGCTCGGCCCGGACCACACCGAGCATCGTCTCGCTCGACACCCGCGGTGCGTTGTCGCGGAGGATGGCGAGCTTCTGGGTGAACGCGGGCCGCGCGGCGGCCGGCACCATGCCCAGGTCGAGCAGTGAGAGGAACTGGCCGACCTTCATCGCCGCGCCCTTCATGGAGCCGAGTACGGTGATCAGCTCGTCGGCCGCGGCCAGGGCATCGTTCTCGGCGCGTCGCCGTTGTTCGTCGGGTGAGCCGCCCAGCGTTGCCGCGCGGGATCGGACTCGCCGGATCGCGGTGTGTGCGGCCACTTTTCCGAGCTCGCCACCGCGGCGCAGCGCGGAGGTGGACGGCGAGGGTTCGGTGTTCATCGGCGGGGCGCAGGCATCAGTCGGTGCGGGGGGTTTCGATCTCGTCGTCGCGGATGACATCGTCGCGCATCCGCTGTTCCTGATATGCGAGTTTACCCACCCGATGCGCGATCACCGGCGCGGTGATCAGGGCAAAGATGCCCGATAGCACCAGCATTCCGAAATCGACCGTGTCCCAGAGCCGGATCATGGCGGCGGCCAGGACCAGGAGCAATCCGAGGGTCTGAGGTTTGGTGGCGGCATGCATGCGGGTCATGGTGTCGGGGAAACGCAGGATGCCGATGGACGCGGTGAACGCCAGCAGTGATCCGGTGAGCACCAGGATGGAGACGATGATGTCGGAGATCATGCGCTACACCTCGTTGTCCCGGACGCGGAAGCGCGCAACGGCAACGGTTCCGACAAAGCTGAGCAGGGCCAGTGCGACGATCCCGGACACCACGGTCGAGTCCATCGAGTAGGCCGCCCACACCGCCAGTGAGCACATCGAGACCGCCACCGCGGTGTCGAGGGCGACCAGCCGGTCGAGTGTGTCGGGGCCGATCAGCATGCGGGCGGTGGTGAGTATCGAGGCGGCGAGCAAAAGGACTGCCGCGATCGTCCAGACAACGTTCACTTCAAGGCTCCGCTCGGGTAGTCGTCGTCGATGCCGTGGTACGGGCTGGCGTGCCATTCATTGTCACGCTCGAAGGCCTTGATGAACATCCGTTCGGTGGTTGCGACCTGCCGGTGGAAGGCCTTGACCTTCTCCGGGGAACTGGCGTCGATGAGGTGGACGTACAACAGGCGCCGGCTGTGGTCGATTTCGAGCACCATGGTTCCGGGCACGAGGTTCAGGTAGTCGACGGCCAGCGTCAGGACCATGTCCGACTTGATCGCCATCCGGACCCGCAGCACCGCACTGAGCGGCGGCTTCCCGGGCCGGATCGCCAGCCAGCCCACCTGAACACTCGACTTGAAGAGGTCGATGAAGAGCCGGGCCACCAATTCGAGCAGTGTCAGTGGGTGAACGCGGCCTTCCACGGGTACCCGTGGCAACGGCAGCAGGATGAGGATGACGAGGGCCACGCCGATGCCGGCCAGCATATTCGCCAGACTGTAAGTGCCCCAGAGCAGAACCCAGACGAAGGCGAGCCAGGCGACCGTCCACAACCGGACCGCGACCTCGCGGCGGTCGCCGCCGAACCAGCGTTTGATCTGAACGTGGGTCCTGACCCAGATCACGACCTTCACCAGATTCCAGGCCAGGAAGATGACGGTGAACCGCCAGGCATTCACCAGGTGCGCACGAATCGGCCCACGCCGGGGTGGCAGTTGCGGGCGCTGCGCGGCGTTCGGATCTGTCACCGGGACCCTCCCAGGACGGCATCGAGATAGATGTTCGTGTCAGTGAGATCGGCGGCAGCCTGATCGGTGAACTCGAAGATCGGTCCGGCCCACAGCGTGAGGATGATGCCGGCGACAACCATCGCGATGGTCGGCACCACCATGCCGACCGGCATCCGGCCGACGTCGACCCGATCGTCGAAGGCGACGTCGTCGGCGTCCGAACCGTCCAGCAGCGGTGAGGGGCCGGCGTCGGCGAGGTCACCTTCGGGGGCATCGGCGCGGGGGCGCCAGAATGCCTTGGTCCAGACGCGGGCCACCACGTACAGCGTGAGCAGGCTGGTCACCACGGAGCCGGCGACCAGCAGCCAGGCGAGCACGCTGCCGTCCTGGACGCCCGCTTCGATCAGCGCGACCTTGCCGATGAACCCGGAGAACGGCGGAATGCCACCGAGATTCAGCGCCGGGATCAGGAACAGTCCGGCGAGCAGGGGACTGGCCGCGAGGCCACCGAGCCGGCGCAGCGAGGCCGACCCCGCCTGTCTTTCGATCAGTCCGACCACCAGGAACAGAGTCGTCTGGACCAGGATGTGGTGGGCCACATAGTAGATCGCGCCGGACAGACCGAACTCGGTGGACAGTGCCAGACCGAAGATCATGTAGCCGATATGGCTGACCAGGGTGAACGACAGCAGTCGTTTGATATCGGACTGGGCGATCGCACCGAAGATGCCCACCAGCATCGTCAGCAGCCCTGCGACCATCAGGACGTTGTCCATCGAACCGCCGGGGAAGAGCAGCGTGTGGGCGCGGATGATCGCGTACACACCGACTTTGGTCAGCAAGCCCGCGAACACCGCGGTGACCGGAGCCGGAGCCGTCGGATACGAGTCGGGCAGCCAGGTTGACAGGGGGAAGACCGCGGCCTTGATCCCGAATGCCACCAGCAGCACCGCGTACAGCGCGCCCTTCGTCCCGTCGGGTATGTCCTCCAGACGGACGGCCATCTCGGCGAGGTTCAGTGTGCCGGTCGCGGCGTATGCGAAGGCGATGCCGGCCAGGAACACGATCGACGACACCATCGACACCATCACGTACGACACACCGGCCCGGACGCGGTCGGCACTGGCGCCAAGTGTCAGCAGCACATAGCTCGCGGCCAGCAGGACCTCGAACGAGACGTACAGATTGAACAGGTCGCCCGCGAGGAAGGCGTTGCTGACGCCAGTGCACAGCAGCAGATACGTCGGCAGGAAGATCGAGACCGGCTGGTCGATCGTGCCGTCACGGATACCCTGACCGACCGCATAGAGCATGACGCAGAGCAGGACCGCGGTCGAGACCACGAGCATCAGGGCCGAGAGCTGGTCGGCGACAAGGGTGATGCCCAGCGGCCCCAGTTCGCCGTTCTTCGAATCCCAGCCGCCGACATGGAGGGCGTATGTGCCGTCGCGGTTGGTCAGATACAGAAGAAGACATGCGGCGAGGAAGGCGATCGAGATCGCGATGATGGTGACAACACGCTGAAAACGGGGGTAGCGCCCCATGATCAGCGTGAGCACGGTACCGATCATCGGAACCAGCACCGGCGCCACGATCAGGGTGGGGAACCAGGCATTGGACAACGTCACGTGTCTGAGCCCCCTTTGATGTCCAGAATCCTGTCTTCGAGTTCCTCGGAGAGCTCGGCGAGTTCGTCGGGGTCGGGAAGGATGTCGGTTTCGTAGATCTCGGCGCGGCGGGCCTTGATCTGTTCTTCGGTCAGCGGGTTTCCGTCGTCGTCGAACATGTCGCCGCGTTTGGTGTCCAGGCCGGTCACCGGGTCGTCGCTGCGGTCGCGGTCGGGTGCGTCCGCACTGCGCTGATGCTGGACCTTCAGATCCTCGGGATCGTCGTCGACCTCGTCGTCGGTGTTGATCATGAAACTGCGGTAGGCCAGCGACAAGATGAACGCGGCCATGCCCATGGTGATCACGATGGCGGTCAGGATCATGCCCTGCGCCAGCGGATCCGCATCCGTCTCGCGGCCCTCCGAACTACGCCCGATGATCGGTGGATTCCCCATCGAGCCGGACAGGGTGATGATCAACAGATTGATCGCGTTGCCCACCAGCAACAGTCCGAGCAGCATCTTGACGAGGCTGCGTTCGAGGAGCAGGTACACACCGCACGCGGCCATCAGGCCCACGACGACGAGGAGTCCGAGATTGACGCTCATACGGACGCCTCCTGTTGCGTTCGGCGGACCCGGGGGGCGTCTTCGTCGAGGCGCGCGCCGAGGCTGCGCAGGACGTCGAGGACCAGGCCGACAACGATGAAGTAGACACCGAGGTCGAAGAACAGTGCGGTCACGAGTTTCACGTCACCGAAGATCGGGAGGGTGAACTCGATGGTCGCCGAGGACAGGGCGGGTGCGCCCATGAAGACCGACGCGACTGCGGTGGCAACCGACAATCCCAGTCCGATACCGAGGATTCGTCCGGCATCGATCGGGATGGCTTCGCCGAGCTCGTAGCGGCCGCCGGCGAGATACCGCAGCACCAGGGCCAGACCCATCGTGAGTCCGCCGGCGAATCCGCCGCCGGGCGCGTTGTGTCCGGCGTAGAAGAAATACAGCGACAGCACGATCATCGTCGGGAAGATCAGTCGTGTGGTGGCCTCGAGCACCATCGATCGATGGCGTGGGTCGCGGAAGTCACTGCCGCGCAGCCACGTCGTGCGTTCACCGAATTGCTGGCTACCGTCGTATTCGGTGCGTGGCGCCTTCTTGCGGGTGGCGTCGGCGACACTGGGCGCAGAGCCGAAGCGGCGGTGCCGGAACACCATTGACGCGACACCGGTCGCGGCGACGAGCAGGACACTGATCTCGCCGAGCGTGTCCCAGGCCCGGATGTCGACCAGCAGAACGTTGACGGTGTTCGATCCGTTGCCGTATTTGTATGCGGCATAAGGTAGTTCGCTCGATATCGGGATGGTGTTGCGCGCTGCGGCCGCGAACAGGCCGACCAGGACGAGCAGCGCGCCGAAGGCCAGGCCGAGGAGGGCTCGCAGCGGCTTGAAGCCGGTCGCGTGCCGGGTCTCGGACTCGGCCGGCAACTTGCGCAGCACCAGGACGAAGATGACCAGGGTCAGTGTTTCGACCAGGAACTGGGTCAGCGCCAGATCAGGTGCGCCGTGCAATGCGAACAACACGCCGCAGCTGTAACCGGTGGCGCCGACGACCAGGACTGCGGCCAACCGGTTGCGCAGCATGGTGGCAGCGATCGCCGAGGCGACCATGATGCCGCCGATGACGAGCTGGATCGGTGTGTCGAAACCTTCGAGTTCCAGGTTGTTGCGAGAGCCGAGGAACAGCACGATGGTCGGCAACAGCACCAGGGTCACGACGATGATGCCCTGGGTCAGCGGCAGCGAACCGCGCTGGGTGTTGCGGGTCAGGTTCACCGACACCGTGTCGGCGCCGCGCAGGACCGCGTCGTAGATGCGGTCGGCGTTGCCGAGTGCGGGCTTCACGAAGCCGAGTCGGCCGAGTTCACGAACAAGCGCGAACAGTGCGGTTCCGGCGACGACCGCGATGGCGGTCAGCGCGAGCGGCAGATTGAACCCGTGCCACAGCGACAGGTGGACGATCTCCTCGCCGTAGTCGGGGACGGTTTCCGCGTAGGGCTCGAAGGCGTCGCCGATCGGGCCGGCGAGCGGGCCGGACACGACACCGGCCACGGCCAGGACACCCGCCGGGATCAGGAACGCGGCGTTCGGTTTGTGCAGTTGGGCGACAGCCGGGCTCGGCGTCGTCTTGCGCTTGCGGCCGAAGGCGCCCCAGATGAAACGCAGTGAGTAGGCCACGGTGAGGGTCGACCCGACAACCAGGACGATCACCACAACCGGGCCCTGCCAGGCGTTCAGCGCGCCGGTGTGCCAGATCTCGGCAAAGGCGGTTTCCTTGCCGACGAATCCCAGGGTGATCGGCAGGCCGGCCATGCTGGCCGCGGCCAGTGCCGCGATGGTGGCGAGCCATGGGGCCTTGATGCCGAGACCGGCCAGCTTCCGCAGGTCGCGGGTACCGGTGGAGTGGTCGATGATGCCGACGACCATGAACAGCGATGCTTTGAAGAAGGCATGGGCCACGAGCATCGTGAGGCCGGCCATCGCCACATTGGCATCGCCGATACCGACCAGGACCATGAGGAAACCGAGCTGGGAGACGGTGCCGAAGGCGAGGACCAGTTTGAGGTCGTATTCGCGCAGTGACCGGAACCCACCGAGGATCATCGTCACCATGCCCAGCCCGACGACCATGATGTGCCAGGACACCAGGTCGGCGAATCCGGGGGCCAGACGGGCCACAAGGAAGATGCCTGCCTTCACCATCGCCGCGGCGTGCAGGTACGCGCTGACCGGAGTGGGGGCGGCCATGGCGCCGGGCAGCCAGAAGTGGAACGGGAAGACGGCCGACTTGCTCAGCGCGCCGATCAGGATCAGCACGATCGCGACGGTGACCGATATCCCGGTCGGCGGATTGGCCACGATCTCCGACAGGGAGTACGAGCCGGCGACCTCGCCCAGGATGACGATGCCGACGAGCATCGCCAGACCGCCGGCGGTGGTGACCAGCAGTGCCTGCGTCGCAGCACGGCGGCTGGTCGCGCGCACCGCATAGAAACCGACCAGCAGGAACGACAGGACCGTCGTCAGTTCCCAGAAAATGTAGAGGACCAGCATGTTGTCGCTGCAGACCAGGCCGAACATGGCGCCGGCAAAGGCGACCATCTCGCCACCGAAGCCGGCCACCCTACGTCGGGTTTCGGTGAAGTACTCGGCGCAGTAACAGAGGACCAGGGCACCCACGCCGAGAACCAGAACCGACATGATCGCGGCCAGGGTGTCGAACCGCAGATCGATGTTCATCTGCAGGGTGGGCACCCAGGTGATCGATTCGGTGCGGATGCCGTGCTCGGAGTCGGGCCAGTTCGCGAACACCCAGATGAGTCCGCCGAACGGTGCGAGCGCGAGTACGTAGAAGCCGCGTCGACCGAGCCAGGTGATGATCGCAGGCGCCAGTACAGCCGTGATGGCCAATGCGGCCAGGACTGCAATCAAGGGCACTCCGTCGATTGGTTGGGCGGTGTGTCGTCGCGCGAGGCTCAGGGAGCAAACTCCGCCAAAACCGATGGTCCGCGCGGGTCTCTCTGTGGTGTTCAGCCTCGTTCTCTGGTGTCCAGCTTACCGTTGGTGCTGCTAGGTGACGTATTCGGGAGTCAATTCGCCCCGGTCGGGAACTAATAGGCCAGGTCACGTAAAGCTGCCCGCAAGTCGATGGGACAGTCGGCGACCTCACCCCCTAGTCTGATCGCATGATTCGGGTGCGGGTGGTTGTGATGCTGATTCTGGCGGGTCTGGTTTTGCTGTTGGGGGCATGTGGCAGCGATGACACGGAGGCCGATTCGACGACCGGCGGATCGTTGGCCCTGCCCGCTGACTTTCCGTCCCAGGTTCCGGTGATCGAGGGCGCGGTGCTCGCGGTCGGCGGGACGGCCAAAGAGGGCTGGAACCTCACCATCGCCGGCCGGGCCGATGCCGGAGATCCCTTCGACAACGCCTCGACGCAACTCCTCGACGCCGGCTTCACCGAACAGTTCCAGCGCCAGGAGGGCGCAGAGTCGGTGAAGGGTTTTGTCACCGAGGCGGAAGGCAAGCGCTACACGGTGGTGATTGGTACGACCGAGGCATCGGTCAGCGGCCCGACGGCGATCACCTATCAGGTGTCGCAGTCGTAGCTTTTCAGGGCGATGTGGAGATGCTGATCGCCTGACGAGGACAGGCCGCGATCGCGGCGCGGACCGACTTCTCGGTGCCTGCCGGAGGATGCTCGTCCCAGATGGCGAGGTCGTCGTCGCCGATATCGAAGACGTCGGGAGCTGACTCGACACACAGGGCGTGGCCTTCGCAGCGATCCTCGTCCACGGTGACTCTCAACGGTGGTGAGGTCATGATCATCACTCCGCCGGTGGGGTGAACAGCAGGTGGAGCTCGGACAGGCCGCGGAGCAGGAAGGTCTCTCACGATCGAGATCGAACTCGTCCGGGTTCTCGAACTTGCGGGTGTCGCGGTTGCAAGCGCCGGGATGCACCATCATCGTGGTCCCGGGTGGGACGTCGACTCCGCCGAGATTGACGGCTGTCTTGGTGAACCGGAAGTCGCTCTTCGTGGGGCTCTCCAGGCGGAGGGTTTCCTCGATGAAGGCCGGGATGAGTGTGGTGTCGGCGCGCAGCTTCGATTGGAGTTCTTGGTCTTCGGCGATGATGCGCAGCGCCGAACCGATCAAGCGTGCGGTGGTGTCCTGGCCGGCCCCGAAGAGGAACGATGCCAGCCGGACGACCACGTCGGGTTCCGGTGTCGACGCGTCCGGGTAGGTGGCGTTTGCGAGTTGGGTGAGCACGTCGTCACGTGGATTGGCCCGACGATCGACGACGTACTCCAGGAATCGATCTTCGCAGTACTGCAGCAGATTGGTCTCGATGGTTTCTGAACTGCCCAGGGCGCCAACAACCTTGGCGTTGAAGTTGCTCATTCGCAGGTTCACCCGGTCCTCGTCGGGCATGCCGAGCAGGTCCGCGATGACCAGTGTGGTGAACGGCCGCGAGTAGTCCGCGATGACTTCGCAGGCGCCGGCGCGGACACCCTCGAGGAGACATTGGTCGGCGATGGCCGACATCGCTTCGGCATTCTCCCGCAGCCGGCGGGGGGTCATGATCCGACGAAGCAGGCCCCGCTCCTTCTCGTGGGCCCCGCCGTCCATGGTGATCAGGTATTCGAAGAAGAACCAGTGTTCCCGGTTCTGCTCCACGTAGTCGCTGATGTCGTCACCGGCGGGTTGGCCCTCCAACGGGGGAAAGGGCCCGGCGACGGAATTGCAGGCAGAGAACACTTCGGGGTCGCGGTAGACCTCGATGGCTTCTTCATAACCGGTGACGGCCATGACCCGCGGCATGGCGATGGGGTGCACCGGGCATCGCGACCGCAATTGGTCGAAATACGGATACGGGTCGTCCGCGAGCGCGGGATCGCTGAAGAAGTCTGCGGTTGTGATGTCAACCATCGGCGGCCTTTCGTCACACGGAGGATGTCGCACAGAGAGCGAAGAATCCACGAGAGATGAACGTCGCTCGTGGATTCTTCCGGACATCGGTCTGAATTACTTGAGGCAGCTGCCGGCGTCGACGGTCATGGTCAGGCCGGTGATGTAGCGAGCCTCGTCGGACGCCAGGAACAGCACCGCATTGCTGATGTCTTCGGGTTCGACCCAGCCGATCGGCAGGACGTGCATGAACTTTGCGACGAGTGCCATGTCGTCCGGGCCCGGGTTCTCCAGGTCGGGGCGGAACAGCTTCATCGTTCCCTCGTTCATGAACATCGGCGTGTTCACATTGGTCGGGTGCACAGTATTGACGCGGATCGAGTGCTCGCCGAGTTCGACGGCGAAGCTGCGCATGAGTCCGACAACGCCGTGTTTGGCGGCGATGTAGTGACCGGTGTTGGGGTAGGCCTTGAGTCCGCCGACCGAGCTGGTCAGGATGATCGAGCCGCCGTTGCCGCCTGCTTTCAGGTGTGGCACACCGGCCTTCACAGACTTCCACACGCCGGACAGGTTGATGGCGATCATCTCGTCCCAGTCCCGTTCACTGGTCTCGTCGAGGGTGTCGCCGCCGTTGCCGATGCCGGCGTTGGCCACGATGACGTCGAGTCGGCCGAGCTCGGAAACACCGTTGTCGACGGCGGCTTTCACGGCGTCGAAGTCACGCACATCCGCCTGTGTTGCGACGATTCGCCGATCGAGGTCCTCCACCAGCTTGACTGTTTCGGCGAGGTCTTCGGGCGTTGACTCCGCGATGACCGCATCGGCGTCAGAGATCGGGCCACAGATGTCGACGGCGATGATGTCGGCGCCTTCCTGTGCCAAACGCACTGCGTGGCTCCGCCCTTGCCCACGCGCCGCCCCTGTGATGAAGGCGACCTTGCCCTCCATGCGTCCCGCCATCGTGCACCAACCCTTTCGAGATCGATTGACCGTCGGGTCGCGCTCGGAGCCGACGATTCGGAGAAATGCTGATCACTCGCTCAGCACATTTCCATCAACGAGGTCAGCGTGTCAACGTTTTGACTTAATTGCCGGTCCTCAGGCGCGTTTGTCGGCGTACTGCCGCAGATTCTCGACCTGATCGGGGTCGAGGGAGGGGCGAACCTTCGCCCTGGCCGAGGCCACATCCTCGGCTGTCACGGTGGCCGCGTCGATGTTGCGGCGCATGGCGGCCAGGGCCGCCTCGCGCAGCAGTGCCGAACAATCGGCAGCGGAGTATCCGTCGAGGTCGACCGCAAGTTCGTCGAGATCGATGTCGTCTGCCAGCGGTACTGACTTGCTCGAGGTGCGCAGGATGTCGCCGCGGGCGTCGGCGTCCGGTGGCGGTACGAACACCAGTCGTTCGAGCCGGCCGGGCCGCAGGAGGGCGGGGTCGATCAGGTCGGGCCGGTTGGTGGCGCCGAGGACAACGACGTCACGCAACGGTTCGACGCCGTCGAGTTCGGTGAGCAGCGCCGCGACCACCCGATCCCCGACGCCGGAATCGGACGACTGTCCGCGGCGCGGGGCCAGCGCGTCGATCTCGTCGAGAAAGATGAGCGACGGTGCGGATTCGCGGGCGCGGTCGAACAGGTCGCGGACGGCCTTCTCGGAACTGCCGACCCACTTGTCCATGAGTTCGGCGCCTTTGACGCTGTGGACGCTGAGCTGTCCGGAGGCGGCGAGGGCGCGCACCACAAACGTCTTACCGCAACCGGGCGGGCCGTAGAGCAACACGCCGCGGGGTGGATCGACGCCGAGCCGGGTGAACGTGTCGGGATGCTGCAGCGGCCAGAGAACGGCCTCGGTCAGGGCCTGCTTGGTCTCGACCATGTCGCCGACGTCGTCGAGGGTGATGCCCCCGACCGCGACCTCGGGCGAGGCCGACCGGGACACCGGCCGGATCACCTCGAGCGCACCACTGAGATCGGATTCGATCAGCTTGGGAGGCTTGCCATCTCGCGCACTCCGCGCGGCGGCCCGCAACGCCCCTTCGCGGGTCAGGGCGGCGAGGTCGGCGGCGACGAAGCCGGGTGTCCGGGAGGCGATGTCGCCGAGATCGATGGTCTCGGTCGGGACCTTGGCGAGCAACGCGGTGAGCAGTCCGCGTCGGATCTTGCTGTCCGGCAGGCCGATCGACAGTTCCCGATCGCAGAGATCGGGGTCGCGGAGACGGGTGTCGAGGTTCTCCGGCCGTGAGCTGGTGCAGATCAGCGCGACCCGCGGCGAGGTGATCGCGGTACGCAGGGCGTCGAGTATCAGGGCCGACACGGGGTCGGGTTCGGTCGGCAGCAGTGCTTCGACGTCACTGATGAGCAGGCCCGATCCGCGTTTGTCGGATGATGAGATGAGTTGATCAACAGCATCTTTGACCGCGGCAAGCCGTCCGGACGACTCCAGGGCCCCGGTGAGCGGGCCGTCGAGGTAGATGAGGTTGCGGTCTGCGCACACCGCCCGGGTCACCGTCGCCTTGCCCACACCGGGTGGGCCGGTGACCAGCACCCCGAGGCGGGCCTGGGCGCCGAGCGTGGTGAGCAGTTCCGGGTTGTCGAGGGCGAGACCGATCCACTCGGTGAGTTTGCCGACTTGCGTATCCACACCGACGAGTTCATCGACGCGGCGGACCGCGGGCGCCGGTGTGCTCGGGGTCTGGATGCGGGGTCGCGCGGGCGGTGCGGCGGTTGCCGCAGGTGCGGGGGCGTTCGTTCCGTCCGCCCAAAGGACGGCGGTGTCCGGCTGCACACTGACCGGGCCACCGGGTTCGGCGGCGACGATCGTCAGGAGTTCGTTGGTCCAGGTGATGCCGACGGACCGGGCTAATGTGCGGGTGGCCTCCGAGGTCGCGAAGTCGGGTCCGAGTTCGCGGGGGAGCAGGGAGACCACGTCGCCGACGGAGACCACCTTGCCGAGCAGCGCCCGCCTCAGCGTTCGTTCGTCCACCGATTCCGACGTGAGCGACGAACCCCGGACAACGATGCGGGTGGCGCCGTGGACGACTGCGGGCGCGAGCACCACGGGTGCGTCAGGCTTGATCCCGGCGTTCGACAGGGTCAGTTCGTCGAGCAGGGCGATACCGGTGGGCTCGGACTGTGCGGTTGCGGCGATCACCGCGGTGGTGGTCCGCGACCCGATGACCGCGACGCCATCCCATTCGCGCAACGCCAGGCCGGCCAGTACTTCGGGGTGCACCCGGACGATGCCGCGCCGGGCTTCTGCTGCCGACAGGTTGAGCCGTGCGGTCAAAGTCAGCTGCGGTGATCCGGACTGGGCGGGATCAGCGGACGCGGATTCGGATGTCACAGACGCAAAACTACCGGTATCAGGGCCCCGGGCGCCTCAACCCGAGGCGGGCCGCGGATTTCGTCGGTCGACCGCGACGCACCTGCCGGATCGCGCGGCGCTCGGCACGCCGTTCGCGAGGATGGTAATCCCACGTCTCGGGGCGGCTGGCGACCCAGCGTTTGGTGCGCCACGCGAAGGGGATGTGGAGCAGGTAGAGCGCGATGGCGGCCAACATCAGTGCATACGGATAGGTCACCAGTGCGGCAGCGAACAGTGCCACGCCGATGAGTACGAGCACCAGCGCATTGGGTGGTACGGCAAACGATTTCAGCGAAGCGGTGGGTATGCGGCTCACCGCGAGGAGCGCGGTGAAGGTCATCCACCCGCCGACAAACGCGTCCGACGTCCACCATCCGCTGCCGAACTGCTGATCGAGGGCGACGGGCATGATCGCGATCAGCGCCGCTGCCGGAGCGGGCACGCCGACGAAGTAATCCTTGGTGTACTGCGGACGGTCATCGTCGTCGATCAGGGTGTTGAACCGCGCCAGACGCAAAACGATTGCGCAGCAGTAGATCAACGCCAGCAGCCAGCCGACGTCGTTGCCCTCCAACATCAACACGTACAGCACAAGTGCGGGCGTGACACCGAAGTTGATGGCATCGGCGAGCGAATCGAGTTCGGCGCCGATCTTGGTTGTCGCGCCGAGCAGACGGGCGATCCGGCCGTCCACACCGTCGAGCAATGCTGCGGCCGCGATCATCGCGACGACCAGATCCACGCGGCCGTCGAGTGCGAACTTGGTGGCCGACAACCCCGCGCAGATCGCGAGCACCGTGAACGCCGACGGCACCAGCAACTTGCCGGTGTTGAGGGTTCCGGCTCGACTGGGCCGTCGGCGGTGCGGGGTGGCGGTGAGTTGTCGGGAGGCCGAACGCTTCGTGTCGCCCCGTCCGGATGCGATCATTTCAATTGCGCCAGGACGGTTTCCGCGCCCACCGCACGTTGCCCGACGGCAACCAGCGGGCGGGTGCCCTCAGGGAGGTAGAGATCGACCCGGGATCCGAACCGGATCAGACCGTAGGTGTCGCCGAGTGTGACCTGATCGCCGGGCCGGGCATCGCAGACGATCCGGCGGGCCAGGAGTCCGGCGATCTGGACCACCGCGAGCTCGGCGCCGTCGTCGGTGCGGATCAACATCGAGTTGCGTTCGTTGGCATCGCTGGCAGCGGGGAGATCGGCGCTGAGAAAGGACCCCGACCGGTATTCGATCGCCTCGACCTTGCCGGCGACGGGAATCCGCTGAACATGCACATCGAACACCGACAGGAAGATCGAGACCCTGGGGCGCGGGGTGTCACCGAGTCCCAATTCGGCCGGTGGTGCCGCGTGATCGACCAGGGCCACCTGACCGTCGGCCGGGGCGACAACGGCACCGGGCGCATTCGGCGGCACCCGGGACGGGTGGCGGAAGAATGCGGCGGTCGCGAGTGCGGCGACGGTGGCCGGGGTCCGGATCCATCCGTGCCTGCGTCCGGCGACAGCGATCGCGGCGGGTACCGCCACGAATGGGATCCCCGCGCGGTGTAGGGGCGGCACTGTCTCGCGGATGAGATCGGCGATGTGAGCCAGACCGGTACTCGGCTCGGCGTCTGTCGGAGTGGGGCGTCTGGCCATGGCGGCTATTGTTGCAGGCGAACGCTCAGGGCCGCGGTCGGTGCCGTTGATGTCCACGTTTCTGCAGGTCCCAGGCGGTGCCGTTGCTCGTTGGTCATAGTTCTTCGAGTATCAGTACTTCGACTGTACTGCCCGCTTCGACCTTTTCGGCGTCGGCGGAGATGTCCAACAGGACGTTGGCCGATGCCATGTACGCGAGGTGGTGTGAGGCGGGCGGGCCGATGGGCCGAACCTGTGCGAGTCCGTCGGTGACGGCGAGCTCGCCGCGCCGGAATTGTCGCTTTCCGCGGGGCGAGGTGAAGGCTTCAGTGACCGATGCCGCAACGGTTCGGCGCGCGGCGGGTAATCCCATCGCCGAGCGCAGCGGCGGGCGGACGAACACCTCGAACGACACCTGCGCGCTGACCGGATTGCCCGGCAACGTGATGATCGGGACCGGGTTGCCGCCGGCGCTGGTGTAGGTGCCGCAACCCTGAGGCATCCCCGGCTGCATCGCAACCTTCACGAAGTCGACGCCCTCGCCGGTGAGGGCGTCCTTGACGACCTCGTAGGCTCCGGCGCTGACTCCGCCGGAGGTGATGATGAGGTCGACGCCGGGCTCCTCTTCGCCGTCGATGTAGCTGTCGAGACGGGCCCGGAACTCGGTGACGTCGTCGGGCACAAAATGCACCTGGGTGGCGTGGGCGCCGGCCTCGATGGCCGCCGCGGTCAGCATGGCGCCATTCGACTCGTATATCTGCCCGAACTCCAGCGGTGTGCCGGCCGGGACCAGTTCGCTGCCGGTGGAGAGCACCAGCACTCGCAGCGGCGCGTAGACCGGAAGGTCGGCCAGGCCCAGTGCGGCGGCGAGGCCGAGCTGAGGGGCCCGCAAGACACGCCCGGCGGGCAGGGCGCGGACGCCGATGCCGATGTCGGAACCCGCTCGGCGGATGGCCGTGCCCACCGGGGCCGCGGCAAAGATCTGCACCTGCTCGGTGCCGCCGTCGGTCCGTTCCACCTGGATCACCGCGTCCGCGCCGGACGGCATCGGTGCCCCGGTCATGATGCGGTGTGCGGTTCCCGGCGCCAGGGTGAGTTCGTCGGTCCGCCCGGCCGGGATGTCGGCGGCCACCGGCAGGGTCACCGGAGCCGTCTGCGTGGCGGCGGTGATGTCTTCGGCACGGACGGCGTAACCGTCCATGGCCGAGTTGTCGAAGCCCGGCAAGGTGATCGGGGCGTCGATGTCCTGCGCGAGCACCCGGCCGAGTGCGGACGCGGCGGGCACTGTGACAACACGTGGTGCCAGGAACAGGGCTGCGACCGCATCCTGATGATCGGAAACACTGCGCATCAGTTCTGGGCTCCGTACGTCGAAAGGAAAAGGGCAAGGGACAGTGCGGTTTTGGCGATCTCGTCGGGATCGACACTCTCGTTCGGTGCGTGGATCCGGCATCCGGGTTCCTCGACGCCGAGGAGCGCGATCTCGGCCTGCGGGCAGATCTCCGCGAGCACGGTGCAGAGCGGAATCGATCCACCCTGCCCTGACTCGACGACGGGTTTGCCGTAGGCCTTGGACATCGCCGCTGTGAGGGCGGTGTAGCCGGGTCCGGTGGTGACGGCGGAGAACGGGGCCCCGGTTGCGCCGATCTCGACGTCCACCCGCGCATGCCACGGAATGTGTTTGTGCAGATGCTTTTCCAGGGCGGCTGCGGCCTCGTCGGGGTCGGTGCCGGGTGGCACGCGAAGGTTCAGCTGCGCCGCCGCCCGCGGGTTGATCGCGGCCGGGGCTCCGGCCGTCGGGGGTGCGTCGAGGCCGATCACGGTCACCGCGGGGCGGGCCCACACCATCTCGGCAGGGGATCCCGAACCGATGAGGTCGACGCCGTCGAGTGTGGTCGAGTCGGCCCGGAACTGCAGTGGGTCGTAGGCCGCGCCGGGCCAGGCCTGGTCGCTGGTCAGTCCGTCGATGGTGGTGTTGCCGTCTGCGTCGCGCAGTGTGGCCAGGCCGGCGATCAACGCGGCCAGGGCATCGGGGGCACCGCCGCCGAACTGGCCGGAATGGACCTCGGAGGCAAGCGTTTCCACGGACACCTTCACCGCGGCCATGCCTCGCAGGCTGGTGGTGAGGGTGGGCACGCCGGGTGCGACGTTGCCGGTGTCGCAGATCAGGATCATGTCGGCCGCAAAGAGCTCGGGGCGTGTCCGGGCCAGGTGATCGAGCCCTTCGCCGCCGGCTTCCTCGGAACCCTCGATGACGATTCTTATCCCCACCGGCGGGAGCGGATCGAGAGCGCGTAGCGCCGTGAGGATGGCGACCAGGTTGCCCTTGCAGTCCGACGATCCGCGTCCGTACCAGCGGCCGTCACGTTCGGTCAGCGAGAACGGAGAGCTGTCCCAGAGATGCTCGGGCCCGGACGGCTGGACATCGTGGTGCGAGTAGAGCAGGACGATGGGGGCTCCGGGCGGTCCGGGTACGAAGCCGAGGATCGTTTGACTTCCGTCGACGGTGTCCATCACGAGCGAGTCGATGCCGGCATCGGAGAACGCGCCGCGGACCCAGGCCGCGCTGGCCCGGCAGTCGTCGCGCTTGTCCGGGTCGATGTGCACCGACGGCAGCGCGACCACATCGGCGAGATCGGAATGTGCGCGAGTCATCAGGCCGGTCACTCGTTTGGACAATGTCGAAAAGCTGGGTGCGCGTTGATCGGCCATGACGCCAAGCATGCCGGACCGGAAGGGCGCCTGTCAGCAAGCTGCCATCCCACCGTGCGTCCGCGCGGCGGCAGGACTAGCTTTTTAGTCATGGCTGAAGGGTTGCTACTCGACATCGACGGGGTGATCGTCACTTCGTGGGAGCCGCTGCCCGGCGCTGTCGAAGCGTTGGAATCGATCACCGAATCCGGGATACCCCGGATGTTCTTGACCAACACCACATCCAAGTCGAGGAATGAGATCGCGCAGACACTGATCCGTGGCGGCTTCGATGTGGAAGCCCGTGAGATCTTGACCGCGGCGGTGCTCACCGCCGAATACCTGCGGTCCCGTCACGAGGGCAAGCGGGTGGTGGTGCTCAACGAAGGCCCGATCTCCGAGGACATGGACGGTATCAACGTCGTCTCCGATGACCCCGAGGTGCTGGTGTTCGGAGGCGCCGGACCCTCGTTCACCCATGAGCTGCTCTCACAGGCCCTGGCCTGGATGATCGACGGCGTCCCCGCGATCTCGATGCACCGGTCGATGTCGTGGTCGACGGCCTCGGGCCCCAAGATCGATACCGGCATCTATCTGGAGGGTCTGCAGAAGGCGACCGGAAAGAAGATCCCGGCCATCGGGAAGCCGTCGCCGCTGGGATTCCGTCATGCGGTGGAGATGCTCGGAGTCGGAGATCCCGGCGAGGTGATCATGGTCGGCGACGACATCCACGGTGACGTCCTCGGTGCGCAGAAGGCCGCCATGATCGGCGTCCTGGTCCGCACCGGCAAGTTCCGGCCCGAACAGCTCGACGCCTTGAACGCCGACGAGTTCGGGCAGGTCCCCGACCATGTCATCGACTCGATCGCGGACCTGCCCGCACTGCTCGAGAAACTCTGATCGGCCCGGGCGGGGGTCAGGCGACGGTGAGTTTGATCTTCGTCAGTGTCTGATTCATCCCGTCGACCATCTCGGCATCGAAGGGCTTCTCGCCACCCATGGCGAGGTTGATGAGGAACTGCGAGACCTTGGTGGTGTTGTTGGGGGCTTCCCGGCGTTCGGTGAGCTTCACCCCGTCGTCGGCGGGGGTGATCGTGAAACTCCAGACGGTGCCGTTCTCGGCGATCTTGTAGGCGATCTCCTTGTTCGGCTCGAAGCGGACGACCTTGGCGGTGGTCGGCCAGACCAGCAGTCCGCGCTTGTTGACGTTGATGGTCTTGGTCCCGAGCGTGACCGGTCCACCGCCGCGAACGATGATCTTGCGGCACTGCGGGCTCCATTCACCCATCCGCTTCAGATCGGACACCACCTTCCAGACCTGTTCGGCCGAGGCTTTGATCTCGGTGGATGCTTCGAGCAAGGGGGCAGCCATGGTTCTCCTGATGTGCTCTGGTCGACGAACCCGTCAACCGGACTCGTCAATGAACGTTGTCACTATCCGATCAGGATCTTGTCATAGTCCGCGATGCGCTCGGACAGGGTACGCAGATGTTCCGCGCTGCCACCGAGAGTGTGTTCGATTGCCAGTAGCCGACTCACGTAGTGGCCGACCGGATACTCGGCGGTGATCCCGATACCGCCGTGCATCTGGATCGCTTCCTGCCCGACCTTGCGCGCCGACCGGCTGATCTGCAGTTTGGCACGCGAGGCGATGACCGGATCGATGTCGCCGTCCGCCAGGGTCACCGTCGCGTACAGGCTCATGCTCCGGGCGAGTTCGACCAGGACGTACATGTCGGCGGCGCGCTGCGTCAGTGTCTGGAACTTGGCGAGTGGCACCCCGAACTGCTTGCGCTGCTTCAGATATTCGGCCGTCAGCCGCAGTGTTTCGTCCATCGCCCCGACGGCTTCGGCACACAACCCGACCTGGGCGACCACTTCGCTGCGGGTCAGGGCGGTGGCGGTGTCACCCGAATCGAGCAGTGTCGCTGGCGCGTCCTGCAGGTCGATCTGGGCTCCGCGCCGCGAATCGTGGGTGCGGAACGGAGTGCGTGCGATGCCGGTTGCATCACCATCCACCAGGAAGAGTCGGATGTCGCCGTCGAGGCGCGCGGTGACGACCAGGAGGTCGGCGCAGTCGCCGTGCAGCACCGGGTTCTTGGTGCCGGTCAGCGTGTAGCCGTCGCCGGCCGGTGTCGCGGTGGTTGCCACCGCGGCGTTCGGCCAGCGGTCTCCCGGTTCCTGATGCGCAAATGCGGCCAGCAGTTCACCGGCGGCGAGCGCGGGCAGGTATTTCGACTTCTGCTCCGCGCTGCCCGTGTCGGCGATGAGTCCGCCGGGAACGATGACCGCGTCGAGGAGCGGTTCGGGTGCCAGCGCGCGGCCGAATTCGCCGAGCACAGCGCTCATCTCCTCCGGGCCGGCTCCCATCCCACCGTCTTCCTCGCTGAAAGACAGGCCGAGAATCCCGATCTCGCCCAACGACTTCCAGAGGTTGCGGCTCCAGCCGAGGTCGGTGTCGGTGACCTCACGGAGCTTCTCGAGGTCGTAGAACTTGGACAGCACGTCGCGCGTGGTGTCACGCAGCATCGTCTGTTCTTCGTTGTATTCGAAATCCATGGTTTCGGTGGTCCTTTGCAGGTGTGCGGGCGGGCTACAGCCCGAGGATGGAGGACGCGATGATGGTGCGCTGAACCTCGGACGAACCGCTGTAGATCGACACCTTGCGGTAGTTGAGGTAGGTGGGGACCGTTTCCTGAGCCCACGAGGCAGAGCCGATGTCGGCCGCGTTCACCGCCAGTGAATCGACGCCGGCAATGTCGGCGAGCAGCTCGGTCGAGGCCTGTTGCAACTCACTGCCGCGCAGTTTGAGGACCGACGAGACCGGGTCGGGTTTTCCGTTCGCAGAGGAGGCGACAACCCGCATCTGCGTGAGCTCCAATGCCAGCAGCTCGTTCTCGAGTTCGGCCAGACGCGCGGCGAACAGTGGATCCCGCAGGAGGGTTCCTTCACCGGACGGGATCGTCGCGGCCAGTTCCTTGGCGCGGGCGAGACGGTTCTTGGTGATGCCGACGCGGGTGACCCCGGCCCGCTCGTTGCCGAGAAGGAATTTCGCGTAGCTCCAGCCGGCGTTCTCTTCGCCGACGAGGTTCTGGACCGGGACCCGGACGTCCTCGAAGAAGACCTCATTGACCTCGAAACCGCCGTCGATGAGCTGGATGGGCCGAACGGTGATCCCCGGTGTCTTCATGTCGATGAGCAGAAAACTGATGCCCGCCTGGCGTTTTGGCGCATCGGGATCGGTGCGGACCAATGCGAAGATCCAGTCGGCGTACTGCGCCATCGTCGTCCAGGTCTTCTGGCCGTTGACCACGTAGTGGTCGCCGTCGCGGACTGCCCTGGTCTTCAGGGAGGCCAGGTCGGATCCGGCCTCGGGCTCGGAGAACCCCTGGCACCACCAGATGTCGAGGTTTGCCGTCGGCGGCAGGAAACGCTCCTTGAGCTCCTGCGAGCCGAAGTTGGCGATCACCGGTCCGACCATGTCGGCGTTGAAGGCCAACGGCTCCAGGACGGACGCGAGATTCATCTCGTTCTGCCAGATGTGCTTTTGCACCGGGGTCCAGTCTTTGCCACCCCACTCGACCGGCCACTTCGGAACCGCCAGACCGTGTTCGTTGAGCTTGCGCTGCACGGCGACCATGTCGTCGGGCCAGATCGAGGTGCCGGCGGCTGCGCGCTCACGGATTTCTTTGGGGATTTCGGTGGTGAAGAAGGTACGCAGTTCCTCGCGGAAGGCAACATCTTCGTCGCTGAGTTTGAGGTGCATGGTTCCTTGATACTCCCGTTCTCTGTGGTCGCGGACGAAACTGCGCACATGGTGGCGGCGTCACTTGATGGAAACAGAGCTTTACTCATCGGTCAAACTCTGGTTGTGGACGGCGTTCGTGCAATACACTGCGCCGATGGCCAGGGCCCTGCATTCCGCGGTAGGCGGATCGACCCGCCGCAGCAACGGCAATCGTCCGAGTGATGAATTGCTTCTCGATGCGGCGCGGGACGTCTTCGACCTCACCGGTTACCACGCGACATCGATGGAAGCGATTGCCGAACGGGCGAATTCGACGAAGCCCACGCTCTACGCGCATTTCGGAAGCAAGGAACGGCTCTACCGTGCCGCCCTCGAACGCGAGGCCGGGAAGCTGCGCGGCTGGCTCTTCGAGGCCTACGAATCGGCAGCCGGGCTGCCGATGGAGGAGCAGGTGCGCGCGGACATGCTCGCGTTCTTCCATTACGCCACCGAGCATCCGTCCGGTTTCGGGTTGCTGTTCGGAGACACCGCGTCGGGACCGGCCGCCGAGGTCCGCGACGACCTGATGCAGAGCATCTCGGGCCAGATCGCGGTACGTATCAGGGCGTATTACACACAGCGCAAGCTTCCGCCGCCCGCGCAGAGCGCCGAGTTGCTGGCGTCGATGTTGGCGGGCATCGCGATCCACGGCGGCCGCCAGGCGTTGGCGCTGTCGCTGCCTCCGGCCGATGTCGGGGAGTTCGCGACCGCGCTGGCGCATGCCGGACTGCAACATCTGGCCCCGGCACAGATGGAGATGATCGACCGCCAGGGGTGATGCTTCCCGTCCGTCGGCGAAGGCATCTAATCTGGCCGGGTGTCCATCCAAGATGTTCGCGCGGCTGACGCGGTCGACAAGCGGAGCCTGCCCGTCTACGAGGCGGGCGCCATCGAGGTCCCGTTTGTCATCGCGGGCATGTACGAGGTCATCTCACGAGACACCCACTGGGAAGAACATTCCCATCCGACACACGAACTGCTCTGGAGTGCCAAGGGATCGTCGTCGACCACCGTCGGCAGCCGCGTCTGGACGATCACACCCACCATCGGCCTCTGGATACCGGCCGGGGTACTGCACTCTGGCTGGACTCCCGCCGGGACCGCGCTGCGCTCAGTGCAATTCAGTATTCGGGAGGTCCCGTCCATCTCGGCCGACCCGGTGGCCGTCGAGGTCTCTCCGTTGCTCCGGCTGCTGCTCGACCGGCTCGGCGCCGACGACCTCGACGACGTGTCGCGGTCGACCACCGAGGCGATGGTCCTCGATGTGTTGAGGCCGGCGCCACATCAACTGTTGCTGCATGTTCCGGAGTCGCCATTGCTCGCGCCGATCGTCGCCCGCGTTCAGGCGGATCCGGCCGACGAAACGCAGTTGGGGGAGTGGGCCCGAAGCCTCGGCGTCAGTGCGCGCACCATCACGAGGGCCTTCGATGCCGAGACCGGCCTGGGTTTCACGCGGTGGGTGGTCACCGCGCGCGTTCAGCACGCGATCACCTTGCTGTCCCAGGGACATGCGATCGAACAGGTCGCTCCCCGGGTCGGCTACCGATCGGTCAGCGCCTTCGGAACCGCGTTTCGCCGGGTCACCGGGATCAGCCCGGGACGATTCCGGGAGCTGTGACGCCGCTGATTCGCGGCTCATGGTTTGTCCGTTTCGCGACAAACAGTGTCTGATTTGCTTGGTTGCAATCGCAAGCGTCGCAATCTAGCCTCTCTTAGGTAATCCTTACCGACATTGTTCGGTAACCCGGTGGGCCCGCCGGTGGATGCCTGTATCCATGAACCGAAAGGGAACAATGTCTCGCGCACCCAAGCTGGTGGCATTCGCGGCGGCAGCGCTGCTCACGGTCGGGCTCGCGGCCTGTTCGTCGTCCTCTGACGACAACGGCGGCGACGGTGACTTCACCCCGATCACCATCGAGCACGCGCTCGGAACCACGACCATCACGGAGAAGCCGGAGCGAGTCGCCACCGTCAACTGGGCAAACCAGGAAGTGCCGCTGGCGCTCGGTGTGGTCCCGGTGGGCATGGCGGCCGCCAACTTCGGCGACGATGACGGCGACGGCATGCTGCCGTGGGTCAGCGAGAAACTCGACGAGCTGGGCGGCGAAGCTCCGGTGCTGTTCGACGAGACCGACGGCGTCGACTTCGAGGCCGTGGCCGACACGAATCCCGATGTCATTCTGGCCGCCTACTCCGGGCTGACCCAGGAGGACTACGACACCCTCAGTGAGATCGCGCCGGTGGTGGCATACCCCGAGACTGCGTGGGGCACTCCCTGGCAGAAGATGATCGAGCTGAACAGCAAGGGTATGGGGATGGAGGCGGAAGGGCAGGCCCTCGTCGCCGACCTCCAGGCAGAAATCTCCGCTGCAGCTGCGAAAGCCCCTCAGCTGCAGGATAAGTCGGTGATGTTCCTGACGCACGTGGACGCCACCGACCTCAGTGAGGTCAGCTTCTACACCACCCACGACACCCGGGCCATGTTCTTCGAAGACCTCGGGTTGCAGACACCGGCCAGCATCGCCACGGCCTCGGCCGAAACGGACGCGTTCTCGTTGACGCGCAGCGCCGAGCAGATCGACGGGCTGAACGACGTCGACATCATCGTGACCTACGGCGACGACACTCTGGTGTCGACGCTCAAGGCTGATCCGCTGCTGTCCCAGATGCCTGCGGTCGCCGGCGGCGCCATCGTCGCCTTGCCCAGCACCCCGCTGGGAACCGCCGCGAACCCGACTCCGCTGTCGATCTCCTGGGTCCTGGACGACTACGTCGCGATGCTCGCGGAAGCAGCAGACAAGTCCAAGTGACACAGAGTACTTCGCAGCAGTCCGTATCGGGCGTCGCCATCGTGCGGCGCCCGAGACGGGTGAGAGCGTTCGGCTTTCTGGCGGTCACCGTGGTGCTGCTCGGCGTGGCGATCCTGTCGATCAAGGTCGGATCACGCGACGTCGACTGGTCGGACGTATTCGCCGTCCTCGCCGGCGATGCCGACGGCATGAACCAGGCGGCGGTCGAAAAGCGGATCCCGCGAACGCTTCTGGCGATGCTTGTCGGTGCCGGCCTGGGTGTGGCGGGTGCGGTCATGCAGGGCGTGACCAGAAACCCGTTGGCCGACCCGGGAATCCTGGGCGTGAACATGGGCGCATCACTCGCTGTGGTCATCGGGATCAGCTATTTCGGGCTGGCCGCGGCGTCCAGCTACATCTGGATCGCCATTCTCGGTGCCGCCGCGGCGGCGGTCTTCGTCTACGGTGTGGGGTCCCTCGGCCGCGGTGGGGCCACGCCGCTGAAACTGGCGCTCGCGGGTGCGGCCACGTCGGCGGCGCTGGTGTCATTCGTGACGGCAATTGTCCTGGGCCGCAACGATGTCGCCGACACCGTCCAGTCATGGCGGGTCGGCGGCGTGGGCGGCGCCACCTATTCCAGCATCGAGCAGGTTCTGCCCTTCCTGATCGTCGGATTCCTGATCTCGATGGCGTCGGCACGTGGACTCAATTCGCTCGCATTGGGCGACGACCTGGCCGCCGGACTGGGTGAACGTGTTGCCCTCGTCCGCGGTGGGGCCTCCGTCGGCGCGATCATCCTCTGTGGTGCGGCGACAGCTGTTGCCGGTCCCATCGCCTTTGTCGGACTTGTGATCCCACATGCCTGCCGGTTGATCGTCGGCGTCGACTACCGGTGGTTGGTGCCGTACTCGGCAGTTGCCGGTGCTGTATTGCTCACCGTGGCCGATGTCATCGGCCGGATAGTTGCGCGCCCCTCCGAAATCGACGTGGGGATCTTGACCGCGCTGATCGGTGCCCCCTTCTTCATCTATATCGTCCGTCGGCAGAAGGTCGGATCATTGTGAGAACGGCAGGCACTGTGACTTCCGGAGCCGTGGTGACGGCCGATTCCATCGCGAAGAGCCGCAAGGTCCGTGGCAATCGCCGGCGCTGGGTGATCACGATTCTCGCGGTACTGATCACGGCAGTCTTTTCCATCACCCTGATGTACGGCAAGACCTTCTACCCGCCCGGTGACGTCCTCAAAGTCATTCTCGGGGAGCAGGTCCAGGGCGCGACCTTCACCGTCGGCCGGTTGCGGATCCCGCGGGCAGTGCTGGCGGTTGCCGCAGGACTGTGCTTCGGTCTGGCCGGCATCACCTTCCAGACGATGCTGCGCAATCCGCTGGCCAGCCCCGACATCATCGGGATCAGCGCCGGTGCCAGTGCCGCAGCCACCTTCGCGATCGTGACGTTGTCGCTGAGCGCCACCGGGGTGTCGATCTTCGCCATCACCTCGGGGCTTGTGGTCGCGGTGCTGATCTATGGGCTCTCGTTCCGAAGTGGTGTTGTCGGAACCCGTCTCATCCTCATCGGTATCGGTATCGCGGCGATGCTCCACAGCGTCACCGACTACCTCTTGGATCAGGCCGCGGCATGGGACCAGCAGGAGGCGATGCGGTGGTTGACCGGCAGTCTCAACGGCGCCTCGTGGACCCAGGCCATCCCGGTGCTGATCGCGCTGGTGGTGCTGACGCCGGTACTGCTCGGGCAGTCGCGCAATCTCGCGATGTCGCAACTCGGTGATGATGCGGCATCGGCGCTCGGGGTCCGGGTCGACCGAACGCGACTGATCGTGATCGTCGCCGCCGTCGGGCTTCTCGCCTTCGCCACCGCGGCCACGGGCCCGATCGCGTTCGTGGCCTTCTTGTCGGGTCCTATCGCGGCGCGCCTCGTCGGACCGAACGGCTCACTTCTGGTCCCGACCGCTCTGGTTGGCGCCCTTTTGGTTCTGGTTGCCGACTTCGTCGGCCAGTTCGCCTTCGACACCCGCTATCCGGTGGGGGTGGTCACCGGTGTGCTCGGCGCGCCGTACCTCATCTACTTGATCGTCCGTACCAACCGCGCCGGAGGCTCGCTGTGACAACCAAACACCAACTCGTCGTCGAGAATCTGACGTTGGGTTATGGCGATCACACGGTCATCTCCGAGCTCGACCTACTGGTGCCCCCGGGCAAGGTGACCGCGATCGTCGGCGCGAATGCCTGCGGCAAATCGACTCTGCTGCGGTCCATGTCGCGCCTGCTCAGTCCGCGTGCTGGTCGGGTACTGCTCGACGGCACCGAGGTTCACAAGACCCCGGCGAAACAGCTGGCCCGCACACTCGGGCTGCTCCCTCAGTCGCCGATCACCCCCGAGGGCATCACGGTTGCGGACCTCGTGGGCCGGGGACGGCACCCGCACCAGGGTCTGTTCTCCCGCTGGACCCGCGACGACGACGAAGCCGTGGCCGCCGCACTCGAGGCCACTGAGACGTCGGCCCTGGCCGATCGGCCGGTGGACGAACTCTCCGGTGGACAACGCCAACGGGTATGGATAGCAATGGCTCTCGCACAGCAGACGGATGTGTTACTGCTCGACGAACCGACGACGTTCCTCGACGTCAGTCACCAGATCGAGGTACTCGACCTGCTGACCGACCTGAACCACGACCGCGGGACCACCATCGTGATGGTGCTGCACGACCTCAACATGGCGGCGCGATACGCGGACCACCTCATCGCATTGGCGGGTGGAAACGTCCATGCCGCAGGCGAACCCGCCGAGGTACTGACCGAGGACAACGTCCGGGAGGTGTTCGGACTGGACAGCCAGGTCATCGTCGATCCGACATCGGGTAAACCGTTGATGCTGCCGCTCGGTCGCCATCACGTGGTCAGCGAACCGGCAGGGTGACTCAGCGCGGCTCGGCGAAACCAAACCGTCGACCGTGCCGATCGAATCGGTGTTCCGGCGTGGATGCGGTCCAGCGCAGATCACGTTCAGCACCGTGAACAGCTATACCGCCTACACCAATTGACTCACGCCGAGGTCCGCGCAGAACGTACGTCCTTCGAACCGGGACTGTTGTGTGTCCGTTCGCGACTGGCTCGAGTCAACCCAAGCACGTACAAACTTCGGTCCGGCGCAGTGTCAGAATGAATGTCACACCTTGTCGATACACTGAAGTATTTGCGTCGCTCAGGATGATGAAAGATGTTGCAGCCCAGATGGATAAGTCCGTTCGAAAGGTTGTGCGAATCGTTTCTTGCGGGTATTCTTGAGTCATGGACTTCGGGGGAATGTTCGCCAGAGCGTCTGATCTGGCAGGGGATGCGGCGGTGGTCGCGGGTGACGATGCTGAGTTGTCGTCGCGGGTTGTGACGGTGATTCGTCTCAATCATGTTGTGGAACTGATACTTT
>NZ_DATCVM010000219.1:0-4412 GCF_036566845.1 Williamsia sp.
TTCTCGAACGCGGACTCGCTGTCACCGGCCACCCTGTGGCCTGGGCTGTCGACAATTCAGAAGGCCTGGCGGCGATCGTGCTATACCACGCGGTACTCAAAACCGGAGCATTCAACGTCCCCGTGAACACCCGCCTGACACCCGTCGAGGTAAGCAATCTGCTCGCCCACTGCCGGGCGGAAGGTGTCCTGGACCTGTCAGCGCTGCAACAACTACTCGCTCAGTCCCCCCAAGATCCGACGGCCCCACTGTGGATCGGTGAGGAGTCGGACCTCGCTTCGGTGCTCTACACCTCGGGAACGACCGGCCTGCCGAAGGGCGTCGAGCACACCCATTCGAGCTCGATCGCGGCTGGGGCTGCGTGGTCCGATTGCTTCGAGCTCACCTCAGCAGACGTCCTGCAAAGCCCCTTCCCAGTCACGTCAGGCGCTGGGCTGCACTTCAACGCGTTGTCTTGTCTGTGGGCCGGCGCCCATGTCGTGATCGACGAGGCCGACCTTCCCGGTACGTTCGCCCGAATCGAGCGCTACGCCAGCACGATCTACGTGGCCGTACCCTCGATCTACCAGTTCTGGTTGGATCATGCGGCACTCCACGAACATGATCTCTCGAACCTGCGAATTCTTGACTACGGCGGCTCCTCCATGGCGCCGGATGTCATCCGGCGCCTGCGCGCAGTCCTCCATGGTGTCGGTCTGATGCAAACCTACGGATTCACTGAGGGCGGACCGGGAGGAACCTACCTGCCACCGGCCTATGCGGAGCTTCGTCCGGGGTCGATCGGCAGCCGGCCAGCTGGCCGGTTCACACAGTTCAAGGTGCTGGACGCCGCTGGTGTCGAGGTCGGGCCGGACCAACCTGGCGAACTGTTCCTTCGTGGCCCCAGCGGAATGCGCGGCTATCACCGGGACCCCGCAGCAACGACACTGGTGAAGGGGGACGACGGTTGGATCGCCTCGGGGGACGTGGTCCGCTACGACGCCGAAGGGTTCCTCTACTTCGTTGACCGACGCCGCGAGCTGATTGTCCGGGGAGGCTACAACATCGCCCCCGTTGAAATCGAAGCTGCATTGTTGGCGTATGCCGGCGTGCGTGAGGCTGCGGTCTTCGGCATCCCCCATGCCAGTCTCGGCGAGGTCCCCTGTGCAGCGATCGTGCCCAGCAACTCGAGTCAGGCCGACACGCTGATCGACGGCCTGCGTAGCCACCTACTGATCCATTTAGCCGACTTCAAGAGGCCTCGGGAGATCCACATCGTGGGCGAACTTCCGAAAAATGCAGCGGGGAAAGTCGTCAAGCAGCAACTGCGCGAGATGTACTCCGCTCCCCCAATCACCACCAACTCCGTGAGGGAGAACTGATGAACATCGACGTGTGCCGTCAACTTGACATCAAATACCCGATCTTCGCATTCAGCCACTGCCGAGACGTTGTGGCTGCGGTCAGCAAAACCGGCGGGATGGGCGTGTTGGGCGTCTCTCGCCACTCGGCCGAGGAACTGGCGATCGACCTGAAGTGGATTGTTGAGCAAACTGGCGGCAAGCCGTTCGGTGTTGACTTGATCTTCCCTGCCAAGGCTCTCTCTCGCGAGGATGCCGTTGACGAGGCGTTGCCCGAGGAGCACCGCGCTTTTGTGGCAGCGTTGATCGACCAATTTGATGTGCCGCCGCCGACCGATGGTGAGAGCGCCCGATTGTACTCAGCACACATGCTGACCTCCGAGCACTTCACCGAGCTAGCCCACGTCGCCCTGGAATTTCCGGAGGTCAAGTTCCTGGTCAGCGCGCTCGGTGCCCCGCCAACCGAAGTCGCTGATCGCGCTCGGGCGCAGGGTGTCAAGCTGGGTGCACTGGTTGGCAGCCCGCGTCATGCCACGCGTCAGATCGAGGCAGGCATGGACATCCTGATCGCGCAGGGTCATGAGGCAGGTGGTCACATCGGCAACATCTCTTCGATGGTGTTGACTCCTCAGATCGTTGATATTGCTGAGGGCCGCCCGGTACTCACCGCCGGTGGCATCGGCGACGGACGGCAGATGGCTGCCGCCTTTGCCCTCGGCGCCCAGGGCGTCTGGCTCGGCTCGGTCTGGCTCGCCACCGTCGAGGGCGAACTGCCGCCCAAGCTGCTCAAGCGGGTCCTGGGTGCCACTTCAGAGGGAACTCTCGTCTCCCGCGCATACTCGGGCAAGTCGGTCCGTCTGCTGCGCACCCCCTGGTTCGATGCGTGGGAGGGCGAAGACGCCCCGAAGCCCCTGCCGACACCGCTGCAAGGCATGCTGGTCCGCGACGCGATGACCAGTGCGGTGGAGCACCAGGTGGATGCAGTGCTCACCACTCCGATCGGCCAGATCGTCGGGATGATGAACAAGCAGGAGACCTGCGCAGGAGTGGTCAGCCGTCTAGTGGAACAGTTCATCGAGGCCACCGGCAACCTCATCGACATCCTCGAGGACTGACCGCCATGTTCAGCAACCGATTCACACAGACTTTCGGTATCGACACACCCATAGTCTGTGGCGGAATGACGGGGGTCGGTACCGCCGACCTCATTGCCCCGGTGGCCGAAGCCGGCGCCCTTGGCTTCCTGACAGCCCTAACACAACCGACGCCGCAGGCGCTGGCCGACGAGATCAGCCGGTGCAAGGAGATGACCGACCGCCCATTCGGGGTAAATCTGACCATCCTGCCGACGGTCAAGCCAGTCCCGTACGACGAGTACCTGTCCGCGATTGTGGACAGCGGCGTCATGGTCGTGGAGACCGCAGGTGCGAACCCGGCCCCCTACCTTCCCACTCTGAAGGCGGCAGGGGTCAAGGTAATCCACAAGGCGGTGTCTGTGCGTCATGCGGTGAAAGCGCAGAGTGTGGGAGTTGATGCAGTGAGCGTCGACGGCTTCGAGTGCGCGGGCCACCCAGGCGAGGACGACGTGCCCGGTCTGATCCTGATCGCAGCCGCTGCCCGGGAGCTCACCGTCCCGATCATTGCCTCGGGCGGCTTCGCGACCGGCTCCGGACTGGTAGCGGCACTGGCCCTTGGTGCCGACGCGATCAATATGGGAACCCGGTTCGTAGCCACACACGAGGCACCTGTTCACCAGTCGGTCAAGGACCAAATCGTCGCCAACACCGAGCGCGACACGGTGCTCGTCTTCCGCAAATTCGGCAACACTGCTCGGGTGGCTCGCAACAGCGTCTCCGAGGAGATTCTCGAAATTTCCTCGCGGCCCGACACGACCTTCGACGATATTGCCCATCTCGCCTCTGGCGAACGTGGCCGTCACGGTGTTCTACGCCAAGGCGATATGGAAGCCGGAATGTGGTGGGCCGGACAGTCACAGGGCTTGATCCACGAGGTGCTCACTTGCCGCGAGGTCGTGGAGACGATCATGGCCGAAGCTCGGTCTGTCGTCTCTGCACGCCTTGACGCATTCGCCTTCGTCGAGGCCTGAGAACAATGTCCCACGCAGACCAGGCAACGTGTTTGAGGGCCACCGCGGATTTGCTCGGATTGATGGGTCTACCGACTTCGACGGGTCGCGTCCGGATCACCGGTTCCGAGCAACGAAGCATCGCCCGCCGCCGGATCAGTACGGCGTCCGCGGCCGCTCTGGCCGCGACCGGGGCAGCGACCGCTGAGTACTGGCGACGAATCGGCGGTGACGAGCAGACCGTGACCGTGGATATGCACCGTGCGACACAAGCGCTCTATGTCGCCGCGCACACCAAACGCTCGGACGGCTGGAGACCGGCCGCCGGGTACGGCGCGATACAGACCGTCGAACCTATGAACCCGTATTTTCGTACCCACGACGGTCGTTGGATCGATCTGGTCCTCGGGAGCGCGAGGCCAAATCAGGTCGATCGGGTCCTTCAGGTACTCGATTGCGAACGCGACAGCATCGCCAAGGCTGTTGCCAGCCGTGACGGACTGGAACTCGAAGGAGCAATCCACGCCACCGGGGCGACTGCCGGATTGGTCCGTACCGCCGAGGAATGGCGTACCACCCCACAGGGGCAGCATCTTGACCGGCAGCCGGTGATCCGTGTGGAGCGGATCGGTGACGCACCGCCTCGCCGCAGGACCGCAGCGGATAACGAAAGTGACTGTGCTGGAGTGCTTTCCGGCTTGCGGGTACTGGATGCGACCCATGTAATTGCGGGTCCGATGGTGGCCCGCACGCTCGCCGAGCAGGGCGCCGATGTACTACATGTCACCAGGCCGGTGAATCATGACACCGAGATGTTCCTGCTCGATCTGGGCGTGGGCAAGCGCAATATCGTGATCGACCTGGACCGCGAGACGGGGCGGGCCGACTTCGGTGACATGGCCGCAACGGCCGACGTCCTGGTCCAGTCGTACCGGCCCGGCGCGCTTGCTGCGCGCGGGTTCTCGCCCGTTGCACTGGCAGAGAGC
>NZ_DATCVM010000220.1:0-70700 GCF_036566845.1 Williamsia sp.
CGATCACCGGCACGCTCGATCCGGTGACCAAAGCGCTCTGGGATGTCGTTGCCGCCAAATGGGCTGCGGCCGGGATGAACAACCCCCACGATCCGGACTCACCGTCGGGCCGGCGGACAAAGCCGACAAGGACACCGTGCGCGCGGCAGCCGCACGCGATCATCGCACGCCGGGAAACGCAACCATGACGTTGGAGCAGCTCGAACAAGAAACGGGGTGTGGCCACCACCGCCTCGGGTGGGGTGATGCCGGTGCGGGACGCGATCCGGTTGGCCGGTGTCAATCGTAAGTTTTTGGCGTTGCTCGACGACAAGCACCGCCCGCTGTTTCTGGGTCGGGAACGACGTCTGGCCACCGCTGATCAGCGGATGGCGTTGATCGCTGCCGAGCGGGGATGCCCGTGGCCGGCCCTACTGTGATGCTCCGGCGACAGAGGTGGCGGTGCATCACACGCGGGAGTGGTCCAAGGGTGGCTGGACCGACATCACCGTCCTGACCCTGGTCTGCGATCCCGACCACGCCCAGATCCATGATGGTGAGACCGGGTGGAACACCGAGATCATCAACGCTGACACCGGTCCACCGGGTTGGCAGGGCCGGATCGGGTGGCGTCAACGCGGAACACTGGATCGGCCGCGCCCCAACAACACTCATTTCCCGGAGGAGTACTTCACCAACCCGGAAATGTGGAACCCCGACAGCAGGGCCGATGCCGAGTGGTTCGCAGAACGCGCCAGGACGGCGTTCGAGAACAAGCACGAAGCATCGCTCGCGCCGGTCTATGCAGTCGACTTCGGCTGGAAGAAAGCCACATACAACGCTGCCTGATTGCTGTGGAACAGCGATCTACACGCCAGTCCCAGGCCAACCGGGTGATGGTGGCAGAGGCTCCGTATGGGTATCGACATTGGTTCTTTGAGTGGGGAGCGGCGGCAGGCCATCGCTGTTGGTTTCGCATTCAGCGTACTGCGGGGTGTCGCCGCCTTGCGGGAGTTTCGGTACGAAATCCCACGCTGTTGCCCTCCACTGTCCGAACTTGTTCGTCGTCGGGGCACGGTTGGGTCCACGTTGTTCGGTAGGTGGAGGTGTCCCGTTTCTGTTGAACTCCAGAATAATTGGGCCGGGATTCCATGCTCTGGATACCAGGCGGTCGGGGCCGTCGTTCCAAGGCTCGAAACGTGTATAGGCCCCGTAGCGACACAGCGTCACTTGTGTCGCTACATCGGTGTCGTGCCGACTGAGCAGTCGGTAAATGAGGGTTCCCGTGAACGGGCCGAAAGGGCTGTCCAGACTCAGTTGGCTGGCCACTTCTGGTGGGGATGCGGCCTCGAAACCTGGGTACCCCCACTCCATGCCGACTCCGTCGCGGGCGAGTTCGTGTGATTCGACAAACGCGCGTATGAACGTACCCTCGGCGCTCATGGGGTCGAATCCTGCAGTCGGAATCCACCGAAACGAGACGTTCATACCATGGGGCTGGGGAGATGCTTCGGAATCGCTGACTCGATCGGCCGGATTGGCTGGGTCGCCAGATCCGCACGAACTCAGCAAGAGTGCCGCAGTCGCTGCGCCGATCCAAAATCTGTTGCGGATCAATGACTTTATCACCTACCAGTCCTTCGGTTCTCTTCCGGTCGTTCGTGTTGTCTCGAACGCGATCAGAGAAGGGCCCATTACCGCGACCACTTCGCGTTTGAAGTTCTCGTCCCTGAAGTTCTGCAGGTTGACCAGTCCCTTATCGTCGAAGTATTTTCCCAACGTCGGGTCGTCGCGTATCTCTGCGTGGCTGGATGCGTAGCTATTGAGGATTTGTTCGTACCGCGCCGTTGTTGTGGTCGTTGAATCCAGCTGCTGCTTGAGTGCTTTCGAGCTATCATCCGCTTGAATATTGCTCGGATCGGTGGGGTCCCCGATGGCTTCCAGCTTTGCCCATGGAGCCAGAGTGTCGAATGCGACTTTTATTGGTGCGGCCATCGGAATGGATCCGACGATCGCCTTGCCTGAGTCGAATATTCCACCCTTCTCGGCGTAGTCGAGTGTGGCTGCGTACCTTTTGTCTGCCAGATCATCTGCGGTCTGAGCATCGAGTCCGGTGTACATGGCGCCTTCGATTCGGCCGGTCAGTTCTCCGAAGTTGTTGTTCGTAGGGTCTTGGCCGAATTGGTAATTGAGGTAATTGATGGTCTGTGATGCTGCGGTATTTATGGATCTGCCCGCTTCTGCGTCGGTGTCCAACACGCTGAAGATGTCCGTCAGTTGTTGCGAACTATCTAGTTCTGTTGTGCCATTCGTCGTAAAGAGTCCGTCAGGTGCGCCGGCGAGGTCGCCTAGATGTGGAGATATCGCCAGGGCGAGTGTGCGTGTCACCTCTGGATTGACTTCACCTAGCGCGGGTGCGCCCCCATGTACATCCATCAATGCTTCTTTGTTCTCAGCGATTATTCTGGCCAGTTCTGAGCCCGATTCACCCGCTCGCCACGATTCGGCGACTGCGTTGGGCGGTGATCCGTCCGGCGCCGCGGCGGAATCGCCAATCCAGCGGAACATATTGTTCGGGCCGGATTCGGAGGCTCCGGTTCCGTCCGGCCAGTCGAACGACAGAAGCTTCGTCATGGCTTGGCTTGCGTTGTAATCCCTTGTGGTTCCGTCGATGTCGATGGTTTGCGGCATAGCGGATGTCGCGGATGGTCCGCCGTCGCGCCCAGTCATCAATGCGTCGTGAACCGCTATGTGATCGTTGCCTGCCACAGAGGTCATCTTGCCGAGCACCTCCGAAATGTCGGCGCGGCTGGTGTAGTCGTTGCCGGTGCCGTAGATCGCCGACTGGTCGGCGGCCGCACCTGCTATTTCGCTGCTCCGCACGATCAGCGCACGATCGATGTCGCTACCCAACTGGATGCCGACGTCACCGTGGCTGAGAATGTTGGCGACGTCTCCCAGCTTCGTCAGGGTGGGGAAGTCTTTTGTCACGACCGAATACGTGGACGTGCCTGCGTTGAAGGTCACGAGGCTCGAACGTGCTGCTTGTTGAGTCAGCGGATCACGAATCGCGCTCGGCAGTTGTGACAAACCGCCCCGCAGGTAGCCGGGCGTCGTAGGCAGGCCGATGATGGGATTGATGGTTTTGCTGAACACGTTGTCGATTGGCTGGTCGGTTCGCACATGCGGATTCGACAGAATTTGTAGTCCGTTGGCCAGAGACGCTTTCAGCGCAGGATCGTCCCCGCCGAAGCTGGTGAACGCATCCAGTCCGCCTTCACCGAGTTTGGCGTAAACGCCCTGTAGGTACTCGAACTGACCTTTGCCGATGACCGCGTCACGGCCCTGAATCAGCGCGTCCTTTTGTTCGGGAGTCAGGCTCGTAGCAGCATTGAAGCGAGCCTTCTGTTGTGGTGTCGCAGTTCCATCGGCGATCGCCTCGGTATCGCGAGCGGCTTGCTGGCGGGACAGTCCCGCAGCAGCAGGAGCGTTGATCTCCGCATTACCGAACGCATTGGCCAAAGCGTCTGCGCCTGCTTGGTCGTCGACGCCCATCTGGTCTGCCAGCGCTTGCAAAGACAGTGTCGCGTTGAGCGCGTCGTTGGCTCGGAGGTCGCGAGCCGCCACAAGCTTGTTGTATCCCTCGCTCCCCTCCTCTTCGCGAGCGATCGCGGTCGCGTAGTCGCGAGTTTCGGTCACCGTCCAGTCGTCGGCAACGGCAAAGTCATCACGCTCGAGACCGTCGCAGCGGGTGAGCGCCGTGGTGCGATTCGGTTCGATCGCATTTGCCGTGTTGTTCAGGATGTTTCCCGCCCGATCGATGTCGGTTCCCAGTTTGTTGATCTCGGTCTGGTCAGACAACGCGCGTTCTTCGCACGCGCGTTGCGACTCCCCGTGCCAGTTACCGGTGCCCTGTGCGGCGTCGACAACCGCTTGTGTCTGGGTTCGGAGCGTCACCGCAGCTTCGACGAGGCCGTCGGCCTGGGTGCGTAGCGTCGTGAGGTTCCATCCGTTCACCGTCGACCGCGTCGGTTGGCCCATCAGAACTCGCCGATCGCACGGAAGCCGGCGGCAGACTCTTCTTCGGTGTCGATGATTTCATTGCCGGTGTCCGTGCAAGCATTGCCGATCTGCTCCACCCGACCGGATGCTCGGCTGAGTAGATCAGTGATCAGAGCGTCTTTGCCGGCACAGACTCCGGCGATTGCAGAGTTGGGCATAGCTGTTGCGCAATCGGCGAAACCGGGCTCCGCGGTGATTTCGCGGAAGCCGGCGGCAAGTGTTATCAGCTTTGTGCCGACATTGTGGATCGTGGTGACCTCATCGACATCGAACTGTTCCCCCATGAAAAGCCCCCCGGCCTCGATCTAGTTTGCCGAAGCCTAACCGATGACCCCGGAACCCCCGGTTGTGGTGGATTCTGGCGAGGAAAAGCCCAGGTCGAGGTCGCCAAAGCCCACCATTTTCGGTTCGGGGGTCGGGGTTTGTCACACTGGAGGTCGTGTCGCATGCCACCGATCAGTCAGCGCAGCTTTTCGAGCGCGCATCCCGTGCCATTCCAGGCGGGGTGAATTCACCCGTTCGCGCCTTCAACTCCGTCGGCGGAACGCCTCGGTTCATCTCCAGCGCATCCGGTTGCCGGATGACCGATGCCGATGGCAACACCTACGTCGACCTCGTCTCCAGTTGGGGCCCGATGATCCTGGGTCACGCCCATCCGGCGGTTGTGGAGGCGGTGCAGAAGGCCGCGACGACGGGCTTGTCGTTCGGGGCGCCGACCGAGGCCGAGATCGAGCTGGCCGAGGAGATCATCAAGCGGGTGGCGCCCGTCGAACAGGTTCGGTTGGTCAACTCGGGCACCGAGGCGACGATGTCGGCGGTGCGTCTGGCCCGTGGGTTCACCGGCCGCACCAAGATCATCAAGTTCTCGGGTTGTTACCACGGACACGTCGACGCTTTGCTGGCCGATGCCGGCTCGGGCCTGGCGACGCTGGGGCTGCCGACATCGCCGGGTGTGACCGGTGCTCAGGCACAGGACACCATCGTTCTGCCGTACAACGACCTCGCTGCCGTCCGCGAGACCTTCGCCGCGTACCCGGGACAGATCGCAGCGGTCATCACCGAGGCCGCCGCCGGGAACATGGGTGCGGTCGCCCCGGTCGCAGGTTTCAATCAGGGACTCAAAGACGTCACGAGCGCCGACGGTGCTCTTCTCATCATCGACGAGGTCATGACCGGCTTCCGGGTGAGCAAGGCCGGATGGTTCGGTCTCGAGGGCGTGGCCGGCGACCTCTACACGTTCGGCAAGGTCATGAGCGGTGGACTTCCGGCTGCAGCATTCGGTGGTCGGGCAGATGTCATGGCCTACCTGGCTCCGGCCGGTCCCGTCTACCAGGCCGGCACCCTGTCCGGGAACCCGGTGGCGGTGGCCGCCGGGCTGGCGACTCTGCGCCACGCCGACGACGACGTCTACGCGGCCCTCGACGCCAACTCCGAGCGGCTGGGCTCCCTGATCGGGGACGCGCTGTCCGCCGAGGGTGTCGGCCATCGCGTGCAGTACGCCGGCAACCTGGTCAGCGTGTTCTTCACCGCAGAAGCCGAAAAGCCCATCACTGACTACGCCGCGGTCAAAAAGACGGAGACCTGGCGTTTTGCGCCGTTCTTCCACGCTCTGCTCGATGCCGGCGTCTATCCGCCGCCCAGTGCCTTCGAAGCCTGGTTTGTATCCGCGGCGTTGGACGAGGATGCTTTCGGTGTCATGGCCGGGGCACTCCCGGCTGCTGCGACCGCCGCTGCGCGGGCCCAAAAGGAGAACTGATGCGCACGATCGTGCACATGATGCGGCACGGGGAAGTCCACAACCCCGACGGCATCCTCTATGGCCGACTGCCTGGCTTTCATCTGTCCGAGCTCGGCGCAACCCAGGCGATGACGGTCGCGAGCACCCTCGCCGACCACGACATCACCCACGTGTTCGCCTCCCCGCTGCAACGTGCACAGGAGACCGCGACCCCGATCGCGTCAGCGCATGGACTCGACATCATCACCGACGAAGGTCTGATCGAAGCCGACAACACCTTCGAGGGCCTGAAGGTGTCGGTGGGTGACGGTGCGCTGCGTCGTCCGCGGCACTGGGTCAAGCTGCGTGACCCGTTCACACCGAGCTGGGGCGAGCCGTACATCCAGCTCGCGCACCGCATGCTCGCGGTCGCGAACAAGGCGCGTGAAGAGGCCAAAGGTCATGAGGCCGTGTGTGTCAGCCATCAGCTTCCGGTGTATACGCTGCGCAGATTCCTTGAAGGACAACGTCTTTGGCACGATCCGCGCAAGCGGCAGTGTTCGCTGGCCTCTCTGACCAGCCTGTTGTACGACGGCGACGCGTTGGTGGACATCGTCTACTCCGAACCCGCCGGTGCCTCGGACCCGCTTGCCACGGGAGCCTGAGGTAGCGACGTAGTGATGGAGCTCGGCCCTGAACGTGGATTGACCCGTGTGTTGGCACCGCTTGGTTGGCGGATGGTGACGCTGCTGGTCCTCGGTATCGCGACGCTGTTGGTGGTCGCCGGTTGTGGAACCGGCGACGACGCGGTGTCGCAAGGTGAGAACTTCGAATTCGTTTCTCCCGGCGGCAAGACCGAGATCTTCTATGATCCGCCGTCCGAGCGTGGCAAGGTTTCCGACCTGTCCGGCCCCGACCTGCTCTCCGACGACAAAACCATCAGCCTCACCGACTTCGAGGGTCAGGTTGTGGTCATCAACGTGTGGGGCTCGTGGTGTGGTCCGTGCCGCGGCGAGGCAACCGCTCTCGAAGAGGTCTACGCCAACACCAAGGATTCGGGTGTTGCGTTCCTGGGCATCGATTTCCGGGATCGCAAGGATTCAGCCCGCGACTTCGTGGTCGACCGTGAGGTCACGTATCCCTCGATCTACGACTACGACGGGCGCACCCTGTCGAAGCTGACCACGCCGACCTCCGTGGTCCCGACCACGCTGGTCCTCGATCGTCAGCACCGTGCCGCGGCGGTCTTCCTCAAGGCCGTCACCGCCGACCAACTGCAACCTGTCGTCGAGCGGATTGCCGCCGAAACACCTGATACCCCATGACTTTCCTGGCCCAGAGTTCAAGCCACGTCGCCGGAGTCGGTGACAGCTTCGCGGACACCGTTTCCACCGGACCGCTGTTGCTGGCGCTCGGGGCATGCATGCTCGCGGGGCTGGTCTCGTTCGCCTCGCCCTGCGTGGTGCCGCTGGTGCCCGGATACCTGTCGTACCTCGCCGGGCTGGTGGGTGCCGAGGCGCCGGCGATGTCGGAGGTGGAGTCGAAGAAGGCCGGTCGCCTTCGGGTCACCGGGGCCGCCTTGCTCTTTGTGCTCGGATTCACGGTGGTATTCGTGCTGGCCACCGCATCTGTGTTCGGGATCACGAGTACTTTTGTGGTCAATCGCGAACTGCTGCAACGCGTCGGTGGCGTCATCACCATCATCATGGGCCTGGTGTTCATCGGCCTGATCCCGATACTGCAGCGCGACGCCAGATTCCATCCCCGGCTGGTGTCGAACTTGGTCGGAGCCCCCTTGCTGGGCGCTGTCTTCGCGCTCGGCTGGACCCCCTGCCTCGGTCCGACCTTGGCCGCCGTCATCACCACCGCCAGTGGCACCGAGGGCTCGACCGCCGCTCGCGGTGTGACGCTCATCATCTTCTACTGCCTCGGCCTGGGGCTCCCGTTCATCCTGCTGGCGTTCGGTTCGGCCTGGGCGTTGCGCGCGGTGGGCTGGATGCGCACAAATGCCCGGGCGATCCAGATCTTCGGAGGTGTACTACTGGTTGTCGTGGGTGTGGCGTTGGTGACCGGTCTGTGGGACCAATTCATCGTTTGGGTTCGGGACATGTTCGTCTCGGACACGGTGCTGCCGATATGACCGCCACCGAGACGAGAACTCCGCCACCGGTCCCGAAGGCCGGCCCCTTCAAACGCTTCCTGCTGTGGCCGGCGCGGAACACCTGGCGCTCGCTGACGTCGATGCGGACAGCGCTGGCGCTGCTGTTCCTGCTGGCCCTGGCCGCGGTTCCGGGTGCGCTCCTGCCGCAGCGGTCGCTGAACGAGTTCAAGACCGAGCAGTACATCGCCGATCACGGCTTCATCGGCCGGTTCTTCGACAAGATCCAGATGTACGAGGTGTTCTCCAGCATCTGGTTCACCGCCATCTACGTCCTGCTGTTCATCTCGCTGGTCGGATGTCTGACGCCCCGCATGATCGAACACGCCAAGGCGTTGCGGGCCCGCCCGGTCCCGGCGCCCCGCAACCTCGGCCGACTGCCGCGGCACGAGAGCCATGAGGTCGACGGCACTCCCGACGAGATCGCGTCGAAGATCACCTCCGGCCTGCGCGGATGGCGTAAGACCACCCGCACGGTGGAGCGCAGAGAGGCCGACGGCTCCGTGGCCACCGTCGTGGAGGTCTCGGCCGAGAAGGGGTACCTCCGCGAAGGTGGCAACCTCGTCTTCCACTTCGCGTTGCTGGCGCTGTTGGTCGCGATCGCCGCGGGCAAGATGTTCGGCTACGAAGGCACCCGGATCCTGGTCGCCGACGGTGAGGAAGGCTTCTGCAACACCTCGACCGCGGTGTATGACTCCTTCCGGGCGGGCAATCTGGTCGACGGCACCAACCTCAACGAGTTCTGCCTGCAGGTGGAGTCGTTCGACGCGGACTTCCTGCCGTCCGGGCAGCCCGAGATGTACAGCGCTGACGTGAAGTACCAGGTCGGCAATGAGATCGACGGCGACGACTGGGACTCCAGCGAGGTCAAGGTCAACCACCCGCTGCGGATCGCCGGTGACCGCGTCTATCTGCTCGGCAATGGTTTTGCCCCCACGTTCACGGTCACCTTCCCGGGTGGAGAAACCCGCACCCAGACGGTCCCGTTCCGGCCGGATGAGCTGCAGACGATGATGTCGAGTGGGGTGGCCCGATTCGACACCCCGGCCGGGATGTATCCCAATGAGGACGAGCGCAGGAAGAACCAGATTGCCATCGAAGGCCTCTTCGCTCCGACGGCCACGTTCCACGGCGGTCTGATGACGTCGAGTTTCCCGCTCCCCGAGGCCCCGGCGGTGGCGATCGACATCTACAAGGGCGACACCGGCCTCGACACCGGCCGACCGCAAAACGTCTTCGCACTCGATGTGAACCTGGTCAACCAGGGACGGCTGCTCAAACAGGAACGCGTCAATCTGAACATGGGTGAATCGACCACCCTCGAGGACGGGACGCAGGTCTCGTTCGACGGCTATCAGAGATGGGTGTCGTTGCAGGTCTCGCACGATCCCGCGCAGAAGTGGGTGCTGGTCTCCGCGATCGCAATGCTCGGCGGACTGCTGGTCTCGCTGCTGATCAAGCGTCGGCGGGTCTGGGCCCGGATCACGCCCATGACCGGTTCCACTGGTGATGGCACCGCTACGGTGGGTGTGCGACGCTCTGTAGTAGAAATGGCGGGTCTGGCACGTACAGATCAGGCCGGCTGGGGCGAGGGCTTCGGCGACATGGTCGCCGACTTGCTGGATCTCACGCCTGACGCGGACAAGAACAAGCCTGGTGGCAACGAGCAAGGTGGACGAAAAAGATGAACGTCGATGAGACCCTCTCCCGGTTTTCCGACCTGACCTATGGGACGGCGCTGACCGTCTACGTCCTGGCGATGATCATGTTCCTGGTGTCGTTGGCCACCAAGAACAAGACCGTAGAGAAGTCCAGCCAACTCGTCGCCGCCGGTGGTGGTGGCGCCCCGGTGGACGCCGACGACGTGCGGATGCCCGGCAAGGTTCAGGCCACCGAGAAAGCGCCACTGGGAGACCGGTTGGCGAAGATGGCCTACGGTGTGGTGGTCCTGGCGACGGCGCTGCACATCACCTCGATTGTGTTGCGCGGCATCGCAACCGACCGCGCGCCGTGGGGCAACATGTACGAGTTCGTCTCCATCACCTGCGCCGCCGGCATGGTTGCGGCGCTCGTGGTGCTGCGCAAGCGTGAGTATCGTCCGCTGCTCGGGTTCGTCCTGCTGCCGGTGGTCATCCTGCTGTTCATCGCCGGCACGTACCTCTACACCAACGCCGCACCGGTGGTCCCGGCGCTCAAGTCGTACTGGCTGGCCATTCACGTCTCGATCGTCGCCCTGGGCTCCGGCGTCTTCCTGGTGTCCGGTGTCGCGAGCATTCTTTACCTGCTCAAACTGAAGTACCCCGAACCGAGTGACCGATTCTGGGGACGCATCCTGCAGCGCGTGCCCTCGGCCCAGACGCTCGACCGCATCGCCTACAAGACCGTGGTGTTCGCGTTCCCGCTGTTCGGTCTCGGTGTCATCTGCGGTGCCATCTGGGCGGAAGCCGCGTGGGGCCGGTTCTGGGGATGGGACCCCAAGGAGACCGTGTCGTTCATCGCCTGGGTGATCTACGCGGCGTACCTGCATGCGCGGGCGACCGCCGGTTGGCGCAACACGGCAGCGGCCTGGATCAACATCGCCGGATTCACCGCGATGCTGTTCAACCTCTTCATCATCAACCTGGTTGTGTCCGGCCTGCACTCGTACGCCGGCCTCTGACCGCGACGCACAAGGCGCCCTGAACCGTCCGGTTGAGGGCGCCTTTGCCGTCTATCGAGGTGTCCCGATCAGACGTCGCGGTCGTTTTGCTGTTTCTTGACGACCTTCAGGAGTTCGATCACGACGTCGATGGTATCGGTGGAGATGGCCTCGTGCCGGAACGCCGCGAGGTGTGCTCCGGTCTCGGCTGCCATTTGGACGTATTCACGTTGTTGCTCTACGCGTTTGAGATCTTCATCGGGGTCGGTCAAGAAATACGTGACGCTGATTTCGAATGCCCGGGAAATGGCTTCGACGGTTCGAAACGACGGAGTTTTGGCCTTGCCGGTCCGTAGCTGGGAGATATAAGCGTCGCTCAGGGTGTAGCCGAGCTGGTTCGCCTTCAGGGCAATCTTCTTGCCCGTGTACGGGATTCCGTTCTCGTCGCGGACCGTGCTGAACAGTTCGTTCAGATGGTCGGCAAACGTTTTTCCGTCGTGTACAGCAGCCACTTATCTAACTCCCCAGACCTATTGACCGCAGCAGTGTGGTGCGGTCGAACTAGAGCGTGACTCTACCGTTAAAGTTCGCAAAGTGGGTATCGAGACCGAACGCCTTCCGGCAATTCGGTCTCGTTAACTGCGGGCTTATTTTGGTGAATATCGGCGGGGAATTGGCGCTGAATTGTTGGACACAAGGCCAAAAAACTTTGGGCAGTTGTGCAGGTCAGTCGGTAGAAGTCGGGCGGTCGTCGCCGTCCGAATTAAATTTCGGATTCTTGTCGCGGGATTTACGATCTAGATCTTTCAGGAATTCGAGATCGTCATCCGGACCCACCGGACCGCGTGTTCTCTGACGCCGGGGTGCTGCCGGTCCGCGGGATTCTTCCCCCTCGGCGTCCGGCCCGAACGCGCGCCAGGCGAGGTATGTCAGTGCCAACAGGCCGATGATGGCGAGTAGGTAGATCATTTCGGCACCTCCAGATTCAAAGCCGTTGAATCCAGGCTACTGGAGGCGTCAGTCAGTGGTGCCGCCTGAGCGGAACGGGTGATCACATCGGACGCACGAGTGTCGGCCGGGGGTCGTCTGACCGGCGTCTGGGGATCAGCTACCGGTCGCGGGCGTGCGTCGATTGAGGAGCTCCACGACGTCTTCTTCCCGGAATCGGCGGTGCCCGCCCGGCGTGCGGATGGCCCCGAGCAGCCCCGAGCTGGCCCACCGGGCGACGGTCTTGGGGTTGACGTTGAACATGGCCGCCACCTGGCCGGGCGTCAGCGTGTGTTGGCTTGCGGCCTGTGGCGAGAGGACCGGTCCGGCACCGAGCGAGCCGGGGGTGGGGGTGTGCTGTCCGAGGGGGCCTGCAAACGTCATCGCTGCTCCTAATCGAGGTGGGCTGTCAACCGCGTGCCATACATCCGTCTGGACGTCAGGCGCGAATAGTGCGCGCAGGGTCTCCCCTGGATTCCGAGGAGCCTACGACTCATGGTTACACCGATTTGCCCAGGTATTCGAATAGTTAGGTGTTGGTAAAGGGATGGCAAAGGCGGACGTTTCCGGCTCCTTCCGGGCGCAGTAAGGTCTAGTACGTGAGCACGAACGAGCCGGCCGGAAAGAAACGGTCATCTGGGAAAAAAGACCGAACGCCTCAAGTCGAGCCGTCGCCGGGGGCGGGCCGTCGTCTGGCCATCGACCTGGTGCTCTTCACCGGCGCGCGGATCGCGCTGGTCATCGCCCTGGCGGCCGGGATCTACCTGATCGGACAGGCGGTGGGGATCGACGTACCGATCCTGGTTGCGGCCTTCTTCGCCGTGATCATCGCCCTGCCGCTGGGCATGCTGCTGTTCAAGGGACTACGCGAACGTGTGAACGCCGGCATCGCGACAGTCGACGCCGGGCGCAAGGCGCAGCGCGAGAACCTGTCGTCACGGCTTCGTGGTGAAGACGGAACCGACAAGTAGCCATGGCCGGCAGTGGACGCACGGAGTCGGATGCGGTCTGGACGCGGGAAGTCGACCGCCGGGCTGATCGTGGGTGGGTCGACAATGCGATCCGGCTCATCGATGCCGACGCCACCCGGAGTGCGGACACACACCTGCTGAGATTTCCGCTCCCGTCGTGGTCGCGATGGGACACCGGTTCGGGCAGTACCGGGATCTCGCTCTACCTGAAGGACGAGAGCACCCACATCACGGGTTCGCTCAAGCATCGCCTCGCTCGGTCATTGTTTCTCTACGCGCTCTGCAACGGCTGGATCACCGAGGGGACCACGGTCATCGAGGCCTCGTCGGGATCGACTGCGGTGTCCGAGGCGTACTTCGCTCAGTTGATCGGGGTTCCGTTCATCGCGGTGATGCCCGCGACAACGTCACCGGCCAAGATCGGGCTCATCGAACGGCAGGGTGGACGCTGCCACTTCGTCCAGCGGTCCGATGAGGTGTACGACGCCGCGCAGCAGCTGGCCGATCAGACCGACGGACATTTCATCGACCAGTTCACGATGGCCGAGCGGGCCACGGACTGGCGCGGCAACAACAACATCGCCGAATCGATCTTCAGCCAGATGCTGCAAGAAGAGTTTCCGGTGCCGACCTGGGTTGTGGTGGGTGCGGGAACGGGCGGCACCTCGGCGACCATCGGCCGATTCATCCGGTACCGACGGCACCACACGTGGCTCTGTGTTGTCGATCCGGAGAACTCGGCCTTCTATCCGGCGTACCGCGACGGAGACCCGGGTGCGCCGGCCGGACCGGTGCCCGGCTCACGCATCGAGGGCATCGGACGTCCGCGGGTCGAGCCGTCGTTCATTTCACAGGTGATCGACAAGATGGTCTCCGTACCCGACGACGCGAGCATCGCCACCGCGCGCCGCGCCAGTGACCTACTCGGCCGCCGGGTCGGTGGATCGACCGGGACCAACCTCTGGGGTGCGCTCCGGCTGGTGGCCGACATGCGCAAGGAGGGTACGCCGGGCAGCGTGGTGTCCCTGCTCTGCGATGGCGGGGATCGGTACTCGGGTACCTACTACAACGACGACTGGGTGACCGGTGCCGGGCTCGACCTGGCCCGCGCCGAATACACATTGGACAGATTCTTTGCGGCAGGGGAATGGATTGAGTGAGCAGAGTTCGGGTTTGAGCGACGTTCGCGAGATGAACGGGCAGCCGATCGTCGAGGCGATCAATCTGGTGCGGGAGTATCAGATGGGCCAGGAGAAGGTCCGGGCGCTCGACGGTCTGAATCTGACACTCGAAGCGCGTCAGTTCGTTTCCATCGTCGGGCCCTCCGGCGCCGGTAAGAGCACGCTGCTGCACGTCCTCGGGGCACTTGATGTTCCCGACTCGGGATCGATCGTCGTAGACGGTCTGGACCTGTCGAAGCTCTCCGAGGACCAGCAGTCCGAGTTCCGGCGCAAGCGGGTCGGTTTCATCTTCCAGTTCTTCAATCTCATCCCGACGATGTCGGCGTGGGAAAATGTGGCATTGCCGCGTCTGCTCGACGGGAGATCATTGCGGTCGGCCAAGTCCGAGGCCATCGCGCTGCTCGACCGGGTCGGGCTCGGTGAACGTTCGAAACATCGTCCGTCCGAGCTGTCGGGTGGGCAGATGCAGCGGGTGGCCATCGCGCGGTCGCTGATCATGAGCCCGCGGATCGTCCTCGCCGACGAGCCGACCGGAAACCTGGATTCGCATACGGGCGAATCCATCCTGGAACTCCTGACCGAGGTCGCGCATGAGGGCGATGGCCGGCTGGTGGTCATGGTGACCCACGACAACAAGGCCGCTGCGCACGCCGATCGGACGATCACCGTGCGAGACGGGAAGATCCAGGAGTGAAGCCCTCTGCACTGTTCGGGTCGGTGCGAGCCGGCCTGACCCGGATCAGGCTTGTCAATCTTCGGGAACTGCTCGGGCATCGGCTGCGGGTGACCACATCGCTGATGGTGGTTGTGGTCGCGTCCGCTCTGCTGGTCGCGGTCTTCGGCACGTATGGGTCGCTGACCTCGTCGGTGCAGAAGCTCAGTGACACCATCTCGGGTACCGCTGATCTCGAAGTTGCCGGCATTGTCGACTCCGGTGTCGACGATGCGCTGATGGGCCAGATCCGTCGCGAAGTTCCGTCCGCGAAAAGTGTTGTCCCACTGATCAACAGCCCGATCTACGTCGATGGTGAACGGTTCACGGTCCTCGGCAGCGACAACAACATCACCGCGCTCAGTGGCGGTCTGCGGGATGCCGTCGCAGAGGCGGCGACCGCCGGTGGCACCGGCGTGAACGAATTGATGACGGGGATCAGCGTCGGCAAGGCCACCGGATTCCAGAAGGGTCAACAGGTTTCGATCAACGGGGTCGACACCACGGTGTCGATGGTGATCGACGCCCCGGAAGCGGCTTCCATCAATGCCGGGAAGTTCATCTTCGCCTACCTCGGATTGGCCCAGCGGCTCACCGACCACGACGGCCGGGTCGACTCGATCCTGGTGACAAAGGAACCGGGAACGTCGACCGATGATCTGCGCGAGCAACTGAACTCGGTGGTCGACGGCAGGGCCGCGGTGGTCAGCCCCGACTTCCGTGCGAAACAGGCCGAAACGGCAAGCGCGACAACCCGTAACTCGACTCTGCTGGTGTCGCTGATCTCGTTGGTGATCGCCGGATTCCTGGTGTTCAACACGATGAACATGGCGGTTGCGTCGCGGCGGTCGTCGATCGCGATGATCCGGGCCCTCGGTGGCAAGCGTGGACCGCTGGTCGCCGACCTGATCGGGGAGGCCGCACTGTTCGGCCTGGTGGGCGGCCTGATCGGGGTGCCCGTCGGAATTCTGGCCGGTCGCTGGGCGATCGGGCAGTTGCCAGAGGCGTTGGGATCCTATGGCGCCACAGTCGAATTCAGTTTGCCGGGCTACGCCGCTCCGGCCGCGGTGATCGCGTGTGTACTCGCCTGTACCGGGGCCAGCGCGCTGGCCGCCCGGTCGGTGTTCACGGTTTCCCCGATCGAGGCGATGTCGGGAGGTGCTGTCGCCGAGCAGCGGGCCGGACGCGGTGTGGCCGCCAAGGTGTGCGCGGTGCTCGGTGTGATCCTCATCGTCGTCGGCTGGATCATGGCCAACCGGATCCAGAGTGCGGCGGTCGCGACCGCAGGAATCGTCTTCTGCGTCGGCATGCTGCTCGTGTGTTATGCCATCACAAGGCCTTTGGTCGCGGCGGTGAGCGCGCTGGCCTCTCGCTTCGGTGGCCCGGGCACGTTGAGTGCAGTCAACACCGAGCGGGCTCCGCGACGTGCGTGGGCAACGCTGATGACGGTCGCGGTGGCGATCACGGTCGGACTGTGTACGTCCGGTGTGATGAACAATCTGGTGTCGTCGATCACGAATTCGCTCGATGGTCTGGGCGACACGGACTTCTACGTCTCCACCCAGGACGGCGCGACGGTTCCGGACGGGCCGATCCTCGATCCTGCGGTGGCATCGGCGATTTCGGAGGTGCCCGGGGTCGAGGAGGTGGTCGGGGGACAGTGGGCGTCGGTCAACATCGGCGAGTCGCTGGTGATGCTGCAGGGACTCGATCCCGGCACCACCGCACCGTTCGTCACGAAAGGGTCGCCGGAGGTGATCGATGAGGTCCTCGCCGGCCGCGGGATCATCATGTCGCAGACGCTGGCAGACAATCTCGACGCCGAGGTCGGTGATCCGGTCGAGATCGCATCACCGACCGGTTACCACTCGCTTCCCGTCCTGCAGGTTGTCGACTACGTGAGCATCAACTCCGGAACCGCGGCGATCTCGCATGAACTGCTGGCCGACTGGTTCGTGCGGCCCGGCGACACCTACCTGCAGGTGACGACGGAACCGGGTGTCGACAAGGAGCAGATCCAGCCGGTGCTCGCCGCCGCTGCCGAGGGTGCCACGACGATGCCGACGCACGTCTACACGGGCGAGCAAGGGCTCAACGCCACCAAGGCATCCGTCGAACAGTCGGGCGCGTTTGCGATCGCCATCCAGTGGATCGTCGCGGTGGTCGCGGCGATCGCGTTGCTGAACACGCTGTTGCTCTCGGTGATCGAGCGCAAACGCGAACTCGGGGTGCTGCGGGCGATGGGTGCCTCACGCAAGTTCGTCCAGCGGATGGTTCTCGCCGAGGCCGCGGCCGTGGCGGCGGTCGGGTCGCTGCTCGGTGTCGTGATGGGTACGGCGCTGCACCTGGTCGGCAACAAAATCCTCACGCAGTCGACAGCCGTCGACGTGGTGTATTCGCCGCAGGCGCTCATCGTTGTCTATGTGGTGATCGCGTTCGGCCTGTGCTTCGCCGGTGCCTTCTTCCCGGCCGCTCGTGCCGGCCGGATGAACATCAGCGAGTCCCTCCTCACCGAGTGATCTTGGTGGGTTTTGGCGACTGTTTTCCCAGGTCGGGCTCTCCACAATCCACCAATTTCGGGGCGCGGGCTGTGGATAACTCGGGTATTCCGGGGCCAGTCGGCTCGAGTACATCTGCAGACTCGGGCCATGGGGGAACTGCCAACCGGTCCGGCGCGTGCCGCCGACCTGCTCGACATCATGTCTCGATACCAGCTGCGGCTCGAGTACCGCTCCATCCTGCGCGGAGTGTGGCTCCGCAACGATCAGGCCGCCGACTTCGGTGTCCTGTCGATCGCGGCGGGGATGCTCAACGAGCATGCGGTCCTCTGCGGTTGGTCCGCGGCCCACATCTGGGGCAATCCGTATCGCCCGAAGATCGCCGAACCGGAAATCGTGGCGCCGATCGATGGGAACAAGCGATACGAGGGTGTCTGCGTTCGTCGCGTCCAGATCGAATCCGATGAGATCGTCGACCTCCACGGAGTGCGATGCACGTCGCTGGCGAGGACCGGTATTGATCTGGGGCGCTTCAATCTTCGCGACGAAGCAGTCGCGGCACTCGATGCGATGGCCGGGCTCTGGCCGACGATGCTCGACGAGATGCGTGCCGAACTCAAGCGGTGGGAGAACCACTGGGGCATAGGCAAGGCGATCACCGCGATGCGTCTGGTCGACCCACTCGCGGAGTCTCCCTGGGAGACCCGGCTGCGGCTGATTCTTGTCGACGAGTGCTTGTGCGGGTGGGATCTGCAGGTCGAGGTGATGAACGGGCGCTACCGCCTCGATATCGCATGGCCGAAGCTCAAGGTCGCCGTCGAGTACGACGGTGCACATCACCGCACCGCCGAACAGCACGCCAAAGACCTAGAGCGGTGGAACCGCCTACGTGCCGGGGGATGGATCGTCATCCCGGTGACCGCGGTGAACATCCGCGCCAACCGCGCAGAATTCGTCGCACAGGTACGTGCCGCACTCTTCTCCCGAGGCTGGGTCTGCTCCGATCCTGGTGGCTTTTGGAGACCCTGAACTGGGAAAACGCTCGCCAAAACCCACCAAGATCGGGGGCGGCGGGCGCGAGTTGTCAATAAATGTTGACACGGGATGCGTGTCAGGGTAACTTGACAATCGTGCAAGACAACAAAGAAGACATCACCGCTGCAGTTGCAGATCGTGATCCGGCCAAAGGGCTGGCCGCGGTCAGAGCGCTGCGAACGTTGGCCGATCGGCTTGAAGACGTACAGGTCGCCAATGCCCGGCAACAAGGCTGGAGTTGGCAGGCAATCGCCGACGTACTGCAGGTGAGCCGTCAAGCCGTGCACCAAAAGCACTCTCGCGGCGAATAGCCGCCGCGTTCCATATCAGGAAGCGAGACAACATGTTTCACCAGTTCACTCGCGAAAACAGGATGACCCTGGTTTTCGCTTATCAGGAGGCAGCCGACCTCGGACACACCACACTCGGCAACGACCACCTCATCCTCGGCATGCTCTGCAATGCCCGGAGTTCGGTGTTCAACATCCTCGGTGAGCAGGGTTTGACCCTGGCTCAGGCCCGCGAAGTGGTACGTGAGTTCCACGAGGCCAACAAGACCGACGCGGACAAAGATCGCGTCGACGAAGACCGGGCCGCCCTCGCGGCCATCGGAATCGATCTCGACAAGGTTCGCGCGGCGGTCAAATCCGCGTTCGGCGACGACATCACCGACAACTGGGGCAAACGCCGCGGCGGCCGGGATGGACGTGAACGCGGCCCCCGCGAACGCGTCGGGCCACACGAACGTGGTGGACCGCACGGACGTGGCGGGCCACATGGGCGCGGCGGGCCGCACGGACGTCGTCCGGGTCCCTGGCAGCGTCCGGAAGGTGACGGGCCCGCGCCGTGGGAACGCGAAGACGGTGAAGACCGTGGACCGTGGGAAGGTGGCCGAGGCCGCCGTGGACCCCGGGGTGGCATGCGCCGGCCCCGATTCTCCGCGGACGCCAAGTCGGCGATCACCCACGCGGCACTCATCGCACGGGAAGCGGGCCGCGAGCTGATCGCGGAGGACGTCTTACTGGGAATCCTCGCCACCGACGATGCCGCCTCCAAGGCGCTCATCGCATCAGCGACCACCCCTGAGGCCATCCGTACCGCGCTCCAAACGACCACCAGCTGACCGAAAGTGGTGGGTTCTGGTGACCGCGACCTGCGTGTTCACTCGCCAAAACCCACCAAAATCGGGCTAGGCGAGGAGTAGTCCGGCGGCGGTGCCGATCGACCAGAGAAGCATTGCCAGGCCGGTGAGGGCCAGCGCCGGAATCAAAGCAGGCCCGACGGCCCCGGTGCGAACCGGCGCGTTGGCCTTGTAGGCCAGCGGGACCGAGATCAAGCCGAGTAACGCCCACGGGGTGGCCGCGATCAGCGCGAGACTGGCAAGCGACGGAATCGCCACGAGCGCCGTGTGAAGCACTCGAGTTCGATTGTCGCCCAGCCGAACCGCAAGCGTCACCTTCCCCGACTCCGTGTCGGTGGGGATGTCGCGGAGGTTGTTGGCCACCAGGACTCCACTGGAATAGCAACCCACGGCCACCGCAGCGAGAAAGCCGACCCAGTCGACCTTTTCGGCTTGCACGAACTGCGTGCCGAGGACGGCGACGAGTCCGAAGAACACAAACACCGAAACCTCACCGAAACCGCTGTACCCGTACGGGTTTCGGCCACCGGTGTAATACCAGGCCGCGACGATGCAGGCCAGGCCCACCAGGATCAGCCACCAGGCGCTCGTCAACGCGAGCACCAGCCCGGCGATCCCGGCAACGGCCAGGGCTGTCATCGCCGCGGCCTTCACCGACTTCGGGGTGGCCACCTTGGAACCGATGAGCCGCATCGGGCCGACCCGCACGTCGTCGGTGCCGCGGATGCCGTCCGAATAGTCGTTGGCGAAGTTCACGCCGATGATCAACGCCAACGCCACCACCAGGGCGAGAGCCGCCTTCCACCACACGATGTCGGCAACCCAGCCGGCCGCGCCGGTACCGGCGATGACCGGCGCGATCGCGTTGGGATACGTGCGGGGCCGAGATCCTTCGAACCATTGCGCTGCGGAAGCCATGTGAGCATCCTTCCGTACCCTCTTGCCGACGTCGCCCGGCCCCACCCACTACGCTGGAGCGAGCATTGTTGACCTGCATTTATGCAGCCGGACCGCCCACTATTTGCGAGGAAGACGTGGCATCAGCCGTCGTAGCGCCGATCATCGGACTGCTCGGACCTGTCTCGATCGCGGACGAAAACGGGCAAATGCGACCGGTCCCCGGAATCCGGGCGCGGCGGCTGTTGGCGGTCCTGGCGCTGACACCGGGCAGTCAGAGGTCGCAGTCCGCCCTCATCGACGGCGTCTGGGGCGACGACCTCCCGCGATCGCCGCAGTCGGCGCTCCACACCCAGATCTCGCGGCTTCGACCGCTGCTCCCGGAGGGTGCGATCGAGGCAGGCCCGGCCGGTTACCGACTCACGCTGCCGTCGGCCGCCGTCGACATCTTCGCCGCCCAGTCGTTGCTCGGCGCCGGCACGGCGCGGTCGCTGGACGCGGCCTCCCGGCTCTGGCGCGGAACACCCGGTGACGATCTCGGCGACGACGAACTCGCGCGCGAGGTTCGGCAGACCGCCGACCGCGTTCACGACGAGCTCGATGAACGCCGGGCGCAGAAAGCGCTGGACGACGGAGATTTCGAGACCGTCCGGGCGCTGGCACAGCGCAAAGCCGATGCCGACCCCCTCGACGAGTCGGCCCAGGCAACCCTGATGCGGGCGCTGTCGACGCTCGGCCGCGGCGCCGAGGCATTGGCGGTGTTCGCGCGCTTGCGCCGCACGCTGTCCACCGAACTCGGCGCCGACCCGGGGCCGGAGGTGATGGCCATCCATGAACAGTTGTTGCGGCCGGCGCCTGTCGAGCGACCCCGGACCACCGGCCGGGCGATGTCGGTGGGGTTGTCCGCCGAGCCGAATGAACTCCTGGGCCGCGCCGACGACGTCAACCGCGTCTGTTCACTGCTCCGCACCTCGCGAGTGGTGACGATTCAGGGACCTGGAGGTGCCGGGAAGACACGCGTGGCCAACCTGATCGGGCATCTGGTTGCCGAGGAAGGCGTGCGGGTGTACTTCATCGAACTCGCTTCTGTGCGCGGCGACGACGACGTACTGGCCGCCGTGGCGGCAACCCTGGGTGTCGGTGAGTCCGACATCGGACTCGGTAGCCGTCCGCGCCTCGCCTTTTCGGACCTGCAGACCCGCCTCGCCGACGCGCTCACGTCGGAGACGTTGGTCATCTTCGACAACTGTGAACATGTGGTGGACGCCTGTGCCCGCGTGGCAACCGAACTCGTCGGGATGTCCGAGGACGTCCGGATCCTGACCACCAGTCGGTCACCGCTGCGTGTCAACGCCGAGGTGATCCATCAGCTCCCACCGTTGGCCGTCGACGAGTCCGGCTCGGCCGCAACAGATCTGTTCATCGCACGAGCGCGCGCGATCCGTCCCGACGTGACCATCCACAACGCGGAGGTCGCGAGCCTGTGCCGAGCGCTCGACGGGCTGCCCCTGGCCATCGAGCTGGCCGCCGCTCGCGTCCGGACGATGAGTGTTGCCGAGATATCGCAGCGGCTGTCGCAGCGATTTGCCCTGCTGCGCACGGGAGATCGTTCGTCGCCGGCCCGTCATCGGACCCTGCATGCGGTCATCGAGTGGAGTTGGGAACTCCTCGACGAATCCGCCCGGATCGCGTTGCGCCGGCTGTGCCGCTTTCCCGGCGGGTTCTCACGCGCTGCGGCCCGCGAGGTCGTGGGTGTCGGCGACCTCGAACTCGACGACAACCTCGACGCCCTTGTCGATCAATCGCTCCTGCGAGTTTCCGAGCACGGCGGCGTCCGCTATCGCATGCTCGAGACCGTGCGAGAGTTCGGTGAAGAGCAGCTGATCGCCTCGAATGAAGGGCCGCAGGTGAATTCGTCGATCGCCCGGTGGGCCCGGACGTTTGCCGGTGGTGCCCGCGAGCCCTTCGAGAACGGCGAGCAACCGGTCGTGTTGGCGGCGGTGGCCGGTGAAATGGACAACCTGGTCTGGGTGCTGCGCCGCTGTATGGAACCGGATGTGGCTGCGCGCCCGGCAGACTGGGAACAGACGATCGTCACCTGCTTCCCGGTGGTCACGGGGTTCTGGGCGATTCGCGGTCTGCACGGCGAGGTGATGACCTGGGCGCCGAGGGTCATCGCCGTTCTGCCACACTTGGATCAGGCAGCTGCGGATGCGTTGGACGACGCCGAGCGGGAAAGCCGCCAGGCCGTCTACCTGATTGCCGGCGGTCACCTGCTGATGGCCCGCAGTCTCCGGCTCGTCGCGATCGCCAGGTGGCAGTTGCGCCGGCTGCACCGTCCCGACCTCGCCGACCAACGTCAATTCGACTTCGTGTCTTCGATAATGTTGGCACGTACCATGTTCGGCGCCGTCCGGCGGATGGTGATCGGTACCCGATGTGCCGATCCGCGGGTGCGGATGATCGCGACGATGCTGACCGCGAACGCGCACGAGAACAAATCCGACAGGCGCGGCGCGATGCGTGCGGCAGACGTCGCCCTGGGGATCGCGGAGTCCCAGGGCGACTTGTGGGTCACCGCCAGTGTGCTGACGCAGATCGGCAGTTTTCACGGCCAGACTGCCGACTATGAGACGGCGATCGAGCATTACCGTCGTGCGATGGACCTGCTCGAGAAGATCGGCTCCGACCAGGATGTGCGGCAGACCCGTGGTTACGTCGTCGCCGCGCTGGTCGGTAAGGGGCGTATCGAGGAGGCGCGCAAGGAGTTTGCCGTTCTGGCCGAAGGGTGGGTTCCGGCAGATCCCGATCCGAGGCTGCATCCCGAGATCGCCGCATCGATTCTGGTGGGTGCCGCGGAGTTGGAATGGCGTGACAACAATGTCGATGAGGCCGCCGACCTCTTCGAACGTTCGGTGCGGCTGCTGCTGGCAGAGCATCCGTTGCCGGGGCAGGATCCCTTTGTCGGCATGGTGATCAGCGCCGGGGTCTGTGGAATGGTATTGGCAGGGCGCGTCGTCAGCTCGGGACACTATCTGTCGAACCTCGGAATGATCGCGGCATCCATGTTCAGCCCGGGCGGGCTCGGGGACCTTCCGCAATTGGGCTCCATCGCCATGGCGTTCGGAACGTCGCTGTGCGGCCGACATCCCGGATCGGTGGAGGGAGCACGGTTGTTCCTGCTGGCCGAGCGGATCGGATGCCGGCTCGACTACTCGACTCTGATGCTCGTGCGTGATCGGCGGCAGGAAATCGCAGCCGTGACAGACGAATGCTGGAAGCAGCTGAGCGCCGAGATCGACAAGATGTCCCGGCGGCAGGCCTCGGAGGACATCTTGTCGATCATGGAAAACAGCTTGGCGGCAACCTGACTCAGGCGTTGCGCATGTACGACGTCACGGTGATCGGCGCCATGATCGCCACGATGATGGCCGCGCCCACCAGCGACCACAGCACATGGACTCCCACATGACCGTTGTTCGTGAGCTCGCGGACCGCGCTGACCAGATGCGAGACCGGATTGAACTTCACAAACGTCTGCATCCAGCCGGGCATCGTGTCGGGTTCCACGAACGCATTCGACATGAACGTCAGCGGAAACAGGATCAGCATCGAAACACCCTGCACCGCAGAGGCCTTCCGCATGATCGTTCCCATGAAGGCGAAGATCCAGGAGACCGAGAAGCTGCAGACGATCACCAGCAGTGTGGCCGCGACGGCCCCGAGTGGGTCGGGACGCCAGCCCATCGCGACGCCGACGACAATGGTGATCACCGTGGCGATCAGGTATCGGACCACGTCGGCGAGCAATGCTCCGGCCAGCGGACTGATGCGGGCGATCGGCAACGACCGGAACCGGTCGAAGACGCCTTTGTCCATGTCTTCCCGGAGTTGTGTCCCGGTGACGACACTGGTGACGATGACCGTCTGGACGAGGATGCCGGGGATGATGATCGGCAGGTAGTCCTGCACGCTGCCGGCCAGGGCGCCGCCGAAGATGTAGGTGAACATCAGGGTGAAGATGATCGGTTGCAGCACAACGTCGAACAGTTGCTCGGGGTTGTGCCGGATCTTGAGGAGCCCGCGGTAGCCCATCGTGAACGACTGGGCGATGGCATCGCGCACCCCGACCGCACGGATGGGTACCGGTGGGTTTTCGGATGTGGTGATCGGCCTTTCGATGATCGTGGTCATGCTGCGTACTCCTTCGAGTCCGAATCGGATTCCGCGGGTTCACCGGTGATGGTGAGGAAGACCTCGTCGAGGCTCGGCTTCTGGACGTTCATGGCCTCGACGCCGATGCTCTGTTCGCGAAGTGCGATGAGGATGTCGGGCAACAGATCTGGGCTGGGCAGCGGAGCGGTGATCCGGCCGGCCTCCGCGCTGAGTGTGGCCGGCTCGCGCAGGATCTGCTCGATCACCATCATGGCTGCCGGTGCCAGGGACTTGTCGGCGGGCGTCAACTGCAGGGTGGTCGATCCGATCGAACTCTTCAATTCGTCGGCGGTCCCGTCGGCGATGACCCGACCGTGGTCGATCACCGCGATACGATCGGCGAGTTGGTCTGCCTCGTCGAGGTATTGGGTGGTCAGCAGCACAGTGCTGCCGCCGGCCACGAGTCGGCGAATGGTGTCCCACATCTGTGCCCGGGTTCGCGGATCGAGTCCGGTGGTCGGTTCGTCGAGGAACAGCAGTGGGGGAGTGGCGATCAGACTCGCGGCCAGATCGAGACGGCGCCGCATGCCGCCCGAGAACTCCTTGAGTGGTCGCTTCGCGGCGTCGGTCAGTCCGAACTCCTCCAGCAGATCGTGCGCCCGTTGACGCGAGGCCCGGCGGCTCTTGCCGAGCAACCGGCTGAAGACGATGAGGTTCTCGGTGGCCGAGAGGTCTTCGTCGACCGATGCGTACTGACCGGTGACGCCGACCATCGAACGGACGGCGACCGAGTTGGTGGTCACGTCGTAACCGAAGACTTTCGCCTGGCCGGCGTCGGGCCGCAGGAGTGTGGCGAGCATGCGGACGGTGGTTGTCTTTCCGGCCCCGTTGGGGCCGAGGACGCCGTAGACCGTTCCGGTCGGAACAACCAGGTCGACGCCATCGACGGCCTTGGTGGAACCGAAGTATTTGACCAGTCCACGGGCCTCGATGGCCGGCGATCCGGTGTGCAGTGGTGTGTTCATGAAACACACGATGCTCCGGCGCGCTGTCGTCACGCTTACAGCTGCTGTCGTGAGCTCACAGGTCCCACCCACCCGAATTTGCATCGTGCACCGGCAATTGCCGGTGGACGATGCAAGAACGGGTGGGTGGGGCGGCGTTGACGCAAGTTATCCACACTTTCCGCAAGTATCCACAGATGACTCGCGGCCGGGCCGATTCTGTCCGACCCCGCTTTCACGGTGGATCCATGACACCTCAGGAACACCGCCATCTGCTCCGACGCGCCGAACTCGTGCCGGCCGGTGCGATCAGCGATCAGGCCGTCCGTACCGGGCTTCGGTCAGGCGCGTTGATCCGCCGTTGCGCCGGCGTCTACGTCCCACCTGATCCCGACCTCTCGGCTGCTGGCGAGTACCTCGAACGCGTGTATGCCCGGGCCGGTAAGTCGAAGGTGCGGGTCATCAGCCATCGATCGGCCGCGGCCGTCCACGACCTGCCGTTGCTCAGACCGGACGACGACAAAGTGCACTTCATCGTCCGCCGGGGTGGACGCGTGGCCGAGGGGATTCACCTCCATGAGGCGGAGGTCGATCCCAGCGACGTGGTGATGGTGAACGGACATCGGGTGACATCCATGGTGCGTACCGTCGTCGATGTCGCGCGCGAGGGCGAGTTTCTCGACGCGTTGGCGATACTCGACTCCGGTCTACGTGCCGGCGTGCCGCGCGCAGATGTCGAGGCGATGGCTCAGCGGTTCCGCGGCTTCGTCGGGGGAGCGACGCTGCGTGACGCGGCGCAGGCGGCCGACGGGCAGGCCGCGAATCCGGGAGAATCACTCTGCCGTGGGCTGATGCTCGGCTTTCCGGAGGTGCCTGCGCCACGACTGCAACACGCTTTTGTCGACGACGACGGCCTCATCGGGTTCACCGATTTCGACTGGAACGGCCGCGTGGTCGGGGAGTTCGACGGGCGGCACAAATACCGGAAGCATCTACGGCCGGGCGAGTCGGTCGAAGATGCCATCATCCGCGAAAAGTATCGGGAAGACCGCCTGCGCGCGTTGGGTATTCACGTCATGCGTTGGACGTGGAGTGACCTGATGCATCCGCTGCGCTTTCGGGCGGTGCTCAACCGAGGGCTGCGGTTGGGTGGGGTGCTGTGACCCAGACGGCGCACCGCCACCCGAATGTGCGTCACCCACCGGCAATTGTCGATGGACGGTGCGAAAACGGGTGGAGCGGGCCGCCGCGTCGAGCTTTCAACGACGAAACAACCGGGGCATCGGCAGCCACCCGTCCTCCAGTGCCCGCTTGTAGAGGTCGGTCTTGGTGGGTGCGGGCCGGCCGGCGTCGGCGTATTTGCGCCGGATCCGGGTGAGATACGCGTTGACGGTTTCGATCGACAGCCCGGTGATCGACGCAACTCGCGCCGCGGGCTCGCCGGAGGCGTAGAGCTCGAGTACCTCGCGCTGGCGGGGGCTCAGGTCCACGTCCCCGAGGTCAGGGTCGGCGTCGATGGCCGCTGCCCAATCCGTGGTGGCTACCGTACGTCCTTCGGCGGCAAGTCGTATCGCTTCCACGAGCTCGGTGTTGCGGGCGGATTTGCGCATGACCCCGGCAACTCCGGCGGAGATCGCCCCGCGAACCAGGTCGGGATAATCCGCGGTCGTGAAGACCAGGACGTTGATGCCGTGCGAGTGCAGCTTGTCGGCGTTGTCCTGCGGCCTGGACCTGTCGTCGAGGCGCAAGTCGAGCACCACGACATCGAGATCTGTGGATTGCGCCAGCAATTCGTCGACGGTGGCCGCGCCCGCGGCAAAAACCATCCCGTCGGATTCGTCGATGATTGTCTGCAGACCCGTGAGCTGGGACTCGAAGTCCTCGACGACCCCCACCCGATAGGTGCGCGCTGAATCGCTGGTGTTCACACAACCCCCCGTTTCATCCGCCCGCACATCATTTCCGGATGCCGGACCCACTTTCCGTTCCCCGTCGGCGAGCTGCTTCGTCGCAGTTGGTCAGCCGAGATCTCAAGAGATGTGGTTACCGTACCCATTTATGGATCGTGCGAAACTTCGGGCGATCTGGTCAGCAATGGTTGAGCAGTCTGTAGAACAGCTTTCCCTGGCGGTTGGGTTTGGTCAGGCGCTTTAGGATCAACGCGAGATGGTCCTCGGTCACCGCAACGGGTATCAGCCCACAACCTCCGTCGAATGGTGCCAGGGCTTCACCGATGACCGTCGAATCACGGTTCGCGTCAGCGGCTTTCATGGCATGACCGAACGTGGTGGTCGACGGGACGAGTCGATCGCCCGGTGCGATGGGGCCACTGCTGTCATCGACCTTGCAGTACACCTTCGACGGCGCGACCGCTTTTCGGGTGAGGTTGATGGATGTCATGTCAACGGCCTTTCGGATGCGACGAGTGCCTGCTTCACAGCATGCCGGGTACGGCGTGGGTGGTCGCGGGTAGTCGACTACCCGATATTCGGCTCGCCTCTACGCGTACGACCCGGGTCGCGATCAGGTGAGGAGTGCGCGCAACGCGGCGCGATCGACCTTGCCGGGACCCCGCCGGGGTAGGTCGTCGACGAATCGCACCTCGCGCGGCACTGCTGTCCGATCAAGGTGTTGGGCTGCAAAGGCTTTCACCGATGCAGCGCTCACTGGTGCCCCGCGCGCGGCGACCACGGCCGCGACCACTTTTTCGCCGAGGCGATCGTCGGGCAATCCGAGGACGGCACAGTCGCTGATCGATGGGTCCGAGAGGAGCACGGCCTCGACCACCTGCGGAACGATGGTCAGGCCGCCGGTGGTGATGGCCTCGTCGGCGCGGCCGATGACGGAGAGCATTCCATCGGCGCCGACCTGGCCGAGGTCGTCGGTCCGGAACCATCCGGTGTCGGTGAATGCGGTGTGGTCGGGCAGTCCGCGGTAGCCGGCCGCGACCATCGGGCCGCCGAGGATGATGCGACCCGGTGCCTCACCGTCGATGCGGATCTTGATACCGCGTAGGGGCGTGCCGTCGTAGACGCAGCCGCCGCAGGTCTCGCTCATCCCGTAGGTGCCGACGATGGGGATCCCGGCATCGATTGCCCGACGACGCAGGGGTGGCGGGGTGGCCGCACCCCCGACGAGCACCGCGTCGACCGAGCTCAATGCTGCGGTCGCGTCGGGGTGTTCGAGGACTTTGACCAGTTGGGTCGGCACGAGCGAGGTGTACCGGCGGCCCGAGGTCATCTGGTCGATGGCGCTCACCAGGGTGGCGGGGTCGAAGCCGGAGGATACGTCCAGCGTGATCGGGGCGAAACCGGCGTGGATGCTGCGGAGAAGCACTTGCAGACCGGCGATGTGGTGTGGAGGCAGGGCCAGCAACCAGCCGCCGGGACCACCGAGGTGTTCGTGCGTCGCATCGATGGAAGCGGTCAGCGATGCCACGGAATGCATTGCGCCCTTGGGGGTTCCGGTGGTGCCGGAGGTGGCGATGACCAGCGCCACATCGGGGTTGATGGGCTCGCCGGCACCGAGCGCCGTGCATAGTCGGGCTGTCTCGGCCGGATCGGCGGCCGGCACCGGCAGGAAACTCGCCGAACCGGCCAGCAACTCGGTGAGCGCACCGATATCAGGTGTTTCCGATAGCGGCAGGGGTTGTAGAACCCGCAGGTCAATCACCATTGTCCGAATTGTTGGAATTGTCAGAATTGCCGGCGGGGTCGGTCAGTGGTGTGAGGGAAAATGGCCAGCCCTTGGATTCGAGGTGTTTGCGGATCCGTTCCACGTCGGCTTCGAGTGGGAGTTCGTCGGTGATCTTGGTGATCAGCACTCCGGCGTCGATCGAGGTGATCGGTTCGGGCCGGTTGTCGATCATCTGGCCGCTCTTGATCAGCTCGTGTGAGACAGAGGTGACTTCTTCTTCTGACAGTTGCCGGCGAAGAAGTGCGAACAAGGGTAGGTAATCACTGGACGGGACCCCGTTGGGATATCCCTCACGGAGCCAGCTGACAACTTTGGTGAGAAACTGCGGTCGGTCCACCACTCCTCCTTTCGCGACTCGAGGTGCTCCGTCGGTAGCCGCTTCCAGACTGCCGGGTTCACCCGATGTGATGATGTTGACCACCGTTGGTCCGGACCGTTCAGCCCTCGACGAACGGAAACAGATCGACGCCGAAGTAGTACTCGATGGTGCCGCGCGTGATCCACAGAATTCCGACCACGATGACCGCGGCGATGATCCCGAACAGAACGTAGGCGATGCCCCGCATCAGCGAATTCGGTGGCGTCACAGCCCCGTCGGACCCCACGTCGCCCGATCCGGCGGCGTGGAGCCGAATTCCGATCGCGAAGATCGCCGGCAATCCGGCGCCCAGGATGAGTCCGACGACGAGCACTCTGAGAATCGCTTCGAACGTGCTCATCGATCAGACGCCTTCCTTCTGGCCCAGCCCGGTGGTGGTGGTGTCGACCGGGTTCTGAATTGGTGTGACACGGATGTCGGTCTGCACCTCGAGCGCAACGACCGGGACGTCCTCGTGGTGGTAGGCCGCCGCAACGTCGGCCGGGATGACGCTGTCGGTTGTCTCGTCCCAATCGGCGTTGACGTTGTGGCTGTCGACCTTCTGCAGCTGCGCGCGCCAGTACATGTAACCCGAGGCGACGATCAGGATTGCGAAGATGATGATCGCGCCGATGGCTCCACCCGTCAGGTTGGCGATGGCGAATGACACCGCACCCATCAAGGCGGCGGCCGGCAGGGTGAAGACCCAGGCCGTGGCCATGCGGCCGGCAACCGACCATCGCACGGTGGCCCCTTTCTTCCCGATGCCCGATCCGAGGATCGATCCGGTGGCGACCTGCGTGGTCGACAGTGCCATACCGGCGGCACTCGATGTCAGGATGATGGCCGCCGACGAGGCCTCTGCCGCCATGCCCTGCGGGGATTCGATCTCGACGAGGCCCTTGCCGAGGGTGCGGATGATGCGCCAGCCACCGAGGTAGGTGCCGAGAGCGATCGCGGCCGCGCAGCTGAAGACGATCCAGAACGGCAAACCGTGTTCAACGCTCGAGGCTTCGAGGTGTCCGCTGGCGATCATCGCCATGGCGATGACTCCCATCGTCTTCTGGGCGTCACCGGTGCCGTGTGCGAGCGCGACCAGCGATGCGGAGGCCACCTGACCGACCCGGAAGCCCTGTGCTTTCTTGCTTTCGGAAATCGCCCTGGTGAGCTTGTAGATGAGGTACGTCCCGCAGGCGGCCACGACGCAGGCGATGACCGGAGCCAGCAGACCCGGGATGATGATCTTCGTGGTGAGACCTGACCAGTTGACCCCCGACGTTCCGAGCGCGGCGATACCGGCGCCGATCAGACCGCCGAACAGTGCGTGGGATGAGCTGGAAGGAAGGCCGAAGAGCCACGTGAAGACGTTCCACAGGATGCCGCCGACCAGGCCGGCGAAGATGATGAGCATCGCCTTCTGGGCGTCGAGGCCACCGACCAGGGTGCCTGCATCGTCACCGCTGGTCTGCTGAATGTTCAGAACACCCTTGGTGATCGTGGCAGCGACTTCGACCGATAGAAAGGCGCCGACCAGGTTCAGAATGGCCGCGATCGTCACCGCGGTCTTCGGCTTGAGTGCCCCGGTTGCGATGGAGGTTGCCATCGCGTTCCCGGTGTCGTGAAAGCCGTTGGTGAAGTCGAATCCCAGTGCGGTGATGACGAGCAGCACGAGGATCAACATTTCTGCACTCATGGTCAATATTCTGCTGGTGGCGCGGCGAAATCTCCTAAACTTTCACCAAGTCGACATCTGAGCTGACCAGCGCTTTCCTTTGGACCCCATATTTGTTCATCCACTGTTCACCTTCTCGAGGGGCTCACGTGGTCGGGGCGATGCCGAAATGAGGCGATGTGGCAGACTTCGACCACCTTGTCTAATAGGTTGCGCGGTCCTTGGGAGGGCATATGAAGATCGGCATGGGTATCAACTACGCGGGAGATTTCGCGGATACGATCAACAATCTGGTCGACTTCGAAAAGGTTGGGCTCGACCGGATCACGGTCCCGGAGGCGTACAGCTTCGATGCCGTCAGCCAACTGGGTTTCATCGCCGCGAAGACGACGACCCTGGAACTCGCCACCGGTATCTTGCCGATGTTCTCGCGTACGCCCACCAACCTCGCGATGACCGCCGCCGGCCTCGACTACATCTCCGACGGCCGGTTCGTCTTGGGCATCGGCGCGTCGGGCCCGCAGGTGATCGAAGGCTTTCACGGCGTGAAATACGACGCCCCGGTCGGCCGGGCGCGTGAGACCGCCGAGATCTGCCGACTGGTCTGGCGTCGCGAGCGGACCGAATACAACGGCAAGTACTACAAGCTGCCGTTCTCCAAGGAGGACGGTGGAACCGGTCTGGGAAAGCCGCTCAAGATCATCAACCATCCGGTGCGCGACCGAATTCCGATGCTGCTCGCTGCCATCGGCCCCAAGAACGTCGAACTCGCGGCAGAGCTGTTCGAGGAATGGCAGCCCATCTTCCTGCATCCCGAGCACTTGAAGACGGTCTTCGGCGAATCGCTCGCCAAGGGCACAGCCAAGCGTGACCCCGCCCTCGGCGAACTCGGTATCTCGGCCACCGTCACGGCACTGATCACCGACGACAAGGAAGAGCAGAAGAACGCGCTCGAACTGGTCAAGCACCACTCCGCGCTGTACATCGGCGGGATGGGTGCGCGCGGCAAGAACTTCTACAACGACCTCGCGGTTCGCTACGGCTACGCCGACGCCGCCAAGGAAGTCCAGGACCTCTACCTCGACGGCAAGAAGGCCGAAGCGGCAGCGGCGATTCCCGATGACCTCGCAAAGGGCATGTCCCTGATCGGTTCGGCGGGCTACGTCAAAGAACGGATCGCCGCATTCGACGAGATCGGGCTGAGCATGCTGCTCGTCAGCTCGCCGGCTCCGACGCACGAAGCGCGCGTCGAACAGATCCGTCAACTCAAAGAGTTCGTCAGCTGATCTGGTACCCCGTTCGCTGTTCTTGCCCCGCGCGCTCCACGGAGTACGCGGGGCGAGCCATATGTGCTTCCACCGCGATGTCGCCTCTGCGCCATACCTTCTCGTGGGAAGCGGGCTGATTGCCCCACAACGATTTCAATTGTCGGACGCCGCGTGTTCGGTGAACGCGATGGCTATCTGAAGTACGCCAGAAGTTGATGGACCGGTTGTGACCGGCACAGGTCTGACGACAGAATGGCATCGCCGATGCACTTGGAACCCGGTAGTCGAGCAAGAGGAATGCTGTGCGATGAGAATCGCATATGTGCTGTGGCAGTGTAGTTTTCGGCTCTTCGTCGGAACGGATCTCGATGGTGTCACACGTCCCCGAGGCCGGCCCTCGGGGACGTGCGGACCTCACCGGTTCTGGTGTGAAAGATCAGCCGCCGGCGCTGCCGGTGAGGAGTCCACCGACGAATGTGCCGAAGAACTCAAGCAGAGTCGGAAGGATGCTGAGAATGTCTTGCGTTGAAGTGAACATGTAAATCTCCTCGTTGTAGTTTACATTGTTTCGACTCTACGCCTGGGGGCTGCCCTGGTACCCAAACGGTGAGCCGTGATCACACTGACACAAGTCAGTGACCCTGCATTGCAATTTGGTAAAAGTCGATGAAATGAAATTCGTCGTCTCGAGTTGGTCTGCGAGTGCGCTGGACGCGAGATGCATGTTTTCGGAAATATGTTGAGCTGCAGCAAGTTCCGTCCTCTTTTCTTAGGAGAACGAATCCCTTGCCACAGTGAATTTCCGGTTTCGCGGTCCGAAATAGGTCGCGTGCGGTGAGGGCCTCATTCCTTTTGCTAACGGTCTGGTAACCCTGCGGTCTCTGACTCTAAATCTTGTTTTCGTGACAATCGGCCAGCTCAGATCCCACTATTCGTGTGGTTTATCAGGCGATTTGAACAGTCCGTCTATTTGACCGAATTCCCGATTTCGGTAGTCCATTCGAGTGGCCGGACGATGAGGGCGCACAGCGTCGCCGGCTGAAGTCGTGTGCCCGGTATCGCGGAACAACTTTCGGTGTGGGAGAAGTGCGGCTAATGTCGCCTGGTGACCCGAATGAGTACATCCCAGCGCTTGCGCATGACGCTGGCCGCAGCGGTTTCGTCAGTGCTGGCCGCGACCCTCCTTGTTTCGTCTCCGGCCTCGGCCGAGGAGCTCCCGCAGACAGGGATCCAGTCGCCGGGCGGATCGTCGCTGGTAGGCGTGACCCAGACGGGTCCCAAGCAGCTCGATCTGCTGGTGTACTCGGCGTCGATGGACAAGAACATCCCACTCTCGGTGATCCTGCCGAAGGACCGGTCCGTTCCCAGGCCCACGTTGTACCTCCTCAACGGAGCAGGTGGTGGCGAGGATGCGGCGAACTGGCAGGCGAGGACCGATGTCGACGGATTCTTCGCCGACAAGAACGTGAACGTGGTGACGCCGAATGCGGGTGCGTTCAGTTACTACACCGATTGGCAGCAGGACGACCCGGAGCTGGGTCGCAACAAGTGGTCGACGTTCCTCGGCAGTGAATTGCCTCCCATCATCGATCAGGCGCTCGGCACTTCGGGTCTCAACTCGATCGCCGGCATTTCGTCGTCCGCGACGTCCGTGCTGAACCTGGCGATCGAGCATCCGGGGCTTTACAAGTCTGTCGGTTCCTACAGTGGCTGCGCGTCCACCTCGAGTGAGCTCGGCCAGTTTTACATCCGGATCACCGTCGAGGCGCGAGGCGGCGGCGACGCCACCAACATGTGGGGTCCGTTTGACGGCCCGGGCTGGGCGGCCAACGATCCGATTCTCAACGCCGAGAAGTTGCGTGGCCTCGCCCTCTACATCTCGAACGCCACGGGCCTGCCGGGCCAATATGAGACGTTGGATCGCGCCGATGGCGATCTGGCGAAGCTGACTGATCAGATCATCTTGGGCGGCGGTATCGAAGCTGCGACCGGTGTCTGCACCGCGCTGCTGGTCAACCGTTTGAACGAACTGAACATCCCGGCCACCTACGACTTCCCGCCCGTGGGCACACACTCGTGGGGCTACTGGGAAGAGCAGCTGCACAAGTCGTGGCCTACTCTGGCCGCACCGATCGGGGCCTGACCCCGACAGCGATGAACTGACGCAATCAGCCCCCGCCAAGTGTTGGCGGGGGCTGATGTGTTTGTGCCTGGTGTGAGGCGGCGGTCAGTAATAGAACGGGTAGTCGTCCCAGTCGGGTGCGCGTTTCTCCAGGAATGCATCCCGGCCTTCGACGGCTTCGTCGGTCATGTAGGCCAGGCGGGTGGCTTCGCCGGCGAAGACCTGCTGTCCCATCAATCCGTCGTCGGTCAGGTTGAACGCAAACTTCAGCATGCGCTGAGCGGTGGGGGATTTTCCGTTGATGGTCTTACCCCATTCGATGGCGGTCGACTCGAGGTCGGCATGGTCGACCACTTCGTTGACAGCACCCATTCGCTGCATCGATTCGGCGTCGTAGGCCCGTCCGAGGAAGAAGATCTCGCGGGCGTTCTTCTGACCGACCTGCTTGGCCAGGTAGGCGCTGCCGTATCCGGCATCGAACGACCCCACGTCGGCGTCGGTCTGCTTGAACCGTGCGTGTTGGCGCGACGCCAGCGTCAGGTCGCAGATCACGTGTAAGGAGTGGCCGCCACCGGCCGCCCAGCCGTTGACCACTGCGATCACCACTTTGGGCATGGTCCGGATCAACCGCTGTACCTCGAGGATGTGCAGACGGCCGCCTTCGGCTTTGACCCGTGCGGTGTCGACGGTGTCCGAGGTGTCCCCGCCGGCGTACTGGTAGCCCGAGCGGCCGCGGATGCGCTGGTCTCCGCCGCTGCAAAAAGCCCAGCCGCCGTCCTTCTCGCTCGGTCCGTTGCCGGTCAGCAGCACCACGCCGACGTCAGGGCTGCGTCGCGCGTGGTCGAAGACCCGGTACAGCTCATCGACGGTGTGGGGCCGGAAGGCGTTTCGTACCTCTGGGCGGTCGAACGCGATCCGCACGATTCCGTGCGCGCGACCCTCGCCGGCGTGGCGGTGATAGGTGATGTCGGTGAGGTTGTCGAAACCGTCGACCGTTTTCCACTGCGTTGGATCGAAGGGCTGATCTGGTGAGGCGCTCATGGATTCCGAGCGTAGTTGCAGAAATCTCAGGGCTTGGTACGGAGGTCGGGTCGCGCCAGGTCGGCGCAGGTGGATACTGTCGTGACCATGACTGAGGGAAACCCACTCGAAGCGAGCGCCGCGACCTTTGGTGACGGCACAGAGCTCGAAGAGCGTCATGAGGGTGGATTTCGCCCCGCATTCGACCTGGACCTGACCCGCGGGGGGCCGCGCTACGGCGAATTCGTAGAGCAGGTGCGGACCTTCATGGACCGGGTGAAAGCGGCCTGCCCACCGGAAGACCTCGTCGATGAGCTGATCGATGAGTTGAAGGTGATGAACGACCGGCTCGACGGCGTCGCCATCGACGAATGGCGTGCTCCTTCTGGTGGCCGTATCGACCTGCCGGCGCGTGGCAACATCACGCTTCCGCCGTATGAGGTCGACGAGGCCACCGCAGAGTTGGTGAGGGCGCGGATCACGTTCCGGCGCTATCACCTCGGCGGCAACAATGCGGCCCATGGTGGTCAGATCGCGGTGGCCTTCGACGATGTGCTGGGGATGTCAGGCGCGCTCGGATCCGGTGGCATCACCCGAACCGCCTATCTGACGATCACCTACCGCGCTATCACCCCGCTGAACAAGGAGCTCACGATACGGTCATGGGTCGACCGCATCGAAGGGCGCAAAGTGTTCCTGAAGGGAAGCCTGCACGACGGCGACACCTTGTGTGCAGAGGCGGACGGGTTGTTCATCAAGCTGAAGCCCGGCCAGCCGTAGTCGGCCGAATGTGGTTGTCTATCGTGAATTCCCAACGCGGTAAGGGCAATTCGCAACCGTCTACCAGCGGCGACGGCGACGCAGTGCGTAGATCGCGATACCCAGCCCGACAACACTGAGCAGATCTGACTCGGTCAATCCGTTCTTCGGGGTGAAGGAGAGGAGTACGGCTCCTTCGATCGGTCCGTTGAACAGGATCCACAGCACTGATACGCCGATCAGAACAAACGCGGCGGTACGGCTGGGCTTGGCCAAGGTCCACGCCCCGCAGACGAACAACAGGTTCAGCAGCACGAGGCCGTGAAAGAACGCGGGCGTGATGTGCATCCCTGCAGTATTCCAAGGGGGCGCTTCGGGAGGGTCGATGCGGCGCGGTGACTTGCGACATAGCGTCCCGGTTACCGCGGATATCGGTTCTATGGACTCGTGTTACTAGGATATGCAAGTATTGGAACCGCCGTCGCAGTCGATCATTGGAGAGTCATGTCAGACGAGAGCGCCGTCTTGGTCCGGACGGAGGGCCGCATCGGCCGGATCACTTTGAATCGCCCCAAGGCCATCAACGCCCTCACGCACGAGATGGTGCTCGAGATCGACGCCGCTCTGCGCGCATGGGCGCACGACGATGCCGTCGAGGCAGTGCTTCTCGATGGTGCCGGCGAGCGTGGTCTGTGCGCGGGTGGAGATATCGTCGCGATTCACCGCGATGCCTCTCGGTCGGTCACACTGGACGACGCGATCGCTTCTCCGTCCGGCAAGTTCTGGTACGACGAGTACGTCCTCAATGCGTATATCTCGCACTACCCGAAGCCGTACATCGCGCTGATGGACGGCATCGTGATGGGCGGCGGAGTCGGCGTCTCGGCGCACGGCAACACTCGGATCGTCACCGATCGCACCAAGATGGCGATGCCCGAGGTCGGCATCGGGTTCGCGCCCGATGTGGGCGGCACGTACCTGCTGTCGAAGGCCCCGGGTGAACTCGGTACCTACTTGGCGCTGACCGCAGCGCAGATCAACGGCGCCGACGCCGTCGCGATCGGATTCGCCGATCACTACCTCCCCGCCGAGAAGATCGCCGACTTCACCTCGGCGCTCACCACCCGGCCGGCCGCCGAGGTGATCGCGGAGTGCTGCATCGAGCCGCCGGAGTCGGGTCTGCTGACCAAGCGCCGCTGGATCGATGATGCCTTCTCGGCCGGCACCGCGATCGAGATCGTGGAGCGCCTGCGAGGTCACGACGAATCCGACGCACACGACACCGCCAACGTGGTGGCGGCCAAATCTCCCACCTCGGTGGAGGTGACTGTGCGGTCGCTGCGTGAAATCTCCTCGGAGACAACGTTGGAGGAAGCGCTGGTCACCGAGTACCGGGTATCGATCCACTTCCTTGCCCACCACGACCTCGCGGAAGGCATTCGCGCTCAGGTCATCGACAAAGACCGGTCACCCAAGTGGTCGCCGCCGGCCCTCACCGCAGTGGAGAGGTCTGAGGTCGACGACTTCTTCGCCCCGGTGCCCAAAGAACTCGTACTGACGAACGGAGTCCAGGCATGAGCAACTACGAAACGATCCTCACAGAACAGCGTGGCCGGGTGGGTATCATCACCCTCAACCGTCCGAAGGCGTTGAACGCCTTGAATTCTCGGCTGATGAACGAGGTCGTGGCGGCGGCGCAGGCATACGATGTCGATCAGTCGGTCGGCGCCATCCTGATCACCGGTTCCGAGCGCGCGTTTGCCGCGGGCGCCGACATCAAGGAGATGGCCGACAAGTCCTACGTGGACATGCTGGCGGTCGACTTCTTCAGCGCATGGGATGGTCTGGTCAATGTTCGGACCCCGGTCGTCGCGGCCGTTGCCGGGTTCGCGCTCGGTGGCGGATGTGAGCTGGCGATGATGTGTGACATCATCATCGCCGCCGAGAATGCCGTATTCGGCCAGCCGGAGATCAATCTCGGCGTGATCCCGGGAATCGGTGGCTCGCAACGTCTCACGCGCGCCATCGGCAAGGCCAAGGCGATGGACATGGTCCTGACCGGCCGCCGCATGACGGTCGACGAGGCCGAACGCAGCGGACTGGTGTCCCGCGTGGTTCCCACCGAGTCATATCTCGACGACGCATTCGAGGTCGCCGATACGATCGCCGAACAGTCGCTGCCGATCACGATCCTTGCCAAGCAGGCGGTGAACCGGTCGCAGGAGGTCGGCCTCACCGAGGGAGTTCTGTTCGAGCGCAGGGTCTTTCACTCCACCTTCGCCACCGAGGATCAGTCCGAGGGTATGGCCGCGTTCGTCGAGAAGCGCGACGCGAAGTTCAGCCACCGCTGAGTGTCGGCGGGTCGCGCGGTACGCAGGACCACGTGTGGCCATCGCCCATCGCCCATCGTCCTCTTGTTCGGATGGCGATGGCGATGGCGAAATGCGTGTTGGTTGAAGCAGATTGAGCATTTCAGGCTCAGGCTGATACTGCCGATACAACGATGAATCGATTCAGAACTCGTCGAGCGTGACGTAACCGTCTTGGAGTGCACGGGCGAGCAGGGCAGCTTTGGTGTGGGCGGGACGGCCGCTGGCCGCGTATTTGCCACGTATGCGATTGACGTGGGTGTTGACCGTGGCCGCGGTGATGAAAAGCTCGCTCGCAGCACTGGATTTGGAGTCGTGCTTCACCCAACTCCGCAGGACTTCGATCTCTCGTGCGGTGAGTCGCGGCATGGCAAGCCCTCTGATGCTGAGAGGCGCAAGTGACAACGTCATTTTGGATGCTCCTGGTCGATGGGTTTCCCGGCCCAGGTTCATCCTCTTACGGCACGCGAGAAACGGGTAGCCACATCTTTTGGTTACACCAAAAGTGCCTCATCGTTACCTCTGCTAGCTAGCGAGGTCGGAGGCAGGATCGCCATGCACGTCAAGATCAATTCTCATAGTGCCAGACTTTTCGTCACTTCGGTAGATCGAAATCAAACTCGACCGACCCGGCGGGAGGACGCGGATTCGGAGATGCCCGCCGTCTGAGGTGTGGAGTACGTCGTTCACATGCTGAGTGACCCGTCGGTGGACCTCCGGCGACGTGTCGATGAGCCCACCGTCGTCGATCATCACCACGTCGACTCCTCGGCGCCGCGCGGCCCGGGCATTGCCTGCGACCGAAGCGTTCGCGAGCGCTGCAGCCTGTATCTGATCGCGGAGCTGGCCTTCGAGCAACGCGCAGGCCTTCCTGTCGGCCGCCGAGAGCTGTTCCCCTTCGGCGATCCGGGTGAGCATCGGACGAACCATCGATTCGAGATCGGCGAGCCGGGAGATGCGTTCCTCGCGGGCTGCCCGGACAGCGGCCGCTCTGGCGGACTCTTCGGCCTCGGCGCGATTGAGCGCCTCGATGGCGAGAAACGAATGACGCAGAACCAGAGCGAATGCCGTTCCGATGAACATTCGGGCCGGTGCCAACAACATCAGGACGAGCTCCGGACGCCCCTCGGAGAACGCCGCCGACCACGCGAAGATCACGAGGTAGCAGATCGCCAGACTCGACCAGGCGGGCACGATTCGTCCACGTAGACACAGGACGATTCCCAAGATGACGATTGCGCTCAAAAGCCAAGGCGGCCGATTGGTTTCGACGATCTGTGGTTCCGCGAGTAGGGCGGCGAGCACCGCGCCCGGCATTGATACACACGCGACCGCGGTACACCGGGGTGACAGTGGGTCACCGAGACCGAAGGTGATCGCGGCAGCGCCGACGCAGAGTATCCCCAGCGTCACGACAACGGGCCAGGCGGATGCACCGGTGGGCTGACTCCAGATGGCGACGAAACCTGTGATCACAACAAAACCGGCAAATGCCAGGCTGGTGATCGTCCGGAGTGTCATGGCGTCCGCCGCCAGCTCAGGATCACGCGGGTGCCGGCACCCGGCGCGGACGTGATCGTGGCCGTGCCACCGGCGATCTGTTCCATCCGTCCTCTGATCGAGAGCGGGATTCCCAACCTGTCCGCGGGGACCAGTTCCTGGTCGAAACCGACGCCGTCATCGGCGATCTCGACGGTCAGGGAGTTGCTGTCCATGGTGAACAGAACCGACCGCGCGGCGTCGGGGCCGGCGTGCCTGACACTGTTGTGCAGAGCCTCGGACATGGCAGAGACGATCGCGTGAACGATGTCGAGCGGATAGGTTGTGGTCGGTCCGATCGTGGCGGCGTTGTGCACCTCGGTGTCGGGGTCGACGATCGCCGCGGCGGACTCGGCCTCCGCTACCAGCTCGACCGGTGACACGGCACGGTTGAGGTCGTCGTCGGCGCCAAGCGCGTCGAGCTGTGCGAGCGTGGCGATTGCCTGGGTCTGAAGTTCGGTGTTGGTGCCCTCGCGGGAGGCGGCGAACATGATCGACATGACGCGGTCATGGGTGATCGCGTCCAGATTCGCGCGTTCCCGGCGGCGGCTCTGTTCGGCGGCGGTGGCCTCCGCCCGGCGCTTTGCACGTGCCTGCGCTCCGTCCCGTCGTCGGCCGGTTTCCAGCGCGAAGATCGCAATGGCAAAAGGCACCGCGGCCACGAACAGTCCCCACGGGAGGTCGGTGAAGAACTCCGTGGCACTCGTTCGTTCGGCGACCGACGCGCTGATCATCCGTGTTGCAGTGACCGATGCCAGGAGATACGCGACCGCAGCCGGGACCGGCATGGCAACCACGGCCGCGACGCTGACCACACCGGCGAGTGCGGTCAGCCAGGCCCCAGAGCCGTCATCTGTGGGCAGTCCGTTCCAGACGAAGGCGAATGAGGTGATGACCGCGGCGTAGGAGATCGACACCGCCCAGGCCAGACGGATCGTCCAACGGGTGTCGGTGAAGAACGTGGAGACCAGCATCGCCAGTGAGGGCAGCACGATGGCCTCCAGAGCGGTGGTGGTCCACCACGTCGGAACCACCTCCGAGAGGGCTTTGATCGGCTCGACGAGTAGCAATGGGTACAGGCACAGCGCGATCGACCCGAACCGGCTGACTTGTCGGGTTGTGAGGTCCGCGGCGGAGGTCGATGGATATCTCAGTGCCGAAAACGCCGCGGCATTGGTAACCACCCGTCCTCCAATGCCCGTTTGTACAAGTCGGTTTTGGTTTGTGCCGGCCGACCCGCCTCCGAGTACTTTTGTTTGATCCGGCCTACATACGAATTGACTGTTTCCGGTGACAATCCGGTGATCGAAGCCACCCGGGATGCTGGTTCTCCCGCGGCGTACAACTCGAGGATCTGGCGTTGTCTGGGACTGAGTTCGACCGCGGCAAGATTCGGATCCGAATCGATGGCTGTCGCCCATTCCATCGTCGGTACCACCTGACCGTCGATCGCTGACCGGATCGCGGCGATGAGCTCGTCCACGCCGACCGACTTCCTCAGGATGCCGAGAACCCCGGAGGTGAGCGCCTCACGGATCAGATACGGCTCCGAGGCCGAGGTGAAAACGAGGATGTTGGGGGTGAGGGCACGCAGCAACTCGATGTTGCTGCGGGGCGTCGAATCGTCGGACAGCCGCAGGTCGAGCAGTGCAAGATCGATCGGTGCGCCCTGATCGACCAGCTTCGGCACCGTCGGAGAGTCGGCCACGACCGACATTCCTGCGGCTTGGTTGATGATCGTCACGAGGCCCCGTCGGGTGGTCGCGAAATCTTCGACCACCCCGATTCGCGCAACCTCCCACGATTCATCCATGGGCGGTACGGAGCAATATGGCGGAACCCTCCATGGGCGGGACCTACTGAGTCGTGTGCTTGGCGAACTAACACGATGTACTTTTTGTCGAATATGGACGGACCAGCCCACCCTCTTGAGCAAGGTCAAGAGTTATCTTAGCTGATCACCGGCCCGGGCCGCAGAGTTCGACGCCTCGTAGCCGGTAGGTGTGGACGCTGTTGCCGTCGGCGAAGGCGTCGGTGAATGTGTTTCCGTGAATCGTGAATTCAAGGTTTATCGCCCCCGCCGCAGGGTTTGGCCGGGACCTCCGCAGCTCACTGCCTGCTGATGGTGGACGCCGGAGCGGGTGATCCGACGCGACCGGCATCGGCGACGGCAGACCGGAAGTCGTCGGCGACTTGCGCGCGACGCAGGGTCAGCAGTTCGGGAGGGCCTTCGATCAGGTAACGGCGGGCCAGCCGACGTGGATCGGATGTGAGACGGTGGAGCCATTCGAGGCCGAGCCTCTGGAACTGGATCGGGGCGCGCTGCGCGGTTCCGGCAAGGAAGTCGGCGGCGGCACCGAATGCCAGCATGGCCCGTGACCCGGTCAACGTACCGAAGTGTTCGATCCATAGTTCCTGGCGCGGTTTGCCCAATCCGACCACGAGCACGTCGATCCCCGCATCGCGGATCTGCTCGGCGTCTCGTACACATTTTCGCGGATCCGCGAGGTCGGCGCGATCAGGTGACCAGTAGCGCACCGGTCCCAGGCTGTCGAAGTCCTGGCGGATCCGGGTGTCCAGGTTCTGATGCAGCTCCGGGAATCCGCCGTAGAAGCCGACGCGGCTTCCCGCCCGCTCGGCTTGGCGGAGGATCGCGGGCAGGAGGTCGGAGCCGGTGAGGCGGGGCCAGGCCTGCCCGGTCAATTTCGTCGCCCGGGCGACGATGGGGGCTCCATCGGCGAGCAACACCCAGTCCACGCCGTCGTCACCGTGACGATCGGGGTGATCGAGTCGCGGGCCGCCCGGTGCGGTGAAGTGATGGAGATGGTCCAGATTGACCGATCCGATGGCCAACGGCGTACGTTGGGGCCCGGTCAGGCACCGCTGCACGGCATCGAGCACGAGGGCTTCGGTACAGAGATCCACGGCGACTCCGTCGATCATCATCGTGACGGTCTGGGGCGGACGATCAGTTTCGTCCGATCGCGCCGAAGGTGACTGCATCTTTGCTCTCCTGGTCAGTGCGCTGGATGGGTTGGGACTCATCAGTAGGCACCGCGCCCTTTGATGACGGCATGCAATGTGCGCCAGAGGATTACGAGGTCCTGCATGATCGACCAGTTCTCGACGTACATCAGGTCGAGGCGAACAGATTCGTCCCAGGAGAGTTCTGACCGCCCGGAGATCTGCCAGAGTCCGGTGATGCCCGGGCGGACGAGCATTCGGCGATTCACTGGGCCGCTGTACTGCGCGACTTCTTCGCGAAGTGGTGGTCGCGGACCGACCAGGCTCATCTCGCCGGTCAGGACATTGATCAGCTGGGGGAGCTCGTCGAGGCTGTAGCGGCGCAGAAAGTGACCGACGCGGGTGATTCGGGGATCTTCGCGCATCTTGAACAGCACGCCGTTTCCATCCGAGCTGCCGAGGAGTTCTGACCTCTGTTTGTCGGCTCCGTTGACCATGCTGCGGAGCTTCCACATTCGAAATGGGGTATTGCCTGTCCCGATCCGTTCGGCGCGATAGAAGACCGGACCGGGTGAGCTGCATTTGACGGCAATGGCGCATGCGACGAGAAGCGGCGCGATCGTGCATAGCAGTACTGCCGCCCCGACGCGGTCGATTCCCCCTTTGAGTAACCGATTTGCGCCGGCGTATCGAGGTTTGTCGATGTGCACCATGGGCAAACCTGCGACGGGGCGCAACATCATTCGGGGCCCCGCGATGTCGGTGACGCCGGGTGCCACCACCATGTCGACACCCATCGCCTCGAGCTCCCACGACAGCTCCCGCATGACGGAGTGCCCGAGCGCTGATGCCGAGGTCACCGCCACCGTGGTGGCACCCGATCGCCGCACCGCGTGGGTGAGGGCGTCGAGGTCGGGAGGTTCGGGTAGCAGTTCGCCGCCACGGGACGGGTGTGAACGATGTCCGGCGGTGCGCACTATTCCGGCAACCTGGTATCCGAGCACCGGGTTGTCTTCGATTCGATCGATCAATGGAATTGATGATTCGGTGTCGCCGACGATCAGTATTTGCTGAAGATTGCGGCCATTTGCTCTTTGTCGGGTCAGTTGTTTGCGCCAGATCCATCGTCCCGCGAGTAGAGACAATGTGCCGAATGGAAGTGCGATGGCCACAAATCCACGGGCAATATCGAGCTTGAAGATCAGATCGAAGATTGCGAGCAGGCCAAATGTCATGAAACATGCCGACGCCACTCGGCTGTACTCGGTGGCACCTGAACCAAGGATTCGCGAATCTTCACTTTGGGTTGCTCTCAGCGTTGCCATCCAAACTATTGAGAGCGCAATTGTTTCGATTGTCAGGTGTTTGCGTTGATCTATTCCCAAATCGCCATTTCCGGCGAATCGAACGATGACGGCGCCGGCCACGGCACCCAGGACGATCACGAGGTCGGTCCAGCGAACTCGCCGCGCGTAGGTCTGCTGCCAACTCTCTGCAGGCGGATTGACCAGCTCAAACGGTGACACTTTCGCAGTTCTTGGTGCCACGCGCACTTCGTCCAACATGATCTGTACCCATCTCGGGATCTCGGGGTTTGCGAGCGTGGCCGCGAAGGTCGATTCGCCACGATCAATCGAATATTGGCGAAAGTACCGGGCAATCTCAAGTGGAGTCAGAGCCCATTGGGGCTACAGGCAATAGCGAGTCTTCGCCCGGTAATATAAAAGCAATGATAGGGAGTGATCATTCATTTAGATTGTTTCTTGAAGATCATTTTGTAGCCTTTTAGATTGACCGTCAGTGTCAGATATGAGGCACAGGGACAGTTGTGAAGGTGACGGTCCGGGCGCTGCTGGAAATTGACGACCGGTCGACCGAAACGAAAGTTCAATCGTTCCGCCTACAATCCTTACTGGTGCTAATTAGAGGCCATCGTCTGAACGCATTCAGTTTCGTTTTCGATGCGCAATTTCACGCAGATTCGCCGCATACTCACCTGGTGAACCAAATCGTCGACCACGCGCCGGCGGTGGACCAGGCCTCGGTCGACCGCGCCCCGTGGCTGCTCCGTGCCGTAGCCGTCACGGTCTTCTTGATCCCACCGAACTTCGTGTTCGCGCCGCTGGGCGCGAATGGCTTTGTCGCGATGATCCTCGCGCTGTTTGTGTTCGGGTTGTGGATCACATCAGCCGCATGGGGCCTGCACGACCCGGTCGGGTTTCGAAATCCCGCACGTCTGGCATTGGGCATCTTGTGGTTTGTGACAGCCGCCTCATACGTTGTGATGAGCGCAGGCCCGGCCGGATTGGCCGGGCGGATGAGCGCCGACCGGTGGGTACTGACACTCATGGCCATCACGGGAATCGCGCTGACCACAGCCGAATTCGTACGTGGCCCTGCGGCCATCAGATCGTTGATCAGAGCCATGACATGGGGTGCGACGCTGTGCGCGATGATCGCGATCTGCCAGTTCGCCTTTGGGATCGACCCGGTCAAGTGGATTTCTGAAGCCCTGGTCGGCATGACCGATAACGGTGGCAACACCACCTTTCAGACGCGTGCGGAGTTCACGCGGGTTGCCGGCACGATGTTCTCACCCATCGAGCTTGGGGTTGTGATGAGCCTCATGCTGCCGTTTGCCGTGTGGCGGGGTCTATTTGACCGTTCCCGCTACCGATGGCTTCCGTGGGCGCAATGTGTATTCATCGCTGCTGCAGCGGTGTGCACGGTGTCTCGGTCGATGTTGCTGAGCCTCCTCGTGGTGTGCTTGTTCAGCATTCCATTCCTGCCGCGGACGGCCCGGCTGTGGGCAGCGGTGGCTGTCCCCGTGGCGGTGGTGGCGGTCTTCGTGACTGTGCCGGGCATGATTGCCACGCTCAAAGGAACGCTGACGGTGGGGTCTGCGGATCCGTCGATCACCACGCGGTTGAACAACTATCCGCGAGTGGAGGCAATGGTCTCTGATCGTCCTTGGTTCGGTACCGGGCCAGGAACGTACCTGCCCGAGAACGCCCTGAAGATTCTCGACAACCAATATCTGAAATCGTCGGTTGAGATGGGGATTGCCGGCGCGGTTGCGGTGGCACTCTTCTTCGGCTTGACGGCATTTGCCGGTCTGCTGGCAGCACGCCACTTTCGTGATCCCGAGATGAAGGCACTCGCTGGTGCGGTCTTTGGTGCGGGTTCCGCCTCCCTGGTGGCGTCTGCAGCATTTGATTCGTTCTCCTTTCCGACATTTACCTTGATCTCCGGCTTCATCGCCGGCTTGTCCGGCGTCGTGTGGTTGGCCGCGCGTGGCGAATCATCAACTTCCACTGAGGCATTCCCGGAACGACGCCCAGCCTCAGCACCGAACAGAGAGTTAACCGCATGAATCCATTTGCGATCTTCTCGACATTGTGGGCACACAAGTTGCTAGCGATCCCGCTGGTGCTGTTGATCGTCGGGGCATGCGGCTACGCCATGTTCTACGGGCCCAGAACCTACGAGTCGTCGGCTACCTATGTCTTGATCACGCCAGACACTCCTTCTGATCTCGACATAGCCAACAATCCGGCGTTGACAGCCAAAACAGACAACCCCTATCTGCGCGCCCCCGAGCCGTCGTTGGCCGCTCAAGTGGTGATGACGCGTCTCGGGGCGTTGGACGTGGCGGAAGCCCTCGAACGCGACGGACTGTCGACGGACTATACGGCCCTGCCGGCCAGCGAATTCGGTTCCGGACAGATCATCAGGGTCACAGCCAGCGCCGACACCCCGGAGAAGGCGGTCAACACCACATCGCGGCTGGGCACTTTGTTGACCGAAGAATTACGTTCCATCCAGTTGGTCAATGGCGCTGACGAGCAGTACTTCATGACCGCACAAGAGGTCACACCGCCGGGGGCCGCGGTCGAGAGGTTGTCGAGCCGACTCCGGAACGTCGCGATGTTGGGCGTGGCCGGCCTGGTCCTGCTGTTCGGTGCAGTATCCGCGGCACGAGCTCTCGAGCTCCGGAAGAGTCGTCGAGCCCCGGCCACGGAAGGCGCCGAAGACAACGGGTTCGAACCTGCCGACGTACCGAAGTCTGACTTTGAGTCAACCGAGAACCATACCTCCAGCAACAACCTCGACGGTCTGCTGGTCAAACCGAACTCCAATGGCCGCGACGTTCTATCAAGGAGCAATTGATGAAGAAGCAACTCGGCGTGGCGGTGGTCGGCGCCGGCTACTGGGGCCCGAACCTCGTCCGCAACTTCCGTGGTTCGCCGGATTGGGATCTGGTCGCGGTCTGTGACCTGAACGAACAGCGCGCACAGGCTGTCGTCGGTTCGCGCTCGACCGTCGAGGTCGAGACGTCCTACGAGCGACTGCTGGAACGCTACGACATCGACGCCATCGCGATCGCCACTCCGGCCCAGACGCATGCGCCCTTGGCGTTGGCCGCGTTGGCCGCGGGTAAGCACGTCCTGGTGGAAAAGCCGTTGGCGCCCAGTGTCGTCGACGCGGTCGCCATGGTCGACGCCGCCCGCGATGGCGACCGGGTACTGATGATCGACCACACCTACTGCTACACGCCCGCGGTGCAATACATCGCCCAGACGGTGCAGTCGGGCATGCTCGGCAACGTCATGTACATCGAATCCACCCGCATCAACCTGGGGTTGGTGCAACCCGATGTCGATGTCTTCTGGGACCTGGCACCACATGACCTGTCGATCCTCGACTTCATCTTGCCTGGCGGCCTCAATCCGGTCGAGGTCAGCGCCACCGGTGCCGATCCACTACGCGTCGGCAATGCCTGTGTCGGTCACATCTCACTGACGATGGCCGATGGCTCCACCGCGCACATCAACGTCAACTGGTTGTCGCCCACGAAGATTCGGCAGATGGTGATCGGTGGCAGCCACCGCACGGTGGTCTGGGACGATCTCGACGCGCAGCGCCGGGTGTCGGTGCATGACAGGGGTGTCGATCTGGCCTTCGGTCAGTCGGTGGATGAGCGCAAGGCCGCTCAGGTCTCCTACAGACTCGGCGACGTCACCGTGCCGGCGCTCACAGAGAAGGAAGCGCTCTCGACAATGGTCGGAGAGTTCGCGTCGGCGATCAAGTCCGGGCGCTCGGCCCGCACAGACGGGGATGCGGGCCTTCGGGTGCTGTCGGTCCTCGAGGCCGTCTCCGAGAGCCTGGCCGCCCGGGGCCGCCCGGTCGCGCCCCGGCAATACGACAGCTCCTTGACCGTTCGGAGTGCATCGTGAGTTCATTGCAGGGCGCATCGGTCCTGGTGACCGGCGGCGCCGGCACCATCGGCTCGACCATCGTCGACCAGTTGCTCGATCAGGGCGTGGGCCGCGTTGTTGTCCTGGACAATCTGGTTCGGGGCCGCGAGGCGAACCTTGCTGTGGCGCTAGACGATCCGCGTACCGAACTGGTGGTGGGAGATCTGCGTGACCGTGACCTGGTCCATGACCTGACCAAGGGCTCCGACGTGGTGTTCCATCAGGCCGCGATCCGGATCACCCAGTGCGCCGAGGAACCGCGACTGGCGCTCGATGTGCTGGTGAACGGCACCTTCACGGTGCTGGAAGCCGCCGCTGAACACGGCGTCGACAAGGTGGTCGCGGCGTCGTCGGCATCCGTCTACGGGATGGCCGAGCAGTTCCCGACCACTGAACGCCACCATCACCACAACAACGACACCTTCTACGGCGCGGCCAAGAGCTTCAACGAAGGCATGCTCCGGAGCTTCCGGGCGATGTACGGGATGCGGTATGTGGCGCTGCGGTACTTCAACGTCTACGGCCCGCGGATGGACGTCCATGGCGTGTACACCGAGGTCCTTGTCCGGTGGATGGAGAGAATCGCCGACGGCCTGCCGCCGCTGATCTTCGGCGACGGATCCCAGACGATGGACTTCGCGTACACCGAAGACATTGCTCGCTCGAATGTGCTTGCCGCACTCAGTGATATCGACGAGGGTGTGTACAACATCGCGAGTGGCACAGAGACCTCCCTGCTGGAACTGGCGGATGCCTTGCTTCGCGTGATGGGCTCACCCTTGTCGGTCGAACACGGTCCGGAACGGGCCGTGAACGGTGTGGTGAGGCGTCTGGCCGACACCACCGCCGCATCGAACGACCTGGGCTTTCGCGCAGAGATCGGTGTCGAGGACGGACTTCGCGCATTGGTGAAGTGGTGGGAACCGCAGCGGGAGAGCATCGCGGCCGGCCGATCGGTGGCGTCATGACCTCCACTGTCAGGCTCAATGTGATGCAGCCCTATCTCGGAAAGGAAGAGGTAGCGGCGGTGACCGCCGTCCTGGAGTCCGGCTGGGTGGCGCAAGGCCCACGAGTGGCGGAGTTCGAATCCCGCTTCGCCGCGCTCGTCGATACGGCGTATGCCGTGGCGCTGTCGAATTGCACATCTGCTCTGCATCTTTCGCTGGTGGTCGCCGGCGTCAAGGCCGGTGACGACGTGGTGGTTCCGTCATTTTCCTTTGTGGCCACTGCGAACGCGCCGACGTATGTGGGTGCACATCCGGTGTTCGCCGATGTCGAGCCTCTGACCGGAAACGTGACGGCCGCGACGATCGAGGCTTCGCTGACGCCGGCCACGACCGCGGTGATCGCGGTCGACCAGGGCGGAATACCCGCCGACATCGCGTCGATCAAGGCGTTGTGCGCCCCGCGGGGGATCACGGTCATCGAGGACGCAGCCTGTGGGGCCGGATCCAGGCTTGGTAACCGGCCGGTCGGCGTGGACGCCGACGTGGCCGTCTGGTCGTTCCATCCGCGCAAGCTGCTGACCACCGGAGAAGGCGGAATGCTGACGACCAACCGCATGGACTGGGCTGATCGGGCGCGGACCCTGCGCGAGCATGCGATGAGTGTCAGTGCCGCGCAACGGCACGAGAGCGTTCTCGCGGAGGCCGAGCAGTACCTCGAGGTCGGATTCAACTACCGGATGACCGATATGCAGGCTGCCGTGGGCATCGTCCAGTTGCGCCGTCTCGGCGAGATGGTGACCCGGCGTCGGGTACTGGCCGGGATGTACCAGGACGCGCTGGCCGGTGTGGCCGGAATACGTTGTGTCGCCGACCCTGTCGGGGGCCGGGCCAACTTCCAGTCGTTCTGGATCGAGGTGCTCCCCGGCTTCCGTTTCTCGCGTGAGGAGTTGCTCGCCGAACTCGCGGTGGCGGGGATCTCGGCGCGTCGGGGGATCATGGCTGCGCACCGGCAACCCGCACACGCCTGGCGCGAGCACGCCGATCTCACCGTGACCGAGAGACTGACCGACTCGACGTTGATACTGCCCCTGTTCCATCAGATGACTGCTGACGACCTCTTTCGGGTCGTGGACGTGATCCGGGGTACGTGATGAAGCCTCTGATTCTGATCGGTGCCGGTGGACTCGCCAGGGAGGTCGCTGCGCTACTCGAGGATACGCAGGAGTACAAACCGATCGGACTGCTCGACGACAACCTTGGCCTGCACGGCACCGACATTGCCGGGTTGCCCGTGATGGGCGGCATTCGCTCCGTGCTCGATCACGTCGACACCGACCTGCTGGTGTGCACCGGTTCGGGCCGGTCGCGTTGTCTCATCGTCGACCGGTTGCGCCGCCTCGGAGTCGATCACGTGCGCTACGCGACCGTGATCGCCCCTGATGTCCGGTTGCCGTCGGATGTGTCCATCGGGTCGGGAACCATCGTGATGGCCGGCTCGGTCCTGACCGCGTCGGTGAGGATCGGGCGCCATGCCGTGCTGATGCCCCATGCGGTGTGTACCCATGACGATCAGCTGGGCGACTTCGTGACACTCTGCGCCGGTGTCACTTTGGGCGGCAATGTGGTGGTGGGCGACGAGGCTTACCTGGGAATGAACAGTTCTGTCAGGCAGAACAGCAGGGTGGGGACAGGGGCGGTGCTCGGAATGGGCTCCGTACTGCTCACAGATCTACCCGACCACGAGGTCTGGGCGGGTAGTCCCGCTCGCAACATCAAGCCGAGAGAAAGCCGCGTATGACCGTCGAGAGAATCGCCCCGAACAATGCTGTCCCGAACAGTCTTGTCCCGAACAGTGTTGTCGCTGAGGGACATGCCGCGAGAGTCGGAGTGCCGTTCGTGGATTTGCAGGCGCAGTTCGCCGACGTCGCCGCCGAGGTGATGCCGGTGTTGCATGACGTGTTGACCACTGCCGGCTACATCGGCGGCACCCATGTGGCCGCGTTCGAAACAGCCTATGCCCAGTTCTCGGGTGCACAGCACTGTGTTGGCGTGGGCAACGGCACCGATGCCATCGAACTTGCGTTGCGCGGAGCCGGAATCGGCGCCGGCGACGAGGTGATCCTCCCCACCAACTCGTTCATCGCAACCGCAGAGGCGGTGAGCCGGGCCGGCGCCACCGTGGTCCTGGTCGATGTCGATCCCCAATATTTGCTCATCGATCCCGAGCAGGTGGCGGCGGCCATCACCGCGCGGACGCGCGCGATCATCCCGGTGCACCTGTTCGGCCAGACCGCCCCTGTCGAACAGCTCGTGGATCTCGCAGCCCGTCACGATGTGATGATCATCGAGGACGCGGCCCAGTCGCAAGGTGCGAGCCGGAACGGAATACCCACCGGAACAACGGGTATCGCTGCGGCCACGAGCTTCTATCCGGGCAAGAACCTCGGTGCGGCGGGGGATGCCGGCGCCGTGCTGACCAACGATGATGCCCTCGCCGACCGCGTCCGCATCATCGCAGCCCATGGAAGCCGGCAGAAGTACGTCCACGACGTGGTCGGCGTGAACTCCAGGCTCGATGCCGTGCAAGCGGTGGTGCTGCGGGCCAAACTCGCCCATCTGCAACGCTGGAACGATCTGCGACGCCGCGCTGCCGAACGGTACTCGGAGATGCTGGCATCGATCGACGGTGTGCAGAGTCCGACATCGGCTCCCGGCAACGTGGACGTGTGGCACCTGTATGTGGTGCGGGTCGATGGCCGGGATCGGGTCCTGGATGGTCTCGGTGCCGCCGGAATCGGCGCGGGGATCCATTACCCGACGCCGATCCATCTCACCGGTGCCTATCACGATGGGCATCGTGCCGGGCAGTTCCCGGTCAGCGAGCATGCGGCACAACAGATCTTGTCATTGCCACTGTTCCCTCACATCTCGGTGACGCAGCAGGAGATCGTGGTCGACCGGTTGGCCGGCCTGATCGTTGGCGCGCGGTGACCAGCTCGCTGCGGTTGCTCCAGGTGCTGCGCCCTCGTTCGAAAGGGTGGATGGAGAATGCGAATTCTGTTCTACCCCAAAGACCTTGATTCAGGTGATAGTCAACGCCAGGCTGTCGAGATGGCCGGTGCGATGGTGCGTGCCGGGTATGAGGTGACCATGTTGGGCGGTCCGGGGTTGATCGTCGGTCGAGCACGTGAACTGGGCGTGGAGGTCGTATCGGTGCCCGAAAGGACCCGTTGGTGCGTGCTGCGGGCGGTGCGACTGCTCGCCAGGGTCTCGCGGGAACGTGATATCGATATGATCCACGCGTTCGAATGGGAGTCGATAGCAAAGGCCTTCGTGGCGACGCAACTGTTCAGGGCGCACGCTGCCGTCACCGGCACCGTACTGTCGCGCAACCCGGCGCCCGTGCTGCCCCGGACCGTACCGCTGCTGATGACCTCGCGAAGTGCCGTGGCCGACATGCGGTCGGCGGGCTACACCCGGGTCGGACTGCTGGAGCCGTGGGTGAACACCGCCGAGAATGATCCGGCGAAGTACGGCAACATCGGTGAACTCAAGACACACTGGGGTTTCGAGCGGCACGGACTGCTCATCATCGTGGTCACCGCGCCCGATTCCGAATCGTCGACCGCAGCGCTGGCCACCGTGTTCGATGCGGTCAGTGACCTTGCGGCGCTGGATCTGCCAGTGCAACTGCTGGTGGTGGGAGACGGTCCTCGTCACGCACTGGCCGAGGAACGTGCGACGGAACTGAACCACAGGTACGCGCGGACAGTCTCGGTGGCCGCGGGCGACGTGCTCGACCGTGGAGAGGCCTATGCGGCCGCGGATGTGGTGATCGGTTCGGACAGTTCGGTATTGCACGGCATGGCCTTCGGGAAGCCGGTGGTCGTGGAGGGCGACCAGGGCTACTTCAGGGCGGTGAACCATGCGACCGCCGAGCAGTTCCAGTGGTCGGGGTGGTACGGCGTCGGCAGCGGTGTCGGCATGGGCAAGGGCGAGCTGCTCGATGCTTTGAAGCCGCTGCTGGACAGCCAACGCCTGAGGGAATACCGCGGCGCGTACTCCCACAAGCTGGCCCAGAAGTATGAGCTGGACAACGCGGTCTTACGCCAACTGCAGGAGTATCGCGACGCACTCGACACCAGGGTGGGGAAACTCAGCACCTTCAGTGACCTGATCCGGGTGGCCGCGGTGTTGCTGCGTCGTCGCGGAATGTGGCGACTTCGTGTGTGGCTGCACGGGCGCAGATCCCAGAACACCTGAAATACGGACGCCTGAAATGCGAAAGAAGTGGTCATGACCGTTACTGACAACACCGACGTCTACGTGCATCCAGCCGCACTCTGTGAGAGTGCCGAAGTGGGTGAGCGAACCCGGGTCTGGGCGTTTGCGCACATCCTGCGCGGCGCCCGAGTAGGTCGCGACTGCAACGTCTGCGACCACGCCTACATCGAATCCGGAGCGGTGGTAGGCGATCGGGTGACCGTCAAGAACCGGGTCCTTGTCTTCGAGGGCGTCACCGTCGAAGACGACGTGTTCCTGGGGCCCGCAGTGGTTTTCACCAATGACCTGCGTCCTCGTGCCCACATCAAGCGCGGTGGTGACGCGCTCTCGCGGACAACCGTTTGCCGCGGTGCAACACTCGGTGCCGGGGTGGTGGTCGTGTGTGGCACCACCATCGGCGAGCATGCCTTCATCGGGGCGGGGGCCGTGGTGGTCGCCGATGTTCCGGCACACGGCTTTGTGGTCGGGAACCCCGGCAGGCAGATCGGCTGGGCATGTGAATGCGGCGAGCGCCTGTCCGGAGACCTCACCTGCGGTGACTGTGGGCGCACATATAGCGAAACCGTTGGTGGACTCGAAGCGTTCGGGAGTGATGAATCATGATCGATGACAACGACTTCATCGGTGTGGACGGCCGCGCTGACGTGGCGGTCATCGTGGTGACCTACAACAGTAGTGATGACATCGGCCACCTCCTGGCGGACCTTCGTCGTGAAGCTCGCGAGAATGTCATCCGGGTTGTGCTGGTGGACAATGATTCCACTGATGGCACCAGGGATATCGTGGCGCGCCATCACGATGTCGTCCTGATTTCTGCCGGAGGCAACATCGGCTACGCCGGCGGTATCAATGTCGCACGACGTCAGATTGGAGACTGCCGAGCGGTGCTCATCCTCAATCCGGACCTGCGTGTGCGGGCCGGGACGGTGGGGACGATGCTCCGCATCCTCGATCGCAGTCGTATCGGTGTGGTGGTCCCGCGGATCGTCGACGCCGATGGCCTCACCTATCCGTCACTGCGGTCGGAACCCTCCGTCGTGGGAACCTTGGGCGACAGTCTGTTCGGGCACCATTTCGACCGGCGACATGAACGCTGGTCGGAGACGGTGTGGAATCCGAAGCGCTACCACCACCCCCATGAGATCGACTGGGCCACCGGTGCGGCGTTGCTGATCCGCGCCGATGTCGACCGTGCCGTCGGCGATTGGGACGAGCGGTACTTCCTCTACTCCGAGGAGGTCGATTACTTCCGACGCATCCGTGCATCGGGTGCACTGATCTGGTTCGACCCGCGTGCCGTGGTGGAACATCGGGGCGCCGGATCGGGGAGTTCACCGGAGTTGGCGACGCTGATGTCTGTCAACCGGGTGCGGTATTTCGACCGCTATCACGGTGAGCTGCAGTCGGCATCGCATCGAGCGATGGTGATGCTGGGTGAGGCCCTGCGCTCGTACGACAGTGGGCACCGGAAGACGTTGCGGGTGCTCTGCAACAGCGCCCGCTGGGTTGATCTGCCCAAGGCGTCGCCGCCCCCGCTGCCGGTCGGTGGTGTGGCCCTAGGTGCGGTCATCATCCCGGCGCACAACGAATCCTCGGTGATCGGCCGTACTCTCGAGCCGTTGGTTGCTGCGGCGGCGAGCGGTGTGATCGAACTGATCGTGGTGTGCAACGGGTGCACCGACGACACCGCGAACGTCGCCAGGGCATACCTGGGTGTGACCGTGGTGGAGACGGCCGAGGCCTCGAAGATCACGGCGCTGAACCTCGGCGACGCCACCGCGAGGCTGTGGCCCCGGCTGTACCTCGACGCGGACATCACGATAACCATCACCGCTGTGGCACAGGTGCTTGCGGCACTCCGGTCGGGTTCAGTGTTGGCTGCGCGGCCGTCGTCGATGTTCGATGTCAGCGGAGCTGACGCACTCGTGCGGTCGTACTACCGGGCCCGATCGCGTATCGCGTGGTTCCGGACGGCGCTGTGGGGCGCCGGTGCCTATGGTCTGAGCGAGGCCGGCCACCACAGGATCGGGCCGTTCCCCTCGCTGACCGGTGACGATCTGTGGGTCGATGCGCAGTTCGTCGCGGACGAGAAGTGCGTCGTCGAGACCGCGCCGGCGATGGTCGTCGTCCCACGTGATCGAAACAGCCTGTTGCACATGATGAAGCGGGTCTATCGGGGCAAGGCTGAGGTCGCCGAGGCCCCCAGCGCCGGCCAGACCCTCCGTGCGGTCATCGACTCGGTGCGAGGTCCGCAATCCGCGTGGGACGCCGGTGTATACGTGGTACTGACATTGGTCGCCAGACGGCGCGCTCGGTGGGCCCGCACAGTGGCCTGGGAACGAGATGACAGTAGCCGAACCGCAATTGCGGTCTAATGCGTTGTTGCGGAGGCAGTTCGATACAAGCACGGCGTAGCCGAAGAATACTCCAGGAGTGGTAGTGACGATGTTTTCTGAGTTTCAGCGCAGCATCAGGGTTCTGATGGCTGTGGGTATGGCGGTACTCACGATGACCGCATGTGACTCGGCCGGCGCCGACACGAGCAGTGAAACAGTCGGAGGCATCGAAGGTCTGGAGCGGGTGCCGTGGGAGGGAGGGCCCGGCTATTGGCAGGAGTTCGAGAGTGCATCGGACTGGACGAATCCTGAGTTCTTCCCCATCGGCCTATGGTACGGGTCCTTTGACACGAAGGAACAGGTTCTGTGGGACAAGAGCCTGGGCATAAACTTCTACACCGGTGGTCTGTGGGAGGCATCCGACTTCAAGGTTCTGGAAAGCGCTGACATGGATTGGGTTGGCGGACAGATCAACAGCGGATTCGATCCGGCGTCGAAGAACTGGCCCGGGCGGATGACAGATGATGAAATAGACGGACGCTTCGAAGACCCGGCGGAGGGGCAGGCGCTTCTTCAGAATGTGATCGACGAGTTCGGTGGTAAGGAACAGTTCTTGTACGGGAACTACACGCACATGGTGGTGGGTGAGGACATGCCGTTGGCGGACCAGGAGAAGTATGTCAATGATTACTCAGATGTCGTCAGCCTCGATATGTACCTCTACACGATTCCCTTCTGCGACTTCCCGAATTACCGTGGTGAACTCTATGTGAATCCGATTCCGGAATCGACGTGCCGTTCAGCGTCGAGCTACGGCCGGATGGTCGATTCACTGCGGGCGCGCGATGCGGTCGATGGACGCCTGCAACCAGTGTGGAACTTTGTCGAGGTGTTGTCCGGTGCCGGCGAAGAGGAGTCGTTCTCGCGCTACGTCACGCCGGAAGAACTCAAGGGTGCTGCCATGTCTTCGCTGATCAACGAGGCCCGTGGGCTCGTGTGGTTCCAGCAGTCGTTTGCAGGACCCTGCAAGTCATCGCAACCGCTCCGGGACGCACAGGTCCTTGGAAGCGGCTTCTGCGGAGATTCTCAGGTCCGGGCGATGGGTGAGGTCAACAACCTCATCAAATCTCTTGCAACGGTATTGAATACGCAAAGCTACCGTTGGGACGCGGGACCGGGAACCGACACGATGCTCAAGGTGAAGGATGGCTTCGCCTACATGTTCGCGATGACCGACGGCACGGCCGGAAGTCGGCATCTCGCGCTACCGGCAGGGCTCACCGATACGGTCGAGGTGGTTGGTGAAGATCGTGATATCACCGCCACTGATGGTTCCTTTCAGGACGAATTCGAATCTGAAGCCGAGTACCACGTCTATAAGATCGCGCTGGATTGAGTAGCTGATTTGCCCAGGTGTGCGGCCGACACAGCTCGCAGTTCGTCAGCCGTATACCTGGGCTTCGATCAATTCGACAATTCGCTGTTTCGCGGACATCCAATTGTCTGTCCGGATACTGGCTGCGGCTGCTGACGCCTGCTCCCTCGGGTTCGGTGAGTCAACCAGTTTCACCAGCTCTGCCGCGATGGCAGACGGAGTGGGTGCCGCCCACCGCACGGAGGTGCTCGGCATGTCGGCCCGTGCGTACGGTGAGTCATTGACGATCGGTACGGCACCACATGCGAGCATTTCTTCTACGACGAGCGAAATGTTCGTGAAGGACATCGCCAGTCCCCCGAATGTCTCGTTGTAGAGCCCGGCGAGGGTTGCCGGGCTCACGCGTGGGTGTGCCAGAATCGGAAACGGGGACGAGTCGGGGATGTCGCCGAACACGTGGATGGTCTCAGTGGGGCGCAGTCGGTGGAACTCGCTCAGGGCGAGCATGGCAAGTGTGGTGCCTCGACGCGGTGTGTCGGGCCGGGCATAGACAACGATCCCACTCCGGTCACTTTCTCCCATGAGCTTGTAAACAGCGGTATCGCAGCTGAATTCGAGAGCCGAGACCTGGGCGTACGGTCGTACCAGGTCGGCGACCATGTGTCCGATCGCAATGCACTGGAATCCGAATCGGTAGGTGTCTTCGGCCAGGGCGTACTCGGATCCGCGTGGATAGAAGAACGGCTCGAAGTCCTGGACAAAGTAGAGGCGTTCGCCGGGAACTGCGGCGCCCCGGCTGCCCAGGACGTGCGCTGACTCCCACGAGGTGGCGACGAAGGCATCGCTCTCGGTGAGGCCATCTTCGATGTCGACGACAGCCGCCTTGATTCTCGGCCAGTGATCCCTGATGACGGCTTGATGAAATGCTGCCGGCGTCGAATTCTTCTCGTACAAGTAGACGATGCACTCGTGCCCCGCTGCCTCGAGTGCTTCGATCATCCTGAAAATAGTGGTGTGGCCCCCCGAGCCGCCGGCAGGCGGAACCATGATCCACGCGATGGTCAGCTTCGATCCGGGCGCGGGACGCGAGTCAGGAAGTTTCCATGTGACGGTGCGGGAGTCACAGACGTCTTGGGAGAGGAGCGGAAACTCCAATGAGCTCGCACCGGTGGCGCGGTAGGCCCGCCTCGAGACGCGCTTGGCCATGTCGTGATAGTCGCGCTGCCGGACCATCGACGACATCTGGGTGAGTCGGCGGCGAAACTGCGAAGCGTGATGGCTTGAGTTGGTCATATTCCGTCTCTTTTCCATCTCCGTGCGCGATGTTCGAACATCAACCTGTGAGCCGCCCCGGCACCGATGTAGGGCGTTCTGTTGACCGGAATCCGGTCTTGTATGAGCTTGCGGCGCTGCAGAGCACGCCAGGTCCAGAGTGCGGTGGCCTCCGGGTACAGTTCGAGGGCATAGCCTTCCGCAGCGGCGACATCGTCTGGCTCTGCGCGGCCGCGGTCGTAAGAATGACAAGCTTCACGCAAGATGCCTTTGGCGACCGCGCGTCGGGAAATATCGTGCAGCTGAGCATATTCCGGAAGGGCGTCTGAAACGCCTTCGAAGAGAGTGTCAAACGCCAGCTGTTGGGCCTGCCACTGATTGATTGAGCCGGTGAGTGCCGTCGACAGACTCCGTGGGTGTTCGCGATGCCAGGCCTGGTCGGCGCCACGGACGTGACCCACGTCAGAAACGGACGCGATTCTCAGCCACATCTCCATGTCGTGGGTGTGCGGCAGGTTCCGTTGACCTCCGACGCAGTCGACCACGGATGCGCGCATCAAAACCTCGGGTGAGGTGATCACGTTGAGGCCGGTGCGGCAACGATCCCGGAGCCAGGCCCGGCCCGGCCACACGGTCCAGGATCGTGCCGTTGATCGGTACGGGGGAGTCGCACCCGGAGCGATGGTGACGGGTTTGCCCCACCCCCGGTTCTTGCCCGCGGCCTGTTCGGACTCGATGAAATGTACGGGATGACCGTAAACCAATCCCACCGAGGGGAATTCATGTGCCAGTGCCACCGATCGCGCCAGGGATCCCGGTGTCAGCATGTCATCGGCGTCGAGGCGAACGATGAACTCTCCGGTCACTTCGCCCAACCCGTTGTTGAAGGTTCCCACAGGTCCCATGTTCGTTTGGTTTTCGATGATCCTGACGCGGGGGTCGCTGGAGGCCAACGACTTTGCCACCTCAGCGGATTCGTCGGTGGAGGCGTCATCGACCACGATCACGTCGACGTCGACGTCTTTCTGGGAGAGTGCGCTGCTCACCGCATCCGGCAAGAAGTGCGCGTAGTTGTAGCACGGCACAACTACAGAGACACGCGCTTGTGGCCATACCTCGGCTTCGATGGGCCTGGTCCTGATCCGCCGCTTCACGCTGTCGCTCATATCGTTTCCTTAAGCGTCTGCTGTGTTGGGGACGTGGCAACGTTTCTGGATGTCGTCCAGATACGACGCAACCAATGAAAGAGGAGGCCGGAGTAGATCGCCAGGCCGACAACGCCGCCAACGAGTAGCGACAGAACGGCCGTATCGAACTGCAGCGAAACATAATATGCGAAGAGACCACTCGGAATTGCGGCGAGTGCGGGCGGCACGAGAACCCTGACCACGGCGCGGGTATCGGCACCCACTCGCGCTGCGGCCCACAGGTATGCGGGCAGGACAAAGATGATTCCGGTGACCACATGGGCCCAGGCCGCGCCGACGATACCAAAGTGCTGAACCCCGATCATCACTGCCGGAATGAGGGTCACCATCCAGAACACCTGTACCCATAGGACCGGCCGGGCTGCCCCACGCGCCAAGAGGTATGTGGCCATCATGTCGAACAGGACTCGCAGCGAACCGAAGAAGCCAAGAGCTGCCAGCACCGCGGCCGACGCTTCCCACTTCTGCCCGTACAACAGATGTATCAGCGGGACGGATAGGGCTGCGAGAAGTACACCCGCGGGAACGCCTGCGGCCCAGGAGAATGCGGTTCCGACGGCCAGACCTGGGTCCCTGGGTCTGTGTCGGCCGTCAAAGCCGTCGCCGGCCTCGTCGCGAGCCAACCGGGAGAAAGCCGGTAGTGACACCGCTCTGACCGCCTGGCCGATTGCGTTCATCGGCCACGTCGCAATGTTGAAGGCCAGAACGTAGAGGCCCAGTGCGGCCTCGTCCGTCAGCCGGGCGATGACGACGTTGTCGACGTTGATCAGCGCCCAGGACAACAGATTGGCGGCGGCGACAGGAACCCCGAACCGGAGCGCCGGGCCGGCCTCGTCCCGGTCGAACCCGAACTTGGGTTTTGTCCGCGAAAGCCGGAACATCGCAACGGTTGCGCAGAGCTGGGCTGTCACCCGGCCGATGGCCAATGCCATCGGCCCCAGTCCGACGACGACCAGTGCCACGGTGATGCCGGTGCCGACCACGAAGTCGAGGGCACTGGCGGCGAAGAGCTTCTTCTGGTCGAAGGTGCGCTGGAGTGAGGCCAGCGGCACGACCCCGGCGCCGGAGGCGATCATGGAACCGGACATCACCATGATGACAGAGGCCGCGTCTGGGGAGCGGAAGATATCGGCTATCGCACCGGAAGCGGTCATCATCAGGGCCGACAGGGCTATTCCGACCACCAGGCCGAGCGTCGCCACAGTGGGTGCACGGCGCGCGGGGTCCGGGGATCGGACGAGGTCCGCGGTCAGGCCGAGGTCGACCAGCGTGATGAGGATGGTCTGCACCGTGAGCGCAACGGCGTACACACCGAACTCCTCCGGCGAGAGAAGTCGGGCCAGTGCTATTCCCAGCACCAGACTTCCGAGGCGGAGCGTCAGTGCACTTGCCATGCTCCAAACGAGACCGTGGCGGATGGACTGACCGAGATCGGTGGTCAATGTGTCAGCGCATCCTCGCGTGGTCGGGTGCGGCCCAGCCACGGCCGAAGGTGCTCGCGACGGTGCTTGGTTGCCATGTAGACCTTGAACTTGGCCACCTCGAACGCGGTCCGTCGAACCTCCCGGTCGATTGTCCTGCGGTCTGGACGGTCGACGATGGCAGCTTCGTAAATTGCCAGCTGCACATCGACTGCGCGGCGAAGGCTGAAGCGGGATACCACGACCTCGCGACCGAAGCTGCCGAGTGTGGCCCGTAGTTCCTTATCTGCGATCAGACCGCTGAGGCCGGCGTGGAGGTCCTCGTCGCCCTTCCCGCCGTGGCCGAACCAGCCGGTGACCAAGAACCCGGGTAGGGAGGACTCGTCGAGCAACCTCCAGAAGTCGTTGGCTCCCTGAACAACAAGTGGTTTGGCGAAGGCCATGCCCTTGAGAGCCGAACTGCCCATCCCGATGACGATGTCGGCCGCCTCGTAGCCCGGCCTGGGGTCCGTCATTCCGCCGGCCACGATGATGACGTCGCGGTCATGCCGTAGGTTGACCTCCGCTGCTGCCGTGGTCACCGCGGTGAGGCCGTGCCCATCGCCGATGACCAGGAGCCGAACGGCGGAGTGTTCGGCCAGTCGATCAACAACGCGAATGGCTTGCAAAACACCAACAACCTTGTCGAGATCGGTTGACAGTCTGCAGATCACGGCAATGACGATGTCAGTGGGTACCAGGCCGAATTGCCTACGGGCACCCGAGTTGTCTGCGCACGGGGTGTTGATGTCGGTGTTGATCGGAGGTTCCAGCAGAAATGTTCGCGCTCGTGTCGGCGCTTGCTCGGCGAGCAACTCTGCGGTGCCGACGATGAGCGGCTCGTGGCGAACAAGGAAATCGGGGACATCCATGGACAGGATCGTGGTGACCATCGGTACACTCGTGGCGCGGTGTGGACCCAGGGTGAAGTCGATAGACGGCCCCCACTCATACGCGTGCACAACGTCGAATTCTTTCGAGCCTGCGACCTGGGACAGCTTGCGGATGTTGCGGACGGAAGCCCATGTGCCGCTCGGTGGCGCCACCACGCGGTCGAAGGCCATCGACGATGCCACCGAGTCCAACTCGCCGGCAGGGGCGTACACCGTGACATCGTGACCGGCCTTCCCGACGGCATCGGCGAGCTCGAGAGCATTGAGCTGGCTGCCGCCGATCTCCATGAGGTGCGGGTGGACGAGGATCCTCATGGGTCAGATCTGCCTCAGCGGACCATTGGTCGAGGTTGTGACGCCGGTACCGTCGGCCGCGAGTGCTGTCGTGCCCTGAAGTGTTGTCATCGTCGATTCTCTCGATAGCGCAAGGGCAGTCCGGAAAGCCCTCAGTGTGCTTTTTGATCCCTCCGGGATTCTATTATATTTTCGCCTTCTTCAAGGCTTGACAATCGCTGTGTGATCTAGAGATGCATCTGACAACGTTGCGCATATATTCGAGATCGGGAGGTCTTGAGTTCGAACTGAGTAATCAGTTCAGGCGACGCATGGCGCTCGTGATGCCGGCGATTCTGATCTGTGGAACGGTAGCCGGTCGCGTTGGGGATATGGCATCTGAACTGGCACTTCAGCGAACTTTTGTCTGTGCATGGCCATGCGTCGGTCTCGGGTGTTGCCGGATTTCTATGATCCGCTTTCCTGATCGCGGCCGGATTTCGTGGGCCATTAATCGCAGGCGATGGCCGGGCTTGTCCCGTGGGAACTTCAACTGTTTGTATTACCCGAGAATGCGGCCGGTCGAACGGCTGTTCTGAAATGCCAGTGGCAAATTACCAGACGGGAATTTGATCGTGCAGATCAAAAAGTGAATTGATGATCATTCTAGGGAATTGCCGGTGAGGGTGTCGACACGCAGATTTGTCCACGCCGCGAAGGGTTGTGTGGTGGAGTTGCGGCTCCCGATGACACTGAAGCCGCCGCGGCCGTCCCGGGACGGAATTGTGGCAACGGAACTCCCATCGATCCAGATCGTGGTCAGTTCGGTTGACACCGTGAGCTGGACCTCGTGCGTGCCGCTGGTGGGCAGCACCGACGACGCGAGGACACGATCGGCACTATCGGTGACCGTCGCCCGCTCTCGGCCGACCATGAGACGGACCGATTGGTCGGAGCCGGTTCCGGTCCGCACCCGCAACCCGACGGAGCTGCCTTGGCGCAGATCGATCGCCGTCGCCGTCAGCGTGTAGTCGGTCCACTGGTCGGTCCGTTGTGCCGCCCACAGCGCTTCGGTGTATGTCAGTGTGTCGGCTTCGAATCGTACTGTTCCCGAAGGTAACTCGCTGTCATGGATCGGGCCTCGGAGGTATCGCCCGGGTTCGAGCCAGCTGTTGTCCACCGCAACCGGATCCATCGGCGCCACGGGGAGTGTTTGTGCCGCGCGGAGACGCTCGAACACCTCGCGGGTGGTTTCACCCCGGGTCACCTCGAGTCGCTCCAGCGGCATCGTCTGGGGCTCGCTGACCGGGGCCGGCGCGATGGGGTGCCCGTGGTTGGTGAACGCGGCCACATAGTGGTCTGCGAAGACCTGAGATGAGATCCCGACCGCCTCATTGGTGATTCGAGAACTCGGTGCGGAGAACGGGTAGGAGAACAACGAGGGTGCCGGCAACCCGTGGTCGTCGAACTGGGTGTCGGCGGCAGCGATGTCCTGGCGCATCCGGTTGGCGAACTCCTCGCCGGTCTCCACCTCGCCGTCGCGTGACTCCATGGCCGCCATCGCGGGAAGTTGTTGCCCGTCAACATCTGTTCGGTAGTGCAGGTTGTCGGTGTGTGACTGGAACGACCACCGACCGGAACTCTGCATCCGATCGATTTGCTGCCAGGTCAGGTAGTAGGGGCGGTTGGTGCCGACCGACGTTGTGATGAGGAAACTGACCGCGGTGAATCCGTTGTCGTCCAGGATCGCGTCGGCGTACTTGTAGAGGCCGGAGGTGCCGTCGTCGAAGGTGATGACCACAGACTGTTCGGGCGGTGTGAAGGTGCCCTGGAGGTAGTCGGTGTATTGCGAGTCCGTCAGCGTCCGATATCCCGACTCACGCAACATCTTCATCTGCGCGGCAAAGGCTTCGGGGCTGATCACGTAGTGTCCGGCGTCGGGGTCGGGGCTGATGTCGTGGTAGGTCAGGACTATCGGGGCCGCACCGTAGCCGGAACCGCTCAGGGCGGCGTTGTGCGCTGCCCAGTCGGTGTATTCCTGGCTGTCCGCGGCGCCGAATGCCGGTGCGGCCGTGCCTTCCTGGAATCCGAGGTAGGTCTTCCACCACCACAGGACGACCGCAGTGGCCACCAGCGACAGCACAATGCCGATCGCCAGGAGCCGGAGGCCGACGGCGGAGAGTCGGTGGCCTACGTGACCGCGCTCGGCCGCCGGTCCGAGTTCAGGCATGAGGGCGGCGCCGTGCGAGCGGGTGATCGCCGCTTGTTCCTGGGCTTCGCGATGTCGATCCAACAGCTTCACAGGAGCTCACCTCGGCTCAGGACGAAGATGTACATCAGGACGGACAGCGCGATGAACAAGATACTGAGGAAGGCGCGCAGGATCTTTCGGGCTCTCAGACTCATAGCGACCTCGACCAGATGTTCCGACGAATCGTCAGCAGCGAGTAGGGGAGTAGCCAGGACAGGCACAGCGCCGAGATGAGACCCATCAACGGGCGGTAGCGCCAGCGCGTCGAATTGGGGTTGTCGATCGCGAAGGCGACCGCCCAGGCGCAGCCTTTGAGGAAGATGCCGGCGAGATACAGGGCGGTGAGCAGCCACAGGCCGCTGATCGGCGCCCAAACCATGTGCCGGATGGCCATCAGTGGTGCGGCCGCCACCCACAGTCCGTGGCCGTAGTAGAGGATCGACGGCTGAAGACCGCGGCGCCACATGAATGTCCCCGAGAAGCAGACGTTGCGGATGAAGCTCTTCTTCCAGCGGACCTGCTGTTTGAAGAATGCTCTCGTCGATTCGGGGACCACGGTCCAGACCTTCGCCGACCGGACGTATCCCACTCGCCACTTGCGCTCGGGATAGTCCACCTCGGACACGAAGGGAGAGTCGGGATATTGCTTCTTGAGAGCCTGACCACGCCACTTCTGGCCGAGCACATACCCGGTGAGTTGACGGTCGGTGGCGAACTTGAACTCTCCGCCGAGGAACCGGTCGTTCGCCCAGGCCGGCAGGTAGTTCCAGATGGCGTCGCGTCGGAACACCGCCAGCGGACCGGACACGCAGGTCACCGACCCGACGGATGCTTCTGCTGCTTTGACCACGCGGAAGGACCCCTCATACCAGGTGTCCTGAATCTTGGTGAGAAGGGTCGAGTCGGCATTGAGCGCTCGCGCGTGACCGGAGACCGCACCAAGGTCGGCTTCCGACACCAGCGCAGCCACGCAGCGCCGCAGGGCATCTGGTGCCAGCACGCAGTCGCTGTCGGTGAAGCCGATGACGTCTCCGCGCGCAACAGCGGCACCCTTGACGAGCGCGTTCTTCTTACCGACATTCTGCTCGAGTTCGATCAGGGTGAAGTCGAGCTCGGTCTTGAGCTGCCGGAGAATCTCGGTGGTGCCGTCGGTGGAGGCATCATCGACAACGATGACCTCGAGGTCCGGGTAGTCAGATTCGACCATGGATCGGACGCAGCGTTCGATGACGGCCCGCTCGTCCTTGATCGCGACGAGGAAGCTGACGGTCGGCACCGGGGCCAGCGGTGGGAAGCTCAAGGGCGCAACATGGTTGGAGTGGCGCGACTCCGCCGGGTCCTCGTAACGGGCATACGCGAGGATGAAGGCATAGATCGTCGACGACAACACCAGGAACCCGTACAGCATGATCCACGGGTCGAAGGTGATCTGGGGGAACTGCCGGGCGAGCAGCGCGAACAGCGGGGTGAGCGCAAGAACCACGATCAGGAACTTGGCGGCGCGGCGGACGTGCGGATCCCAGGTGTCGAACCAGCGACGGCGCGGGTGCGGGGGACCCCACCGATCCGCGTCGATCTGGGCCGCCGAACCCGCTGGGGCAGACCATGGTTTGGCCGGTTCAACCCTGGGTGTGGGCTTGGTCGGGAGTGCGGAGACCATGGTTCAGGAGGCGTTCGCGTTGATGTGCGGCTCGGAACGGTAGGTGACATCGAGCACCTGAGGACGTCCGTTCACCTCGGAAAAGGCTGTCCACCAATCTGTCTCGCCGGGGTGAATCGTATGGATCAGAATCAGATCGGCAGATTCGGCGGCTTCACTGGACGACGGCGGAATCCGCTTTCCGTCGATGGTCACCGACGGGACGTGGGAATCGGAGTAGGTAACCAGCGCGCCGGCGCGGATCATCTCGGACATGATCTCCAACGCGGGCGACTCCCGAACGTCGGCCACGCCGGGCTTGTAAGCCACTCCCACGACGTGCACGCGCGCGCCGTCGAGTGGTTTGCCGGTGTTCGCGAGGCGGGTGCGGACCTTGTCCACGATCACCGACGGGCGCTGAGCGATGCCGCGCATTGCGATCTCTGTGATCGGGGCGGTCTGGCGTCCGCGCCGTAGCTGCCACAGGAGGTAGTGCGGATCGCACGGGATGCAGTGGCCTCCCACACCAGGTCCGGGGGTGAAACGCATGAACCCGTATGGCTTTGTGGCTGCGGCGTCGATGACCTCACCGATCGACAGGTCCAAGCCCTCTGCGATTTCCGCGAACTCATTGGCAAAGGCGATATTGACGGCGCGGAATGTGTTCTCGAGAAGCTTGGCCATCTCTGCGGCGTCCGGTGACGAAACAGTGTGGACTGCGGCAGCCGTCGCTGCCAACACAGCGGTGGCCCGCTCGGTGCACGCCGGCGTCGCTCCGCCGACCACGCGCGGGGTGGTCAACGGTGTATGAGCGCTGACGCCTGGGTCGATACGTTCTGGCGAGAAGGCAACGAAGACGTCGGATCCGGCGACCAGACCCCTGGCAGCCAATGGCTCGACGATCAGATCGCGGGTGCTTCCGACGTAGGTGGTCGATGTGAGAATGATCGTTTGACCTGGGCATGCCCGTTCGACAACGGTGGCACACGCGCCGTGAATGGCTGTGAAATCGGGCGCCATGCTCTCGTCGACGGGAGTCGGCACACAAATGATGACCGCCTCGGCTTCGGGGAGCCGACTGGTGTCGATCGTCAATTCGAGTTTGCCGGATTCGATCGCACTTGTGAGCCTTCCGAGATCCTCCGAAGACAGATCGACATCGCAAGAGGCAATTCGTGTGAGACGGTCCACAGATATGTCGAAACCGATCACCTTCTTGCCCGACTCGACCAGCGACATGGCGGTCGGCAGACCCACATAACCGAGACCGACGACGGCCACAACGTCCTTTGCGGGGTAATTCATGTCTTCAGATACCTTTCAGCGCCATCGCGGGCATGCGCCATTCAGCGATGAACTTCAACGACAATAGTTTGTGTGCGTCTTGCACTCCACGTGCAGAATCCTTGTGGGAAGTAGCGACACGGAAGAGCAATATTGCTGGCATCTTTGCGAAAACCCGGGTGGATGCCCAAGAGCGCACTGACGCGCCCCTTCATCAACGAACAGTAGCGTGCGCTGGGGTTTCGTTGCCAGTTACGGCGTATGACTTAACTCCCGTTGAATCTGTTTGGACCACATCCGGCCAGGGACTCAATTCCCTATTAAATAACCGAAGAGTGCATTTATGGATTCTGTAAGTTCAGTTATTTGGCGAGTATTAGGTTCACTTCTGACTGTTAGAATCAGCAAACAATGATCGTTACATTCATGAATCCTTCGACCCGTTTTCGCCGCGGTGGCGACGGATCCGCCGGCCAAGTCGGCCAGAATTGATTTTGTGAAATCAGTCACACCAGCGCGGTGGGTGTCGGTGGACTGGTGTATCGAGGCGCGTAGTCGGGCGGCGAGTCTCTGCCGTGGGCACAATTCGCATGAGTTGAATCGTTTAGTCACACGTTGGTATCGAAACTGCGCCAAGGTGCTGCGCGGGTTAGCCTGCTACCGAATATTGGTTTCGTCTCGGTAATGCTGAAATGGGTGCGAAGAATTGTTAAACACCTCGCTTTTTGTGCGCGCTGCGATCTGCACCGCGGCGGCGGCCTGTTTCCTGGCGGGAGCCAGCCCAGCCGTAGGTGCGCCGGCGCCGTCGCAGTCCGGTGCTGCTGACAGTGGCGACATCGCCTACTGGGACCGGGAGTTGTCCCGCTCGGAGAACTCGGTTCTGGGTAGGTCGGCTACGGAACCGCGCGAGTTCAAGGTCCAAGTGTGGTCCGCGGCGATGGCCCGAAACGTGTCCGTGCACATCCGGCGTCCGGCGGATATGTCGGCTCCGGCCCCTGTCCTGTATCTCCTCGATGGCGGTGGGCGCTACGAGAGCACCGACATCGCCGACTTCCTCGACGACGACCATGTCAACATCGTGTCGCCGACCGGAGGTATCAACGCCTATTGGACCGATTGGCAGAAGCCCGATCCAGACCTTGGTGTGGCCAAGTGGCAGACGTTCATGACCGAAGAGCTGCCGCCGGTCATCGATGAACTGCTCGACACCACCGGGCGGAACGCCGTGGTGGGCATGTCGCGAGTGGCGACGTCCGCGCTGCAGCTGGCGATCGCGAAACCGGGGTTGTATCAGGGCGTGGCGGCGTACAGCGGGTGCGCCAACGTCAGCGACCCCGTGGGCCAGGCGCTGATCCGGATCACGATGAACCACGTCGGCGTGGGCGATCCGGCGAACATGTACGGCTCGTCCTCTGATCCGGCCTGGGCCGAGCACGATCCGTACGTGCACGCCGAACGACTCCGGGGGACCGCGGTCTTCCTCTCGGCAGGCAGCGGGCTTCCGGGCCAATATGATCGCCTGAACAACGAGTACATCGGTGGCGACGTGGCGAAGCTCGCCGACCAGATCATCGCCGGCGGTGCGATCGAAGCGGTCACCAATGCGTGCGTCCGGGCCTTCGCGGTACGTCTGACGACGTTGGGGATGCCCCCGACCACACACTTCAGGTTCACAGGTACCCATGCGTGGAGTTACTGGAATGACGACTTCCACGCTTCGTGGCCGATGCTGTCGCGGTCGCTGGGGATCGGCTGACATCATGCCCGTGGGCGCAGCGCCTCGGCGTGCGAGCTGTTGGGCCCAGACAGTGAGGACTGGATCCTCGATGTCGCGTGGTGGTCGCCGGCCGCCACTTGGGCAGGCGACCACCACAGATGCTTCACTATTCAGTTCTCAAAGGTCATGCAGTACACGGCCGTGGCCGTGTTGCTTGGGGTTCTTGGAATATGTCGTCGTAGGTTTCGTGGGGTCTTGCGTTTCCGGGCTCGTGCCGTTGCTATGCGGCGGTGAGTTCGGAGGTCAGGGTGCGGCGGGCGTGGGAGCGGATCTGGGTGGTTGTGCCGGGTGCGACGAACCAGGGGTGACCGTCGGGGCCGATGGAGACCGTCCAGCCGCGGTGGTGGATGTAGCCGTGGTGTCGTCGGCATAGTAGGACTGTGTTGGTCAGGCTGGTGCTACCACCGCGGCTCCAAAAGGCGATGTGGTGTGCGTCGGTTCTTCCTGCGGGGCAACCACATCCGGGAAAGGCACATCCGCCGTCTCGAGCGATCAAGGCTTTGCGGATCGCCGGTGTGACGGTGCGATGTTCACGCCCTACGTCGAGGGGGACTGCATTGTTGTCGAGCAGGATCTTGGTGATGACTGAATCGCAGGCCACCATCTGCGCTGTTGACGCTGACACGGGGCCGGTCCATTCGAATGCCGGTGCCAAGTCCGGTGGCCGGGCGCCGCTGAGCTCGTCGAGACCTCGTAGTTGCATCTGCTGCAGGTAGTCCACGGGCATCGTCACCACCACGTGGGGTTTCACGCCGCCACTGGTGGGCCGATCTTCTTGCCCGAGGTAGGTATCCAGCAGCAGTTCCAGTGCGTCGGCCCGGCGTTGGGCTGTGCTCCGTGGATCAGGTGAACCGTCCGGTTCGAGCACCTTTTTCGACAGCGGTTCGAGAGCAACGGCGAGCTTTTCACCGATCAGGTTGTCCAGGTCGAACACGCCATGGGTGCGGCCATCGGAACCGGTGGCGAAGGACACTTCGTTCAGGTCCGGGTTCTCGGCGTCCGGGATCTCCTTGTCTGGCGGCGAGAGCACCAACGCCATGTGCCGGGCCCGCGCGGACACCGCAGCCGGCGCCGCGGCGAATGCTTCGTGGAGCAGCCCGCGCACACACTCGGTGCGGTCGGCATCGGGGAGGTCAGGGATTCTTCGTTCGATGTGGTTGATGCCCTTGACGATTGCATCGACGTGCTCTCCCGACAGTGTCCCGTCCACTGCGTAGGATGCCACCGATCCGATGGCGTCGAGTGCTGTGCCTACTCGTACGTACCGTTGGGCGACCGCCGGCGCCATCCCGGCGTCCTTCAACAACCCGGCAGTGGAGCCGCGCCCTGTTCTCTTGGCGATCCCTCGTGCATCGACTTCACCGACCAGCCGGAAGAGTATCTGCTCTACAACGTGATTGAGATGGATCACCGTCACCACCCGCGACGACAACTCAGTGTCATCACCTGCGACCAACGCCGCGTCCCCGACCAGATCTGACAATCTGGTGAACATTCCCCCGAAGTCCATGGCTTCACGGTACCCGCGATATCGCATTCGC
>NZ_DATCVM010000221.1:0-16673 GCF_036566845.1 Williamsia sp.
TGTGGTTGGCACCTTCACCGTCATCGCCTGGGCCTTCAGTTCCGGGTCGACACGACGAACACAAGGCGGGGACTTTTATCTGGCCACCAGTGGGGACCTCGACCTGGCCACCAATGGAGACTTTTTCATGGCCACGGACAGTCGTGTCGCTATTCCGGCAATGGAGTGCGGAGGTCGGTTCGAGCTCCGCGCGGTCCGTACGATGTGGTGGTGCAGACCAAGGTGCCGTGCGTGCGCAAGGTGTGGTTATGGCTCGGCTGCGCAGCAGTTGTCATTGTTCTTCTCGTAGCCGGGACGATCGCGGTGTCACGGGTATTTCACCGCGACCCATGCGGTCCGGCGTTGTCCCACTCGAGCAAGTTGGGACTGGTTCTCTCCGACGACGACCAGGTGATCTCGTGTGAATGGCACTCTAGCTTCCTGGATTCCTCAGGAAAAATCGTGGTGCGCACCGCATCACAGGCTACTCGCGATGCGTTGTTGGCGCGGGCCGGCGTGACCGAGGAGCTCGACCGATCCATGGTGAGCATCAACGACGGTCCGTTTCAGGAAGAGGTGCGTCGGCCGAACCTCGAGCGCAGTAGGCAGGTGTACATAGGTTCGGCACTCGGCGGCGATCAGCAGCTGAGCATCAGTTACGACGAGAACGTGGACTCGGGGCTTCTGCTCACGGTGTGGGCGCTCGTCTGACCCACGGCAAGCAACCCACGTGGCTCGAAGTCCCTGGGAAACGTAAACGGACGCAAGCGGTCAGTGAAGTTCGCTGATGTCAGCGTTCGGATCCTGTTGAGGATCCCGTGTGCGTCGTTGGTGCTCGAAGTCTTCTCCGCCGCGCCTACCTACTTGACGTCAGTCTGAATGAGTTGAGCGGACTTCGGTAGGCGAAGCCACGCAGTAGAAACGGCTGACCACTGCGCTACCCCCTCAATGTCCGCAGGAAGGGCGGGTGGGTGTGCGGTTAGTAGGCCGCTAGACGGCCGTGAACCAGAGCTTGTTGCCGCCGACGCGCAGGACTTCGATTTCGTCGACGCTGTCGGCTCCGCGCACATCCCGGCGATGATGGTAGTGAGCTTGGGTGCCACGTGCGTCCCGGTGGATGCGACGGCGGTGGAACGCAGCGTCACTTTGTCGGTTAGGAGTTGATGCAGCCCGGTGCGCTCGGCAAGGGTCAGGATTGGAACGAGGCCAGCGTGCGAGACCAAGTTCTCGTCGTCGAACGCTACTGAATCTGGGGTGAACCTGTGGGTTTCGACCAAGAATTGGTAGCTCGCTGGATTCAGAGGCTATTTCGTCTTTCGCCATCGGCTGTAGCGCAGTTACTACGGCCGCTCAATCTGCCAACTAGAATTGAAGTCTTCCTGGTCCAATGTGGCCATCATGTGTCGGACGACAACGTAGTCGGGACTTTGCACCGATCGTTTTGGTCTGTCGCTCCGCGGCAGTGCCGAGTGTGCCTCAAGCCACTCACGCCGGCACTTCGGTGGCGCCGAGATAGGCATCTTCGATGACCCCTGGGGTCGCAGCGAGTTCGGCCGCATTGCCTTGTAAGACATTGGTTCCGTGGCGCAGAACCAATGCGGAGTCCGCGATGCCGAGGGCGAGCCGGACATGTTGCTCGACGAGAATGATTGCAGCGCCAGTGGAGTCGGCCACTTTCCGAACGATCGGTAACAGTCGTTCGACAATGACGGGCGAGAGGCCCATGCTCAATTCGTCGATGAGCAGAACCTTGGGATGCTGAAGCAGCCCGCGACCGATTGCGAGCATCTGCTGTTCACCGCCGGAAAGGGCTCCGGCCTGGACCTTCATCCGTTCACCCAGTGCGGGGAAGTACTCCACCACCGCGTCGCGTTCCGCCTTCCACACTCGCCGCGAGGAGACCGCCAGACGCAGGTTCTCCTGGACCGTCAGGCTGGTAAATAATGCGCGGTCGTCAGGTACGAGTACCAGCCCGGCCCGCGCGGCGCTACGGGCGTGACCGGGCTTGATGAGGTGTTCGGTGATCTCGACGGTGCCGCCGAGACTGGGCAGCAGACCCGCAAGGGTCATGAGCACCGTGGTCTTCCCGGCGCCGTTCGGTCCCAGAAGTGCGAGTACTTCTCCTTCGTGCAGCTCGAGATCGAAGCCGCGGACGCACGCGCGGCCTTTGGAATATCCGGAATCGAGATCGGCGCATTTGAGGACGGTGTTCATGCCTTGAGTTCCTGTCCTATGGTCACGGCGTGATGTCTGGTGGGTGATTCGGGAATATCGCCGGACAGATCTTCACCGGTGGGGGTGGCGCCGAGGTAGGCCTTGGCGACCCTGGGATCAGTTCGCACCTGCTCGGGTGTGCCGATTGCGATGACTTTTCCGAGGTCGAGGACCACGATACGGTCACACACCTCGAGGACCAGCTCCATGTCGTGATCTACCATGACAATGGTCAGGCCCGAATCCCGGATGGCGCGCAGGCGGTTTCCCAGCCACATACTCTCAGTGCTGTCGAGGCCGGCAGCGGGTTCGTCGAGCAAGATGACCCGAGGCCGCCCTGCGAGAGCTCGTGCGACCGAAACCAATTGGCGTTGCCCCTGGGACAATTCCCTGACCGGACGGTCCACGACTGCGCCGAGATGCAAGATCTCGAACAACGCGTCGAGGCCGGCGTCGTCGAGGGGCGGACGGTCCGGGCCACGATGGCGTGCGGCCGTGGTGCCGACCGAGACGTTCTCGCGGACGGAGAGGTCGTCATAGAGTTCGATGCCCTGGAAAGTTCGTCCGAGTCCGTTCCGGCTGCGCTGGTAAGGTCGCTGGCCGTCAACGCACTCACCTTCGGCGAAGACGCTGCCGGTGGCGTTTGTGAAGCCGCTGATGGCGTCGATGAAGGTGGTCTTGCCCGCGCCGTTGGGTCCGATCAGTCCGACTATCTCGCCGTCGTAGACGTCGACCGAGATGTCGTCGAGTGCGATGACACCGCCGTACCGGACCCCGATTCCCTTGCAGGACAGCAGTACGTCACCGACTGGGTGAGTACGACCGGTGTAGGGTGTGGTGTCGTCAGGGGTGATCTCGAGATCAGTGAAGGCGGATGGAATTCGACCCCGTCGTAGTTTGGTGCGGACCCATGCGATGTTCTTGTGGATCTCCGAGATGATGCCTTCTGGATTGGTGATGACGGTGACCACCAACAGGATTCCGGTGATGACCGCGTAGTACTCACCCACGTTGGCCACGCGATCGAGGAAGATGAACAGGATTCCGCCGGCCCCCATGATCCCCGCCAGAATGCCGCCGGAAACGCAGGTGACCCCAGCGAGGTACACCACCGCGAACATCGCGATACCGCCGATGGCAGAGAAGGATTCAGGCACCGCGAGGGTCTGTGCATACGCCATCAGGGAACCGCCGAGACCGGCGATGAAGGCACCGATGGCGAACGCGACCAGCTTGGTCTGCGAGACATTGATTCCCGACGCGGCCGCGGATCGCTCATTTGCGCGTACCGCGAGCATCGAGGCGCCGAGGCGGCTGGTCCTCAGGGTCGCGGTCGCGAGGGCGACGATCACCAGGACCACCAGGCACAGTATCCCGAAGGATACTGTCGGGTACGAGTTGCCAGAACCGATGCCGAGGTCGAGACCGAACAGCGAGGGAGCGTCGACCTTGGCTCCGTCGGGGCCACCATTGAACTTGTTGCTGCGGAACCAGAACGTCTCGAGGAAGACCGCCAGGCTCAGGGTGACGACGGCGACCGGGAGCCCGCGGATCCGAAGGGCAGGTAGACCGACCACGACCCCGACGGCCGTCGCGACCAGCGCCGCGAGTATGGGTGCGACGGGGAATGGGACACCCCAGTCGGTGGTGAGACGGCTCAGCATGAATGCGGCAACGCCAGCAAGTGTCAACTGCGCCAACGAGATCTGGCCGGCGAATCCGGTGACCACGACCTGGGACAGTGCGATGATCGCCAGGGTGAAGCTCACGATGACCGCGCCGCGGTAGCTGCCATCGGAGAAGACCAGGAAACCGAGTGCGACGACGATCGAGACCAGTGTTGGTAAGAGCAGCCTGGTCGGGCGGGGGGCGGCTCCGAGGGTGTTCTGGATGATCGCGCCTCGCGAGGGGAGTTGCTTGCCACGGAACACGAGGAAGATGAAGATCAACGCCAGCGGAATGAGTTCGGCCATACCGGATTGCGGCATCCAGCTGATAGTGGATTGAAGGTGGGTCATCTCCGACTGCAAGACGCCGATTCCCAGTCCGGCCGCGACAGCAGGGCCGATGGCGCTGAAGTTGCCGACCAGCGCGGCGGCGAGGGCGGGGACGATGAACAGGGTGTAGGAAATGGGGATGAGCGGCACGATGGGCGCGATCAGAATGCCGGACAAGCCTGCGATCATGGTCGACAGTGCCCAGTTCGCGTAGGCGATCCGTTCGGGGGACAGTCCGGTGACGATGGCACCCTTCTCTGATTCGGACGCTGCGCGGGTTGCCAATCCGAAGCGGGTGAGGCGGAAGGCCAGGATCAGGAGGACGGTGAGCACGACGATTGTGACGGCGAACCAGAGCCGGTCGACGGGGATCCGGATGCTGCCGAGAGTGAAGATGTCGGTGGGCAGGATGGCGTCCACTGATACCGGGGTGGTGCCGACCCTCGCAGCCAGCAATGCCTGTACCGCCAGCATCAGCGCGATGGACGCGACGGCCTTGGCCGTCGCCGGCGCGGTCCGAAGCAATCGGAACACCGCAAAGTACATCAGGACACCCAACCCCGCGGCGATGAGGAGTGCGATGCTCATGGCCGGCGCAACTCCCAGCGGCCCACCGAGATCCAGTGTTTTCGGCAGACCTGGGATGGGGATGAGCAGTTCGCCGTCGCGGAGGTAGGCGTATGTGTAGGCGACATACAACGCGATGGCACCGGTGGCGAAGTTCACCACTCCGGAGCTCCGGTAGGTCATGACCAGGGCCAGCGCGAGGGCGGCGTAGACGGCGCCGTTGCCGAGTCCCAGGAACAGGAACTGGATATCTTGGATCATCACAACATCTTTCGATCGGGTAGGGGAGCCGGGCTCCTGATTCGCGGCATCGTTGACACGGTCCCGACAGTCGGTCGACGATCATGGGTAACTTAGATAACCAAGTATTCGCGCTACTATGACACAGTGGAATGATCTATGTCACTTATTTGGCAGTTTGTGGCAGTTTGTGGCAGTGGGCTCGGCAAGCGATGATTGGTGTGGGCCCTATCCTCGCCCGTGCTGACCCGCAGTCTGCCCGAGTCTGACGTCAAGGTGCCGCTAGGTCGGCAGGTGACAAAGCGGCCTGTTGCGATAGATGACATAGACAACTATGTTATCTATCTATAGGTTGCATCTCTCGACGCCCGTTCCGAAAAGCGCCGAGATCACCATCCACCAGGTGCGGTGGAAGCCAAGGAGTTTCATGCTGAAGACGCGGTTCACCGAAGAGTTCGGTGTCGAGCACCCGGTGATACAGGGTGGGATGATGTTCGTCGGACGCGCCGAACTGGCAGCCGCGGTGTCGAACGGCGGTGGGCTCGGCATCATCACCGCTCTCACGCAGCCGACTCCGGATGATCTGGCCGCCGAGATCCAGCGCTGCAAGACTCTCACCGACAAGCCTTTCGGTGTCAATCTGACGCTCACGCTGTCGATCAATCCACCACCGTTCGCCGAATACCGGCAGGTCATCATCGAGTCGGGCACGCCGATCGTCGAGACCGCCGGCTCTGACCCGACGCAACACATCGAACATTTCAAAGAGCATGGTCTCAAGGTCATCCACAAGTGCACCAGCGTCTTCCACGCGCTCAAGGCAGAACAGGTCGGAGCCGACGCCGTCAGCATCGACGGCTTCGAGTGTGCCGGTCACCCGGGTGAGGATGATGTCCCCGGGCTGGTACTCATTCCGGCGACTGCAGATGCGTTGACGATTCCATTCGTCGCCTCAGGTGGCTTCGCGGACGGCCGTGGTCTGGCTGCGGCACTCGCACTCGGAGCGGACGGGATCAACATGGGGACCCGGTTCATGTGCACGCTTGAGAGTCCGATACATCAGAACATCAAGGAGCAGATCGTCGGGGCCTCGACGCTCGACACCCGGCTGATCATGCGGCAGTTGCGGAACAGCATGCGGGTGTCGAAGAACTCTGTCAGCGAGGAGGTCATCGCGATCCTCGACAAGGGCGGTCGTTTCAAAGACATCAAGGACCTGGTAGCGGGCGTCCGGGGCCGAAAGGTCTACGAGTTCGGCGATCCCGAACTCGGTATCTGGACGGTCGGACTGTCCCAGGGACTCATCAACGACATTCCTGCGGCCGCAGACCTGGTGCGGCAGATATCCGCTGATGCCGAGGCGACGTTGACACGGTTGACGGGCAACGTCGTCGCAGATGTTCAGGCGGTCTGAACCGGCGATGAATGAACAACCCGATGGCAACGACGCCGTCACGAACGAAGAGCCGCCCGTTCTCGTCGCCAGAGACGGTCATGTGACCATCCTGACGCTGAACAGACCGGAGAGCCGCAACGCGATCAACCGTGCGATGCGCAGAATGCTCAAATCCGAGCTACGGCGCGCAGACAACAACCCTGATGTCTGCGTCGTCGTGATCACCGGCGCGGGTTCCTCGTTTTCCTCTGGCGTCGACCTACCCGAGGCGCTGGCCGGGCCTCCACCCCGAACCGAAGGGACGACGCCCACGCAGGTGCTCCGCGCGATCTCCAAACCGGTGATAGCTGCGGTGAACGGCCCCTGCTACACAGGTGGATTCGAGCTCGCGGTCAACTGTTCCTTCATCATCGCGTCCGATCGCGCTCGCTTCGCCGACACCCACGCGCAGCTCGGGTTGCTCAACGGATGGGGCGGAAGCGCCCTTTTGCCCCGAGCCGTCGGACTGCCCGCTGCCATCCAGATCGTCCTGAGCGGTCAGCCGGTCGATGCGCAGACGGCAGCGCGCATCGGTCTGGCCAACGAGGTGGTCCCCCACGACAAACTGATGGAAAGAACACTGGATGTGGCGCAGGCGATCGCCGGAGGCCATGCGGGTGCTGTTCAACGGATGCTTCGGCTCCTCAAAGAAGGAGCAGGCGCTTCTGTGGCTCACGCACTCGGCCTGGAAGCCGAGGCGGGTGTGACCTTCCGACGGGACAACGCCGACATCGGCGCTCGTTTCGGCGATAAACGCAGGCCCGAATCCTACTGACTGCTCAACCAGTGAAATGAGGACGCGTGCAAAAGGAGCCAGCGGTGGTGGTCAATTGCCCGAACGGCGACTGGCGGGATCGATTGTCGGCACTGCTGGCCGATTTTCATCGGCGCCCCCGTCCGGCCACATCGCAGGAACGCTTCGAGGCTTCAATCGCCTGGCAGTCGGAATTGGTCGACGCCGGGTTGGCGGCGCCCGGCTGGCCGAAGTCTGCCGGTGGCATGGACCTCGCTCTCGAGGATCAACTCGACTACTACCGCATGACCACGGCTGCGGGTGCTCCCAAGCATCCGTGCAACCTCTCCTTCATCGTGGCGCCGACGCTGATCGTGCACGGCACCGAGGAGCAGAAGAGCCGATTCCTGGATCCGTTGTTGCGCGCGAAGGAGTTCTGGTGCCAGGGATTCTCGGAGCCAGGCGCCGGAAGCGACCTGGCCTCGTTGTCCACACGCGGGGTCAGAGACGGTGATTTCTACCGGGTCACCGGGCAGAAGATCTGGACCACCATGGCAGACAAGGCGGATTGGATCTTTGCTCTGGTTCGCACCGGCCCCGCCGGACGCGGGACCGCGGGGATCTCCTATCTGCTGATTCCGATGGACTCACCGGGCGTCGAGGTGCGGCCGCTACGCGAGGCGGCGGGTGGACACAGATTTGCCGAGGTGTTCTTCGATGACGTCGAGGTCCCCGTTCACAACCGTGTCGGTGAGGAGGGCGAGGGGTGGTCGATCATGCGCACGTCCCTCGGCCACGAACGCGCCACGGCGTTTCTGGCCGACGAATTCCGTTATCGGGCAACCGTGGACAAGGTGTTCCGGCTCGCCGTTGCCCAAGGTCTGCGGAACGACACCCTCGTCCGGGCACAGCTTGCCCAGATCGAGACCGACGTCCGCCTGATCGCTACGAACAGCGCACGCGCGCTCGATGCGGTCCTGCGCGGAGATGATCCAGGCGATGTAGCGTCGGTCAACCGGCTCGTCAAATCGGAGTTCGAGCAGCGCCTGCACACTCTCGCCCTGCGCCTGACCGGCACCGGCGCGGTGCTCGGCAGTCGGTCCGCCGGTGCTGTTGAGAAGGGCCGGTGGAGTTATGGCTACCTGATGTCGAGGGCTACCACCATCGGGGCGGGTACCTCGGAGATACAGCGCACCACCATCGCCGAGTCCGTTCTGGGTTTGCCTTCTCACCGGGGTGAGGGACGCCGCGCTCCCTCGGTGGCGCCTGGCCGCCCGTTGGCGGCTCCGGATGCCGACGAGGCGGCATTGCGTGAGTTCCTGGGATCGGCGATCGCCTCGCACGTGACCATTGCGACGATCCTGGCCTCCGCCGGTCGCCCCGCCGACCTGCATCGCCCCCTGTGGGACGAACTTGTCCGGTTCGGTTTGCCGGGGTTGTCCGCATCGGAGTCTCTAGGTGGGGCCGGTGCGTCGCTTCGGCTGCTGTGCGCTGCGGTCGAAGAGGCTGCGTACCAACTCGCTCCGGTGCCCCTTGTGCCCACTGTGATCGCGCTCGAAGTGCTGGTATGTGCTGGTGCCGACGAGGGCGCTCGACAGGTCATCGCTGGCGCGACAGCCGCTTTCGTCGCGCCGATCGGTGACGACGGATGGCTCGATGTGGGACTGCCGCATTTCGACGGTGAGGCCCTGACCGGGGTCGTGGAGCGGGTTGCCGGTGCACCGGTCGCAGATATCTTCGTCGTGCTGTCGGTGGACGCTGCCGGCGATCTGGTACTGGCGATTGCCGATCCCGCCACTGTGAAGCAGCATCAACAGGAGCCCATCGATCTCACCGCCACGGTGGGCATCGTCGAGTTCGATCGCTCGCCCGCAACGAAACTCGTCGCCGGTGCCGCAGTCCGTGACGTGCTGGCACGCGCCCGGCGGGTGGCCCAGCTGGTGGTCGCGGCCGATGCCGTCGGCGTGGCCAACCGCGCTCTGGCCATGGCTGTCGATTGGGCGGGTCAGCGGGAACAGTTCGGGTCGCTCATCGGAGCCTTCCAGGCTGTTTCCCATCGCTGCGCGAACATGCTGCTGGACGCCGAAGGCGCACGCAATCAGGTGCTCTCAGCCGCCGATCATGACGAGGAGGACGCAGACGCGGCCATCGCGTCCGATCTGGCCACCGCCGCCGCGGTCACTGCGGCGGTGCGCGTGACGGAAGGCTCGATCCAGGTGCACGGCGGGATCGGCTTCACCTGGGAGCACCCGGCGCACCTGCTGTTGAGGCGGGCGATCGCAAACGAGGCGTGGGTCGGTCGTGCCGAGATGCTCCGCGATCGTGCTGTCGGCGCGGTGTTCGAGCGGCTGGCGTGATGGCGCGATCGAGTCGATCTCCAGTGAAAACCGAAGGAGCACAAGGATGTTAATCAAAGGCAGTGTCGCACTGGTGGTTGGCGGTGGTGGGGGATTCGGAGGGGCCACGGCACGCCGGCTCGCCAGGGCCGGTGCCAGGATCGCGGTCCTCGACCTCGATGAGACCAAAGGTGCCGCCTGCGCGGCGGAGATCGGGAACGGTGCCGTATTCGTGAGGACCGACGTCACCGACCAGGAGAGTGTCATCGCGGCGATCGCGCGGGCCGAGACATTGGGCCCACTGCGGATTGCCGTCGTCGCCCATGGTGGTGGTGGAGGCGACGGACGCGTGGTCCACCGCGACGGCGCCCCACACGACTTCGAGGCGTTCCGCAGAGTCGTCGACGTATTCCTCAATGCCACATTCAACGTGACGCGGCTGGCAGCGGCGGCGATCGCCGGTACCGAACCGCTCGACGGCGGCGAGCGCGGCGTCATCATCAACACAGCGTCCATCGCCGCGTTCGACGGGAGCGTCGGGCAAGCCGCATACGCGGCGGCGAAGGCCGGAATCGTCGGCATGACGTTGCCCCTCGCGCGCGACCTCGGACCGTTGGGCATCCGGGTGATGGCGATTGCCCCCGGGGTCTTTCTTACAGGCGCGTACGGCACCGCATCGCCTGAGGACCTGCAGGCGCACTGGAGCCAGGCGGTTCCGTTCCCGAGCCGCATGGGCGACCCGGACGAATACGCGATGCTGGCGCAGCAGATCTGCGAGAACCCTTACCTCAACGGTGAGGTCGTGCGCCTCGATGGTGCACTGCGCTTCACCAAGAAGGGCGTCTGACTTCACTCGGCCTGCAGTCGGATGAGCCCACCGAACCGAGACCCCGAGTCGCCTGCGGCGATCGGAGTCTCGGTCCACACAAGGTCGGGCATACGGTCCGTAGGGCGGTGCCCCAGGTGTTGATCACACGTCCCATTCGAGGAACATGTCACCGCTCGGTCCGAGTTGTGCGCCCGACTCCTTGGGACTCGAACGTGCGGCAAGACGGTAGTTCGGGATGAGTCGGTGCCATTCCTCCACCGCGATCCTCAACTCACGCCGGGCCAGGTGTGATCCCAAACAGCGATGGGGGCCGGCACCGAAGGCGATGTGGTTGTTGGGGTGTCGGTCGATGATGACCTCTTTGGCATCGTCGTATACCGAATCGTCACGGGTGGCAAGGTTGAGCGGGACCGAGATCATTTCTCCGGCTTTGATCGGACAGCCGGCGATCTCGGTGTCTTTCATGACTTTCCGTGACGGAAGCACAATAGCGTGTGCCCGCAGCATTTCTTCGATCGCGACCGGTATCATCTCTGGATCGTCAACGAGACGTTGACGATCCTCCGGATTGTTCGCGAGGTGTAGGAATGTGATCCCCAGCGTGGCCGATACTGTGTCCAGGCCGGCCATGAACATCAGCAGGCAGAAGGCGCGTAGGTCTTCGTCGCTCACCAACTCGCCGTCGATCTCGAATGTGATCGCCTTGCTGATGAGGTCGTCTTTCGGTTCGAGGCGACGGGCAGCGATGACTTTCGAGAAGTAGTTGGTGACAGCGATTGTTGCCGCCTCGCGGCGCTGTGCGGTCTCCTCTGCGGTGCCTGCCGACACGTGCAGGATCTCGTCTTCCCAGTGCAGGAACTTGTCGAGATCCTCGAAAGGAAGACCCATCAGTTCGAGGAAGATGAACGACGGATACTGATTCGCGAAATCCTGCATGAAGTCGCACGATCCGCGCTTGGCAATGGATTCGATCAATTCGACAGCTCGATTGCGTACCTTTTCCTCCAGTACCTCCACGGCCTTCGGGGAGAAGTGCGGTCCTAGTTGCCTGCGCCATTGCCGGTGCTCCTCCCCGTCGAGCATCTCCGGGATCCAGCGGTATGTCGGTTCCGGATTGAACACCGTCACAGCTGAATTGGAGAACGTCTTCGCGTCTTGGTACACGGACATGATCTCCTCGTAGCGGGTCACGATGTAGTGGCCGTTTGCGAAACTGTTCCTGATCAGGGGCGCTTCGTCGCGTAGATCGTCGTAGAACTTGATCTTCTCGCCGAAAGGCATCTCCTGATAGTGATTGAACTCGTGAACGGGGCAGGTTCCTTGGGTTTCGGTGGCACTCATTGCTGTTCCTTTGTTGGTCGCGGGATGTGTTACATAGGAAGGTTGTTCACCGCAGGGCGATCGCGCGTTCGGGGCACGCCGCGACCGCCTCGTGTGCTTTGCCCTCGTCGCCGGCGGGTATGTCGACTTCGGCGTTCAGCGCGTATCCGCTGTCATCGATGTCAAACAGTTCGGGATCGACGAGGAAACATCGGGCGTGGCCCGAGCACTTGTTCAGATCGAATTCGGCCTTCACGTGTCTCAACTCTCTCTCAGGTCAGGGGTTGGCCATCGGTGGCCGAGCGTCAGGTCGTCCTGGCCGGCCAGGTCCATGGGTCCTCGTTCCGCGGCCGACAGCAGTGTGCTGATGTCCAGGTCCAGCTCGGCGGCGACTGCCCGGACCGAATCGAGATCTTTGGTCAGGTATCGCGGGAGCTGGCCACTGTAGGTCAGCGCAGACTGTCCGCTCGCCGAAATATATTGCGCTGCTGCGCTTCCACCGCTACTGACGGCTAGGACGTCGAGGAATGTCCTCTCGGGGACGCCGAGGCTACCCGCAGTCTGGAGGGCCGCCAGTGTCAATTGCGTGCATGCTGCGAACAGAGCGTTGTTCAATAGCTTTGCGGGTTGCGCCGTGCCGAGCTGGCCGATGCGGACCACGTTGCTCGAGTACGCAGAAAGCACGCCGGCCGTGGACCCGACGGCAGCGGCGTCACCGGCCAGCAGGACGGTCAAATCTCCGCGCCGAATTGCTGCGGGGTTACCGCTGAACGGAGCTTCCACAACCGATATCCCACGGTCACCACCGATCGCGGCGAGACGACGGATGGTGGTGGGACTGCCTGTCGTGTGTGAGACGAAGACCCCGCCGGCGCGCATCCTGGAGACTATGGGCGGGCATACCTCGAGCACCTGCGAATCTGAGAACAAGCACGCGATGACGATGTCGGCCTGCGCCAGGTCATCTGGTTCGGAGGCAATTGCGGCACCCTGCGCGGCGAGTCTGTCTCGCACGTCCTGGCGGCGGGCGTACACCGTTGTCACGTAACCGGCAGCGAGTAGACGTTCGACCATCGGCTCGCCGATTTTGCCGGCTCCGATGAAGCCGATTTCTTTTGTACTCACGCGTCCTCTTCGTCGTCGGGCGGATACGTCCGTGGTTGAGGGAATGGGCGGAAGTGCCAGACACTAGCCGGACGCCACGCCCCAGGCGATGGTCTTGGTCTGGAGGAACTCCTCGAGACCGGCATCGCCGCGCTCCCGGCCGAGTCCGCTCTGCTTGTATCCCCCGAATGGTCCATGCGGGCTCAACCCGCCGCCGCCGCCGTTTACGGTCACATAGCCGGTCCGTAGCCTTTTCGCGATGGCGTATGCGCGAACAGGGTCCTTCGCCCACACGCCACCGGCGAGTCCGTACTCACTGTCGTTGGCGATCCGGACGGCCTCGTCGTCGGTGTCAAACGGGATGATGACTCCGACGGGTCCGAAGAACTCCCGCTGGGCGATGGTCATCGAATTATCGACGTCGACAAAGAGTGTCGGCTCGATGTAGAAGCCCTTGTCGAGTCCGGCGGGGCGGCCACCTCCCACCGCGATCGTCGCCCCTTCGTCGACGCCGATGGCGATCAGTTCCTCGACTTTCGCTCGTTGTGCGGCGCTGCCGAGCGGGCCCATCCCCGTGTCGGTCGCAGCGGGGTCGCCCACCTTCACCGCGGCCAGCGCGGCGGTGACGAGTTCGGTCAGTTCGTCGATCCGCGACCGGTGCACCAGGGTGCGCGTGAGAAACGCGCACCCCTGTCCGGCGTGCAAAATAGTGTCTCGGACAACCGATCCGAGTGCTCGGTGGAGATCGGCATCGTCGCTGATGATGTTTGCAGACTTGCCACCGAGTTCGAGGATCACCTTCTTCAGTGTGGGCGCCGCTTGCTCGAGGACCTTGCGGCCGACGATCTCCGAACCGGTAAAGCTGACCACGTCAACCCTCGGGTTGGTGCTGAGTTCGACGCCGGCCTCGATGTCGCCGGAGACGATGTTGAGGACACCCGGCGGTAGGCCGGCCTCGTCTGCCACTTCGCCGAGAATGAACGCTTCGAGGGGTGTGGTGGGGGCGGGTTTGAGCACGGTGGTGCATCCAGCTGCCAGTGCCGGCGCCAACTTCATGAGATTGAGGTAGAGCGGAAAGTTGTACGCGGACACCAGCGCCGCGACGCCAAAAGGTTCTCGGCTGATGACTCCTTGGCCGATTCCGCCACCGAAGACGGGGGCCATCGGCTCCTCCATCGGATATTTCAGCAGCACGCGTTCGGCCATGTCCCGGAAGTGGGCAATCGGAATGCTCGTCTGGAATGTCTGTGCGCCGATGCGGGTGCTACCCGATTCAGCGACATTTAGCTCGACAAGCTCCTCCTGACGCTTCTCGAGGACGTCGGCCATCCGGATCATCACCGCAGAACGCTCCCGGACCGACATTCGGGGCCAAGGACCGTCGTCAAATGCCGTTCGGGCCGCCTGAATTGCTCGCGAGACGTCGCCACACGAGGCTACCGGCGCAATGCCGATGATCTCCTCGTTCGCGGGGTTGATCACTGATTCGGTTCGTCCCGATTCGGGCGCCACCCAGGCCCCGTCGATGAACAAGTCGTGAAATTCCTTGAGCATGTTTGTCCTTCGGTGCAATACGGAGCGGGTCCCCTGTCCGAAAAATGATCTAACTAGGTATACCTTGTGGTATGCGTCACTGTAAATAGTGGCGAGGGATCTGCCGCCGTCAGGGTCGGTTTCGACGTGACATGCCGTTGCACCCTGGACCCCCACGAGATGATTAGAGTCAAGGCATGGATGCTGGCGATGGTGACGTCTGGTCACCAGGGGGAACGCGGGCTGGAAAGATCGTGCGTGCTCCCAAAGCATCGGAGAAGATCGCCGACCTGTTGCGGGGACAGATCGTTCGCGGTGAGATTGCCACCGGGCAGATGCTCCCGCCCGAGAAGACACTGATCCAGAACTTTGGTGTGTCCCGTCCGACATTGCGGGAAGCTTTCCGCATTCTCGAGAGCGAAGGCCTCATCTCGGTGGTCACCGGCTCACATGGCGGCCCCCAGGCCCGACTGCCCGGGCTCGACGTCGCCTCTCGGCATATTGGCCAGTACCTACAGGTCCACGGGACGACGTTGGCTGACCTGCTGGAAGCTCGATCTGATTTCGAAACTGCGTGTGTCCGGCATCTGGCCAATCGGTGTCCGCCGGCGGGGATGAGGGCGCTGAAGGCGTGCGTCGACGCGAACCGACTGCGGTTGGCTCAGGGTGTGGACGATCCGAAGGATTTCGCGACCTGGGTCGGGCTCACCGGCGACTTTCATGAGTTGATCGCACAGTACTGTGGCAACACGACTTTGGCAGTACAGGTGGGTGTGTTACACGACGTGCTCGCCGCACACCGCAGGATGGGTATCCGGCAGCGCACCGAGGACGCCGAGATGCCGTCCCGCATCTCGTACGCACCTCGAGTTGTTGCCGGATATCAAACCCTCGTCGAACTCGTCGAAGCCAAGGATGCCCGAGGGGCGGTGGACCACTGGCGCCGACATCTTGAAGAGGCAAATGAGGTCATCTACCGGAACCGCGACCGGAATGCGACGATCGATCTCTTCGAGTGAGTGCACGAATTCGCTTGGACTCTTGCCCTGACCTGGCCGCCTAACGTGCGCTGAATCCTGCGTCCACCGGAAGCGTGACGCCGGTCAGATAGCGGGCTTCGTCGCTCACCAGCCACGCGACCGCATTCACGATGTCTGCCGTCTCGAGAGCGGGCACAGGGAGTAGGTTCTGCATTCCTTTTGCCACGTCCGGGTTTTCGGCCAGGAAGGTCTGCATGTGATCGTTGACGATCATCGGTGTCAGGACGCCGGTGGGATGCACGCTGTTGACCCGGATCGAGTGGGGCGCGAGCCAGTGAGTGAAGGAGCGCATCAACCCGACCACGCCGTGCTTGGACGAGGCGTAGCCGCTGCTTGCGCCGCTGCCGGTACCACCGACGCCGCTGAGGCCCTGGGTAGAGCTGATCAGGACTATTGATCCGCCCTTGCCCTGTTCGATCATGATGGGGGCCGCCGCCTGCACGGTGTTCCAGGTGCCGAACAGGTTCACCTCGACCACATCCCGAAAGGTCTGGGCGATATCAGGTTCCGGTGAACCCTGAGGGGCTATTCCGGCGTTCGCGATCACGATGTCGACCGATCCCAGCTCTGAAACGCCCTGCTGTACAACGGATCGCAAAGCCTCTAAGTCCCGGACATCCGCTTGCCGATAGACGATGCGCCGGTCTCGCGACTCGACTTCCTTGACCGTTTGCTCGAGATCATCCGGTGTCGACATCGGATACGCCACGGTGTCGATCTGGCCGCAGAGATCGACCGCGATGATGTCCGCGCCGCTCTCGGCGAGCCGGATCGCATGTTCGCGACCCATTCCCCTGGCTGCGCCGGTGATGAAGGCGACTTTCCCGTCAAGCTTTCCCATGGTTGTTCACTCTCTCGATACGGCGTAAGGCCGGTTGGGGTCCGAATCTCTGTCGATGGGACGGTCTTGCGCGCCTCACAACGACTGCAATACCCGGACGCGGTCCGCGATGACCCGTGTCCCGATCGCAGTCGGCATGCCGAGCCAGTCGTAACCGTGCGGGGCGCCGGGGTACAGGTGGAACTCGCACGACACCCCTGCGGACGCCAGTCGTTCTGCGTACCTCAGTGATTCATCGCGGAAGATGTCCAGTTCGCCGACCTCGATGTACGCCGGCGCCAAGCCTGAGTAGTCCTCCAACCTCGCGGCGGCGGCCAGCGGTGATACTGTGGCCGCTCCGATCGAATCGCCGAGCAAGGCATGCCACGCTGTGTAGTTGTTGTCATACGACCACAACGCGGTCGGGGCCAGGGTCGGATCTGGTTCAGTGTTCCGATCGTCGAGCATCGGATACACCAGTATCTGTTTGGCCACCTCAATGCCGTTGTCCCGCGCGAGAATTGCT
>NZ_DATCVM010000222.1:0-1929 GCF_036566845.1 Williamsia sp.
GAGCAGAAGGCGATCGCCGATCACCTCGCCACGATCGAACGGCATCTGTCCGGTGAAGGCGTCAATGCCAAGCCCGCGACTCCCGCCGAGATGGACTACCTACTTCTGCGCTCGGCGACTCTCGGACTGCCGCTGGACGCAGAAGGGGTTATCTCCGGTGGGGGCGGCTGGGAAGAGTCCGACGTCGCGACGCTCGAAGACCTCACCAACCTTGAACTCACCCCCGGCGATGGCTACACGACCGTGCACGGTCAGGTGGGTGGCCGGAACTACACCGGCTACGCGATCGTCCTCACGGTCGGGCGTATGGCGCCCCTACCAATCCCGGAGAAGATGCTGCCGTGGCAGGTGCTCGGCGATCCGTCCGGTGAGCCGCTGGAGTGGTCGGAACGGATCAAGCTCAAGACCAAAAGCCAAACCGTTCGGAACTTGCGACGGTTGACGTCGAAGATCGAGGCGCAGTTCGACCACTACACAATCGAGCACGACCAGGTTCCGCCGCAGGAGCTGGCTGAGCAGCATGCGCTTGCGCGGCAGGTCATCTCCGACATCGAGGAAGACCATTCCGGCTTGTCGGTGCGCACCGAGGGCTGGTACCGGGTTCTCATCGTCGGTTCGACGCCGAAGGAGGCCAAGGAAAAGGTCTCGATGTTGCAGGAGATGTACGCCCCTCGCATCCGCCTCGAACAAGAACACGGCCAGTACCAACTTCTGCGCGAGTTCATCCCTGGTGAGCCCCTGGCCAATATCGCGCACTGCCGGCGGATGAACGTCGAAGCCCTCTCCTCCGGCATGGCAGCGGTCGGTGACCGGATCGGTGACCGCACCGGTGTCGTGGTCGGGCAGACCGCGTCGATCGCGCCGCGACCGGCCGTATGGGATCTGTTCGCAGCGCACGAGAAAAAGCACAAGTCCGGATTGACGCCGATCGTCGCCGTCCCCGGATCTGGCAAGACGTTCCTCGCTGGAGTACTCGTCTACCAGGCTGTGCGTGCCGGTGCCTACGGCGTCGTGCTCGACCCGTCCGGCCCGCTGAAAAAACTCGCTCAATTGCCCGAGTTCCGCGGCATCGCCGAAGTGCAAGCGTTGACCGGTCGCACCTCGCGCCCCGGCTCGCTCAACCCGTACCGGGTGATCATCGACCCGCGCCGCGATGATCCGGAGTACGACGCGACCAGCGTCGACTACCAGGACGACCCCAACCCCCAGGCGGCAGCGCAGGGGCAATACGAGGCCGATATGCGTGCCGCGAACGCCGAACGCATCTCGGTGGCGGTCTCTGTTCTGAAGATGATGCTCACCCCTGCCCGCCTCGAGCACGAGTGGACCGAGACCGTGCTTGCGAGCGCGGCAAACATGGTCGGCGGCGAACGGCACCACAACCTCCGCGAAGTTCTCGACGCCATCGAACGGATCGCAAAAGAAGACGACAACATCGATCTGCGGTCGTGCGCGAAGAGCCTGCACCAGGACCTGGCGATGATGTCCGATCTGGCAGAAGCCCGAGTGCTCTTCCCGGAGCGCGGCACCACCGGCGACATCGACGACATCATCAACGACCGCATTCGCCTCACGGTCCTGACCATGCCCGGCCTGCAACTGCCACCGGAGGGCACAGACCCATCGCAGTGGACTCCACAGCAGCGCATGGCCGGACCGCTGATGCACATGGCCGCGTGGCTTGCGAACCGTCTCGTCTACGAACTGCCGCGTTACGAGCGCAAGGTGCTGTTCCTCGACGAGAACAAATACCTCGAGCAGACGGGTGCCGGCCGGACCCTGAACCTGCGGATCGCGCGTGACAGCCGTAAGTACAAGGTTCGGGCGCTGGTGTGCTCGCAGCTTCCCGACGATTACCTCGGAGTTGATGGCACAGACGACAAATCAGCGCTGACCTACGAGGTCATCATCGGCGATCTCGGCGGCAAC
>NZ_DATCVM010000223.1:0-7880 GCF_036566845.1 Williamsia sp.
CGATCAGCCGGAGCTTCGAGATCAAGGCGTTCAAATCGGGCGCGGCGCGGATGTCCATCGACGCACAGGTCCCGATCCTTCCGGTCATCGTCTGGGGTTCACAGCGCATCGCGACCAAGGGCGGACCCCGCAATCTGGGACGCACCAAGACCCCGGTCTTCGTCGCGTTCGGCGACCCGATCCCGCCCCCGCCGGCCGACACCGTGACAACTGATGCGCTGGTCGGCGAGCTGAAGCGGACGATGCAGCGCATGCTGCTCGAGGTCCAGGAGCGGTACGCCGACCAGCCCGCGGGGGCCTATTGGGTGCCGGCGCGATTGGGTGGCGGTGCCCCGACGCTGGAGGAGGCCGATGCCATGGACGTGGCCGACGCTGCCGCTCGAGCGGCGAAAAGGCAAGATGGGTGAAATGCCCCACCCGGAGTTCACAGGCCCGCCCACACTGATCGCCAGCGACGTCGACGGCACGCTCATCGACGACAACAATGTGGTACCCGAACTGGTACGCACGATGATCAACAAGGCCACCTCGGCCGGTGCCACCTTCGTGATCGCCACGGGACGTCCGCCGCGCTGGATCGCCGAGATCACCGACCAGATCGACATCGAACCGTATGCGGTGTGCGCCAACGGCGCGATCGTCTACGACGTCGCGACCGACCGGATCCTGCATTCGGAAACGCTGCGGGCGCCCGTGCTGGAGAAGCTGGCCGAGTTCGCGTATCAGCAGATCCCGGGTTGCGGCCTCGCCGTCGAGCGGGTCGGGAAGAGCGCACACGACGCCGCGACGCCGCCGTTTGTTGCCACATCGGGCTACAAGCACGCCTGGCTCAACCCCGACCACATCGAGATGAGTGAAGCCGACGTGTTGTCGCAGGATGCGGTGAAGATGCTGGTGCGCCGCCCGGAGATGACCAGCGACGAGATGGCCCGCCGGATGGCCGCGGTGGTCGGTGATCTTGCCGACGTCACCTACTCCACCGACAACGGGCTGATCGAACTGGCGGCCCCCGGTGTCAGCAAGGCCAGTGGCCTCCAGGTGCTGGCACGGCTTCGTGACCTGCCGGTCGATGCGTCGATCGCGTTCGGTGACATGCCCAACGACATCGAGATGCTGCGTTGGGTGACAAGGGGTTTCGCGATGGCCGACGGACATCAGGCGGCCATCGATGCGGCCGACGAGATCGCCCCGGACAACAACGCCGGAGGCGTGGGCCAGGTGCTCACTCGCTGGTTCTGAACCCCACCCCGAATTCGCTCCGCGTACCGACGTCCGCTCCTGTCGCAACAGGAGCGTGTGCAGGCACACGGAGCGAATTTTTGGGGGTAGCGGCGGGTCAGGCGGGCGGTGCGGTGGTCGGCAACTCGGTGGTCGCCGGCGCCGGTGTGCCGCGCTGCTCGTTGTAGCTGTTGGTGTACTCGTCCACGTAGGTCCTCAGAACCTCGACGATGCCGGTGAGCAGGTTGAAGACAAGCGTTCCACCCTGGAACGACTGACTGATGCCCGCCTGTCCGCTGGTCTCACCGGACGTCGGCAAGCCGAGTGATCCGGTCTCGAATCCCAATGCTGCCCAAGCCTTCTGGATGGCGCCCTTGACGATCTGTGCTCCGGTGGCCTCGGACCAGTAGATCTTGCCGTTCTCGAAGTCGACGTACTTGGCGGTGCCGTCGGGTGTGGTCTGCTCGGTGGACGTCGCATTGCCGAGCTCTCCGGTTGGCCCGCCGGTCGCCTGCCACTGCTGGGCGATGGCGCCGGTGTCGGTGGTGGAGAGAACCTCCGGATTCGCCGTCGGCAACTGACCGCTACCGGCCGCGATCGCGCGGATCTGTGGCAGCGCGTCGTAGCCGAACTGACCGGGGCAGTCGGTGCTGTAGAAGTCGCGGTGACCGCTGATCATCGGCACGGTGGCAGTCTCACCCGCGGCGTACAGACCGCCCGGGAAACCGACCGAGGTGACAGACCCCTGGCCGTTCGGGTCGAGCCCGTTCAGCCTCAGCTTCCAGCCGAGGAAGCTCCCGGCCGCGTTGATCATCTCGGGTGTGGGCTGGACCTCGTTGAGGTTGCCCATCAGCGCCAGGCCCATCGTGTCCTGGTTGAACCCGCCGGTATGGGTGGCCTGGACATTCTTGTCGAGACCGCCGGCCGTGCCTTCGAAGATCTGTCCGTACTTGTCGACGAGCACGTTGTATCCGATGTCGCACCAGCCGAGTGTTTGTGCGTGGTAGGCGTAGATGCCGCGCACTATCTCGCCGGATTGCTCGGGGGTGTAGTCGTTGTTACCCGCCGTGTGGTGGACGATCGATTCCTTGAGTGCCGGATCGTAGGTCGGCTCGGAGCAGCGCATCGACTCGTCGGCACCCCATTGGGCGCGCGAGATCACCTGTGGGTCACCGGCAGGGACCGGTATCGCCGGGGCGATGGGCACAGCGTTCTCGGCCGGGGCCTGGCCCTCGGGCTGGGTCGATCCGGGTGAGATCAGAGCTGCACTGATCGACGACATCGCCTGCTGCAGCAGATCCTGCGCGGGCGCACCGGTGGTGGTCAGCATCGGCTGCTCCTTCGGCGTGAACACGCGGGGCGCGATCTCGCCGGGAGCGACCGTCGACGTCGGGATCGACGTATCGGTGCGCTGCGGAACCGGGGGAGTGGTGAACGAAGAGGTCGCCGACGGTGATGTCGTTGAGGAAGGGGTTCCGGACGCCGAGGTGTCCGACGACTGGGCGGCGGGATCTTCGGTTCCGGCACCCGGCGCTGCGACGCCGTCGTTGGTGATCGCGATCTGGACCACGTTGGCATCGCCGACCCACACCGGTTCGGTGCCCTGCTTGTCCGGGTCCTTGTTGCTGACGCCGTCCACCTTGTCGGCGGAAATCCAAGGGCCCCACGACCCGTCGGCCTGCTTGGCACGGATGTACGCGGTGGTCTCGGCAACTCCGTCCCAGGTCAGCCCGACCATCGAGAACGGCTTGTCCTGGCTGACCTCTTTGACCAATGCGCCCTGAGGTGTCCCGGGATCGGCGGGTGCGTCACCGGGCGGTGTGCTGGTGGACGTGGTGCCGCTCGGAGATGTCGTGCCGGAAGGCGTGGTGCCGGACGGTGCGACGGAATCCGGTGCGGTGGTCGAAGGCAGTAGCTCGGTGGGGATCACGCCACTGGGGATCTGGAGCGGTATGTCGGGCAACTCGATACCGGAGATGTCGATCGGCGGGAGCGTCACACCCACATCTGCCAGGCCCGACTTGACCAGGTTGAGAACCAGCGTCGGGACATCGTTCAGGCTGACCTGGTTGATGGTGGTCGGCGTGACCGACTGGGCGACGGGAGCGTCCGTGGGATCGACGGCGAAGTTGGGCGCACTTCCTCCGACCAGGATGGCGACCGGGCTGGCGACGACAACGGCCGCGACCGTGCCCAGGACGATCGACGGTTTGGGGCGGCGATAGCGCACGTAGGTCTCCTTGATTGGTCGAACTGGTCGGGCTGGTCGTCACCGACGCGAGCAGGCACGCCAAGGGAGGCGTCCTGCACAACGTCGACTTCCCCATCGACTTTGTTAGACCGGCAAATCGTGTCTTTTGTATGGCGTGAAGTCCACGACCCGACTCGGCGTGGCGTGAAACTCGTGATGCTGTTGTTATGTCCTGTGACTTTTGTGGTCACCGATTAGCAACTACTGTCACTCTAGTCCCACTAGTCACAGTGTGCGCTGATGCGTGCTCGTGGCAGCCGAGGTGGGCGGAACTCTGCGAAGGGACCTCCATGCCGCGTATTCCAGGCATGTACACCACTCGACCCATCGGGGGCCGAGCTGCGTACGGTGCTCGGCTGCGGCGACCGGCTGTGGCTGGGGTAGCCCTGCTGGTGGCCGTCGGAGCCGCGGGATGGGCGATCCCACGGGCGGTCGAAGCAGATGTTTCGCTTGCGGTCGGCAGCGAGGTGACGCTGATCGGGCACGGCAACGGGCACGGTCGCGGCATGGGCCAGTGGGGCGCGTTTGGTTACTCCAAACAGGGTTGGACCTCGACTCAGATCTTGAGTCACTACTACGGTGGCACCACCGCGGGGAAGGTGGACAACGTCGACGTCTCGGTAATTCTCACAGGCGAGTCGTCGGTCAATGTCTTCGCGGACGCCGGAATGAGGGTTGGTGATGTGGCGGTGGCACCCGGGCAGGCCGTGAGTCTGTCGGGTTCCACCGCCACCATCACCGCCGGCTGCGGGGGCGGGGTTGTCCAATCCGTCGAACTGCCGCGGCCGCTTGTCTCGCCGATCACTCCGGGACCGGGCCGCCCGGACCCCGAACTGCTCAAGATGTGCGGTTCGAACCAGACTTTCCGCGGCTCGCTGGGATTCGACGGCGGCCGCGTCATCAATGTGGTGCCTCTCGACGACTACGTCAAAGGTGTGGTGCCCAAGGAGAGCATCGTGACCTGGGCCGACGAGGGTGGCGCCGAGGCCCTCAAAGCCCAGGCCGTTGCGGCACGTACATACGCACTGGCATCGATGGACATCAGCAAGCCCATCGATGACACCCAGAACTCGCAGGTCTACGGCGGATACGACGCCGAGGACCCCCGCTCCAACATCGCCGTCGACGCGACGGCCGGCGAAATCCTGCTGAAAGATGGAAAACCGGCGTTCACCGAGTTCTCCTCGTCCACCGGCGGTGCCACGGACGGCCGCGACTATCCGGCCGTGATCGACGAGGGTGACGCGATCTCGCCGCACCACGAATGGACCGCTTCGGTGAGTTCATCGAGCATCGCCGCCGAGTTCGGAGTCGGTTCGCTGACCGGGTTCGAGGTGGTCGAGGCCTACGGCATGGGCGCCGAGAACGGTCGCGCCGCCACTGTCCGGATCAGCGGAACCGGCGGTAGCGTCGATGTTCCCGCGCAGGAGGTCCGCACCAGGCTGCAGCTGAAGTCGTCGTTCTTCTCGGTTCAGGGGCAACAGAATCCGCCGGCGATCATCGCACCCCCGTCGGGTGTGGCCGCCGGCCCGGCTGCACCCGACGCGATTGCCATCCCGGGTCTTCCGGACGTACCCGGTACTCCGGACGGTTCCGGTGGCTCCGATGAACTGCTCGGTCAGTTGCTGGCGCTGGCAGAAGCCGCGATCGGGATGAAGTTCACCGAATTGGGCGGCAGTGCGGGACTTCTCGGGAGCGCCATCGGGCCGGTCGTGACCACCGTCACCGGAGCAGGTGCCCTGCAACAGTTCCAGAACGGCACCGTGTTCTTCAGTCCCGAGAGCGGTGCGCACGCGCTGGCCGGCGCCGCCCTGCTCGACTACATCCTCAAAGGTGGCGAGACCGTCCTGGGATTCCCGCTCCAGGATCTCCTCGCCCCCACTCCCGCCGCCTGACTTCCACCCCCTGGGTGAACGGCGAGGGAACACTGCCCTCGCCGACCCTTCAGGGGCATGATCTCGGGGTGAATGCGTGGATACTTGGCGCGTGAACACACCAGGTCCGTCCGGCGCCGGACAACTCCATCGCCGGCTCGGTGTCTTCGACGCGGTGACCATCGGACTCGGATCGATGATCGGCGCCGGCATCTTTGCGGCACTGTCGCCCGCCGCGAACGCGGCCGGTTCCGGATTGCTCATCGGTCTGGCGATCGCCGCGGTGATCGCCTACTGCAACGCGACGTCGTCCGCCCGGCTGGCCGCTCTCTACCCGGTATCCGGCGGGACCTATGTGTACGGCCGCGAACGACTGGGCGAGTTCTGGGGATACCTCGCGGGCTGGGGATTTGTGGTCGGCAAGACCGCATCCTGCGCCGCCATGGCGCTGACCGTCGGACTGTATCTGTGGCCTGACCATGCCCACGCCGTCGCCGTCGCCGCCGTGGTGCTCCTGACCGTTGTCAACTGTCTGGGCGTCACCAAGTCTGCCATGGTCACCCGCCTGATCGTGGGTGTGGTGCTGGCAGTCCTGGCGGCGGTGGTCGTCACCGCGCTGACCTCGGAGGAGTCGCAGGCGGATCGGCTCGACCCCTTCACCGACACCACAGTCACCGGTGTACTCCAGGCCGCCGGGCTGCTGTTCTTCGCGTTTGCCGGATACGCCCGGATCGCGACCTTGGGCGAGGAGGTGCGGGATCCGGCCCGGACCATTCCACGCGCGATCCCGCTGGCACTGGGCATCACCCTGATCGTGTATCTGGTGGTCGCGGTGGCTGTGCTGAGCGTGCTGGGCTCCGACGCGGTGGCCGAGTCGACGGCACCCCTGGTCGACGCGGTGGGTGCGGCCGGAGTCCCCGGGCTCGAACCGGTGGTGCGGGTGGGAGCCGTGGTGGCCGCACTCGGCTCGATGCTCGCAGTGTTGCTCGGAGTTTCCCGGACGACGCTCGCCATGGCCCGCGACCGCCACTTACCGCACCCGCTGGCCGCAGTCCATCGGACAACCGGGGTGCCGTACCGGGCCGAACTGGTGATCGGTTTGGTGGTCGCGATCTTGGCCGCGACCGCGGATCTGCGTGAGGCGATCGGCTTTTCGTCCTTTGCAGTCCTGATCTATTACGCGATCGCCAACGTCTCCGCGGCAACCCTCGGCGACGACGAAGGCCGGCCGCGCAGACTCATCCCCGTGGTGGGGCTGATCGGATGTGTTGTCTTGGCGGTGTCGCTACCGGTCGCGTCGGTGATCGCCGGCGTGGTGGTCCTGGTGTGTGGCGCAGCAATCTATGGAGTACGCCGGATCGCTACTCGCTGATTGCCGCGACTCGTCGCGTTGACGCCCTGGAACAATAGGGTGTTCGGCGAACCACGACAAAGGAGATCGGGCTCATGGGCGACATCGATGCAGCGGCACCGCGTATTTCGTACGTGATCGCGGGTTCCGAGGCCACAGGGGGCGCCGGGCTCCAGGTTGATCTCCGAACCTTCCAGCAACTCGGGGTGTACGGCGTCGGGACCATCACCTGCATCGTGTCGTTCGATCCGAAGGCGGGTTGGGGCCACCGGTTCGTCCCGGTGGATCCGGAGGTCATCGCGGATCAGATCGAAGCCGCCACGAGTGCACACGAGCTCGATGTGGTGAAGATCGGGATGCTCGGCACTCCGGCCACCATCTCGGTTGTCGCCGACGCGTTGGCCCGTCAGACCTGGAGACACATCGTTGTCGATCCGGTGCTGATCTGTAAGGGGCAGGAGCCCGGCGCCGCCCTCGACACCGACAATGATCTGCGTAGCGAGATCCTTCCGCTGGCCACGGTGATCACCCCGAACCTGTTCGAGGCGCGCACCCTGGCCGGTATGGAGAGCATCGAGAAAGTCGACGACCTCAAGGAGGCGGCTCGCCGCATCGCCGCCCTCGGCCCCCGATATGTCGCGGTCAAGGGTGGGATGGAACTGCCGGGCGACGACGCCGTCGACATCGTCTACGACGGAACCGATTTCACAGAGTTCCGGGCACCGAAGATCGGCGAGCAGCGTGTTGCCGGTGCGGGCTGTACGTTCGCGGCAGCGATCACCGCCGAACTCGCGAAGGGTGCGGAGGTACTCGACGCGGTTCGGGTGGCGAAGGAGTTCACCAGAGCGGGGATCGTGCGCTCCATCGCCACAAACGCTCCGCAGCCGTCAATCGGGCTCGCGTGACGGGGCCGCATCGGCTGAGGTCTTCACACCGTTCGATCGACTCATCAACGCCGGCAGCAGAATCCCGAAGAACAGCGCGATACCGACACCGAGAGCGGTCTCGTTGATCCGCTCGAACAGTCGGGACGGTGCGCTGTCGGGGTTGGAGAAGCCCAGCAGCATGATCACGAAGAACGTTGTGAACGTTGGCAGGATATAGAATCTCGAACCCCGGGTGGCCGCCGCCAGCGTGAGCGCCAGTCCGAAGGCGAGGGCGTAAACCACTGTCGGCGGGGAGGGTT
>NZ_DATCVM010000224.1:0-17163 GCF_036566845.1 Williamsia sp.
CTCTCACCGATGCCCACCTCGGCTGCCGCGATCTTCGCCTGCTCTTCGAGTTGCGTGATGGTGATGAGCATCGTGGCACCGGAGTCGGTGAGCTGCTTGGCGATGTCCTGCGCTGTGAAGAGCGCGTTGATGGTGGTGGCAGTCGCACCTGCGCGCAAAATGCCATGGAACACAAAGGCAAACGCCGAGGTGTTGGCCGAGAGCAGACCCACCACATCGCCGACACCGACGCCGCGGGCCGCCAGTGCGCCGGCGAACCCGTCGATCCGGGCGATCAATTCGCGGTAGGTGGTGCCCTCGGTGGCGCCGGCATCGATTGCGGCGACCCGATCGAGGTCCTCTTCGCTGATCGTCCCGAACAGCGTGTCGTATATCGACTTCTCCGAGATCTCGACAGGAGGGTAAGGGCTTGTGAAACTCATGACTGTTCGACCTCCGCAGTGTGGTACCTGGCGGTGAACAACCTACCAATGATTCTTGTCAACCTTCGATGGATCCGGATTGTTCGCGATCCGAGGGTTGCGTGACGTTCTCCAGTTCGCCGCCCTGCTTGTCACCGTCGGACCCGTCTCCGGCGAGGTCTTCTTCCCGGATGAGATGCGCAAAACCCTTCAGGTTGTTCAAGGATTCACCGCGCGAGACCCGCCATGCCCACTCGCGCCGGATCGCGGTGACGAACCCGATCTCCAACAGCACGTTGAAGTCACCGTCGGCGGCCTCGAGCGCCTGGCCGAGCAACCGGTCCAGTTCGTCCTCGGTGATCGATTCGGCCGAATGCCTACCGACGAGATAGATGTCGCCGGAATTGTCCAGGGTGTAGGCCATCCCGTACAGGCGGCGATTGCGTTTGAGCATCCACCGGTAGACACCTTCGTGGTTCTCGTCGGGATTGCGGCAGACAAACGCCTCGAGGCGGACCCCGTGCGATCCGGCCGTGAGCAGGACCGTGGTCTTGAGCTTCTTCTCGCCCGGCAACTCGACCACGAAGTGCTCGACGTCGCTACCACCGGAATCCTTGCGGCCGTATGTGAATTCGCGACTCTTGAGGAACTCGTCGACCACAACACCCAGGTCGGAGACAGCTTCAGTGGTCACGCACGTACTCCATTTCGTCGTCCGGAAAAGCGGCGGGCGATCCGGGACAGCGGGCGGGTGTCGGCTTCTGCAACTTCCGCACCGCCCCGGGGTGCCAGCGGGTACTGGCTACGGAACGTTCCGATAGCCCTGCGATAACTGTCGAGCAGTTGGTCCGCGGTGTGATCCCAGGAGAATCCCCGCGCGTGAATCCGCGCGGCCTCGCCCATCGTGATCAGCAGCTCCGGATCGTCGAGCAGGCGCCCGAGTTCGGCGCTCCAGTGGTCGACATCGTGCCCGGACACCAGGACGCCGCTGACACCGTCGTCCACGGCAACACCCAGACCCCCGACATCGGCGGCGATCACCGGCACACCGACCGCCTGCGCCTCGATCGCCACGAGACCGAAGCTCTCCGAATAGCTCGGCACCGCAATTAGATCCGACGCCCGGTAGACACCGGCGAGCCGGTCTGGTGACTGCGGCGGGATGAAGGTCACCGCGGATTCGACACCGAGGTCGCGGGCCAGTTCGATGAGCGAGGTCGGACGCTCCAGGCCTGATCCCGACGGCCCGCCGGCGATCAGGACGCGGAGTTTGCGACCCCCGGACAACCCGCGTCGGATCAGTGGTGCCGCCGCCCGCACCAGGATGTCCGGAGCCTTGAGAGGCTGGATCCGACCGACAAACGTCACGACCACCTCATCGGGATCGATGCCGAGCGACAACCTCGCCTCGGCCCGCGACCCCGGGGTGTAGCAGTCCAGATCCGCACCAGGTGTCACCACATCGATGCGTGAACGGTCCGCGTGATGAATCGAGACAAGTTGCTGCGCTTCGGTTTCGGTGTTCACGATCAAGCGATCGGCTTCATCGACCACCTGTTGCTCACCGATCTGGCGCATCGGGGGTTCCGGCGTGTCACCTTCGGCGAGCGCGGCATTCTTCACTGCGGCCAGGGTGTGCGCGGTGTGAACCAGCGGCACCGCCCACCGGTCGCGGGCCAGCCAGCCCACCTGCCCGGACAACCAGTAATGCGAGTGCACCAGGTCGTAGTACCCGGCGGGGCGTCCGGCCTCGGCCCGGAGCACCCCGGCGGTGAAGGCACACAGCTGGGTGGGGAGATCCCGTTTGTCGAGTCCTTCGAAGGGCCCTGCCACCACGTTGCGGACGATCACACCGGGAGCTGCCGTCATCATCGGCTCATCGGTCGAAGATGTTGCACGCGTGAATATCTCGACCTCGACGCCGCGCTGCGCGAGGCGTTTGGCGGTCTGCCAGACATAGACGTTCATCCCGCCGGCATCGCCGACACCCGGTTGGGCCAGCGGCGAGGTGTGCACTGAGATCAGTGCGACCCGGTGCGGGACGGGTAAATCGTTGGCCGCGTTCACCGCATCGCTCCCACGGTGGCGTTCACGAACTCGTACACCTGCGCGGCGAACCGGGCCGGGTCTTCGACAAAGGGGGCGTGGCCGGCGCCATCCCAATATCGGGTGACGGTGCCCGGGACCAGTGTCTCGACGTGACGTGCACAGGAGATGTCGACCACCGTGTCCGCCGTCCCGTGGATCACCATCACACCCCCATCGAAGCCGGCGAACAGATCGTCATAGGAGGCGGTGCGTGCGAACAGTCCGGCCCGGACCGCGGGAGGGACGGTCAGCGAGATCCCCAGGAATTGCTGTGCGAGAGATCCCTGCTGCGGCGGCACCAGTTCGCCGACAAAGGACTGCAGCGCCGCGGTGGCGACGGCGGGATCCTCCGAATACGCGGCGGGCAGGGCCGCGCGCATGGCAGGCCCGACCCGGCCACCGGCCTCACCGCGACCCATCGACGTGATCGCGCCGACCAGGATCAGTCCGGCAAGATTCCCGGCAGCCGCGGCGGCACCGTCTGCGCGGTGCTGCAGGTGATCACCGACCACCAATCCGCCGTACGACCAGCCGAGCAGGAAGACCGGCTGGTCACCGGTCACCTCGGCGGCCAGGACGGCGGCGATGTCGCCGCCGAAGTCTGCGGCGGTCAGGTGACCGTCCGAGGGCACAAGCGAATCTCCGTGACCGCGCAGGTCGATCGCGATGACGCGGACGTCCCGGGACAGGTTGTCGACCAGCTCGTCACCCCACGATCGCGACGACTGCGCCCAGCCGTGGATCAGTACGACCACCGGGGAATTGTCACCGGGAGAGCCGGTGGTGCGGTAGCCGATCTGGGCGCCGTCGCCCGCGACGACCCGGCCCGTGGAAGTACCCATGGGTCCACCCTAAACGTGTGGACCGATGAGGTTCCGCCTGCGGACTCGCTACTGGTCCGCCCGACGTGTCATCCGGTGAGTTCGGCGATCAGGGATTCGACCACTCCGGCCAGCGCCTGCCCGGACGTCGCACCGTAGGTGGCGATCGCGACCGTGATGGCGAGTTCGAAGTTGTTGCCCGCCGCGGTGAACGCCAGTGTGGTGGTCCGCTGGTAGCCGAGCCCGGCGACCGCTCCGAGCACGAATCCGGCCACCCACATGATCGCGACGTAGACGAGGAGCGGGATCGCGATCCGGACGACGTCGACCGGGTGGGAGGTGATCTGGTCACCCTGCAACGCGAAGAGGATCACGATCGTGAACAGCAGCCCGTACAGCGCCCACGGCCCGAGGCGCGGCAGGAACGTCGATTCGTACCAGTCGCGCCCCTTGATCCTCTCGCCGTAACGCCGGCTCAGGAATCCGGCGAGCAGTGGAATGCCGAGGAAGATCAGCACCGACTTCGCGATCTGCCACGGCGAGGTGTCGATCGTGGTCTGCTCCAGCCCGAGCCAGCCCGGCAGCAGCGACAGGTAGAACCAGCCGAGGACGGCGAAAATGATCACCTGGAACACCGAGTTGATCGCGACCAGAACGGCGGCGGGGTAGTACACCCACGTGCCACGTCGCTCGCAGTCGAGAAGTCGGGCCTGACGAAGGACCCTTCAGATGGTGGGTTGCGACCGATCGAAGGATCCGGAGATGTCGCAGACGCAGGCCTCTCCCCCGGGTGTGTGATGCGATCAGCGACACCAGTCGCAGACGCACCGGATCTCCGAGGGCCTTGAACATACGCGCGAGGTCGCCGCCCCAGTCTCGGTGAGCGGCTCCCGGACCAGCGGTGAGCAGCACGCATCATCCGAGGTCAGTTGATTCGATATCCATCACTATTGACAGACATCGAATCAGAACCGAAGTGAACAACCGGTGGGACAATCCGCTCGGGCGCAGCCCAAGCCCCCGGGAATGAATCGGACCGCGGTCCGGTTATGTCAGATGTACCGCCCACCAGCTACGAAGGAGCCCGTCATGGCAGCCGTGACCGCAGACACCTTGACCCTTCCCCGCATCGCCGCGCCCACCGCCGCCGACACCGAACGTCCCGTTCGGTCGGTGACCACCGGCCCCCGCGGCTACGAGGGCGAAGGTTTTCCCGTCGTTCGAGCATTCGCCGGCGCGTCGAAGGCCGACCTCGATCCGTTTGTCCACATGGACCAGATGGGTGAAGTCGAGTACCAGCCCGGCGAACCGCGGGGAACCAGCTGGCATCCCCACCGCGGTTTCGAGACCGTGACATACATGATCGACGGGCGCTTCCAGCACCAGGATTCGCACGGCGGTGGCGGCCTGATCGCCGACGGCGCCACCCAGTGGATGACCGCCGGATCGGGCATCCTGCACATCGAGACCCCGCCGGCCGAGCTTGTCGAGAGCGGCGGTTTGTTCCACGGCGTCCAGCTGTGGGTGAATCTGCCCGCGGCCGAGAAGATGACCGACCCGGGTTACCAGTCGATCGAGGGGACGGAAGCCACTCTGCTCAGTTCGCCCGACGGCGGCTCGCTGGTGCGCATCATCGCCGGCGACATCGACGGACATGCAGGCCCGGGATCCACCCGAACTCCGATCACATTGGCGCACGCCACGATCGAACCCGGCGCGAAGCTCGACCTGCCGTGGAACCGCGACTTCAACGCGCTGGTGTACGTGTTGTCCGGTCGCGGCACCGTCGGTCCCGTCGACAACCCGATTCAGCAGGGCCAGCTGGCCGTGCTCGGCCCCGGCGACCGGATCTCGATCTCCGCAGCAGCACAACAGGATTCGAACCGGCCCGCGCTGGAGGTACTGCTCCTCGGTGGTCGGCCGATCCGGGAACCGGTGTTCCAGTACGGACCGTTCGTGATGAACACCAAGGCGCAACTGATCGAGGCGATGGATGACTTCAATGCCGGAAAGTTCGGGCAGATTCCACCCGGCGCCCTGATGCCGCATACGTCGGGAACCCGACAGAACTGAGACCTTGATGGGATCGTGGAGCCAATCCGGTTCCACGATCTCCTGGAGGCAACAGCGTGCACGACGCCGAGTTCTGGCCCATCGTCGACAAACACCTGATCCGCTACGGCGGGGCGTTCACACCCCGGATCATCGAGCGGGCCAGTGGCAGCTACGTGTACGACAGCGACGGCAACGCCATCCTCGACTTCACCTCCGGTCAGATGAGTTCTGTTCTGGGACATTGTCACCCCGAGGTCGCGGCCACGGTTGCCGAGTCGATGACCGGCCTCGATCATCTGTTCAGCGGGATGCTCAGCCGCCCGGTCGTGGAGTTCGCCCGGGCCCTGTCCGACACCTTGCCCAGCGGCCTGGACAAGGTGATGCTCCTGTCCACCGGCGCGGAGTCGAACGAGGCCGCACTGAAGATCGCCAAGCTCTACACCGGCAGGTACGAGATCGTCTCATTCGACCGCTCCTGGCACGGGATGACCTCCGGCGCTGCCGCGGCCACATATTCGGCCGGCCGCAAGGGATATGGCCCGTCGATACCCGGCAACTTCACCCTGCCGACCCCCAACGAGTACCGCTCCATCTTCCGCACGGAATCCGGCAACCATGATTGGCAGGGCGAACTCGACTACGGCTTCGACCTCATCGACCAGCAGTCCACCGGCAGCCTCGCCGCCTGCATCGTCGAACCCATCGTCTCCTCGGGCGGTCTCATCGATCTCCCCGTCGGCTACCTCACCGCGCTCAAGGCCAAGTGCGTCGAGCGGGGCATGCTCCTCATCGCCGACGAGGCACAGACCGGACTGGGCCGCACCGGCTCTATGTACGCCTTCGAGCGAGACGGGGTCGTGCCCGACATCCTGACCCTGTCGAAGACACTCGGTGCCGGGCTGCCCGTCGCGGCGGTGATCACCTCCGAGGACATCGAATCCCTTTGCCACGAGCGCGGATTCCTGTTCTTCACAACCCACGTGTCGGATCCGCTTGCTGCCGCGGTTGCCGGCACCGTCCTGAACATCGTGCTCCGCGATGACCTTGCCGCACGGGCCACCACTGCCGGCAAGCGTCTGCGCGACCATCTGCTCGAATTGCAATCCCGGCATGAGGTCATCGGCGACGTTCGTGGCCGAGGCCTCTTCTGCGGCATCGAATTGGTCGCGGACCGCGCCACCAAGGCGCCAGCGGACCGACTGGGCCAGGCGGTCACCGACGCCTGCCTGTCGCGTGGCCTGCACATGAACATCGTCCAGCTCCCGGGCATGGGTGGCATCTTCCGTCTCGCCCCGCCGCTGACCATCAGCGACGCCGACCTCGACCGGGGCATGGACATCCTCGACACCGCCTTGACGGAATCGACGTAACCCACCCGGAGCCGCGCTCTGCAGACGCACTGACCAGAGATGCCCGGCTCGGGGCTCACACTATTCAGTTCTCAAAGATCTTGCAGTACACAGCGATTGCCGTTTTTCTCGGGGTTCTCCGAATATGTCGCCGTAGGTTTGCTGGCCTTGCGGTTCCGGTACTCGCCTGGTTATGCGGCGGCGAGGTCGGAAGTGAGGGTTCGCCGGGCTTCGGACCGCAGCGCCGTTTTGTTGGCGTCGTCAGGGTTGATGAACAATGGATGGCCGTCGGACCCGATGAACAGGCGAAGCCGACAACGCCTCTGCCCGCGGGCCTCGCACACAATCGGTCCGGTCCTCTCCCGACAGGTCTGGGTTGCGTCGGTCAATGTGGCCCAGGCCCTTCACAATCGCATCCACATGCTCACCCGACAACGACCCATCCACCGCATAGGACGTGACCGACGCATTATCATCCAACGCCCCGCCCACCCGGACGTAGCGGTGCGCCACGGCCGGCCACCCCCGCCTGCTGCAACAGCTTGGCCGTGGAACCCTCACCCGTCCGCGTGGCGATCCCCGCGCATCGAGTTCACCGACCAGCCGGAAAAGTATCTGTTCCACACCATGATTGAGACGGATCACCATCACAACCCGCGACGACAACTCGCTGTCGTCACCCGCGACCACAGCCGCATCCCCTGCCAGATCAGACAGTCTGGCGAACATTCCCCCGAAGTCCATGACTCCAAGCTACCGGCAGATCCGGGTTCGCACAAGTGTTCTATCGAAGTATTTCCATTGTGCCGCAATCACTTCCAGCAGAATCAACGAGGCGAACCAGCCAGCCTATCAAGGCGGTCCGACAAAGGGATTTCATCGCCGGAGCGGGCGCCGTTGCCGCCAAGGAGAAAAGGGATCATCCTCGGTATAGCGGTATTTCTCGACACTGTCTGAACCACTTGATATCGCTCCACCGATAGGACTCGGGCGATGAACACGCGAACAACCAGCCGCCCCTGGACCATCGAGCGAACGGTCCCGATGCTTGCCGGCGTCGTGATCCTGGTAAGCCCGGTTCTCGGAACCACCCTCTCTCGACATGGTGGCTGCTCCTCGCTGCGTTGGCGGCGCTCAACCTGCTGCCCTTCGGAACGGTCGGATGGTGTCCCGCGAGTTTGATCATGCATCGCCTCGGACCACCCCGGCAGTGCGAACTGCGCCGAAGGACTCCCCAAAAAGGGCAGTATGTCATTTGGTGGTTGACACATGCCTATTCATGTCTCACGATTGAGACATGTCAACCAAAGTGTCACACGGCGCGGCGTATGAGTTGCGCTCCGGCGACACTTGGCGCGACCCGTGGAAGATGTACGCCGACCTGCGCGATCACGACCCCGTCCACCGCGTTCGCTCGGCCAACCCCGACCACGACTTCTGGGTTCTGACCAGGCACGCCGACGTGTCGCGCGCCGCGGACGACTGGAAGACGTTCACGTCGTCTCAGGGACTCACCACCACCTACGGCGAGCTGGAAAGCATCGGGCTGGCGGACAACCCACCGATGGTGATGCAGGATCCGCCGGCCCATACGAACTTCCGCAAGCTGGTGTCCCGCGGGTTCACGCCCAAGCAGGTCACCGAGGTCGAACCCGCCGTTCGAGAGTTCGTCCGCGCAAAGATCGCCATGCTGGCCGAGGCGGGATCCGGCGAGATCGTCACCGACCTCTACAAACCGTTGCCTTCGATGGTTGTTGCTCACTACCTCGGTGTCCCCGAATCGGATCGGGTGGCATTCGACGGATGGACCGAGGCGATCGTCGGCGCCGACACCTCCGACCTGAGCAAGGCCGGCGACACCGCGACAGCCGCAGTACTCGAGATGATGGCCTACTTCGGGACGCTCATCGAGTACCGGCGCACACACCCAGGAGAGGACACGATCTCCCATCTGGTGAAGGCAGGCGTAGGCGAGGACGACAGCACTGAGGGGTTGCTGTCGATCCTCGCCTTCACCTTCACCATGGTTGCCGGCGGCAACGACACCACCACCGGAGTACTCGGCGGCGCCACCGAATTGCTCGCTCAGAACCCCGGACAACGGGCGGCGCTGGTGGAGGATCCGGGCCTCATCGGCGACGCGGTCGACGAGTTCCTGCGGCTCACCTCGCCTGTCCAGGGCCTGGCCCGAACCACCACGGCCCCGGCGACATTCGGTGATCACACCATTCCTGCCGGGCGCAAGGTCTTGCTCTGTTACGGCTCGGCCAATCGGGATCCGCGAGCGTTCGGTGACAATGCCGACCGTCTCGACGTCACCCGCCGCCCGCGGCAGATCCTGACATTCAGTCGCGGCGCCCACTACTGCCTCGGCGCCGCGGCGGCCCGGATGCAGGCCCGGGTCACACTCACCGAACTGCTGGCCCGATGCCCTGAATTCACAGTTGATCCGGAATCGATCACCTACGCACCGGGCAACTACGTGCGCCGGCCGACCACCATGCACCTGACAGTCGGCCCATGAGCCGGAAGTCGGCGACAACCGCCGGGCCGACGCAATCGCCGGATTGGCTCGGCGCCAACCGGACCGAGACCGCCGCCTCCCGCATCCTCGATGTCGCCGGCGACATGTTCGTCACCCACGGGGTCACCGCGGTGAACATGAATCAGATCGCAACGGCTGCCGGATGCTCTCGCGCGACGCTCTACCGCTACTTCGCGTCACGCTCGGAACTGCACCTGGCGTACGTCGAACGACAGGCCCGCCGGCTGTCGACCGAGGTCTCCGCATCCATCTCCGACATCACCGATCCCGGAGACCGCATCACCGAGGGAATCCTGACGGCGGTGGCCGGGGTCCGCGCCGATCCGGTGATGCGCAGCTGGTTCAGCCCGGAAGCAGCCGGCCTGGCCGGCGCCATGGGTACCGCGTCCGAGCCGGTCAACAAGGCAGCCATCGCATTGATCACCGCGGGCACCGACACTCCTGAGTCCGAGCTCACCCTCGAGGCCAGGTTCATCGTCCGAATCGTCATATCGTTGCTGATGACACCTGGTTCCGACGCGGCCGAGGAACGAGCGATGGTGACCCGATTCGTCACGCCAGCGATCCTGCAAAAGCACTGATTTTCACAAGTTGTCGGTAACGGTTATCATTAGCATCTGTTAGATGGCTCCGCGCGATACTGCCCCCCGCGCGGAACACACCATCCATTGATGCGAAAGGTTCTCCCATGGCAACCTGGTCCCGAATCCTGGGGGTCACCGCCGCCCTCACCCTGGCCGTCGGCGTGGCCGCCGGCTGCTCGTCCGACAACAGCGGGACGACCTCGGACGGCAAGGTCGCCGTGGTCGCATCAACCAACGTCTGGGGTTCGGTCGCCGAGGCCGTCGGCGGAGAGCACGTCGACGTGACCTCGCTCTACACCTCACCGGACGGCGATCCGCACGAGTTCGAGGCCAACGCCAAGGACACCGCCAAGGTGGCCGACGCCGGTGTGGTCGTCCTCAACGGCGGTCACTACGACGCCTACATGGAAACCGCACCGAAGAACTCCGACGCCATCGTGATCAACGCCTTCGACATCATGGAAGGTGACGAACACAGCGGCGAGGAACACAGCGGCGACGGACATGACGCCGGCCACGAGGAAGACGACCACAGTCACGCTCCCGGCGCGGTCAACGAGCACGTCTTCTACAACCTGCCGGTCGTCGGCGAGGTCGCGAACAGCATCGCAGATGCGTTGGCGGAGAAGGACAGCGCCAACGAACAGTACTTCCGCGACAATGCCGCGGCGTTCAACAACCAGATCAACGAGTTGCGTGGCCAACTGGCGGCGATCGAGGCCTCAGACCCCGGCGCGAAGGTTGCGCAGACCGAACCGCTGGCCGGATACCTCCTGGCCGAGGCCGGCCTCGAAGACGTCACCCCCGCCGGACTGCAGGATGCGGTCGAGGCCGGACAGTCACCGTCGGCGCGCGACGTCGCCGCGACCCAGGAACTGATCTCCAGTCGCGGGGTGCGTGCGTTGATCTACAACACCCAGGCCGTGGACGACGGCACAAAAGCCCTGATCGCGATCGCCGACGGTGCCGGCGTGCCGGTTGTCGACTTCACGGAGACATTCCCTGCCGGAGTCACGGACTACATCGAATGGCAGCGGGCTAATGTTGAGGCGCTGACGTCTGCCCTGGCGGCCAGCGCAACCAGCACTCCCTGATGAGGCAGTCCACACATGATCCAGCCCGAACCGGCAACCGTGCCGCCGTCAAACGCAGCTGACCACGCTGCCGATGGCCTGAAAACCGTGCATCAAACCGCAGGCCGGGGGGCCGCGGTCACGATCACGGGTGCCCGATTGTCGTTCGGCCGCCGCGTCCTGTGGGATCACTTCGACCTCACGGTGGCGCGCGGTGAGTTCATCGCCATCCTCGGTCCCAACGGTTCGGGCAAGACGTCGCTGCTGAAAACCCTTCTCGGCAAATACACTTTGGACACCGGCAGCGTGACCGTGGAGGGTCGCGGACTGCGCAGCGGAGACAGCAACGTCGGATACATCCCGCAGCAACAGACCCACGACGAGGGTGTGCCACTGCGCGGCCGGGACCTCGTCGGCCTCGGTGTCGACGGCCAGGCCTGGGGCCTGGGCCTTCGGAATCGCAAGCGCCGCAACGCCCTTGTGGACGATGCCATCGCACAGGTCGACGCCCGCGACTTCGCCGACGCGCCACTCGGTCTGCTCAGTGGTGGTGAACAGCAACGTCTTCGGGTCGCGCAGGCACTGTCCGGCAATCCTGCGGTGCTGCTCTGCGACGAACCGCTGCTGAGCCTGGATCCGGCGAACCAGAGTCGCGTAGCAGCGCTCATCGACCGTCGCCGCCGCGATCACGGCACAGCGGTGCTGTTCGTGACCCACGAGATCAATCCGATCCTGCCGTATGTCGACCGGGTCGTGTACCTCGTCGACGGGCGTTTCCGGATCGGCACACCCGCCGAGGTCATGACTTCGGAGACACTGAGCGAGCTCTATCAGACGCGCGTCGACGTGCTGCGGGTCCAAGACCGGCTCGTGGTTGTCGGGGCCGACGAGTCGGCCTGCCACGGTGACCATTCGTCCACACCGTCGACCGAGGTACCCGAGTGAGCCGCAGCTGGTCCGACTTCTTCGATTTCGCCGAGACCGCAGATCTTCTCTCGTATGGCTTCGTGCAACAGGCGCTGCTCGCCACCGCCCTGCTCGGCATCCTCGGTGGGGTCCTCGGCCCGATGGTGGTCAGCCGGCAGATGGCGTTTGCCGTGCACGGCACAGCAGAACTGACGTTCACCGGTGCGGCCGCCGCGCTGTTGCTCGGGATCAGTGTGAATCTCGGCGGTCTGATCGGTGCCGTCATCGCCTCGGTGATCTTCGGTCTCCTGGGAAACCGCGTGCGCGAACGCGATTCGGTCATCGGTGTGGTCATGGCCTTCGGCCTCGGATTGGGTGTGCTGTTCATCGCCTTGTACGGACGCACCGGCACCGGCTTCAACCTGCTCACCGGCCAGGTCGTGACCGCCGGAGCTCAGGGTGTCGAGGCGGTGGTCATCACAACCGTCGTGGTGGTCATCGTGATGGCGATCATCTACCGTCCGTTGCTCTTCGCCAGCACCGATCCTCGGGTGGCCGAAGCCCGCGGTGTCCCGATGCGGCTGCTGTCCGTGGTCTTCGCGGTCCTGCTCGGTGCCGCGGTGGCGCAGAGTGTCCAGATCATCGGTGCCCTGCTGGTGATGTCGCTGATCATCACACCCGCCGCCGCGGCGATGCGGGTGTCGTCCAATCCCACCGTCGTGCTCGGGCTGTCGATCCTGTTCGCGGAGATCGCCGCGATTGCCGGCATCATCTTGTCGCTGGCCCCGGGATTGCCGCCGTCGGTGTTCGTCACGTCGATCTCGTTCGCGATCTACATGGTGTGCCGGGTGGTCGGCGCACGACGTTCCCACAATGCCGGCCGCCGAACATCGGCTCCGGATACCGACCGGACCCTCGCCAAGAGTTAGCGCAATCGCCAGAATTTAGACCGATTGAACGTTTCGTCGAACGCACCCGTCACCTAAGCTCGGTTCAACCGCTCAGCGACCAGGCCGGGTCCACACCGAGCGGACCGGTGTGTGTCGGGCGTGTGGTGAAGGGCGGGTATGCGCTACCAGGTACTCGGACCACTCGAAGTGATCCGGGATGAGAACGGCAGCGGGATCAGGGTCGATCTGGGCTCCCCCAAACAGCGGATCATCTTGGCCATCCTGCTGATCCACCGCGGCAAAGTGGTGTCGACGGACCGGCTGTGCGACGCGCTGTGGGGCGACGACGCACCCCCGAGCGCCACGTCAAGCCTGCAGGCATACATCTCCAATCTGCGCCGCGCGCTCCGCAATGACGCGGGTGCCTCCCCGATCCGGAGACAATCCACCGGCTACATCCTCGATGTCGCCGACTCCGACGTCGACGTCAGCGAGTTCGGAGTCCATGCGGCCGAGGCCCAGCAGCATTCCGACAACGAAGAGTGGGCATCAGCGCTCGAATCCGCGGATCAGGCGTTGACGTTGTGGCGGGGGCAACTGCTCGACGGGCAGGGCGACGAGGACTGGGTGCGTACCGAGGCCGCCGGGCTCGAGGAGATCCGCAGCGGCAGCCTGGAGAACCGGATCACCGCACTACTTGCGCTGGGCCGGCTGTCGCAGGCCCTGGCCGACGTGGTCGCGCTGCGCAACCGGCAGCCGTACCGGGATCACAGCTGCTGGCTGCACATGCTCGCACTGCATCGGGCCGGACGATCCGCAGAAGCACTCGACGTCTTCAGCGACCACACCCACCGACTCGACACCGACCTGGGTCTGGAGCCGAGCACCGAACTCCGCGATCTGCAGGGCGCCGTCCTCCGCCACGACCCCGAGCTGATCGCCTGGCCACGCAAACCGACCTGGTCCGGTGCCGGTGAACTCCGCGCACCCGACCACGCGCCCTCCCCGATTCCCGCCGATGCGAAAGTCCCGACACCCCGCGGGCTGGTCGGACGGGTTCGCGAACTCGACGACATCGACAAGGTGCTGAACGACGTACTCGCCGGCGACACCCGCTGGCTGATCTTCATCGGCCCTCCCGGGATCGGCAAGACCCGGCTTGCCGACGAGGCCGCGCACCTCCTGCATTCGGCGGGCGGACGGGCCGTGTGGGCCCGTAACCCGGAAGAAGGTGCGCCATCGTGGTGGCCGGCCCGGCAGCTGGTCGCATCCCTCGGCTCCGACCCCGGCGAGGTCTTCGTCACCACCGGCGACGTCGACGCCGACACCGCCCGCTTCACCGTGTACGACCGGGTGCAGCGGATCATCGAACAAGAAAGTGAGACAAGCCCTCTCGCAGTCATCGTCGACGATGTGCAGTGGGCGGATTCGATGTCGGTCGGCGCACTCGCCTCCATGGCGACCGCAGTTCACCGGCAGCCGATCGCATTTGTGATCACGCTTCGCGAAGGCGAGCACAATCCGGCGATAGGCCGGCTGCTCAGCGCGGTCGCCCGGGGTATGGGCAACCGGCAGATCGTTGTTCCCGAACTCGACGAAGCCGAGGTCGGCGCTCTGGCCAACGAGATCGCCACCGAAGAGCTGACCCCCGACGAGGTGACCGGCCTGGCCAAGCGCACGGGCGGAAATCCGCTGTTCGTCTCCGAATACGCCCGGCTGCCTGCCGGCGAACGCAGTGCCGGCGAACTCCCCGTCGCCGTCCGGTCGGTGCTGGGCCTGCGGCTCGCCGGACTGGATCCCGCTGTGCTGCAGATCCTCCGGATGGCGGCGGTCATCGGTGACCCCATCGACATCGTGCTGCTGTCGCGCGCCACCGGACTCGACATCGACGCCCTCGCCGATCACCTCGACGCCGCCGCCGACGAACGCATCGTCACCGCCACGCCGGGCAGTGACAGCTACGTCTTCGCCCATGGCCTGCTGCGCGAAGAGGTGCTGGCTCAGACACCGACACTGCGGCGCAAGCGTGCGCACGCCAAGGTCGCCGAGATCCTGTCCGACGCAGAGGGATCGGACGCGCTCGGGAAACGCGCGCAGCACCTGATGACCGCACTCCCCCTCGTCGATCCCGAGCTTGCCGTCGACGCGTGCACCGCGGCAGCGGAAACCTCTGCCGCCCAATGGCATTCAGAGGTCGCCGCGTACTGGTGGCAGCAGGCCCTGACGGCATACGCACTGTTACCGCCGGCCGAACAGGTCGACGAACGACGTGACGAACTGACCGTCCTGCTGCTCGAAGCGCTCTCGCGGGCCGGAAAAGGGCAGACGGTCCTGCAGACCGTCGAGGCTGCGCTCACGGCGGCCATCGCCGCCGAGAAGCCCTCCACGGTGGGCAAACTCGCCGGCTCACTGTTGCGATCGGGAGGCGGCTGGCCGTGGGTGTCGCCGGCCGAGGATCCCGCGCCGCTGCTGGCGCTGCTCACCCGCGCCGAGAAAGCCGTCGCCGACGACCCCGCCGAGCGCGCGCAGGTCCTGGGCGCACTGAGCGTCGGTCACAGCTATCACCCGGACCCGACCATCGCCCCGGAGTTGATCCTGCGGGCAGAGGGATTCGCGGCGTCCACCGGCGATCCCGACATCATCGCCGAAGTGATGATGGCCCGGCTGATCACGTTCTCCGGCGTCGCCACGCATGCGCGGGAAACCGTCGCACTGATCGATTCGCTCCTGGCGCTCAATCATCGCCAGGCGCGTTTCGACGCGGTCATCGCCCACTCGATCGGGACGATGGCCACCTTCACCCTCGGTGACGTCGACGCGGCGCGGACCCATCTGCGGCTGGCCATCGCGGGCAGCGAGGAGCTGAATCTGCCGATCCTGCGCGCCCAGCTGCGCTGGATGGAAGTCGTGGTCGCGGTGTGGATCGGGGATTTCGAACGGGCACAACAACATCAGGCGATCGCCAAGCGGGTCCACGAACAAACCGAGCTGTACGTGACCGGGCAATCCGACATGTCGCTGATGTCGCTGAGCCGCGAACTCGGACGCATCACCGAGATCAGTGCCGACCGGGCCAAGGAGACGATCACCGGCGTGGCCGCCAGCACCGAGGACACCAACATGCTCGGCGTGATCGCTGCCGGTACGGCCGGAATCCCCGGTGCACCGGTGGATCGAGCGCTGGCAGCCGCCCTGATCGCCCAGAGGCAGGCCACGTGCGGTGCACATGTGTGGCACACGCTCGGTCACGCCGTGGCGCTCGCGCACGTGGTCGCCGACTTCGAATTGACCGAGTACGCAGAAGAATTCATCGCCGAATTGGAACCCTTCGCTGACCACATCGGCCTGATCGGCCAGCTCGGAAACGTCGGCCCCGTGGGGCTGGCACTGAGCCGGTTGTACGTGCTCACCGGCAATCCGACCGCGGCAAGCGAATCGGTCGCGGTGGCAGCGGGTATCGCCGAACGATCCGGTGGCCGGCCCACGCTCCTGCGATGCCGCGTGCTCGATCTGCAGCTCCGCGGCGCCGGCGATCGGTCGGCGGACGAGTTCGACGAACTCGAACGGCAGGCCGAAGAACTCGGGATGGCCGGCGTGCGCAGCGAGTTGCGCCGCCTGCGCACTTCGCACTGATCGGAGGCCTCGATCGGTCGATCGGGTGAACCCCCGCAGGGGCCGGCCCGGTGCGCCCGTCTTCTTGAAACATTCTTGAACGCCGACACCAAGAACATCCCAAGTGCTCGCGCGCATGCTGGCGTCATCAGCTCACGGACTTCTATCGAAGGAACCAAACACGATGACCGTCACCACCTCCAACACAGGTACCGATCCGGTTACCGACCTACGGACGGCCGTCGCCGGCGCGGTTGTCCGGCCCGGAGAGCCCGGATTCGAACGGGCGATCCCGTGGAATGTCGCAGTCCCGACCGACCCGTACGCGGTGGTGTTCGTGGAGTCGGCGGCCGATGTCGCGGCCACCCTTCGCGTCGCCGCGCGACACGGGCTCACCGTGGGCGTCAACGCCACCGGCCACGGCGCCCTTCCGCTCGATCAGGGCACCATCCTCGTGCACACCAGCGCCCTGGACACTCTCGAGATCGATCCCCCAGCCCGGACCGCGACGATCGGTGCCGGGGTGCGATGGACACGGGTCATCGAGGCCGCCGCACCGCACGGCCTGGCCGGGCTTGCCGGTTCGGCACCGGACGCCGGGGTTGTCGGGTTCCTCACCGGCTGCGGCATCGGACCATTCGTCCGCACCGTCGGACTGTCGTCGGATCACGTGCGTGCCTTCGAACTGGTCACCGGCCAGGGCGACATCCTGCACGTCACACCCACCAACCATGCCGAGCTGTACTGGGGACTGCGCGGCGGCAAGGCGACTCTCGGCATCGTCACATCGGTGGAGATCGATCTCCTGCCGATCTCCGAGTTCTACGGCGGGGCACTCT
>NZ_DATCVM010000225.1:0-3196 GCF_036566845.1 Williamsia sp.
CCCGCGAACACGGTTTCTCCGACGTCAGCCACACCATCGAGATCTTCGGTGTCTGCAGTCGGTGCGGATCCGACAATTAGCGTCGCCGCAGACCCCGCCAGCCGGCGAACGCGATGACGACACCGACGATCGCGATGACCGGTCCGAGGACCGACCATGTCGTGGTGTTGCTCATCGGGCTGCCCTGCACGGCTCCCAGTCCCTGAAATGTGAACAGCACACCGAAGAGCGCAACCACCACGCCGATGACGACGACCGCTGTACGCATACCCGTGACCCTAACCCGGCAGCCCGGCGATCAGCGCCCGCCGCACATCGGCGCCGGTGGCCAGCACCATCAGGATCAGGGTGCTCAGCGCGTCGTCGGTGAGGCCTGCGGCCGGGAAGTTGTAGCGCAGCAGCACGTCGCCGGTCTTCTTGGACCGGCCCGTGCCGGTCGCGATCTTCTCCACCAGCGACACCGTGCCCAGCAGGGTGTCGTGGGCATGCTTGGCGACCTTGGCGCGAATCTTGCTGTCCAGCGGCAGATCCCAGGCCAGAACCTGGGTCAGCGACACCAGGTCGAGATCCTCGGCGATGGTCACGACGCGCAGCGACGCGAACGTGTCGTCGTGCTGCACCGTCAGCGCACCGTCGTCCTCGTGCTGTACGGGCAGGATCGCCTCGAGAACGGCGGGCAGTCGCTGCGAGAGGTCCATCGGACTCTCAGGCTCTGCCGAAGCGTCGGTTGCGGTTGACGTACTCCTCGCACGCGGCCCACAGGTCGCGGCGGTCGTAGTCGGGCCACAGCTTGTCCTGGAAGACGTACTCGGCGTAGGCCGCCTGCCACAGCAGGAAGTTGCTGGCTCGCTGCTCCCCCGACGTCCGGATGAACAGGTCGACGTCGGGGATGTCGGAGCGGTGCAGGTGCTTGGCGAACGTCGCCTCGGTGATCCGGCTCGGGGTGATCTTTCCGTCGACGGCCTGCTGGGCGAGTTCGCGGGCTGCCTCGACGATCTCGGTGCGCCCGCCGTAGTTCACGCAGTAGTTGATCGTGATGACGTCGTTGTCGACCGTCATCTGCTCGGCGATGTCGAACTCCTTGATGACGCTGCGCCACATCCGGGGCCTGGAGCCGACCCAGCGCATCCGCACGCCCATGTCGTTGAGGTTCTCCCGGCGGCGTCGCACCACCTCCCGGTTGAAGCCCATCAGGAACCGGACCTCCTCGGTGCTGCGCTTCCAGTTCTCGGTGGAGAACGCGTACACGGTCAGGTGCTTGACGCCGATCTCGATGGCACCGCAGGTGATGTCGATGAGCACCGCCTCGCCCATCTTGTGACCCTCGGTGCGGTGCAGGCCCCGCTGGGTGGCCCACCGCCCGTTGCCGTCCATCACCACCGCGACGTGTTGGGGCACCTGGTCCGCCGGAATCTGCGGTGCGGCGGCCTTCGACGTGTGCTGCGGCGGGCGGGCGAATTTGCCGTTGGTGCGCAGCGGGAGCTCCGGGAAGACGACCGGCCAGTCCGACTTGTCCGGGAAGGTGGGGTAATCCTCAGGCGCCGGGGGCAGCTGCGGGTAGCGGTTCTTCCCCGTCCGCTTCGTTGCCATGCGCCATATCCTGCCCGATGCCCTGGCCGGCGGAGCGCTCCACCCGGTAGCTCGACTGATCTGCTCTTCGCGCAAGCGCTCACTGGTGCACCATCCTTAGGTCGGTGATCTTGGATGGATCACCGATGCACCCGAGGTGCCGTCGAGTTACCGCCACAAGCGCTGGACGCTGTGACGTCCACGATGAGTTTCGCGGGACTCGACGGTTACCCGGGGTGTGCCGACCGTCGACAGGGCTGAGCGCCTCTGAGCGCCGAACAGTGAGCGAACCGGCAGCCACACTCCGGCACCGAAGTTTGGGTGCCTCCCCACTGGGACTAGCAGCGAGGAGGCTGTGATGAAGTATGCCCCGCCGGTATTGGCGACGGAACCCACCAACGGCATGACCTGCGGAATCGACTGGGCTGGCCGTGATCACGCGGTCTCGATCATCGACACACGAGGCCGCGAAATCCACCGAAGCACCATCGAACACAACGCTGCAGGACTGCGGGCGCTGCTGAGCCTGCTGGATCGTCGCGGGGTCGACGAGGTGGCCATCGAACGCCCCGACGGACCGCTGGTCCAAGCGCTGCTGGCCGCCGAGGTCACTGTGGTGGTGATCAGTCCCAACCAGCTCAAAAACCTGCGTAGCCGCTACGGCTCGGCCGGCAACAAAGACGACCGATTCGACGCCTTCGTGCTGGCCGACACCCTGCGCACCGACCGCACCCGGCTGCGGCCCCTGGTCCCCGACACCGCGGCCACCACCGCGCTGCGCACCGCCTGCCGGGCACGCAAAGACCTCATCGGACACCGCGTCGCGCTGGCCAACCAGCTGCGCGAACACCTCAACCGCGCTTTCCCGGGCGCCGTGGGCCTGTTCGCCGACATCGATTCGATGATCAGCCTGAGCTTCCTGACCCGATTCGACTGCCAAGACCGCGCCGACTGGCTGACACCCACACGTCTGAGCACCTGGCTGGCCTCGATCGGCTACACCGGCGGCATGGATCCCGCAGTCCTGCACACCCGGCTGATCACCGCACCCCGAGGCATCACCGGCGAACACGGCGCGGCCCACGCCCGCATCACCAACGCCCTGGTCACCACCCTCAAAGCCCTCGTCGAACAGATCAAGACGTTGTCCGATCAGATCGCCGAACAACTCGCCGCCCACACCGATGCGCACATCTTCACCAGCCTGCCCCGCTCCGGAACCGTCAGAGCCGCCAAGCTTCTCGCCGAAATCGGAGACTGCCGCAGCCGATTCCCCACCCCCGAATCGCTGGCCTGCCTCGCCGGCGTCGCCCCCTCCACCCGCCAATCGGGACCCATGCGCTCGGTCTCGTTCCGCTGGTCGTGCGACAAACACCTGCGCGACGCGATCACCGACTTCGCCGCCGACTCCCGCCGCGCCAACCCCTGGGCCGCCGACCTCTACCGCCGCGCACGGGCCAACAAACACGACCACTCCCACGCCACCCGCATCCTCGCCCGCGCCTGGCTCTACATCATCTGGCACTGCTGGCAAGACCGCGTCGCCTACGACCCCGCCAAACACCGAGCCCTCCAAGCACTCCTGCACGACAAACCCGCCGCCTAACCCACGACCAGTTGACACAGG
>NZ_DATCVM010000226.1:0-11227 GCF_036566845.1 Williamsia sp.
CTGGTGACCCAGGGCTGGGTGGTCGCCCTCATCGCGCTGGCCGTGGTGGTCGCCGTGATGCAGCTGGAAAGCCATGTCCTCCAGCCGTTCCTGCTCGGCCGTTCGGTGCGACTGCATCCGGTCGCGGTGGTGGTCGGTATCGCCGCGGGCCTGGTCACCGCCGGTATCGTCGGAGGTTTGCTGGCGGTCCCGATCATCGCGTTCCTGAACACCGCGGTGCGCACATTGGTCGCCAAATCCCATCTGGTGGAAACCGATCCGGAACTCGCGGAGTTCGCCGCGGTCGCCAAGGGTGAACACGTCCGGATGTACGAGGCCACCCCGGACAAACCGAGGTGGGACGACATCGACCCCGAAGAGAAGCCCGATCAGACCCCCGAGGTCCCGCAGGACACCGACGACGATTCCGGCTGAGACCTCCCGTGACCCGACACTCGAGTGCACCCGTGCGATCCGCCGACAGTTACGACGACCCGGTGGCTCCGCTCTGGCGGGCCGCGCAGGTCTTCCGGCTGCTGAGTTTCGTCTACGCCTTGGGTTTTCAGCTCGCGGTCCACACCGACTACGAACGGGTCGGATGGAGCTGGTTCTTCTTTGCAGTCCTGACCCTGTGGACGGGTGTCAGCACCATCGCCTACCTGAAGGGTTTCGGGCGCCGCTGGTTGTGGGTGGGCATGGACCTGGTGGTCGCCTGCTGTCTGATCCTCGTGACCCGATGGCTGGCGTCGGATCAGTGGGCCGCGGACAATCAATCGTTCCCGACGACGTTGTGGGCGACGAACTCTGTTGTCTCCGCGGCGATTCTGGGTGGGCCGGTGGTGGGCGCCGTCTTTGCGCTGGCGGTTCGGGTGGCCAGCGCGGTGGCCAAGGGCGGCTACGACCTGAATGTCGGTCGCGACGCCACCATCGTGGTGCTGCTGGCGGTCGGTGTCGGCGTCGGGCTGGCCGCGGGTGCCGCTCGTCGGAATCACGAGCGGATCACCCGGGCGCTGCGTCTTGCGGCGGAGGCATCGGAACGGGATCGTCTCAGTAGGCAGGTGCACGACGGGGTGCTCCAGGTTCTCGCCCTGATCAGCAGGCGGGGAGCCGAGATCGGTGGCGAGACGGGGCAGCTGGCCGCGATGGCCGGTGAGCAAGAACGTTCGCTGCGCCGGCTGATCGCCGATATCGAACCGCCACTGACCGATCAGAAAGCCGCAGAAGTGGATCTGCGCATGTTGCTGCGGCCCCATGCCGACGATCTGGTGACGGTCAGCGCACCGGGGGAACCGGTGCTGCTGGACCACTTTCGGGCCATGGAGTTGGAGGCCGCCGTGGTCAACGCGCTCGACAATGTCCGTCTGCATGCCGGGACCGCGGCGCGGACCTACGTGCTCGTCGAAGATCTCGGCGATGAGGTGGTGGTGAGTATCCGCGACGATGGATCGGGGATCGCGGACGGCCGTCTGAGCGAGGCGGTGTCGCAGGGGCGCATGGGTGTGTCGAGGTCGATCGTGGCGCGGATCGAGGCGCTCGGCGGTACAGCAGATCTCGACACCGGGCCCGGAGAGGGAACCGAATGGGAGCTGACGGTGCCCAAGAACAAGGCTTCAGGAAACACGTCTTCAGGCAATACGATCGGGGAGGTCAAGGGCTGATGGTTGATGGGGTGGATTCGGAAGTGTTGCGGGTGATGGTGGTCGACGACCATCCGATGTGGCGCGACGGTGTGGCACGAGACCTGGCTGATGCGGGCTTCGAGGTCGTCGCCGTCGCCGACAGCGTGGCCGCCGCGACCGCCCGCGGGCGTGCGGTCCGGCCCGATGTGGTGCTGATGGACATGCAGCTGCCCGACGGCAACGGTGCCCAGGCGACGATCGGGATCCTCGAGGTCTCGCCGCATACAAGGGTTCTCGTGCTGTCGGCCTCCGACGAGCGCGACGACGTGCTCGACGCGGTGAAGGCGGGCGCCAGCGGCTACCTGGTCAAGAGCGCGTCCCGGGAGGAATTGCTGGCGGCGGTGCGGTCGACGGCGGCGGGGCAGGCGGTCTTCACCCCCGGGTTGGCCGGTCTGGTCCTCGGTGAGTACCGCCGCATCGCCCGCGATCCGGATCGTGCCGGTGACGCCCCGGCACTCACCGATCGGGAGACCGAGGTGTTGCGGTACGTTGCAAAAGGTTTGAGCGCCAAGCAGATTGCCTCGAAACTTGTCCTGAGCCATCGCACCGTGGAAAACCACGTCCAGGCGACCCTGCGAAAGCTGCAGTTGGGTAACCGGGTGGAACTGACCCGCTACGCCATCGAACACGGGCTCGACGTCGAACCGGAATGAGTCAGCTGCGGTAGGTCCCCCTGGGTGTCTCTGTTTCTGTCAAGGCGGGTGCTGTTCGAAATGGTCTGCGGGGTGCCATGTTTCTGTGTTGCCTTTCGGGGGGCCACGTCGGACTCGAGTGCGAGCGGGCGATAAAGATCATCCGTGGCTGCACACCCGCAATCATGTCGCGATGCTGAGATTGGCTCTACGCCAACGCGATCGACGAGAGGCGCTCGGGCAGGTGGTACGTATCGTTGTCGCCGCGCCTGGGTCGCTCAGCGGTCGCTACCCGGAAGGCAACACTGGACGAACCGCGGCCGGCCTCACCACCCCCATGCCGATACCGGATGATCTCGCTGCCGCGGTGGCGACCGCCCCGCGGTAGCTTGGGCCGGCGAGTGCCTAGAGCGGTCGGCCCCTGAAACTACTATTACTCATAGTAGTTTGGTGTAGGTGATCACCTCTGCGGTTCGTGCATGCACTGTCCTTGTCGGCGTCGTACTCGTGATGCTCGGCGTTCATGTGGGTTCGGGTGTGGCGTTCGCGCATAGTGCGTTGGTGTCGTCTACTCCGCCTGCAGATGGTGTTCTCGAGCGGTCGCCTTCGTCGATCGAGCTGACCTTCAATCAGGACGTGTCGGAGAGCTTTGCGACCATCGCGTTGCGGGAGGGTGCCGATACGCAACTCGAGGTGTCGGCGCCCGCGGTCTCCGGGGCAACTGTGACGTCTCGGGTCTCGGGTGATCTCGCCCCGGGCGGTTACACGGTGGGATACCGGGTGGTGTCCGCGGACGGGCACCCCATCACCGGACAGTTCTCTTTCGCCATCGCTGGAGCCGAGAACGATCAGGGTGGGCCGGCGGTTTCGGAGGACACCTCCGTGGTGACAACACCGTCAACCTCTGCAGTGGCGGAGTCGCGTCAGGGCGATAACCAAGACGGTTCGCTCGATTCCAACTGGATCGTGGTCGTGGTCATTGTGGCCGTCGTGCTGGGTCTGGCGACCATCGGTGGCCTACTGCTCTTCAGCGCTCGCCGAGACTCCGACGACTGAGCACACCGCCCGAAAAGTGCTGGCCGGGCCGCATTTCGGCGGCTTCCAGGAGTGTGGATCGGGGTCGGGAAACCGGCTGGCTACGTCAATACAACGCAGTACAGGGCCGACAGCACGGTCATGGTGAGGGTCGCGGTGAGTGCGGCTCCTGCGATGGGCAGTACGGCCGCTGCTGCATAGGTCAGGCGGCGGGTGGGTGCGAAGGTGTGCGCGGCGAGGACGTCGAGGCGGCGGGTGTTGGTTGCTTCTACGTCGGCGGCGCAATGGCTGAAGTGGTGCGCGGTGTGGCCGCCGTCCTGTTGGTCCAGGACCCGGCGCAGCGCGCTGTGGACGATGGCGGGGCTGGTGGTGCGGGCAGCGACGCGATCGGCATCGAGTTCGGCCAGCATCGCCAGGACTGCGGGAGCGCGGGCCAGCAGTGGGACTTTCGGCATGGTCCGGGACAGCAGCGCACTGATGGCCAGGATGCGGTGGTGGCGACCGTGCAAGTGTGCTCGTTCGTGCTCGAGCACGGCGACGGCTTCGGTGGGGGTCAGGCAGGTGTTGAGGCCTTCGGTCGCAACAACAAGGCCGGGATTACCCGCGATGCTGTAGGCGAAGGGGAGGGGATGGTCGAGCCACAACACCGGGTAGCTGCTGCCAGGATCGCGGGTGGTTCGTGCGATGACGGTCAAGATGTCGTCGTGATACCCGCGGACCTTCGCTCGTGACCGGTGTTGTTGGCGTCCGATCGAGGTGATGCGTCCCAGGGCGAACGCGGCAGAGACCGCGGAGATGCCCACGGCGATCTGTGTGACCCAGGGTTCCATCGAGTGTTGGGCCGAGCTCAGGCACCGAATCCACAGGTCGGCAAGGCCCTCGGCGGGGGCGTGATCGGGCCAGGCGACCACCACTGCGGCCGAGAACAGGAGAAAGCCGAATGCGGCCATGCTGGCCAGCCAGCCGACCATGAGCAGTCGCGGGGACGCGGCCTGAGGCAGAGCGAGCAGAACCCGGGGCGTGATGATCCCGATCAGGGCGGCCGCCAAGGCCAAGGTTGCCGCCAGGATCACTTGCGGGCCCGTCGCCGGGGCAGACTCTTTCGTAGGGCGTCGGTTTCCTCGGGGGAGGCAGTTTGCGCGAAGTGCATCAAGACCGCGGTCGGGTCATCGCTGGCATTGAGGATGTCGCGCAGTGCTTGCGAGGTGACCTGTTCGCGAGTGTTGACCGCAGCGTAGTGGTAGGCGCGGCTCACCTTCGTTCGGGTGAGGAAACCTTTGCTGTGCAGATTGGTCACGACCGTCAAAATGGTGGTGTAGGCGAGCTTTCGGTCGGCCATCTTCGCCAGAATGTCGTGCACCGACACGTACTCAGGAGCGGCATCCCACACAACGTCCATGACGTCGGCTTCGAGCGTGCCCAGCTGTCTCATCTGTCCATTGTCTCTACTGGCGCCGGGGCCGTCCACCGAGGGGGAACTGCTGATGTCCACCCTCGGTGGAGCGTGACGTCTTGTGTTCGGCGCCTGGCCTGCCACTGACCCCGATCGGGTAGGAGGACTCGGTCACCGAGGCACCGAAAGCGCGTTGTTTCACTCGGGCGTACCCCGGCTGCTGAGGACTGGTCCGTAAACTACTAGGTGTCTTAGTAGTACGGCGTGTTGAGGAGCGTGACCCAGTGCCAGAACGCCATCGTATGGCTGATATCCCGATCTCGCGGCGAGGTCTGTTGGCACTGGGCGGAGGAACAGCCGTCGCCGCGTTCGTGGCAGCGTGTTCGCCCGAGAACGCGGCAGCGCCGAGGCTTTCGAGCTCGGCACCCTCGGCCGCAGCGGTGCCGGGCGGTGCGGTGACATTCACTCCCGCCCAGGGCACCACTGGCTTCGATCCGTTGGGCCCCGTGATGGTAACGGCAACCGCCGGGACGCTGGCCGAGGTCACCATGACCAACGACCAGGGCCGGGTCATCGCCGGCATCATGACCCCCGACGGCCTGACGTGGAAACCAGATACTCCGCTGGGTTACGACCGGACCTACCAACTGGCCGCGACGAGCCGCGACGAGCAAGGCCGGGAGAACCAGTTCACGAGCACGTTCAGCACCGTCACGCCGGACAACCTCACCGCGGCCTCGCTGGTGAGCACGGGTGGAGGCGCGCTGAGTGAGGGCGCGACCTACGGGGTGGGGATCGTTGCGGTCATCAGATTCGACGAGCCGATTCCTGACCGGGCGGCCGCGCAGCGGTGTCTGTCGGTTCAGACCGAACCGGCGGTGGAAGGGCAGTGGAGCTGGGTTGATGACCAGAACGTGCACTACCGGCCCCGCGAGTATTACCCGCCGGGCACCGCGGTCACCGTGCGAGCCGACATCTACGGGGTGGATGTGGGCAACGGGCTCTACGGCCAGGAAGACCTCGCCCGCTCGTTCGTCATCGGCGACTCGCATGTGTCCATCGCCGATGACAACACCAAACAGATCGAGGTCTACGACAACGGGCAGCTGGTGCGCACGATGCCGACCTCGATGGGCCGCGGTGGCACCGAGACTGTCAACGGCCGCACCATCCACTTCTGGACCCAGCGCGGCACCTACACGGTCCTGGACAAGGCCAACCCGGTCATCATGGACTCCTCGACCTATGGGCTTCCGGTGAACTCCCGCCTGGGGTACCGCCAAACCATCAGCTACGCGACCCGCATCAGCAACGACGGTATCTATCTGCACCAGCTCGAAAGCAGCATCCCCCAACAGGGAAACACCAACGTCTCGGCCGGGTGCCTCAACCTCAACCCCGACAACGCGCAGTGGTTCTACAACTTCTCGATCCCCGGAGACATCGTCGAGGTGCGCAACACCGGCGGCGAACCGCTGGCGCAGTGGCAAAACGGCGACTGGAGCATTCCGTGGGAGACCTGGGTGCAAGGGAGCGCCCTTTAGGCGCGTAGCCCCGGCTGAACTACTGCTGCCTGTAGTAGTTCAACTGGTGGCGCGACACGCCGCCACGGGTTGATGCTGCACGCCCGAGCACTCAGGCCAGCATCCGCGGAAACGGCACCACACCGGTAAGACCCGTCGCGGACAGCGCCGTGGTCATCACTGTTCTATCGCAGCCCGCAGCGCAGAACTCATCTCCTCATAGGTACCGGGATCGATGCGCTGATCGTCGAGGAAGAACGTCGGCGTGCCGCTCACACCCAGCTGCTTGCCATCGGCGATGTCGCGGTCGATGAGCTCGCGGGTGGCCTGCGAGTCGTAGTCGAGCGCGAACTGATCAAGATTGAGTCCGAGGTCGCGGGCGTACGAGAAGAACAGATCGTCCAGAGGTACCCGCTGTTCGCCCCACTGCTGCTGGGTGTCGAACATCTTGCGATACATGCCCTCAAACCGCCCCTGGGCGGCAGCAGCAGCGACCGCCCGGGCAGCCCGATCGGCGTTGAAGTGGCCCGGCAAGGGGAAGTACCGCACCACGAAGGTGACCTGATCGCCGTACACCTGGCGCAAACGCTCCACCGCCGGATACGCCGCCCCGCACGCTTCGCATTCGAAGTCCAGGAACTCTACAAAGGTGGCCTGCGACTCGGCCGGTGCCGACAACCGCTGAGAATCCGATCGAACCGTGATCGCCTGCCCGGTGGTGTCGCTGCCGGCCCGTGAGACCACGAACACCGCGGTCAGAGCCAGGCAGAAAATGAACACCACCGTCAGCGACACCTTGAGGTTGCGGGTCACGGGCGTCCTCGCTCGGCGGGCAGGCGGTATGGCTGCATCGGCACCGTCTCATCTCCTCATTCATTACTACTAAGATGCTTAGTAGTTTACCGGGGTCGTGGTGAGTGCCTACACCGCCGGGCAAGAACCTGAGCGCCTTCGGTGGTGTGTGCAGGGCGAGAAAGGGTGGTCGTTGTGCTCGAGGTGCCCGACGCTCCGCCGACGATTCTGCGAATGATGGGATGGGATCCCCCGTCGATTCCACTGCTCGCCGCCCTCGGCATCATTCTTGCCGCGCTCTACTGCGCCGGGCTGCTTCGCCTGCGCCGCACGGGTGTGCGTTGGCCATGGCACCGCACCCTGAGCTTCCTCTCGGGCTGCGCGATATTGACGGCCGTCACCGGCTTGGCCATCGAAGGCTACGGGGTGGCACTGTTCAGCGCGTTCATGTTTCAGCACATGACGCTCTCCACGCTGGTGCCACCGCTGCTCGTGATGGGCTCGCCGGGACTGCTGCTGTTCGCCGCCGTTCCCGATCACGGCAGAGGCCGGCGGGTCCGGCGGACAACGCTGCGACTGGCGCGCTCACGGATGAGCAGGATTGCGTTGCACCCTGGATTCGCCATCCCGGTGTTCTTGTTCAGTTTCTACGGCCTGTACTTCTCGTCAATCTTCGACACGCTCAACAGCAGCTGGCTCGGGCACACCGGGATGGAACTGTTCTTCCTGGTCAGCGGCCTGATGTTCATCATCCCGATCCTGTCGATCGGACCGCTGCCGATGCGGCAATCGAATCTGGGGCGCCTGCTCGACATCTTCCTGGAAATGCCGCTGCACGTGTTCTTCGGAGTGGTGTTCATGATGGCCCCCACCGTCCTGGTCGCCAGCTTCGCTGACCCGCCACCGAGCTGGGGCATCAACCCCGTCGACGACCAGGCCGTCGCCGGCGCCTTGGCCTGGTCCTACGGAGAGCCCGTAGCGCTGCTGATAGTCCTCATCTTTGCCTCCCGGTGGCGCCGTGATGAGGAACGATCTGCCACATCACCTACCGACTACGACGAGGCAAAAGATGCCGAAGACCTCGAGTCCTACAACACATTCCTGCGGACCCTGGGCACCCGGCGGTGACGATCCGGCCAGAAACACAGGGTTCGGCGCGGCCTGCAGGTACCGGTTGATGCGGCTGTGTGACAACGAGATACGTCCGCTGCAACCGCCTCGTTGGGCGCAACGACATGCCCGCTTGTCGAATGGGAGTGGACAGCGGCGCTGGGGTGGCGCTGTGATCACCCGGCGGTGAGCTCGGTCAGTTGTTCTCGTGCCTCCCACCGCCGGTGGTCCTGACACATGGTCCGCCACACCTTCTTCGCAACTCGGCGCTCAAGGCAACGCATCGCAGAGCGCCTGCTCATTCCGCCCTCGATTTTCTGCCGTCGCCCGGCCCACTCCAACAGGGCGCGGTGGCGGTGTGGCCGGACTTGTGTGGATCGATACCGATGACGATCAAAGGGAGTCCTTTCGGTGAGCGGTTGTGGAGAATCCCCGGCCGGCAATCCGATACTTCCAATCACACGATCGTGAGTGCGCTCATGCCTCTGTCGAGCCAGGCCAGAGACAGAAAGCGCAGAGAGTGACACACCCAGACCAAGCCATTCCCTCAACAGCGCGCCCTCGGGACGGCATAGGCACCCGAGCCACACCCCTGCGGTAAGTCCCTATGCCGACTGAGTAGTGCTACTCATCCGTGGCAGCGCCGGCCCCGCGACGATCGATACATGACCCAACCGAACCAAGCCGTCATCAGTCGGCTTTCCTCCGAGTTCAACTCACTGTCGAATCAGTTTGCTCGTGTGTCGGGCGATCTGAACGAACTGCAGACGGTGCTGACGCAACTGCGAGCACAGCCACAACCTGCACAGCCACAACCTGCACAGCCGGCGGCACCGCAGCCGCAACCCCAGGCTCCCCAGCCGCAACCCCAGGCCGCGCAACCACAGCAGCCGCAGAAGTCCCGGCTGCAGCAGCCTCAGCCTCAGGCCCCGCAGCAGGCCTGGCAGCCGTATCCGATGGGGCCGCCGGCCCATGGGTATCGCCGACCGCCGGTTTCGCCGGGTCCGGCCGGGCCATTCCCGGCCGCGTACGGTGCGACCGCGCCTCGGCGGCCCGGACCGCCGCCACCCTCCAAGCCGTCGCTGTGGCAGCGGATGACGGCAGAATCCGGCGGCGGTCTGATCGGAAAGATCCTGGCGGTCGCCGGTGTGACGGTGACGCTGATCGGCATCGTGATGATGCTGGTGCTCGCCGCGCAGGCTGGAATCCTGCGTCCTGAGATCCGGGTCGCGGCCGGTGGTGCCCTTGCGATCGGGCTGATCGTGATCGCCATTCGGATGGCCGATCGTCCCGGCGGCCGGGTCGGTGCGATTGCCCTGTCGGCCACCGGAATTGCGGCAGCCTACTTCGACGTCGTCGCGGTGACCCGCATCTACGATTGGCTGCCCGACCATGGCGGTCTCGTCCTGGCGGGATTGATCACGTTCAGCGGATTGTTGCTCGCCCGTCGTTGGGATTCGGAACATCTGGGGTTGTTGGTCCTGGTCCCGGTCTTCATCCTCGCGCCCGTGCTCACCAATGGACCCTCACTCCTGCTGGTCGGCTTCATGCTTGCCATGGCGATCGGTTCCTTCCCGATCCAGCTCGGAAAGGATTGGATCTGGCTGCACGCCGTACGCGTCACCGCCGGCACATCGGCACTGCTCGCGTGGATCGCTGCGGCAGTCGCGGGCAGCGACGAGCATCTGGCGTCGGGAATTGCGGCGATGTCCGTCAACGCTGCATTCGGGATCATCACGTCGGCGGTATTGGTGCGCGGAACCAGGTTTCCGTCCCTGACAGCATTGCTGGGCTGCGCCACGGTGTTGCCGGTTCTGTTGTCGCCCACGGTGTTCGATCGGTGGATCTCCGCCATACTTGTCGTGGCAACGGCTGTAGTACTGCTGGCGGTGGCTCTTCTGGACCGCGAGCAGTCGAATGCGACCCGGTATGTCTACGTCACAAGTTCTGCCGTCGCCGCGGTCATCGGGGTTGCCGTGGCTTTCGAGGGGCCGGTGCTCGCGTCGGTTCTCCTCGCGATGTCGATCGTGATCGCGGTGGCTGGGCGAGGCGATCTCGTCGGCCGCGTGATCGCCACGTCGATCGGCGTGCTGGGTGGTATCGGCTACCTGACCATCTCGCCGCCCGAAGACTTGGTCGAATCCACCGAACTGGCCACCTCGCATGCCGTTTCGGTGATCGTTGCCAGCGTTCTGATCGTCGTGGCCATCTGGACCATCGTGTGGTCGTGGTACCAGGCGAGTGAGAAGCACTCGGCGGACAACGTTCAGATCTTCGGGATCCTCGGCGCACTGGCCTCCCTCTACGCGGTGACGTCTCTGACGGTGACCGCCGGCGTGGCCATCGGCGGCGGAGATGGTGGGTTCCTGGGTGGACATGTTGCCGCGACGATCTGCTGGATGATCGTGGCCGCCGGACTGCTGGTTGCTTCGATCTCGATTGCCAAGGGTCGCAGGATGTTCGGCGGAATCAGCCGCAATGTTGTTGTGGCCGCCGGACTGCTGCTGACCGCGGCGGCCGTGGCGAAGTTGTTCCTCTTCGACCTGGCAACACTGGACGGGATCTTCCGGGTGACCGTGTTCATCGTGGTCGGTCTGATCCTGCTGGCTCTCGGATCCGGCTACGCCCGAGCCCTCGGTCAGGGTGGGGTGCCCCTGACCGAAGCGCGCCAGTAGCGACATAGCCCACCGTCGACCGGGCCCTAGAATCCGCCGACCGTGCCGATTTCGACGCCGGGTGGTCCGAAAGTGTTGGCCGGTATGGCTTGTCGGTGGGTGCTGATAGAACTGTTGTATGGCATCGGGGGTGGCAGATCTCATCTTCCGCATCGAGGGCATGGCTCTTGGTGCGGAAGAGGTCGTTGCTGTCCGTGAGGTGTTGTCGCGCAGGCTCGTTGAGGTGTCACTGGCGAACTTGTCCGACAAAGAGACCGTCGAGTTGGCACAGGCGGTCGAAACCCAGACCCGTCGTGATGAAGCGGTGAAGGTGCGAATCGCGGTCGAGTTGCGAGAACGGTCGGTGGCGGCGAAACAAGGTGTGAAGCACATCAAGTTTCTGCGGCATCAGCTACGGATTTCCGCGGCC
>NZ_DATCVM010000227.1:0-2143 GCF_036566845.1 Williamsia sp.
CCGGCCGCCTGATGCGTTGCGTTTGATGCAGTGACGCATGAAGTGTCGGTCGGGGGCGATGTGGGCGTGGGGGTCGGCACGGGTGTGGGGCTTGGCGTCGGTGACCCGCCTAGGCGACGGTTGTTCTCGAAGAAGAATTTCGTCACGTAGGCGGGATAGTCGATGCTGTTGCCTGAGATGTACGAGCCGTTCGTGCCCGTGCCTGCCGGCCAGTTGTGGCCGAGACCCGTGTTTTGGATCACGGATACTCGCGGCCCCGCGCCATCGTTGTAGAGCGTGCCACTGCCGGTCGTATTCGTGCCGGCGAAGCCCCCGAGCGAGAAGTTCGACGACGTCTCTGCGCCATAGATGCCGGCCATGATTTGTGCGTTCAACGTGTTGTAGCCGGGCGCAACCGTGGCATCGTTGCTTCCATATATCACTGAGGTCAGCTGCGTCTGGAACGCGGCCGAGTTTTCACCGGCGAAGCGCTTACACACGTCCGTTCCGGTTGTCTTGCTGGTGCTGACCCAAGAATATTGACTCGAAGTGGTGCCGATTCCGGGACCTGCGTTGAGTCCGATGCCGGCGAAGATATGCGGGAACAGGCAACCGACGACCATCGTCTCCGCGCCTCCGGAGGACAGCCCGCTGATGTATGTCTGGGCGGGGTCGATTGCAAGTCCTTCGCGGGCCTGCAGCGACTCAGCGAGCGCGAGCACGTTGTCATCATGGCGGGCTGGACTCGTCGAGCTGTGGTTGGAGTCGTAGTAGTCCCAGCATCCGAGGTACACGCCTCCGTTGGGCGCGTCCGGCACCGCCACGACCATTCCGTATTCGTCTGCCACATCCGTCCAGTTTCCGTCCTGCTGCAGGTCCTGCGCCTTCTGCGAACAGCCATGGAGTGAGATCATCAGGGCGCGACCGCTCGCGATGGCAGGAGGCGTCGCTGGTGTGTAGATGCGAACCGACATACCTGCAATCGTCTCGGTGGTCCATCCTCCGGATGCGGCGCGTGCCGGCGGCGAAATCCACGCGCCCACGAGCATGGTCGCGATGGCTACTGCGATTGCGGTCGCAGCCAGTGCGGTACGGCTAGTCGATCGGTGCAGCGCACCCTTGCTTGTCAAACTCATTGAGGTTCTCCTTCGACGACGTTGTCTGGAGCAAGAAGCATGTGCTGATCGCGGCGCATCTCACACGTAGGTGAGATCGTTGGCGCGGTGCCTTCTCGCCAATGCACTTCGCAGACGAGCACGAGATTCTGCTGCCATGCAGGCGGCGAATGGCAGTTCTCGCACGCATCAGTTCGAGCACTCCCTTCACTAGTGAATCGGGCTGTGAGCGTCGATCGGCTGCGCGGACGCGGCCCCGAACCGGATGGCTGTATCCCGTTCTCGGTGGGAAACGGTGGCGGTCGAAAGGGTCTGCACGCTCGAGCAGGCGCGAGGGTCGCCTCACTGGCGATGCCCGCCAGTCCTGGCACAGGACGTGTCCTGGACGGTACTCGCGAGGTCACGGCTGAACCCCCGGTCCCTCAGGGGTTCAGCCGGTCCTGTGCCGCCGCCCGTTCAGTTCCCGGGGACGCCTTCCTTCACGACGGGCGGGAACGCTGCGTCAATCGCCTCGACCTCGTCATCCGTGACGCGATAGGTCGAGCCAACATAATCCTGTACGCCGTCGTCGACGATCTGGATGCCGGCTGCCGGGTAGGCCTCGTGGGAGTCCTTCGAGAACGCAAGTGGGACGATGCCGTTCCCCGTGAGGTCACCTGAGGTCAGCGCCTCGAGCAGCGACTCGCGTGTGGGGTTCTCGCCAGCAGCCTCCAACGCCTCAGCGAACAGGTACGCCATGCTCATGCCGTAGATGGTGTTCCCGTCGAAGACGGCTCCATCGTTGTACTCGTCGTTGATCGTGCTGAACAGCTCGACCCAGTCGGAGGTGATGCCTGGCATGTAGTTGGCGCTGACGAAACCGTCCAGAAGCTGTGGGGCCGCGTCCTTGAGCAGACCCGACAAGGTGACGTAGTCGGCGCCGACGGATGTGGCGAACCACGTCGGCGACCACCCGAGCTGTGCGGCGGTGCCGATGGCCAGTGCCGAGAACCCGGGGATCGTGGCGAGCATCACGATCTCGCAGCCCGCTGTCTTCAAGGCGCCGATCT
>NZ_DATCVM010000228.1:0-3971 GCF_036566845.1 Williamsia sp.
AAATCCTGAGGCGTACCACCTCCGATTCCGCATGCTGGCAGGTCTCCTGGTACAACCTCACCTCGTAGTCCAGCAATTCGAAAAAGCACCGTGGAGGAAACTTGCCTGACCCAGACGATGCGTCCCTGGCGCCCGCATAAGTGCGTACCCCATCCGGTCGATCGCGCCGGGAACGCAGCACTCCCCTCTCGACAAAGATTGCCTTCAAACCCGATGCGCGACGGACGAAATGGCGGTGAACTGGGTTCCTGCAATCTACTGCTGGGCTCAGAAGCGGCTGGTCTACCTCCGCACGCGGGGCGGTAGGTCGAGCTCGCGGAACTGGCGTTGAGCTTCATCAGCCAGCCAGGGGTAGATGCGTGCGATCTCGATCAGCACCCTCTTCTTGATGACGTTGCCAGCGGTATCGGACAGCTGCTGACCACCGGTCTGGCGAACGTGGTTCCGGTGAGTGTCATAGCGTGATCCGGTGTGTCGCAACCAGTTCACGCAGAGCCGTTTGAGGAACGCTTCGCTGGAGGTGGTCTCGGCAGGTCGTTGTCCGGGAGCGAGTCGGGAATTGAAGTGTGCAATCGCTCGGCGGATCAACACCGCTGGCGCGAGCACGGTGACCGTGACGTCCACGAGTTCGGCAGCGTGCATCAGCTTTTGGCGATCCGGGTCGGTCATTTCGCCGACTCCGGAGCGGGGTTGAACGCTGCGGCACCCGTTTGAGCTAGCGTGTCGGCCTTCGCGGACGACTTCGCCGTGGCGCACGAGCGACGCAGCACTACCCCGTCGATATCGAGGACACACGTCACATGCATGTCCGTGTCGCTGCCTGATGCAGCCGCCGGTACCAGTCCGCGCCAGGCTTGTCGCTGTGTGCTCATCGTGACTCCGCCCTGCTCGGATCCGCTCGACGTTCTGGATGGTGTCGCGGCGGTAGATGTCGGTAGTTGCGTGCCGGGGAGGTTTTCGCTGTAGGTCGGCGGTCCTGGGTCCGGGCCGTCCTGCGGGATGGCGACGATGGTTCGCACCAGGTCGTCCTTGGTTGACGTGCACCGTTCGTTCGATTTGTGGATGGCCGACCACACTTGGTCGCGCTGATCGCGGGCGACGATAGCGGCAGTCACCGTGACGTTCGTCGTTGCGCTGGAATCGAATTGGTCGAACGTAGTCACTGGGTCGGTATCACCGTCGTCTATCAAAACTCGGGTTGCTTCCAGCCGGATCCCTTCCCCCTCCCCGTCGGTTGCAAGTCGGCCCCCTCCGCATGCCAGGGTTTCCAGTCTGTCGCCGGTGAGGGTTCGCATCGTCGGGTCGGAGCGGCTGACGCCATCGGTCCAGGTCTTCATGGTGGTGCCGGCGATCGCGCCTTCGGCTGGCAGCACTGCGGCGGCGACCGATTGCAAATCACTCGCGCGGAGATCCGCCGGCCCTGTCATCGAGGAGGACAGCGCCAGACCGCCGGCGACGGCCACGGCCACTGCGGCGACACCGAGCCCGCCGTAGACAGCGAGCGTGCGCCGTGACCAGCCGCGTCCGACACCTATCTCCGTATCGATGTCGTCTACTTCCGCATGTTTTGCCGGCAGGGGGTCGGGGTCGTGGGTGCTGTCGTAGTCGGCGGAACCGAACGCTAGAGCGCCGCGGCACAGGGTGTGCTGCGGGTGCGGCATCACACGAGCACCACGGGATGAATATGCTCGGACAGCGCTCGAGATGGCGGGATCGTAGGCGAGTCCTCCGCACAGCAACAGTCCTTGTTGCTCACGAACATCGGCCGCCTCCGGATGAGCGGCGTCCAAACTCCTGAACAGCTCACCGAATGCACTCACGAAGAATTCGGCGCCGGTTTCATCGACGTCTTCACTCGACAACGTGATCGGTCCGACGGGTTTCGGAAGTGCGACTGCGACGGCGTCAACGTCTGAGAGAGCCTCGCGCCCTGCCCTTATTCGTGGCACTCCGGCGAAAGCCCACCGCGCGTCGAGCGCCAGCTCGCTGTGATCTGCGGCAGTGAGGGCATTGGCGAGCAGGATCCGATCGAAGATGTCGCCGCCGTCCTCGACGGCGGCAGTGGCGGCGATCCGCGGACCGCGTGTACCTCCTCCCACCATCACGGCTGCGAGAGCTGACGCCCCACAGTCGATGACGATTCGGTGGGTGCCTACTGCAGGTGAAGGAGCTGAGTACGCGAAGGCCTTGTCGGATGGCACCATCACGACGGGTCGGCGGAGCGCTGCGTGGATAGTGAGCTGGAATCGTCTCTGTCGGTCGTGATCCCACCAGAACGGGACCACGATCATGATCTTCGCCGGCGGCGAGCCGAGTAAGGCAGCGGCCGCATTGAGAATCGGGTCGAGCAGGATGGCCAGCAGGGTGTCTGCGGACCAAGCCACTCCGTCGATGACTGTAGATGCGACGTCGAGTCGGTCGATGACAGAGCCCAATTGAGGGATTGTGGGCGCGTCGTCTCCGTGTGGCGGCCGGGGGGTTCCTCGATCGACAACCAGACGGGCCGGGACAGTGTCGGAGTTGTCGACGCGCACATTCGCGATCCGGCCGTTCCGGTCACGGACAGTCGCACACACTGTGGTGGCGCCGATATCTAGCGCGAGGGCGGTGCTGGGCATGGGGCGAATACTCGCTGACGGCTTCTCCAGTTTCGCCTCGCTTGCCGCCCTTCGTTGCCGTGTAGCGATGTCATCGGCGCCCGGGACCGAGTTGTCTGTAAATGTGCCCCCATTCGGCCTCGTAGTTCACAGGGGCCAGGTTCGCGGCGTCGAGGGAATCGAGCTGGGTGGCAATCGACTCGAATTCGGCGAGATCGCCTCTGACTCCGTCCGGCCGGACCACGATCTGGAGGTGTCGGGTTCCCTTGTGAATTCGCGCGGTGCCTTGACGTGCCCCAAGCCAGAGTGCGAGGACTGCAATGGTGGTGATCACAACTCCGCCAATACCGAAAGCGGTACCGACAACGCCGACGATGACCAGAAATCCGAGGATGCCCGTCCAGCTCCTCGCGAGCATGCGAATTCGCATGAGGGCTCGCTCGCGCGAGTTCGTGCCTGGCGGGAAGATCCAGAGCGTCGCACGTAGAGACTGTTGCTGCTGCGCGATCACGTCTGGAGTCACGTCTACGTGCCCCCATCGCGCTGACAGCGGCAACCCTGCATGGAGGTGCAGCTTTATCGATTTCCTGCGTTTGCGCCGGCGGGGTGTGCCTGCGCCTCCAGATCCTGTCATCGTCGTCTCCTTGCCCAGCTGTGTGAGGTTGGCCTATTGCTGAGTTGAGCGTTCAGCCGCGCCACTGCGGGTGAGAGCGGCCAGTCACTGTAGAGCGAGATGTTCCTTGAGATGTTCTCCACCGCGGCTTCGATCGGCGAGGAGGCTTGTCTCAAGTCTGTGTGGAGAACCAGTCAGGCATGGTGACGGTGACACTGGCGCTCACCACCGAGAAGAGGACATTGCGTGAACCGTCGCATCTATTTTCCTGCAGCAGTTATCGGCCTGGCTGCAGTAGTCGTGGCCGGCTGCAGTGAAGCACCTACCGACACCTCCGGCCCCAGTGCCGACGATCTCCGTGGCCACGCTGTCACCGCGCTGGACTTCCCTCGCTCGGTGTTCGGCGAATGGGAGGTCACCGACCCGGAGATACGTCCAGCTGACATGATCCCGGCAATCGCGCAGGCCGTCGGGACCACCGACGAGTGGGAAGTGGACTCCGCCGACTGCGCCCCAGGGGGTCGGCTCGGCGCTGCATTCTGGTCCACATCTCGCGGAACCGGTCCCTGGGTGGGACAGATGGGAGAAGCTCCGAATGTCAGTCAGTCTTTCGTCGCGACCGTGGCAACGTCGGATTCCGCCGGGCTCAATGCCGTGTCCGACTTTGCTGAGCAGTGTGCGGACTACACCGTCACCGCGGGGGGCCGCAGCGTCGCTGTCACCACCAAGCTCGCCAACAGTGAGCCGCTGCGGTACGGGCT
>NZ_DATCVM010000229.1:0-2670 GCF_036566845.1 Williamsia sp.
GGTTCAACTCGTCGCGTTCAGCTTGGGTCAGATCCAGCGGCGCCTTCGGCCGACCAGTGCGTGCCATGAACCAATTCTACAATTAAACAAGATATTTCAGGCGCAGGACACTAGTGCCCCGAGTCGAAAGTCCTTTTGCAGCCTCCGGCCATCGCGTAGTGGGTGGCCGTGTCTGGCGGGTACGTTTGGCAGTGGGTCTGTTCGACGTCGAAGGAGTGCCTGCCGTGCGTTCGATTGTCAAAACTGCTGGTGCGGTCGCCATTACGGCCGTGATCGGTTCGCTCGCATCGAGGGACACGAACTCGCGGTGGTACCGGCGATTGTCGAAGCCGCCCTTTCAGCCTCCCGCGTCGGTGTTCCCGATCGTGTGGACGGCGCTGTACACCGACGTCGCCATCAGTTCCGCGGCCACGATCGATGCTCTCAACGACGACATGCGGCATATCGACGCGGCGGCCTTCGAGCGCGCGTTGACCGTGAATCTGATCTTGAACGGCGCCTGGACCTGGGTGTTCTTCAAAGCGCACCGCACCGGCATGGCGACACTGACAGCTGCGGCGCTCACTGTCAGCAGTGCCGATCTGGTCCGCCGCGCGGCACCGGCATCGACCACCGCGGCCGGCGCCCTGGCGCCATACGCCGGTTGGTGTGGATTCGCCACCGTGCTCTCCGGCGACATCTGGCGTCGTAATCGCTGACCGATCGCGGTGGTGCGATGCTCAGATGAGGCCTTGCGCGATCATCGCATCGGCAACATGGGTGAAGCCGGCAATGTTCGCGCCGGTGGCGTAGTTGCCGGGAACACCGTAGTCGTCCGCGGTGTGCAGGCACGTGTCGTGGATGTTCCGCATGATCTCGGCGAGACGCTGCTCGGTGTGCTCGAACGTCCAGGAGTCCCGCGACGCGTTCTGCTGCATCTCGAGCGCGCTGGTCGACACCCCACCGGCGTTGGCGGCCTTACCGGGCGCAAACCGTACTCCGGAGTCGGCGAACAATCTGGTCGCCTCGGGGGTGGTGGGCATGTTCGCGCCCTCGGCAACGATCGTGGTGCCGTGTGCGATGAGCGACTTGGCGTCGTCGACCTGGAGTTCGTTCTGCGTCGCACAGGGTAGGGCGATGTCCACCGGAACGTTCCAGATCGTGCCGTTGGTGCTGAATGTCGCACTGGCACCCCGGCTTTCGGCGTACTCCTCGATGCGGCCGCGTCGGGTCTGCTTGATCTCTTTGAGCAGTTCGAGGTTGACGCCCTTGCCGTCGACGACGTATCCACTCGAATCCGAGCATGCGACGACGATGCCGCCGAGTTGCTGGATCTTCTCGATGGCGTAGATGGCAACGTTTCCTGACCCGGAGACCGACACACGCTTTCCGTCGAACGACTCACCGGCCGCCTTCAGCATCTCCTCGACGAAATAGACTGTGCCGTACCCGGTGGCTTCGGTCCGTACCTGAGAACCGCCCCACGACAGTCCTTTCCCGGTCAGGACACCGGATTCGTAGCGGTTGGTGATGCGCTTGTACTGGCCGAACAGGTAGCCGATCTCGCGACCCCCGACACCGATGTCGCCGGCCGGAACATCGGTGTGTTCGCCGATGTGCCGGTAGAGCTCGGTCATGAACGACTGGCAGAAACGCATGACCTCGGCGTCGGACCGGCCTTTGGGGTCGAAGTCGGATCCGCCTTTGCCGCCGCCGATGGGCAGACCGGTGAGTGCGTTCTTGAAGATCTGCTCGAACCCCAGGAACTTGACGATGCCCAGGTAGACGCTCGGGTGGAACCGCAGTCCGCCCTTGTACGGCCCGAGTGCGGAGTTGAACTCGACCCGGAAACCGCGGTTGATCTGGACCTGGCCGGCATCGTCGGTCCAGGGGACACGGAAGATGATCTGGCGTTCGGGTTCGCAGAGTCGCTTGATGATCGCGGAGTCGGTGTACTGCGGGTGGCGGGCGACAACGGGACCGAGACTGTCGAGCACCTCTTTGACGGCTTGGTGGAACTCACGCTCACCCGGGTTGCGGGCGATCACTTCGTCGTAAAGATCCTGCAGCTGCGTATCGGTCATCGGAATCGTCGCGCCCTTCATCCGCCGAGCTCACGGGGGTATGAGCTCGCTGGCAGGCGTCATACACCTGAACCGTGGGTGAGCCTATCGATCGACCGATAGGTGAATTGTCCAGGCCCCGGTGGATGTGACCGGCGCAACGGTGGTCAGGGCGCGACGAATCCTCCGAAACCGGGTAGCGACGGTTGGCCGGCGTTGGGATATGCCCAGGATCCGGTGATGGATACGGTGATGGCCACCGGGCCCGAACCGGTGTGGACGGTCGACTGAACGGGTGTCGGATTGAGGTAGTACGGACAGGGCTTCACGGTGGTCGACCCGGCGGTGCCGGTGCTCAGGTTCACGAAGTTGATCCGGACGAGCGATCCGGCAGCGCTGGACGAACAGGTTTCCGGGCGGGCTGGTGCACTGAAGGTGGTGTTGCCCGGTGACTGCGACGATGCGTTCACCGACAGCAGCAGTGGTCCGGGCACCACCAATCCGCTGACCTGGAGGCCGATCGCGGGGATCTGGTAGACGGGCACGGCGGCGGCGGTCAGGGTGGGGCCGCCGGGAACGGCGGAGGCCGTCGGTGCGGCCGCGATGGCCAGTCCAGCGGCGGCGAATG
>NZ_DATCVM010000230.1:0-14198 GCF_036566845.1 Williamsia sp.
CTTGTCGTCGCCGGCCCCGCCGGTCAATCCGACCGAGCAGTTACCGGACACCGCTGCCACGAACAGGCACAGCAACAACAAAGGGATCAAAGACCAGATCATGTCTTTGTTGTTGGTCAGAATCCGGGGTTTTGCAGCCACCACCCGAGTATTGCAGGGAGCTCGCGATGGTCATAAACGGCCGACGAGCACGATAAGTGACCGGGCCGCCGGAACCGGACTTCAGTCCTCGTCCTCGAGGTCTTCGTCGCTGTCGTCCTCGAAATCGTCGTCGTCTTCGGCCCCGAGAACCGACTCGATGCGCTTTCGGGCCCCCTCGAGATGTTGCTCACACCGGCGCGACAGTGCCTCGCCGCGCTCCCAGAGTTGCAGGGACGCGTCCAGGTCGAGCCCGCCCTGTTCGAGCGTGCGGACCACGACGATCAGCTCGTCGCGGGCCTGTTCGTAGCCCAGTTCGCCGATCGCCTGCTCGTTGCTGTCGACGTCCTTCTTCGCTGCCACTGTGTTCCTTCTTGTCCGAGCCCGGGGCGGCACCTACTGCGCCTGCGCGTGTCGCACCCTATTGTTTGGTCTTTTCGTACGCGGGTCCGTCAGCTGCCCCGTGGTTTCTCCACACCCATCACCGCGGCCCGGGTGGCGCCATCGGCGACCCGAATCCTCAATTGGGTCCCGATCGGCATGTCATCGACCGACATCACCACGTGGGGATCCTCGTCGGAACTACTGGCCGCCCCGGGGACCCGTTGCACCACCGCGTAACCGCGCGCGAGTGTCTGTGCCGGGCCGAGAGTGGAGAGTCTGGCCTGCAGATGCTCGATCCGTTGCTCCTCGTGGGACACGAGCCGGGCGACGTCGCGGCGGATGTCGCGGGCGGCGCGCTCGATCTCGTCGATCCGGTCGTCGACGATGCGATACGGCTGGGCCAGCACCGGCCGGCCGCGCAGTGAATCGAGACTCCGCACCTGGGTGGTGACCCAATTGCGCAGTGCCCCAGCACTTCTCGCGCGAAGTTCGCGGACGGCGGCGAGTTCGACGGCGACATCGGGGACGACGCGCTTGGCGGCGTCGGTGGGAGTCGCCGCCCGCAGGTCGGCCACCAGGTCGAGCACAGGGGAGTCCGGCTCATGTCCGATGGCGCTGACCACCGCGGTGGTGACCTGGGCCACGGCCCGGCACAACGCCTCGTCGGAGAACGGCAACAGGTCCTCGACGCTCCCGCCGCCACGCGCCAGGATGATGACGTCGACACCGGGGTGCGCGTCGAGTTCGGCGAGGTGTTTCAGGATTGCCGGGACCGCCGTCGGGCCTTGGACAGGTGCGTTGCGGATCTCGAAACGTACTGCAGGCCAGCGTTTTTGCGCCACCGAGATGATGTCGCGTTCGGCGGCGCTGGCGCGGCCGGTGATGAGGCCGATGGTTGCGGGCAGGAACGGCAGCGGGCGCTTGCGGCCGGCGTCGAACAGGCCCTCGGCGGCCAGGAGTCGTCGAAGCCGCTCGATCCGGGCGAGGAGCTCGCCGATGCCGATCGGCCGGATCTCGGTGACACGCAGCGACACCGTGGCGCGGCCGGTGTAGAAGTTCGGCCTGCCCAGGACCACGACCCGGGCGCCCTCGGTGAGTGGGACCGGGGCGCGCGTCAGCAGATCCGGGCTGCAGGTGACCTGGATCGAGATGTCCGCGGCGGGATCGCGCAGCGTCAGGAATGCGGTACGGGTACCGGGACGTCGGTTGATCTGGGTCAGCTGACCCTCGACCCAGACCTGTCCCAGTTTGTGCAGCCAGTCGGCGATCTTCGTGTTGATCGTCCGCACCGGCCACGCCGATTCGGGCGTATTGCTCACTGTCCGCAGACTACTTGCTCGCGGCGGTCACACGGTTGTCGAGCATGGTGACAAACGGGGCCCGCGCCCGCGTGGCCTTCTCGTAGGCGGCGAGCTCTTTGAGCTCGGCAAGGCCGATGGTGCGGAGTTTGGCCCGCAGCTGAGCCAGCGTCAGCGTGTCGTAATCGAGAGCTTCGACGATCTCGGGAGCATTCCCGTTCGTACCGGCAGCCGGTACCGGGTTGTCGGAGGTGTTGTCGGAATCGAGGTCGGGAGCGGAGCTGTAGAGCGCAAACCGGCCCGAGCCCGACGGCGCGGACGTGTCGTCGTCATCGGCGTCGGTGGGTGTGGCAGGAGTCACCGGGCGCGCTGCCGGCGGCGCGACGTAGTCGTCGTCGTCTTCGTCGAAGGTGGCCCACTCGGGCTCTTCCTCGGCCCGCCCGAGCAGTGACTCGAAGACCTCGTCGCCCCTGATGGCCATTTCGGCGATGCCCTGCTGAAAGCGCATTGCGGCCTGCAATGTCTGGCTCACCGCGGTCATCGGAAGGGTGATCGCCGTTGTCGGCAATTTGCGTGTCTCTTCGAGCACGGTGACAACAACCCCGGCGGCGACCCTTGCGGCATAAGGTGGTCGGATCATGTCCATACTCTGCCTCATGGGCGATGTGGTGGCCACCAGAAGGGTGGGATAGCCCGTAGGCTGATTGTCATGAGTTCGGCCGAGAACATCCCTTCAGGCAAGAAGATCCTGCTCGCTGAGCCGCGCGGCTACTGCGCGGGCGTCGATCGCGCCGTCGAGACGGTGGAAAAAGCGCTGGAGAAGCACGGCGCTCCGGTGTACGTGCGCAAGGAGATCGTCCACAACCGTCACGTCGTGGAGACGCTGACCGACCGCGGTGCGGTGTTCGTGGACGAGACAGACGAGGTTCCCGAGGGTGCGCTCGTCGTCTTCTCTGCGCACGGTGTCTCCCCGGCGGTCCACGACTCGGCCGCCGAACGCAACCTGCGAACCATCGACGCGACCTGCCCGCTGGTCACCAAGGTGCACCAGGAGGCCAAGCGTTTCGCCCGCGACGACTACGACATCCTGCTGATCGGTCACGAGGGTCACGAAGAAGTGGAAGGCACGGCCGGTGAGGCCCCCGACCACGTGCAGCTCGTCGACGGACCGGAGAGCGTCGATCGGGTCACCGTCCGCGACGAATCCAAGGTGATCTGGTTGTCGCAGACCACATTGTCGGTCGACGAGACCATGCAGACGGTGTCGCGCCTGCGGGAGAAGTTCCCGCTGCTCAACGATCCGCCGAGCGATGACATCTGTTACGCCACGCAGAATCGGCAGGTGGCCGTCAAGGCGATGGCACCGCGATGTGAGCTGGTGATCGTCGTCGGCTCGCAGAACTCGTCCAACTCGGTTCGCCTCGTCGAGGTGGCGTTGCAGGCCGGCGCGAATGCGTCGTACCTGGTGGATTACGCCCGCGACATCGACCTCGCGTGGCTCGAAGGTGTACAGACGGTGGGCATCACCTCCGGTGCATCGGTGCCGGAGGTATTGGTCCGCGGCGTCATGGACCTGCTGAAAGAACATGGCTTCGACGGTGTCGAATCGGTGACCACCGCGCAGGAGACGCTGACGTTCGCGTTGCCGCGCGAACTGCGTCCGGCTCGCACGACCAAGTAATTCCGATGCCCGGCGTCCCGATTCGGAAGAATCGGGGCCCCGGGCATTGTTGTGATGTTCATGACACCTACGACATTGCAACCGACCGAGCGTCAATGTGAGCGGCTCAGCGCCGAACACGTCATCTGGCTGACGACCGTCAAACCATCCGGAGTACCCGTGCCCACACCGGTGTGGTTCCTGTGGTCATCTGACGAGTTCCTCATCTTCTCCGAACCACAGGCGCCCAAACTCGCCAACATCGCCGCCAATTCGACGGTGGCGATCAACTTCAACAGCACCCCCGACGGCGGCGACGTGGCGGTGTTCACAGCGGACGCATCCGTTGACCCCGACGGGCCGAGCCCGGCTGAATGGGATGCGTACGTGGCGAAATACGCGGACGCGATCCGCGGCCTCGAGATGACCCCCGAGAAGTTCAGGGCAGACTATTCGGTGCTTGTCCGGGTGCGGCCGTCGCGGCTACGCGGCTGGTGATGTGACAGCGGCCGGTGCCCGCCTCAGCCGACTGTCTTGACCGGCAACGAGATTCCGAAAACTCTTGTGGTGAAAGGACTTATGCGCTGATCGGCGAGTGTGGGCCAGGGTGGGGTCGTGACTGGGCGCCGGACGCCAGGGTCAGTATTCGTCGGGCTCCAGCTTGCGTAAGCGCCGCGCCGGCATCGAGACGGCCCAACCGGCGATCAGGATCACCGCGCACGCCCCGATTCCGATGAGTGCGGCCGTGCGTGGTCCGGTATCGGCGGGAGGATTCTCGACCGGAGTCGAGATCGCCTGCGGAACGGCCCAGTCGGTTTGGACCTTCGGCACGTCATAGGTCAGGGCCGCAACCGGATCGATCACCCCGTGACCGATGGTGTTGTCGCGCCCGGTTCCCGGTGCGTGTGCGGTCCGGGTGATCCGTTCCATCACCTCGGCGGCGTTCAATTCGGGGAACTTCGCCCGGACGAGCGCCACCACCCCGGCAACGTACGGCGCGGCAAAGCTGGTGCCGTCGATGCTGGTGAGTCCCTTGTCGCCATCGTGGGCATTGACCAACTTGTTTGACCCAGCGGCGTTGTCCAGGCTCAGGATGTCGGTGCCTGGTGCCGCGACGCCCACCCAGGGGCCCGACAGACTGAACCCCGCCGGCGACCCCGATTCGGAATCGACCGCTGCCACACTCAGCACATACGGCGCGTACCAGGCCGGGCTGGCGACGGTGGTGACCGTGTCCCACCCGGCGAGTTCGGGATTCGCGGGATTCGGCGGTGGATTCTGCGAGGAGCAGGCCGAACCCTGGGTGAGGTTGCCCGCCGCGGCGACCACGACCACATTGCGGTCGTACGCGTACTTCACCGCTGCGCCCAGTTGTTTGTCGTGGAGGTCGGTGCCGGCCGAACCGCAGGCCACCTCGGAGATGTTGATGACCGTGGCACCCAGATCCACTGCCCGGACCACCGCATTGGCCAACGTCTGGACGGTGCCGAAACCGGACCCCACCGTCGGATCCGGAGCCGGGTTCCGTCGCCGGTCCTTGGCCTCGAAGGCCCCACTCGACTGCCGGATCGCGATGATCGAAGCCTCGGGTGCCACCCCGGCGAAGGCATCGGTCGACGAGGGTTGCGCGGCAATGATTCCGGCGACCAGGGTGCCGTGTCCGTCGCAGTCGTCGGTGCCGTCGGTGCGCGCGACGTAGTCGCCACCGGCCTGGACGCGGGGGAGCCGCGGATGACGGGTGACGCCGGTGTCGATGACCGCCACCTTCTGCCCGTCGCCCCGGCTGAATCGCCAGGCATCGGGCAGTCTCATCATGGTCTGCGCGGCCGACGGCACGGTGATGTCGGTACCGGGTGCCAGAACCGGCTTGGCGCACAACATCTTCTGTTCGGTGGCTTCCGGTGGCGCCACCGGGGCATTGCGCACCAGGGAACCGGCCTCGACCACCGGTGGGGTGATGGCACCGGCGGTCGGCGCCGGGAGTGCTGCCAGCACGGCCACCACGCCGGCGACTGCGGCGATCCGCCGGATGATGCGGTTGTCCTGCTTCGGTGGGTGCGGGTTCCGGGTGTGGACCGGATCGATCACAGGTCGCGCACCGCGGCGAAGAGGTTCATGATCCAGAACATCAGCGGGACAACGGCGGCGATCAACACATATTCGGTGATCTCGACCATGCGGCGCGTCACCGGCGAGAACGATGACCGCGGCGCCACGACACCGCAGAGGAGCGCGATCACGGCGACCGCCGCGATGGCGGCCATCGCGACCGCCGCGTGATCACCCGGGCCCAGAACCACCAGGACCGCGGTCACACCGAATCCGATCGCGCCGGCGCCGATGAGGATCGACGCCTGTGCGAGGTCGGCGTAGGAGCGTCCGCGCAGGCACAGCAGTGCGGCAATGATCAGCGCGTAAAAGGTGCAACGCCAACTGAATTCGTCGACGGGATAGGCCACCATGGCCATTCCGGCCACCGCGGCCGCAGAGGTACCGCAGATGAGGCCGGTGAGATACCGCGCTGCCGTCTTCGTTCGGAGTTCGAGAGCGGCCGCCGAGGGCAGTGCCATGGCACCGATCGCCCCGATGCCCTCGATGGCCGGCCGAGGTGCCGAGTCGGCCGGGTCGATGGCTGCGCCGGCGGTCGGGACCGGGGGCAGGGGCAGTCTGGCCAGCAGGATCGTGATGCGCGGCGCCATTGAGATCGCGAGTACGGCGGCCGCGCACAGTCCGGCGCCGAGATCGACGGTCCCGGGTGAAAAGAGCAGTTGCGCAAGCGATGTGAAGGTTCCGAACACCGCGGCGGTGCCGACGGCGGAATGTATCAGCGGGCCGGCGGTGGAGATGCGGTAGGCCAGTGCCGCCAGAACGGTGAGGACGGCAAAGCCGAGTGTCAGGTGGGCGGCACCAAATGCGCCGGGCGGCACCATCATCCCGGTCGCCATCGCGGGTGCCATCGCGCACAGGGACGCGATCGCAGCGGTGCCCGGATCGTCGTAGTAACGTCCGACGACCGCGCCGGCGACCACAAAGGCCACGGCGGCCAGGGCCGCGATGAGTACGGGCCACAGCAGATCACGGTCACCGCGCTCGTGGAGCAGCGACAGCGACAACAGCGCCGAGGCGCCGACTGCCACCACGTATCCCATCACCCGGGCCGCGGCGGCATCCCAGCCGGAGAACTGGGCCTCGCCGAGGCGGGCGACGGCGTCGATGACGTCGTCGAACAGGACGGCACTCTCGCGGGCCGGTACCGCTCGCAGAATCAGCAGGTCACCGTCCCGGACGCCGGCATCGCCGAGGCTGCGGTTGGGCGGGATCGGGTCGTGACCGACGCGGGCCAGTGTCCAGTGATCGCGGATCGGGCCGGGCCTGGCCTCGTTCTCGTCGTCATCGACCGGGGCCCGGGTGCTGATCAGGGCCACCAGGTCGGGGATGAGTGCGGCCACCGCGACGGCGGCGGGCAGCCCGACGTCGAACTGTGTTGTCCCACCGATCACCGAGACCCGCGCGAGCGACGGTTCGGAGCCGGCAGCAGCGTCCAGCTCCGCCAAAAGATCAGCAGCGGTCATGATTTCCCCCCAAGAGATCCCCACCAAGTACCGATGACCATAGCGAACCGTTCCGACACCTGCCTCCCTGCCACCGGCCGGATGTGGATGAATCGGGGCCTTCGTGGTGCCGCCCACAACTCCATGAGGAATGATGTGCGCCCAGGGGAGCAAGTCGAGTTCAGGGGTGGGGTCTTGAAATCCATGATGTCGCGATGACGGCGGGCACGACCGAGGGCTTTGTCCGGCGTCCGCGGGTGCCGGCGCCGCGGGCGCCGGGTGGCGAGGTGAATCTGCAGGTGCCACCGGATGTGCCGCGGGTGGTGCCGGGCAATCTCTTGATGAAGATGATGCCTGTGGTGATGGTGTTCGCCGTGGTGGGCATGATCGCGATGATGTTCGTGACGGGCGGTCGCAACATGTTGTCGAACCCGCTGTTCATGATGTTCCCGATGATGATGCTGATGTCGATGTTCGGCATGTACGCAGGTGGGGGCAACCGCGGGGGCAAGCGCGCAGCCGAACTCAACGAAGAGCGCAAAGACTATTTCCGGTATCTGTGCCAGGTCCGCGACGAGGTCCACGAGACCGGCGCAGCCCAACGTGACGCCCTCGAATGGAGTCATCCCGAGCCTGCCGCCCTGCTCGGGGTCGTCGGTGGCAGGCGGATGTGGGAGCGGCGCCGCGGGGACAACGACTTCGGTCACGTCCGCGTCGGAGTCGGATCCCAACGCCTCGCGACGCGGCTGATGCCGCCGGAGACCGGTCCCCTCGAAGACGTCGAACCGGTGTCGGCGGTGGCCCTGCGCCGCTTCGTTCGCACGCATTCGGTGGTCCACGGACTGCCCACCGCGGTGTCGTTGCGGGGATTCCCGGCGATCAACATCGAAGGCGCCAGGCAGGAGACCCGCCAGCTCGCCCGGTCGATGATGTTGGAGTTGTGTGCTTTTCACGGACCCGACCAGCTGATGGTCGCGGTCGTGACAGCCGACCCGGCCGCCGAATCGTGGGATTGGTGCAAGTGGCTGCCGCACGTCCAGCATCCCTACGAGCGCGACGGCATCGGATCGGTCCGGATGATCTACCGGTCACTGGCAGATCTCGAGGACGATCTCGCCGTCGACCTCCTCGAACGGGGACGGTTCTCTCGTTCGGCGCCGCCGGCCGCCGGCCGTGCCCAGCTTGTCGTGATCATCGACGACGGACATGTGTCCGGCGACGAACGGATTGTCGGGGACGCCGGTATGGAGGCGGTCTCGGTCCTCGACTTGTCGGCACCACCAGACGGTCTGGCTGCCCGGCGCGGACTGCAACTGGTGGTCCGGGACGGAAAGGTGGGGGCGCGGAGCGCGTTCGGTGTCGAGGAGTTCGCCGACATGGATGCGCTGAGCGTTCCCGAGGCCGAGGCCTTCGCCCGGTCGATGGCGCGGTACCGGCTCGCCACCGCCGCGCAGCTCGTCAGCCTGGAGCAGGAGGTGTCACCGAGCGATCCGGGATTGATGAACCTGCTCGGGATCGCCGATGCGACCCGCCTGGACCTGCGCGGCGTGTGGGCGCCGCGGACCGCGCGCAACCGGCTGCGGGTGCCGATCGGCTACTCGGGCAACGGGACTCCGGTCGAGATCGACATCAAAGAGGCGGCCGAGGGCGGGATGGGTCCGCACGGTCTGTGCATCGGCGCCACCGGCTCGGGAAAATCGGAGTTCCTGCGCACGCTGGTGCTGTCGATGCTGGCTTCGCATTCACCCGAGGCACTCAACCTCGTCCTGGTCGACTTCAAAGGTGGCGCAACATTTTTGGGTCTCGACGCGGCTCCGCACGTTGCCGCGGTGATCACCAACCTCGAAGAGGAACTGTCGATGGTCGACCGGATGCGCGATGCGCTGTCCGGTGAGATGAATCGGCGTCAGGAGGTGCTGCGGGCCGCGGGCAACTTCGCGAATGTGGGTGACTACGAACGGGCCAGGGCCGCCGGTGCCGCACTGGAACCGATGCCGGCACTGTTCATCGTGGTGGACGAATTCTCCGAACTCCTCGCGCAGAAACCCGACTTCGCCGACCTGTTCGTTGCGATCGGCCGGCTGGGACGGTCGCTGCACATCCACCTCCTGCTGGCGTCGCAGCGGCTCGAAGAGGGCAAGATGCGCGGTCTCGACAGCCACCTGTCGTATCGAATCGGGCTGAAGACGTTCTCGGCCAACGAATCGCGGTCGGTTCTGGGTGTACCCGACGCCTACCACCTGCCGAACATCCCTGGTTCGGGATATCTGAAATGTGATTCGGCCGAACCGATCCGCTTCAACACCTGTTACGTCTCCGGCCCGTACACACCACCGCAGGCGGCGGCCGACGCCGGATATTCGACGACCTCCGGCGGCGGTGGCCGACTCAAGATGTTCACCGCCGGGCGGGTTCCGCCCGATCCGGTGGTGGCACCCGAACCGATTCTGGCCGAGGAGGTTCCAGAGCCAGCACCGGCAGCCACGACCCGTACGTTGCTGGAGACGGTGGTCGGCCAGATCGAGGGTCAAGGTCTGGCGGCACATGAGGTGTGGTTGCCGCCGCTGGACCAGTCGCCGACGATCGACATGCTGGCCCCGCATTGGCAGACCCCGCAGACCGGCCGCCTCGAGTTCCCGCTGGGCATCGTCGACCGGCCCTACGATCAGCGCCGTGACGTCCTGACGGTCGATGTCTCCGGCTCGCGCGGCAACGTGGCGATCGTCGGTGGACCGCAGTCGGGCAAGTCGAATGCGGTGCGCGCCCTGATACTTGCCGCCGCTGCCACGCACAGTCCGGAGCAGGTGCAGTTCTACTGCCTCGACTTCGGTGGTGGATCGCTCGCCGGTATCGCGGGGCTGCCGCACGTGGGTTCGGTCGCCGGCCGCGCGGACATGGATGCGGTGCGTCGGACCGTCGCCGAGGTGGCGGCACTCGTACGGCAACGCGAACTGCGGTTCGCGGCCATGGGGATCGAATCGATGCGCGACTTCCGGAACCGGCGCCGAGCCGGCGATCAGGCGTTGTCCGAAGACGTGTTCGGGGACGTGTTCCTGGTGGTCGACGGTTACGCCGTGATTCGGGGCGAGTTCGATTTCCTGGAAGAACAGATCAACAGCATTGTGGCGCAGGGATTGTCATACGGCGTCCACGTGATCGTGACGGCAGCGAGGTGGGCCGAGGTCCGTCCGGCCATCAAGGATCTGATCGGCAGCCGCCTCGAACTCCGCCTCGGCGACCCGCTCGATTCGGAGATGGGCCGCAAGGTCGCCGGACTCGTCCCGGAGGGCAGGCCGGGCCGCGGCCTCACACCGCAGCAGTTGCACATGCTGATCGCGTTGCCGCGCACCGATTCCGAGACCGGGGTGGAGACCCTCAGCGCGGCGTTGGCCGATACGGTGTCGAGACTGTGTGCCGTCTACCCCGGGCGCGGGGCGATGGCGGTCCGCAAGCTCGCATCGCACCTCGACCGCGAGGACATGTTGACCACGGTGGCCGATCGTGGGATCGCGCTGGGTCCGAAACAGGTCGCCATCGGTGTCGGCGAAGCGGAACTCGAGCCGGTGATCCTCGATTTCGCGACGCAACCGCACTTCATGGCCTTCGCTGATGTGGAGCACGGGAAGACGACGTTGCTGCGCAATATCGTCGCCGGCCTCGTCGAAAACGGCACTGCAGACGAGACGAAGATCGTGCTGGTCGACTACCGGCGAACGATGCTGGGTGTCATCGAATCGGATCATCTTGCCGGATACGCGAGTTCGGCGCAGACCCTGGCGCCGATGGTGAACGAGTTGGTGGCGTTCTTCACTGCGCGGATACCCGGCGAGAATGTGACCCAGCAGCAGTTGCGTGAGGCGAGCTGGTGGTCGGGTCCGGACGTCTACATCGTCGTCGACGACTACGACATGGTGGCAACCGGCAGTGGCAACCCGTTGATGCCACTGGTCGACCTGTTGTCTCAGGCGCGTGACATCGGATTGCATCTGATCGTCACCCGGCGGTCGGGTGGCGCGGGCCGGGCACTGTTCGACACGATCATCGGGCGCCTGAAAGACCTCTCCACCGATGGCCTGTTGATGAGCGGTGACCGGGACGAGGGCTACCTGCTGGGCCGCGTCCGCCTGCAGAAGCTGGTGCCGGGCCGCGGCGAACTCGTCTCACGGTCGCGCCCGCAGGAAATGATCCAAGTCGCCTACCTGCCGCCCCTGTGATCGGGACACGGTGAACGAGAACAGGGTGAACGGAAAGGCAGTGGGCGCGAACGTCGCGGATCGCAGTGCCGCGAATCCGGATCCAGGCTTCCGGGCGGTGGTGGCCGACATCGCCTACGACGAGTTCGCCGTCGGCGCCCGCGGCCCGATTCCGATCGCGCCGTTGGTGTCGGGCATCAACGGGGCCGGGGTGACGATCGATGGACGGCGGATGCACACCACCGAGGCGTGGTCGCGGATGTTCGCCCCGGCGATCGGTGGACTCGGCGCGGTGACGCTGGTCCACCCGACCACATGGGGTCGCCGACGCACCGAGATCTTGCGGGACGCGGCGTCGTCGCACTGCGGTGAGCTCGAACTGGTTCCACGAGCGGTGGCGGTGGCACGTTCCCATCTCGAGTCGGCAGCGCAATGCGCGGTGGTGATCGAGGTCCATGATCGGATCGACATCCACGAACTCCGCTCGTCGGCGGTCGGCTGGCAGATCACCTCGACCCGCGTCCTCACCGAGGCCGATGAACTACCTGATCTCCTGCACAGCGTGGTGGACAACCGCGTCGAGGCGATCCTGGTCGACGGTCGCGATCGGGAGGTGGTCGCTGGTGTGTGCCGGAGTACGCGGGAGTCAACCGTCGTCGGCCGCGTGATGGTGGCGGACAGGTCGCTGCTGCGGCGATTCGGCGGCGCCGATCTGCCCCGGCCCCGGATCGACGACGGACCGCTCCGGCCCACCACCGGCAGCCGACGGAGATTGATCGCCGCGGTGGCGACGGTCCTGGTGATCGGCGCGGCAGCCGTGGCCATCGGCGTGGTGGCGATCCGAGACGGGACGTCGACGGCACCGGCGGCCGCAGCAGATCGCTTCGTCCAGCTCGGACGTGTGAGCCTGACGGTTCCCGGTGGCTGGCGACAGAGCAGTGAGCCACCGGCAGAAGGTGTGGTGTCGAGGACCACGTTCGCGGCACCGGAGAACGACAGTCGTCTGATCGTGTTGCAGAACTCCGTCCGCGACACCTCTACATTGGCGTCGGTCGCGGTGAGCTTGCGCAATCGCATCGACCAGCGCGGCGACGGCGTGGTCCAGGAGTTCTCCGCGAGCACGCGGTTCGCGGGTCGTGAGGTGATCAGCTATCGCGAGGTCCCGGTGTCCGGTGGACCGATCCGCTGGTACCTGGCGGTGGAGCGGGGTCTGCAGGTCAGCATTGGTTGCCAGAACGGATCGGCCGGTGAATCCGTCGACGCGCAGTGCCGCGCCGCCGTGGGATCGGTGCGGATTGCCGGGCCCTGACACGCGGCCGTCACGGGGACTCGTCGCAGCGTTTTGACCATGGCAACGGCCGACCGGTACTGTTATCGGTTGGTGCGCGGCCGTCTGGATTTCAGACGAGCCGAGGCCTGGGTCCCCACTGGTCGCCAGGAGAACCTCAGCCGCGTACCGGGACCAGCTCCGTAACACCAGACAGAGGACTATCTGTGCCTACGTACACCCCGAAGGCGAGTGACATCACGCATGCGTGGCTTGTCATCGACGCCACCGATGTGGTGCTCGGCCGCCTCGCCGTGCAGAGCGCCAACCTGCTCCGCGGCAAGCACAAGCCGACCTACGCCCCTCACATGGATGGTGGCGACTTCGTCGTCATCATCAACGCCGAGAAGGTTGCCGTCAGCGGAAACAAGCTCGACGACAAACTGCTCTACCGCCACTCCGGTCACCCGGGCGGCCTGAAGTCCCGCACTGTCGGTGAGACTCTGGCAACCCATCCCGAGCGCCTCGTCGAGAAGGCGATCATCGGGATGCTCCCGAAGACCAAGCTCGGTAACGCCATGGCCTCCAAGCTGAAGGTCTACGCCGGACCCAACCATCCCCACGCGGCCCAGCAGCCCGTGCCCTTCGAGATCACCCAGGTTGCCCAGTGACGGCGCCGGAGGAGCAAAACGTGTCCGAACAGACCGAAGCCGAAGTTGTGGCTGCTGAAGTCATCGAAGCCGAGGTCGGCGCCGACGACTACACCGTGGACGACGCCGTGGTCGAAGAGCCTGCCGTCACCCGCGCGCCGATCGAGTTCGATCAGCCGGTTCAGACCGTCGGCCGCCGTAAGGAAGCCGTCGTGCGCGTGCGCTTGTCGCCCGGTACCGGCGAGTTCAAGCTCAACGGACGCAGCCTGGAGGAGTACTTCCCCAACAAGGTGCACCAGCAGCTGATCAAGGCCCCGTTTGTCACCGTGGAGCGCAGCGACACGTTCGACGTCTTCGCGAACCTGCATGGTGGCGGCCCGTCGGGACAGGCCGGCGCACTGCGTCTGGCCATTGCCCGCGCGCTGATCGAGGTCACCCCCGATGATCGGCCGGCCCTCAAGAAGGCAGGCTTCCTCACCCGTGATCCGCGTGCCGTGGAGCGCAAGAAGTACGGCCTGAAGAAGGCCCGTAAGGCTTCGCAGTACAGCAAGCGCTGATCATTTCATCGCTCGCATCACAAAGCTCGTTTTGACCTCAGGCAGGCGTTCAGAATCATTGGACGCCTGCCTGAGTGCATGAGAACTGAGGGAGATCTATGGGGCACCTGTTCGGCACAGATGGTGTTCGGGGACTGGCGAACGCCGACCTGACACCGGAACTGGCACTATCACTGGCTCAAGCCGGAGCGCGAGTCCTCGCGTCGGCACGCACCGCACCCGGGCGACCGGTTGCGATCGTGGGCCGTGACACCCGGGCATCGGGGGAGATGCTCGAAGCAGCCGTCTGCGCGGGACTGACCGCAGCAGGTGTCGACGCCCTGCGCGTCGGCGTGGTGCCAACACCGGCGGTCGCCTACCTCACCGATCACTACGCCGCCGCATTCGGTGTCATGATCTCGGCCTCGCACAATCCGATGCCCGACAACGGGATCAAGTTCTTCGGGCCCGGCGGCCACAAACTGGCCGACGCCGCCGAGGACGCCATCGAATCTGCGCTC
>NZ_DATCVM010000231.1:0-10163 GCF_036566845.1 Williamsia sp.
CGTCGCCCATACCCGCCAGCCGCATCCACCCACCATCACCGACCCCGGCTGGCCTCACCTTCACAACTGGGCATGGGCAGCGGCCATAGGCATCGCCGTGTTCATCCCCTTATTCTTCGGCGTCCGCCGCATCGGCCGCGAGTAATTCGGGACGGACACCACTACGACACCCACCAGCAGCATGCGTGAGCTCCAACAATGATGCGTACCGACCGGCGGGTGCTGCCCAAAACTGTCGCTGAACCACGACGACGGCGTGAAAGTCGGGCGGGCAGAGGCTGGCGCCCGACATTCGTCGGGGTCAGTGTGCCGACCCGGTGTTGTTCTGGCGGCGAATGAACTCGGCCATGCCGGGAACGGTAAAGGCTACGACCCCGCGTTCGGGTGCCCAGATCAAGCCTTTCTTGATGCAGGCGTCGCGGTGTGGTGCCACCGATTGCATGGAGCTGCCCAGGGCTGTGGCGACCGCGGAGGATCGCGGTTGCTCGGTACCGCTGGCAGCCATGGCGTGTAGATATCGCCGTTCGGTCTCGGTGGCGCGGAGCCACCGTGAGCTGTAGAAGCCGGCGTCGAGGGAGGCGTGTCCGGTGCTCACCGCATCTTCGGCTTCAATCACGCTAAACGGTGATCCTGTTGCCACGCGCCATAGTTCGTATCCAAACACTTGCAGGAAGTATGGGTAGCCGGCACTGGCAGTGACCACATAGTCAGCAGCCTCGTCGGTGACAGCTTGCCCCAGCCGGGATATCGGCGCGACGATCGCCGCCCGCGCTTCATCGTTGGACACTGGCCCGATGGTGCGGTAGTCGAATTGCCGTTCCGCGTACGACCGTGCATCGGCTAAGACTTGCGGGAGGTTCGGCAGACCCGCCCCGACCAAGAAGAACGGCCATCCCCGTTGGGCGGCACGGTGTTGGGTTGCTAGCAGGACCTGGAGCAGCGGCGCCTCGAGCTCCTGCATCTCGTCGACGAACACTCCGAACGCGTTGCCTTCTGTGCGCAGTTCATCGCACAGCTCTTCCACGAGATCTTCGAACTCAACCCCCAGCGATGCCTGCGGCGGCGGCGCAGCTTTGGACACGCTGACTCCCGTGCCGAACGCGGTCGCCGACACCGAAAACTCCTCGGTCATCGACCGAAGTCGGTCCACGATCGACCGGGCGAACTTTCGGCGTCGAAGCGCCCGGGTGACGTCCTTGGAAATTCGCCGCCGCAGGGCTTCAGCGCCTTCCTGACTCGTCTGCGCTTCGACCTCGACGACGACCCAATCGTTACGCCGAGCTTGGTCAGCCATGGTCGCCAACAACGTCGTCTTCCCGACACCACGCAGCCCTTGCAGCATCAACCCACGGTCATAGTGACGTTGCTTGACCCGCGCAACGAGCAGATCGAAACGCTCCAGTTCCCGAGTACGACCCACCAGCTCAGGCGGACGCGTACCCGAACCCGGCGTGAAGGGATTGAGACCAGATTCCACCAGCAAACACTAACAAAGTATCAGCCTGTATAAGGCTAGATCTTATACAGACTGATACTGTCCTACAGTTCGGCGTGGCGAGGACCGACACGATCGGCTCCTTTCCGATGCGGATTCGCCGGACCAGACCGCCGTCTTACGCGGGAACCGCTGGGTGAGATCGCTTAAGCCCTGGCGCGGAGTACATCAGCCAGTTGGTCAACGGTCGGCAGCCCGACCGCACCGGCCTCGGTCCGGTAGAGACGGCATGCAAGTTGATCGACGTGAAGGGCACCGTCGAAGGCATCAGTGCCATCGATGAGTATCGTCGGGGAACCAGCGAATGGCGATGCTGCCGCCTCTGCATCCGACCCAATCCGCCACAACCCGATTTCGAGATCTGTCCTTCCGATCGTGGCCGCCGCCGCGCGGACACGCTCAGCCGCCGCGACCCAGTTCGGGCATCCATCGACATAGAGAATCTCCACTCTCATATCAACGATTCTGCCCTGCTCGACGACACGACTGCTCAGGCCCCTCAGGCCCCGTCAACTACTGGCGAAAAGAACGTCAGCAAATTCCCAGCCAGATCAACCACCGCAAACTCTCGGGTGCCCCATTCGGTATCCGTGGGCCCCACGCCAGCATCACCCGGGTGAAGAACCTGAGCCGCCGCCATCTCGCGATAGAGCTCGTCCAACCCATCGGTCTCTATCCGGCAACTCGCCGTTCCCGCGAGGAAGCTTTCAGCCCCACTGCAGATCGGCATCGAGACAAAGTCAGAACGCGCACGCCAATCGTCGTCGAACGCCGCCCACAAGTGCACCTCGGCACCCTCGCGCACCAGCTTCGCGAACCCATCATCTGACGCAACAACCGTGAATCCTAGACGTGTGCAATAGAACTCCACACCGACCACGATGCGCTCGACCGGCAGCGCCGGCACCACCCTCAACAAACTCATCACCCAATCTAACGTCTGACGACATACACCACGAGGCCCGGGACAGCCGGGAAGTGCGTAGATGAAGGGCACTGTCGACTTGGCGCAGAAGGCGACGTTGGTGTCTATCGCGGTGCGTGCGCTGACGCCGGCCAAGCGACCGGTTCGGTGGTGGACGTGGGCAGCGGCGGCAGCGGCGTGACGAGGCCTGCCCGGACGCCGTTGGCGATGACGACGATCTCGGCGAGCTCGTGCACGGCGACCACGGCGGCGAGTCCGAGCACGCCGAACAGGGCTAGTGGGATGAGGATCGCGATGAGGGCAAGGGACAGACCGACGTTCTGGAGCATGATCGTCCGGGCCCGGCGGGCGTGGCCGAGGGCCTGCGGAAGGGTGCGTAGGTCTTCGCCCATGAGCGCAACATCGGCGGTCTCGATGGCGACGTCAGATCCCATGGCGCCCATGGCGATGCCGAGGTCGGCGGCGGCCAGGGCGGGGGCGTCGTTGACACCGTCGCCGACCATCGCTGTGAAGCGTGCGGTGCGCAGATCTGCGATGATGCGGGCTTTGTCCTCCGGCCGTAGATCGGCGTGCACATCGTTGATCCCGGCGATTGTCGCCAGTGCGGTGGCCGTGGCGGTGTTGTCGCCGGTGAGCATCGCCACCGTGGCGCCGCTGCGGTGCAGGTGCTCGATCACCTCACGGGCTTCGGGGCGAAGTTCATCGCGGACAGCGATCGCTCCGATCACCTGATGGTCGTATTCGACCAGGACGGCTGTGGCGCCGCCGGCCTGCATCGCCGCGACCTTGTCGCCGAGCGCGCCGGCAGCGATCCAGCCGGGCCGGCCCAGCCGCGCACGGCGGCCGTCGACGAGGCCGGTCAGACCCGCGCCGGGGATGGCCTGCACGTCGGCGGCCGCGGTGGTGCCGTCGCCGTGGGCGGTCAGGATCGCCCGCGCGAGGGGGTGTTCGCTGTGCGCTTCGAGTGCTGCGGCGACCGCCAGCACGTTCTGCTGTTCCCGAGTGCGGGCGCTGGCACCATCAACGGTGGTGTCGGCGTCTGGGACCGTGTCGGTGGCCGGGGCGGTGTCGGTGGCCGGGGCGGTGTGGGTGGTGGCGATGTCGACGACGGTGGGCCGGTTCGCGGTCAGGGTGCCGGTCTTGTCGAGGGCGACGGTGCGGACCCGGCCCAGGGCTTCGAGGGCGGCGCCGCCTTTGACCAGGACGCCGATCTTGCTGGCGGCGCCGATCGCGGCGACCACGGTGACCGGGACGGAGATCGCCAGCGCGCAGGGGGACGCGGCGACGAGTACGACCAGGGCGCGTTCGATCCAGGTCGCGGGGTCCCCGAGCAGTGATCCTACGATGGCGATGGCGGCCGCGGCGATCATGATCGCCGGTACCAGCGGCGCGGCGATCCGGTCGGCGAGACGTTGTGCCTCGCCCTTGCGGGACTGCTCGGCCTCGACGATCTGCACGATCTTGGCCAGAGAATTGTTCTCTGCGGTGGTGGTGACCTCGACGGTCAGGGCGCCGGTTCCGTTGATCGACCCGGCGTAGGCCTCGGTGCCGGGACCTGCTTCGACCGGCACCGATTCGCCGGTGATCGCCGACACGTCCAGGGCGGTATGGCCGCGGCGGATGATGCCGTCGGTGGCGATCCGCTCGCCTGGTTTGACCAGCATCATGTCCCCGACCGCCAGCTCCGCCGGCGAGATGGTGCTGGCGGTGTCGCCGCGCAGGACCGTCGCGGTGTCCGGGACCAGGTTCAGCAGCGCTCGCAGACCCCGGCGAGTGCGACTGACGGCGTACTCTTCCAGGCCCTCGCTGATCGAGAACAGCACAGCGAGCATGGCGGCTTCGCCGACCTCGCCGAGGATCACCGCGCCGACAGCGGCGACCGTCATCAACGTTCCGACGCCGATCTTGCCCTGGGCCAGTCGCCGCAGGGTCGACGGCACGAAGGTCCACGCCCCGATCAGCAGCGCCGCCCACTCCAGGACCATCGCCAGCATGTCGGGGCCACCGGCCCAACCCACGATGTACGCGGCGAGCAAAACCACCGCCGCCGCGGCGGCGGCCTGCAGTTCACGCACCTGCCACCAGTGTTCGGGAGCCTGCTCGTCCTCGCCGGGTTCGTCGTGCCCGCAGCCGCATGCCTCGCTCATCGCCCCGCCGTCGCATTCTCTACCGGGGCGCCGGCTCCGGCGGCCGGGCCGTCGCAACACGTGCTGTCGGTGCCGTACGTAGGGCATAACGCCACAGCGTTCCCGGTCGCCGCCAGCAGTGTCTGCGCCGCGGCGAGCAGGTCCATCAACTCCGGCCGCGCCAGGCTGTAGAACACCTGCCGCCCCACCGGGCGGCCGACCACCAGCCCGCAGTCCCGCAGACACGCCACATGCGCCGACACCGTCGACTGCGCCAACCCCAGCTCGGCCATCACATCGGCCACCCGGGCCTCACCGCCCTGGGCGAGCCGGGTCGCGATCGCCAGCCGGGTGCCGTCGGACAGGCTGTGAAACAACGCCACCGCGGGATCGAGGTCCGCGCCGGTCGCCACCGCACACTTATTCATCGTCATACGACGATGATAGCGCTATTTTGTGGTGTAATCGAGTGCCACGACGTTTTCGGGCGGCGACCCGCCCCCGGGCGAGGTGGGTAAGGAGCGGCCGGTATGCCATCGATGTCGACGATCGAGTCACTGTTCTGTCGCAGCGCACCCTGGGAGGCGGTGACGGGCAGATGGGTGTTGCCGTGGGCGTTGCAGGGCATCGAGCCTCGGGGCCGGGTGCTCGAGATCGGTGGCGGCGGCGGTGCGATGGCAACCCAGATCCTCGCGGCGTCGCCGCCGGATCTGGTCGAACTGACAGTGACCGATGTCGATCCCGCGATGGTCGAGGCCGCCCGGCGCCGGATGCAGCCATTCGGAGGTCGCGCCCACGCTCAGGTCGCCGATGCCACCGCATTGCCGTTTCCAGGCGGCGCCTTCGACACCGTTGTCTCGTTCATCATGTTGCACCACGTGCTCGACTGGGAGCGGGCTCTGGCCGAAGCGGTCCGGGTGCTGGCGCCCGGCGGGGTACTGGTGGGCTACGACCTGCTCGCCAGCGCACCGGCGCGGCTGCTGCATCGCCTCGAAGGTGCACCGCACCGGTTCATCGGCCGCGGCGAGCTGCGCCCGCATCTTCAAACCCTGCCGCTGACCGACCTCCGGATCCGGGAGAATCCGTTCACTACCCGGTTTCGCGCGCGCCGCGACGAGGGTGTCCGATGATCGCGTCGGCGCACCCGCACCACCACGGCGCGAACTCAAAGGAGCTGACCGGACTTGAGCAGGTGCAGGTCACCGTCGCCTTCATCGACCTGGCCGGCTTCAGCGTCCTGACCGAAATGTGCGGGGACCAGGAAGCCGCCGAACTCGCCCTCGCGCTGGCCGAACAGGCCCGGAGAGCGCTTCACCCAGGTGTCCGGGTGATCAAGACTATCGGCGATGCGGTGATGCTCGCCGCCGACACCACCGACGCGATGCTCGCGACGATCACCACCCTGTCAGGCGCCGTCGCCGATCACGATGGATTCCTCACGCTGCGCGCCGGGATCCACCACGGCACAGCGATCGTCCGCGACGGCGATCTGTTCGGGCATACCGTCAACGTCGCTGCCCGCATCACCGCCCTCGCCGGCGCGGGCTAGGCGATCATCACCACCCCGGTACTGCCGGCCGCCACCCGCATCGGATTTCCCACCACGGCACTGGGGTCTCGGGGGCTGCGCAATATCAGCGCCCCGGTCGAGGTGCACGCTCTCGCACTCACCCCTGCCGCCATCCCAGCGACCCGATATGCGGAGCGCGGATCGACCCAGCGACCGCACCGGCACACCGACAGACCGGCACCGACCGGTGGTGGTTCTGCTCAACCGACTGCGCCGAACGCTTCGACCACGCCAACGAGCAGACCGTCAGCCGGCCTCCCCCGGGCGACACATCGTCGCCAGAAAGCCCGAACTAGCAAGGGCACCACCACCAGGTCACTGCGGTGAGCTTGCCGTGTCCGCTGGTCGCTCCAACAACACTGCCACGATGAGAACAACTGCGCCGCAAGTGATATAGGTGTCGGCGAGGTTGAACGTGGGCCACCACCCGGTGTGGAAATAGTCTGTGACCTTGCCGTCGATGAGCCGATCGATGACGTTGGCTGTGGCGCCGGCGAAGATGGCGGCCAGGCACATGGTGTGCACGGTGTGGTGATGCGGTGCGCTGATCCACGCGTAGATGCCAATACCCACAGTGATCGCAGCGGTAACGGCGATCAGGACCGCAGCGGGAAGTTGATTGCCCAGGCTAAACGCGACCCCGGTGTTGAACGCCAGACGAAGCTCTAGCGGGCCAAGGCCAACGATGCGGCCATCGGCGAGCGTGGCGCGGGCGATGGGATCTAGAACAAGTGCAAGGGTCGTCAAAACCAGGGCTACATAGACCAATACCCGGCGCCGTGGTGTCGCGGTGGTGCTGGGTTCGTGGGAGATGCTCACCAGTGCCGCTCACCCACCACAGGACCCTGACCACCCGGGGCGTCGAGCCTGTGCTGCGGCCCGCCCGGCACGCACCCGGAGGTGCCGAGAGTAACGACATCGGCCACATCGTGAACGCCGGCGATCCGGGCCAGGCTCCTCAGCATCAACCCGAGACCGATGACCAATGCGTGCGCGTTCCGACAGACAAGAGAACATAGTCACCGCACCATTGGGTTTCGAGGCGTCATCTCACCAATTGCAGCACAGACCGCGCTTATGATCGACATAAAACGATAATATCGCCCCCAAACGAGTGGGTCTTCGCTGGTCGGCGCTGCGGCGACGTTTCCATCACCCTCGTGGTCCTGAGCAGCTCCCGGATGCAGCGCGTATCGGTCGAGTGCATTCCTCGGGGTCGCGGGGGGTGGGCTGCTAAATAGCCAGTTTCTTCGGCGCAGCGCTCGGTGCCTACCCTGAGAGCGTGAGTACGCCGAGCGCCGATTCGATCGACATCCGCCGTAGTGCCGCGGCGAGCATCGGGTGGGTGCTGGCCTGGGTCGCGGCTGCCGTAGCCATCGCAGTCACCGCCATCTCCGCGAACAAGGCCCTGGATCTGGCCGGCGTCGGAGATCCCGGCGCGCTGACCCGCTATGGACTGCCCACCGTGCAGACGATCGGTGAGATCGGTGCGGTGGTGGCCGTAGGTGGGGCGCTGTTCGCGGCATTCTTCGTTCCGCCGCAACAGGACGGCGTTCTGGACGTCGGCGGGTACCGCGCAATCAGGTTCGCATCGGTGGGGGCACTGGTCTGGGGGATCGCGGCACTGCTCATGATCCCGCTGACCATCTCCGATGCCTCCGGCTTCCCATTGCCGGAGACTCTGACGGTTGACCGCATGACCACAGCCTTCGACCAGGTGGCCGCCGCGCGATCCTGGTTGTGGACGGCCATCTTCGCGTTGATCTGCGCGATCGTTGCCCGGACCGCGTTGCGCTGGAGCTGGGCTCTCATCACGTTGCCTCTGTCGCTGTTGACGCTGATGCCGATAGCCATCGCGGGACATTCGTCGACCGGCGGAAGCCACGATGTCGCCACCAACAGCCTGATCCTGCACATCGTCGGCGCCTGTCTGTGGATGGGTGGCCTCTTCGCGCTGCTCGCCTACGCACGCGGGGGCGGCCAGTTCACCGCCCTGGCAACCCGACGGTATTCGCGTGTGGCCTTCTGGTGCTTCATCGTCGTCGGAGCCAGTGGTGTGATCAATGCCCTGGTCCGCGTGCACATCGATCAACTCTTCACCGAGACCTACGGGCAGCTCGTGCTCGCAAAACTCGCCGCATTGATGGTCCTTGGTGGGTTCGGCGCCTGGCATCGGCGCACGACCATCCCGGCTCTGTCCAGCGATGCCGGTAGCACGCCGTTCGTCAGATTCGCATTCGTCGAACTGCTCGTGTTCGCGGCGACCTTCGGCATCGCGGTCGGGCTCTCGCGTACCCCGCCGCCGGCCAACGTCAATCCGGCGAACATGCCGGCCGCCGAACTGGTCCTCGGTTACCGGATCGACGAGGCGCCCACCTTCGGTGCCCTGCTGACCGACTGGCGCTTCGACCTGCTGTTCGGCACCCTGGCGATCGTCATGGCCGTCGTGTATCTGCGCGGCGTGATCAGGCTCCGCCGCCGCGGGGACGCATGGCCGATCGGACGCACGATCACCTGGATGCTGGGGTGTGCGGCGTTGCTGTTCGCCACCTCGTCAGGACTGGGAAAGTACGCGCCCGCGCTGTTCAGCATGCACATGATCGCGCATATGGTCCTGTCGATGCTGGTGCCGGTGCTTCTGGTTCTCGGCGGCCCGGTGACCCTGGCGCTGCGAGCGCTGTCGCCTACCGGACGCGGCGCACCTCCGGGCCCCCGAGAGTGGATCCTGACACTCCTGCACAGTCCGTTCTCGAAGTTCATGACCCACCCACTGGTCGCGTCGGTGCTCTTCGTCGGCAGCTACTACGTTCTGTACCTGGGCGGTCTGTTCGAGCTGCTGGCGGACTATCACGCAGCGCACGTCGCGATGAACCTGCATTTCATGGTCAGCGGCTACCTCTTCTACTGGGTTGTCATCGGTATCGACCCGGCACCTCGCACGCTGTCACCGGTAGCCAAGCTCGCGATGGTTTTCGGCTCCCTGCCATTCCATGCGTTCTTCGGCGTTGCTTTGATGAGCACCGACAACATCATCGCGCGCAACTACTACAACAGTCTGATGCTGCCGTGGAACCCCGACCTGATGAGTGATCAGCGCCTCGGTGGCGGCATCGCCTGGGCAGCAGGTGAGATACCGCTGGTCCTGGTGATGCTCGCGCTGTTGGTGCAGTGGAGTCGGCAGGATCGACGGCAGGCAACGCGCTTCGACCGGCGAGAAGAACGCGATGACGGTGCAGAGCTGGCGAGATACAACGCGATGCTCGCCCAACTCTCTGGCAAATCCCAGCCCCCTATTCAGCGCCAGTCGTCTGCCGACACCGAAGCTGACGGGGCTGGCGATGCCGATTCTGACCGCGGACCAGTCATCCACTAACCGGCACGGCCACTAGAGAGACCTCTGCCCACACACCCCCCGCTCGGCGGCTACCCGTCGTCGGTACGGGCCAGTTCGTCGACCGCAGAAGGCCGCAGCCGATCCGGGTGACTTACGCGTCACCGTGGCCCGCCACACCATCATGATCGCCGGTGCGCAAGGAACTGTCATGACGGACGCCCACGCCGACGACGACTTCACCGGCTACGCCAGCATGATCTATGGTTATGCGAATAGTTTTGTTCGGGGCACCGAACTTCGCGTAAGGATGCCGATGGAGCGCAGCGTGCAGGACGCGGTTCGGCCTCGCCTTGCTCGCGCTCGATCCGGGTCGTTATTGCTGGGTCCTGCTTTCGTCGCCGCGATCGCCTATGTCGATCCGGGCAACGTGGCGTCGAACATCAGCGCCGGCGCGCAGTTCGGCTACTTGCTGGTGTGGGTCATCGTGGTCGCCAATGTCATGGCCGGACTGGTGCAGTTTCTCTCAGCCAAACTCGGGGTGGTCACCGGCAGATCGCTACCAGAGACCGTGCGGCTGAGGTCGTCGCGGCGAACCAGATTGTCCTACTGGGTGCAAGCCGAGATCGTCGCCATGGCAACCGATTTGGCCGAAGTAGTCGGCGGAGCGATCGCCCTGAATCTACTGTTCGACTTGCCTTTGCTGATCGGCGGGG
>NZ_DATCVM010000232.1:0-7082 GCF_036566845.1 Williamsia sp.
GGGTTCGACGGTCCGGTGGCGCTGGCCACCGCGCTCCGGGAGGTGGACTACGTCATCGACCGCGACCTGGCGGTGGTGACACACCTTGCGACGGCACTGGAACGCCCACTGTTGCTGGAAGGGCCGGCGGGTGTGGGCAAAACCGAACTCGCCAAAGCCCTGGCGGCGGCCTCAGGACGCCGGCTGATCCGCCTGCAGTGTTACGAGGGTCTCGATGATGCCCGGGCACTGTACGAGTGGGACTACGCCCGCCAACTCCTTCATGTCCAGATGCTCCGCGATCGCATCACCGCGGAGCTCGCAGAGTACGAAGATCTGTCGTCGGCCTCGGCGGCCCTGGCCCGCAAGGACGTCGGTGTATTCACCGAGGACTTCCTGGTGGCCAGGCCGCTGCTGGCGGCAATTCTGTCGCCGGAACCCGTGGTGCTGTTGATCGATGAGATCGACCGCACCGATGAGGCGATGGAGGCGGTGATGCTGGAGGTGCTGGCCGAACGACAGGTCAGCATCCCCGAGTTGGGTAGCTTCACGGCACGCTCGGAACCGTGGATCATCCTGACGTCCAACGACACTCGCGAGCTGTCGGCGGCGCTGAAGCGGCGCTGCATCCACTACGTCGTGGACTATCCCGATGCGGCCCGCGAGCGCGAGATCGTCGCCTTGCGAGCCCCGGAGATCGAGGAGTCGGCCATTGCCGATGTGGTGGCACTGGCCGGTCGGTTGCGGGCGATGGCACTGCGCAAGAGTCCGTCGATCGCAGAGGTCATCGACGCGGCACGGGCCACGGCTTTCCTGGGGGTCGATTCGCCGGACCGGACGCGGGCGCTGTTGTCGCTGCTGGTCAAGTTCGGCGCCGACGTCGACACCGCGTTGGAGAACCTCGGCCGTGACGAGCGGGCGGAGGACGCCCGGGGAGCCACCGAAATCGCCGCGGACGGAAGCAGTCCGGGGGCTTCGGTGACCGCGGCAGCCTTCGGCGCCGGTCGCGCACGGTCGGCGAGCAGGCGGTAGCGGTCATGCTTCGCGACCCGGTGCTCGACGTGGTGGCGGGCGCGTTCAGCCGGATGCTCCGCAGGTGTGGTGTCCGGGTGTCACCCGCCGAGACGATCGAGGTGCGCCGGGTGCTCGCGATATACGGTAGCGAATTGTCGACGTTGCGTCCGGCGCTGAAGTCGGTGACCGTCAAGTATGCCTATGAGGTCGATGCGTTTTCGGCAGTGTTCCAGGCACTCTTCGTCGACGGCCCACTGGCCGCCGACGACGGGGACGCATTGCCGAAGGTCCGTGGGACTCCGGGCGGTCTGCCGCAGGAGTTCGGCTGGGACGAGGAGTTCGAAGGCGCCTCCCGGATGATCGGTGCCGACGAACACACCGATGAGATCGGTGATCTCTTCGAGAACGACCCCGAAGCGCAGGAGCGGCACGGCGACTCCGCGCACCGCGAAGAGAACGACTTTACCGTCTCGTCCGGTGCGGAATCCCTTGCCGTGGACCCTGATTCGGACTCTGTGTCCGGCGGTATCACCTACACCATCGAGGTCGACAACGCCGGCGCCGCAGAGGTCGGGGACATGGCCTCCTCGCCGATGCGGGTCAGCTCCGGGGTCCTCACGGTTGCCGATGCAGAGTCGATACTGGCCGGCCTCGACAACTATGACGCTCGACGCGTGTACGGCAAGGCGGGCGACGACGACCTCACCAGCGCCCAGCTCGATCACTTACTCGCCGCCATCGAGGCGTTCGTGGCGGCCTGGACGCCACCGCCGAACGTCAGCGAGGCGGCCGGCTCCTCCTCCGAGACGGCGGCGGTGTCCCGCGCGGACATCGACCTGGCCTGTCACCGGATCGTGCGCCGGATGCGAGGTGCCCCGCGTACCCGTGCCCGGCGAGAGGGGAGCGGGCGACTCGCGATCCGGCACACACTGCGGGCCGCGCTGAAGACCGACGGCGACCCCGTGCATCTGTACCGCCGAACCCGGGTGCCGGGGCGGATCAGATTGCTCATCGTCGCGGACGTGTCCCTGTCGGTCCGGCCGGTCGCCGGATTCATCCTGCGGATGGCCCAATCGATGCACGAGATCGCCGACCGCTGCACTGTGCTGGCGTTTGTCGACGATCCGGTGGACGTCACCACCTCTTTGCTGGTCGGTCATGGCAAGGACGCACTGACCAGGGTGTTGTCTGCGCCGGGACTCGACTTGGCCGCCACCAGCGACTACGGGCAGGTGTTGGAGCGGTTGCTCACCACCCATGGTGGTGCGCTCGACCGGCGGACGAGTGTGCTGTTCGTCGGAGACGCCCGCAGCAACGGATTCTCGGCCCGGCCCGAGCTGCTGGCCGAACTGCGCCGCCGCACCCACCGGCTGGCCTGGATCACGCCCGAGCCGTCTCGCTATTGGGATCAGACGGGGTGCGGCATGACCGACTACTCGACACACTGCGACGCGGTGGTGTCGGCCCGTGATGCCGCCGAACTCATCGAGCGCGCCGACGAGGTGGGAACCGCGTTGTCGTGACCTGTGCAGTCCTCAGAAAGTAGTGTCGGATGTGGGTCGGGATCACGACGCTCGACGGGGCGGAGTCGGAGTCGGAGTAGGAATGAGAGATGACGCGCAGTAGTCCGTCGCCTCGGGTGGTCAAGTTCCACGCACCGGAGATGATCATCGGAGAAGGTGCCCTCGCCGAGGCCGCGCTCGCGGCCTCGCGGCTCGGGATGAGCCGCCCCCTGTTGGTGTCCGATGCCAGGGTCGCGGCCACCGCCTGGTTCGATGAGTTGACCGACCGGATCACCAGGGTCGGCCTGCAGGCCGAACGTTTCACCGGAGTCTCGCCCAATCCTCGTGCCGGTGAGATCACCGCCGCGTTCGAGACGTACACACGCGCCGGATGCGACGGGATCATGGCGCTCGGCGGCGGTTCGGTGATCGACGCGGCCAAAGGCGTTGCGATCGTTGCCTCCAACGGCGGACACATTCTCGAATACGAGGGCATCGACCGAGCGAGCCGCCCGCTGCCGCCGGTGGTCGCGATCCCGACCACTGCGGGCAGCGGATCGGACGTGTCGCAGTTCTGCATCGTCAATGATCTGGCCCGCTCCACCAAGGTCACGATCATCGGGCGCGGTCTGGTCCCGGATGTGAGCGTGGTCGATCCGCGGGTCCTGGCGACCGTTCCGTCGGATGTGACCGCACAGTGCGGGATGGACGTGCTGACGCACTGCATCGAGGCGTACGTCTCTATCGCACGAAGTCGGATGACGGACAACCTTGCACTGCAATCCATTTCGACGACCTGGCGCAACCTGGAACGACTTGTCGACGAACCTTCCGATCCGGAGGCGTCGGTGGCGATGGCGTATGCGTCGCTCGAGGCCGGGATGGCGTTCACCAACGCGATCCTCGGGGCCGCGCACGCGATGAGTCATCCCGTCGGCGGGCAGTGCGACGCCCCGCACGGAGCCATCAACTCGGTCTTGCTGCCACATGTCATCCGGTACAACGCCGAAGTGTGTGCCGACGGTTTTGTTGATCTGGCCGGTGCGGTCGGGATCGCGACGGACGGGTCTGCGATGGTGGTCGCCGAGCGGCTGGCCGATCAGGTTGCGAAGTTCGCGGCCCGGATCGGAATGCCAGGCACCCTGACTCCGCTGGGTGTGCAGAAGTCCGACATCGCCTCGTTGTCGGTCCACGCGCTGGCCGATTCCTGTATGGCCACCAATCCGCGCCAACCCGACCATGACACGGTCGCCGGTCTTTATCTGGACGCGCTGTGACTCCAGGGGGCGGGGCCGACGGCCGCGAAACGCCTGTCGAGGCCAACCTCGAAAGGCTTGTCGACGACAACCTCGAAATGCTGGTCGGTCTTCGATCGGTCAAAGGCACGCACTACGCGCAGTTTCGCGGTGTAGAGCAGCGACTGACGCGCGTTGTCGGTGCACTGGAACGGATTTCGCGTGCGTTGGTGCAGACCGCCGAGGGACCCGAGGCGCTGGTGATCGCGGTCGTCGACGCCGCGCGTGAACACCTCGGCGCCGAGTGGGTGCTGTTCGCGCTCAGCGACGGCAGACTCGAACGGACAGGACCCCGGCACCTGATGATGGACTCCGCGGGTGCGGTCTACGCGTTCGAAGGCGTGGACTCGGCCATCGAGCCGACCGGTCTGCCCGACGAGGTTCTCAACCGTCTCAACGACATCTTGCGCGGGCAGGTGGCGCGACTGAGCCGGCCGGTCATCGACAAACACCACGTCCACGTGCCGGTGGAGCTCAACGGTGAGGTTGTCGGTGGCCTCTCCGCCTGGGTTCCACACACACACGGTATAGATCCAACGGACGTCGTGGTGCTGCGGATCCTTGCCGGTCAGGCGACCGTTGCGTTGCTGAATGCGGCGCTGTTCGACGAGAGCAGAGCGCTGTTGGTCCAGGTTGAGCGCGCGTACGAGGACAGCCAGCGCCACGCGACCCATCTGGCCGAACGCAACTACGAACTCGAACGGACGCAGCGGGAACTGTCGGCCGCGATGCGCCAGGAGGTCCTCAACACAGAGCGAGCCCGGATCGCGCGTGAGTTGCACGACTCGGTGGCGCAGTCGGTGTTGTCGGCGGGGGTTCAGATCGAGGTCTGTCGCATCGATGCAGATCCGGCTACCGCGCAGCGCCTCGAAGTCGCCGGGAAACTCACCAAAGACGCCGTGGAGCAGGTGCGATCGGTCATCTACACCCTTAACCACACGCCGTCCGCAGGTGCGGGAGATCTGACCGCGATCCTCGAAGAACTGTGTTCGATGCACATGCCCGCAGACCTGAGCACCGACGTGAGGGTGATCGGCAAGCAGCGCGATCTCTCCCACGAATTGCAGCATGCAATCCTGCGCATCGCGGGAGAGGCGCTGTTCAACACCGCGATCCATGCGCGGGCCACCCACGCCAAGGTCGCCCTCACGTACGGCGAGGACGATGTCCGGCTCACGGTCGACGACGACGGCGCCGGCGATCCCGACCACATGCGCCGGGTGATGCGGGCAGCAACCGTCGGAGATCTGTCCGGCCGACACCACGGGCTGGCCAACATGCGCTCGCGCGCAATGGAATTGGGTGGTGACTTTCGGATCCGCCGCTCCCGGCTTGGGGGCGTCCGGGTGGTTGTCGAGATCCCGACCGAGCACAAGGGGACCATGTCATGAGTACTGCCGAACATCTTCGTCGGGAGAGTCCCCGGCCGATCCGGACGATGCTGGTTGACGATCACGCGTTGCTCCGGGAGGGCATGCGATCTCTGCTCGAACGCGAGGAGTCGATATCGGTTGTCGGAGAGGCCAATACGGTCGACGAAGCGCTCGAAGGCGTCGGCATCTGCGCGCCTGACGTGGTAGTGGTGGACCTCAAGCTGACCGCGGGTGCCGACTACGAGGGGTTGCGACTGATCAGCGAGCTGTCGCGACGGTACCCATCCATCGCGGCACTGGTTCTCACGACATTTCTCGACGACGAACTGGTGGTCCGTGCGGTCCGGAGTGGCGCCAAGGGGTACGTGGTCAAAGACATCGACACCACCGAACTGGTGCGAGCCATCAAATCGGTTTCGCGCGGTGACAGCGCTTTCGACCCGCGCAGCGCCGCCGTGGTGCTCCGCGCCGTCACTGGCCAGGGGAACGCCGAGACACTGACCGAGCGAGAACGGCAGGTTCTTCGCCTCCTGGCGGACGGTTGTGCGAACAAGAAGATCGGCGAGACCCTGTTCATCTCGCCGTCGACGGTGAAGTTTCACATCCGGAACATCATCCGCAAGCTGGGCGTCAGTAAACGCACCGAAGCGGTGTACCTGGCCAGCAAGAGGGGCTTGATCTAGTCCCGCGAGTCTCGCGGTACTAGGGAGTCGGCGGCACGTCGAGGATCAGCCATCCGCCGTTGTCCTCGAAGATCTCCGCGCCGGCGTGGCAGGCACGCCTGGCCCAGGTCACGAGTGTGCGGGGTGTGATTACGTGATGGTGCCCGAAGTGTGGGCTGGGCTCATCCTCATAAGGGACCGCGATCACCACTCGGGTGCGAGCCACTCGAAGTGCCTCCGCAATCGCCAGGTCGACCTGCGATGGAAGGTGTTCGAGCAGGTGGATCAGCGTCACCGTGTCGACGGAGGCATCGGGGTACGGGAGTGCGAGTGCGTCACCGACGCGCGCCTGCACCGGCAGGCCCAGGCGTTCGGCGGCGGTGTTCAGCAGCTCGACTGCGCCCCGCGAGATGTCGCAGGCCTGAACATCGAACCCGGCGTGTGCCGCACGAAGTGCGAAGAAACCGAAGCAACTTCCCACCTCGAGGACGCTGGACCCGGCGAGCTGGGACAGAGCGCGGTGGTGGACCGACGCAAACGGGGATCGGCCGGTGGTCAGTTCCTCGAGCGAATTGTCATAGAACGCCTGCCAGCACAGGGCTGGGTCGTCGGCGCAGGTGAGCACCAGACCGAGTGCCGCCGCCTCGAAGTCCGCTTGTCCCGACAGGGCGCCGGATTCGACCAACTTCAGCAGCTCGGCAACCATGGCCGCGTCCGAGATCGACTCGAGACCGAAGCTGTGGGTCAGGTGTACCGCCTGGCCGGGGGCGTGATCCGCATTCGCGTCGACGGCGACCGGCCCCGGGATCGGGTGCAGAAGGCGTTGCACCGCAATACCATTCGACTCGTATTTGCCTGGGCTGAGTGTTGCGATCGCCATTCCCTGACGCTACGGCTACCTCGGTGGCTGAGGTAACTGTCCAAAAGGTTGGTACGGGAGCACATTCGGTCAGGTTCTGACCCCGATCGTCACCGACGCAGTTGTCAACGCAACGCGCTGCAACCACTGGGTGGCGGTCATCACAAGGATCGCTTTCGCCGACGGGTGCGTCCTGGCTGGTGGTCGGGACGACTTCGCATCGGCGCTGACCTGCGTGGACGTATCTCGAATCTGCTGCGGACCAGGCGATTTGACGGTGGGTGTGGTGTTCCCGTAACTTTTGTCGAGTCAGCGAGTGAGGCGCCGGAGAGCAAGAGTCTGGGGCCGGTAACACCGACAGGGATTCTTTCCTTGAAGGAACAACGCTGACCGCCCAA
>NZ_DATCVM010000233.1:0-7123 GCF_036566845.1 Williamsia sp.
GGGATCCGTCGCCGGGTCGCTGCCGAGCCACAGCATCAGAAGATCGTCGACACGGCGGCTGATCGTCTCTGGTTCACCGAGACTGGTGGCGACGTGAACGGCACCCACGAAACCCGCGCACAGGGTTTCTCCGAGCCGCGAGTGTTCGGCGGTGTCATCGAGTTGACCAGTTCGAATTGCGTGCTCGACGATGACGCTGACGGCGCTCGTCCACGCGGTATACACCTTTGCCGTCTCGTCGACAGCTCGCTCGAGACTCAAGATCAGTCCGGCTCGCGCTACGTGATCGCGGGTGATGATCTCCGCGAGTGCGCGCTGAACGCTCACAACCTGGCGCAGGGCAGGCTCGTCTGCGGTAGTGACGTCGGCGATGGTGTCGACAAGGACGGTGCCCCATCCGTGCACCAGGTACTGCGCCAGAGACTCTTTGGACGGAAAGTGGTGATACATTGCGCCCTTCGAGTCCCCTGCTGTGGCCAGGATGTCAGTGATCCTCGTGCCGGCGTACCCGACCGTGTTGAAGTGTTCGGCCGCGGCTGAAGCGATGCCGTCCCGTGTCGCGATCGCCCTCCGTTGGGGTGGGCGCTGGGTTGTTTTCCCTCTTGTCGGTGTGCTGACGGCTGAGGCGTGGTCGATCTGATCGTGCACGGTCACAGGTCCTTAATGTGCGGCGTCGAACGCATCGATGACCTCGGCTTTGATCCGCCCACGTGGGGAGACGTCGAAGCCGTTGTTGCCGGCCCAGTCCCGGATTGCTTTGAGTTGCTCAGCGGATCGACCAGACCCAGACACTTTGGCCGCGGTCGAGGTTTTCGTACGAGGCTTGCCGGCAGAGGAAACCTTCTCCGCCGCATTGATATACGGGGCGAACACCGCTTCGATCTTGTCGGCATTGGCAGGTCGAAGGTCAATCCGATAATCGACGCCCTGATAGGAGAAGGTGACTTCGTGTCCCAATCCGGTGTCGATGGGTTTTCCGTCGAGATCGTCGATGAGTTGGCGAATGAATATTTCGGCCACAGAGAATCCTCTTCGTTGTATTGCTGAATGAATATCTTGTTCATGTTATCCGCAGTATCTGATAATCCAGGACACGCCTGATGCCCTCGGTCATGTCGCTGCATAGTGCTTGCGCCCCTCATGTTTTCGACATGCCTGCCCGGTATGCCTGAGAGCGGGCGATACCGATGTCGTAGTCGTCGACGTACTCCCCCGCCCCGGGCATGTACATGCCACCGACACGGGCGGGGTCATGCGCCATGAACACCACATCGGGTCGGCCGCCGTTGAATCGGCTGAACTGTTGGTAGTCCCAGCCGTTGGGTGCGTAGTCGTCATTCCAGGCCAGGCGTGCGACGGGGACGAATCCGGCGTCCGCGTAGAGCTTGGGGAGGACGGTGTCGAAGCAGTCCAGCCGATGCCCTCCGAGCCGCGTGGCCTGGCGGATCATCGATTGCACCGACCTCGGGTGTGCGCAGTCTTTGTGCGCGAAGGCCGAGACGATTTCGTCGTCTTTGAGTGCGACGCCGGCTTTTCCGTCGTCGGTGACCAGCAGTCGCATCTGCCGGTATTCGTCCTCGCTGTAGACATGAACCGACGCGGCGTGCGGATTCTTGCGGGTGAGCTCGAGCATCTGCTCCCGGTAGACACCGGCGTCGGCGGGTGCCAGTTCGTAGAGCGTGGGAGCTGACAGTCCACGCGCGGCGAAACGTGCGTGTTCGTCGGCCGGGAGGGCGTGGTCGGCGACCGGTTGGATCTGGCGCCCGCTTATCAGAAGCCGAGGGCTTGGGCTTCCTCGATCTCCGGATCCGACCAGTATTTCTCGATTTCCGCCCGCTTGGACTCCGGCAGTTCCGGACTCCAGCCGTACTGCCTCCAAAACTTCTCGCGGCGTTCCTGCGTCATCGGTTCGTCCATCGTGTTCCCCTCTCTCATTTCTCTCGTTGTCATTGTCCACGTCACTTCGAGTGCAGCGCAGTGCCTCGGTTTGTTCTGTGCGCAGCTGCTCTCCGGCTGCCAGGCGCCGCTTCAGCTCGGCTCGGCGCTCGGAGTCGGGTTCGGCGGAAATCGCAGTGCGGAGTTCGTTCTGGCCGCCGGGGGTGGAGTCGTACAGCGCACGGGTGTCGCTGTAGGCGGCTACGGCGGCCGCAACGCGCCGTTGCAGGCGCGCGTGGCTGGGGTTCTGCTCGAGTGCGGCGCGGGCAGAATCGATGCGGGCGGCGGCGTTGTCGAGACGCTTGCGGATGTGCGGGGTGCAGCGTGGGCCGGGTTTGGGTTTACACATCAGCGGCTCGATCGCCGACTGCGTCGATCAAGACCGCGAGACTACGGCCGAGCTGCGCAATACTGCCGGGGTGAGGTGCGGCCGGATCGGTCAGGTACGTGTCGCGCCGTAGCTCGATCATCACCGACGACACCCAATCGTCAACCCCGTAGTACCGCAGCGGCACGTAAGTTCCGCTGTAGGGCGTGTTCTCGGCAATCTCCCCGAGGGACGCGAAAGCGCCACGGGCAGCAGCTATCAACCATCCCGGGCTGTGCCGGGGGTCGGTGCCGATGCACAACGGTGGCCGCGGCGCACTGGAGTCTTCGAACGCGGACGGCTTCTCCGGGTACGAGTGTAGGTCGATGACGATCGCCCGCCCACAGGCGTTCAGTCGGTTTTCGACCGCGTCTGTGACGGCGTCGGCGTAGGGACGGAAATACGCGTCGAGCAGTTCCGCCCGACGCGTATAGGGTTCGGCGCGCAACAGCGCCCCGGAACAGGTCCGGGTATAGACGGCGCCGCGACCGAACGCCTCAGCACGATCGCCGTCGCGGAACCGTTCGGGATCGATCACCAGGCGCGAAAGATGGTTGATCACGATCGTGGGCCGCACGCGGACGTGGGTGAGGGCGGCGAGCGCGATCTCGTCGGTGGCGGTGTCGGTGGCCTCGTCCAACTCGTCCGCGAGTTCCTCGTCGGTGAGCATCAGGTCGGCCCGGATGCCGGGCGGGATCAGACGCGAGGAATGCGGAACATGAATGACGACCGGGCATCCCTCATCGCCCGGAAGCACGGTGAATGCATTGAACACTGATCTCCCCAAAATGATCTCGGAGCGCTCAGCCTGCCGACAAGCAGGGACACGTTGCCCTGGACTCGAATCATCTACGCGGGCATGATGTTCGGTGTCCGCGGAGTTCATTCCACAGTTTCCTTTTCTGATCGGATGCCGTCGACGTGCAGGGGCACGGAGGTGCGGTGTGCATCCTTCCGAGGATGACGCCGACACAGGACATGTCGTGGCAGACACGACACTGGAATCCTGTGTTGCGGTGTCGGATTTCAGGGCTTGTACTCGGAGCAGGTTGCGATCGATCTGCCCGCTGCTCAACGCGTTTGGCCGGTGTCCGACGTGAAACAAGCCCTCGGTGTGGGGGCAGGCGAACACGGCCATCCCTTTGGCGCCGTGGTGGCGTTTGCGAACCACCTTCGCATCACCACGTGAGTGATAGCCGCGGTGACCGCACTTCTCGCACGAGGACCATCGGGCGGCAGGGTTATGGGCCCGGGGGCTCATACGGCACGTCCGATCTGAAGATTGAGCCAATCCGCCAGCCACACAATGGCACTACGTCCGGCATTGTCGACGACAAGAGCGTTGTAGTTCGTGTGGGCACCGGAGGCGAAAAAATCTGCAGCACGCAAACCTTCGCCAACCAGCGAGGCGAGGTCCTCGGCCGCCTGTGACTGCGACAACTTCACCAACGAGTTCGACAGCTGCGGCAAATCCAGATTCTCCGCCGCGGTGGTGATGCTCGTGGAGACCGCGTTCGTCTGTTTACCCAGCAGTGCCGGTGATGTCTTGGTGGCCTTACCGGAGAGCATGTTCACCGCCACCGACGCCAGATCCAGGCCCACCGGAACGAGGCCCGTCATGGCTGCGGCTGCGCCGAGCGGGTCGGGCAATTGCCCAGGCGGTGGAAGGAGCTTTTCGACAGCAGCCCAGGCGATCTCCTGGATCTGCCCGACGATGTTCGCCAACTTGATCACGTCGACATTTGCCAGGATCGACGCGACGAGCGCCGCGATCTGGGTAGCACCGGACGGGTCCGGGATGATCGAGAGCACCTGTGAAACCCATGTCAGATCAACAGCTGCAGCCATCGTGACCAACGGCGAGAACTGATTGTTCAGCTGGCCCGCGATGTCATGGGCACCTCGAGCATCGAGCGCGGCGACCTTCTGCGGCAGCACAGTCAGATTCTCGAGGATGCCGGGTACGTCGAGCGAGGCGATACCGGTGGCGACACCCAGAACCTGATTGACCACCACCGTCGGTTTCAGTACCGACAGCACGCTGGTGGCCGAGGTGAGTGCATCGGAGGGAGTCGACACGAGTGGAGCGACCTGGGTGCCGAGAGCCGCTGCGGCTTGCGTCAAAGTCTGCACCTCCGTAGAGGTCGACGGCAGGCGCAGCGAGTCACCGCTGGTGAGCGTGTTCGCGGTGTCGACGAGTTTCATGGCCGTGTCGAGCGCTGCGGTGAGATCGGATTGCCCCGCCTTGGTGAGGACTTCGGACGCGTTGTATTCGGCGGTACCAACAGGTGCGGCCGCGAGTTGGCCGTTCGCTTGCGGATTCGCAGCTCCCGAGTCGAGCAAGTCAGCCAGTGGAGCGAGAGTCCTCGCGATCGATGATGCGGCCACAGCCACCTGCTTGACGTCGACGGCCGGTTCTGCGAGCTGCTGCCCGAGGGCGGCCACGTTCGCCGCCAGCGCAGGCAGATCCGAGCCGGAGGACTCCGACGTCAACGCGGTAGCGAGTTGACTGTTTCCGCCGGCCAACGTGTCGGTCGCGGCGCCACTGGGGCTCTTGGTCAGAATCGAGCCGAGCGAACCCAGCAGGGGGCTCGAACCCTTCTCGATCGAGCAGTACAGGTCTCCCGGATCGCAGATCGAGGCCACGCGACCAGAGAGCGCACCCATCCCCTGTGGGCGCGGGTCGGCGATACCGCGGCCCGAAGTGCGCGGCCCGACCGTCGCAGCACCTTTCGTTCCGGCACCAGGATCAGCGAGCAGACCGACTGCGAGGATCCGACTAGCATCGACGGGACCCTTCCCGTTCCCGATCTCGGACGCCAAGTCACCGGCAGCGTCCGCACCCTGCGAGTAACCGATAATAGTGAAGTTCGTGCTCGGGCACTCGTTCTCGACCTTCGACAAGATCTGCTTCGACTTGGCGAGGGCGTCGGCTTTGCTGTCTGCGTACGTGTGGCCGTTGTCGAATGCGCGCGCCATATACGGCAGCGTGTAAATCTCGGCCTCGCTGCCATGCGCGACCTTGAGAGCATCGGCAACGGGCTTGAGCATGCCCACCGGCTCGTCGGGGTCGGCGCTCTCGTTGGTCTCCCAAGTGCCGGGAATGAACAGGTTGAACGTCACAGCACAATCAGTCGGCACCGCATTGGCAATCGCAGGCGCGGTGAGTGTGACGCCGGCACCTGCCACGGTCACAGTGGCGATCAGTGCAACGGCACGGCGGCTTCTCAAACATCTGACGGGCATGGGCACCTCGATTGCCGGAAGGGATACAGGCGCCTACAGTCCCCCACTTTGGCGTTTCATCTCAACGGGGTGTCGAGACATTCCTGGCTCTTCTCACAGGTGCTGACCAGCAAATCAGCGCGGAGCCGGAGTGTTGATATTCGTTGCGCCAACCATCCACTGATGGCCGATCCCAGTCGACCTGTGCCCAAGCAAGCGAAGCGCCGCGCTTCGGAGTTCGGTGGGGTGCTTTCGTTCGAGTTCCGCGTGCGCTTTGAGGATTAGACCAGCGGCGCGAGAAGTGTCGTTTGTTCTGGTCAGCGGCAGTCGATATGGATGGAGAGTTGAACGCGACCGCTGTGGGTGGGCTTCCAGTCGGCGGGCGCATCGATGGTGGCGGCGATATCGAGCTGGTCGGTCTCGGACCAGTCGACGGACTGGAGGACCTCGAGGAACTGGTTGGTGGTGTCGATGTCTGCGGCGGGGAGGTCTTGGTCGGTGTTCTCGGTGGTGAGGATTTGAGATCCGTGGTTGGCGTGGATCTTCCGGCCGTGCGGTGCTGCGATGTCGACGGCCAGTTCGTCGCTGTGTCCGGTGCAGCGCGCGGTGACGTCTTCGGGTTTGGGTGTGGTGATTTCACTGCCGGAATGCTGTTCACCCCAACCGATCACAATGCTGCCGAGGTCGGTGCTGGTGTCGGTAACGATGGTGCCGCTGGTCGATGTGCTGACCGAGGCTGCATCGCGGGTGTCGTCGCTTCCACACCCGACCAGAATCACGGCGCTAGCGAGCGCGGCGGCCGTGGCGGCGACTTTGGTGAAGGTGTTGCGTGAGAAGGTCATTCGAGTGTCCTATCAGTGTCCGGTCAGTTGAAGACGTCGACGAACCACTTGCTGTCGATCTTCTTGGTGGTGACGGTTTGGGTTATACGTTCTGCGCCTTCGGGTCGTAGCTCGGACAGATCAACGAGATAGACGTCCTCGGACAGTGCTTTCGCGCGCATGCAGTAATTGGTGCCGACGGGTACAGAGTCGATGAATCCCTGAAGCTGTTCTGCCGGAACGACGGAGGAATTCGGCGTGGCCAGCGCACGAGCCGTGACCGCGTTGCGCGCGATGTAGTAAGCGTGGTTCCACGCGGCAATCACGCCTGCACCGCTGCTCTGATCACCCCGGTCAGCGCGACATTCGTCGTCGACGTCGGAGGATGCAGGTGTGGTCGTGGCGCTCGTTTCCGGCAGGTCGAGAATCGGGAGGGTGTCCGACGCGGTCTCCGTGGTGGTGGAGGCGGCCGCGGTGTTCTCGGGCTGGTTTCCGTCTCCGCCCCATATGGTGCCGCCGACCATCGCCACGACAGCGAGCCCGGCTACACCGGCGATAGCGAGTTTTTTGTTCGTTCGGCGGGGCTGCGAATCGTCGCCGGAGTAGGGCGCGTTCGGTGGTGCAGCCACGGATGGCGGGGCCACCGGCCCGCCGGGCGAAGCTGATTTCGCAGCTGCGCCCGGCTGAGCGGTGGTGGGTGTGCCACCGAGAAGGTCGACGACGGCGGGGTGCCGTTGGGGCTTATTGCTGAGCTTCATGGTGTCCACCCACCTTT
>NZ_DATCVM010000234.1:0-36929 GCF_036566845.1 Williamsia sp.
GCCTGCGACAGAGCCCGGACGTCCTCTGTGAGGGTCGCCATCAGTCGGTGCATGCCCAGGCGTTCGAGGTGTTCGAGCGGAGCCGAGACCACGCCGGTGCTGAGTTTGGCTCGCAGTCGGTAGATCGCGTTCTGCGCCAGGTGGATCAGCAGTACCTGCGAGAGAAGGCCGGTGACCAGGACCACTGCCGCCGTGATGGCGAACCGGGTGATGGTGTTGTCGGGGTGGGGCTGCGGAGAGATGATGCCGTTGATCTGGGTGACCAGGTAGGCGTTGGCCGCGCCGCCGATCAGGCCGGCGATCACCGCGAAGACGATACCCTTCCACGACACCGAGATCAGAAATCTGATGAGCTGCATGATGATTGACCTTTGGGGTTCGATTGACTCGATGGCCGCGTCAGCGACGGACGATGTCGAAGAGGAGCCCCTCGAGGGTGACTCCGGGGGCAAAGGAGAAGGCAACACCGGTGGTGACCTTGTCGTCGCTGTCTGTGCGCTGCGCCATCTGCTGGAGAACGAAGATCAGCGAGACGCTGAGCATGTTCCCATAGCGCGCCAGGATGTCCCAGCTGACATCGGCGCGCTCGGGGTCGATACCGAGCGAATGCGCCGACTCGTTGATGATCTTCGGGCCACCGGGGTGGATCGCCCACAGGTCGACATCGGACTTGCCCATGCCGTGCGAACCCAGCACCCGACTGATGACCGGATCAACCCCTCGGTAGATGTATTGGGGTAGGTCCTCGGCGAGTTCGCAGGTGATGCCGTTGTCGTTGACGCCCAGCACGATCCCGTCTTCGGCGTCGTCCAGGAGATGGCTGAACGTCTCCCGGATGACGATGTTGCCGGCCGGGATCGGTTGGCGCGCTTCGCTGGCACCCACCAACACCGCACCGCACCCGTCGCCGAAGAGGCTGTGGGTGATGACCTCGTTGATGTCGCCGGCGAACACGGCATTGATCGAGGACACCTCCAGGCTGATCACCAGGGCCTTCTTGTCCGGGTTGGCGCGGGCGAAATCGCTCGCGATCCGGATACCGTTCATCGCGGCCGCGCATCCCATGAAGTTCACGACGACGCGGTTGGTGGTCCGGGGCAATCCGAGTTCCTTGATGACTGCGACATCGACGCCCGGTGCGATGAACCCGGTGCTGGTGACGAATACCAGCAGACCGACCTCCACCTGGCCCGGCACGCTGCCGAGTGCACGCCTGGCCACGTCGACGGCGAGGGGCGCGGCATGCTCGAGGTAGAGATTCATCCGTTCCCGGATGGTGCCGCGCCTCTCGCTGAAGTCGCGGAACTCGGGGTCGGTGGGGTCGATCGCCAGGTGGCGCTCATTGATCCGCGTCTTCTCGTACACCCGCCGGATGCGTTCCTGCTGAACCGGATCGGTGAAGAGCGCGGCCACCTCCTCGGCGGCGTCGGACTGGGAGAAGACCTGCTCCGGTGCTCCGGTGGCGATACCCTCGATGACCGCGACGGTAGTCGGGGGAGCCGGCGGGAAGTTCGGCCGACTGTGCGGGCGACGTCCCACAAACGTGGGGTGCGATCCGGTGATGGGCTGTTCGGGAATGACAGACATGGGAATGTTCCTTTCGGGGCAGAGCGGGGAGGGGGTGGGATGGGTTGTGGTGTTGGTGGAGAGGTGGTTACGAGCTGTGTAGTTCAGACGGTGCCGATTCCGGTGAAGCCCTTGATGGTGTAGTCGGCGCAGGTCTTCAGTGCTGCGGGTGAGAAGTGCTCTCGGAAGAAGCCCCACTGGTGTTCCTGGGCCGGACGTGACCGCGAGCCCAAGTAGACCCGGCACTGTTTCGGCAGTCTGTCGGTCACGAAGCTCTTGGCCGGCAGCCACTCGACACCGAACGCGGCTGCTTCTTCGCGGACCACGTCCTCGGTGGCGATGTTGGCAAAACCACTGCGCTGGAACGGGAGTACGTGGTGGACCCGATGTGAGCTGAGGCCGGCGGACAGGAAGCAGTCGGCGTACCGATTACCGATGACCTTGAGGTCGTAGGCCTTCTCCAATTGATCCACTGCCCAGTCGTCGGTCTCGACCTCGGGCAGGTCGTGGGCGTCGACGTCGAAGTCGTGGCTGGCCACCACCAGGAAGGTGCTGAACCACAGGACCGCCACGAACTGTGCCAGCCAGGCCCAGAAGTCCCCCATCACAATGAATATCGCGAGTTCGGAGATCAGCAGGGTACGCAGTCCGAAGGCACCGATGAAGTGGGGCAGTCCACCGCGCAACGATCCGTACATGTCCGAGACCCCGACCTGCCGTGTGAGCTTGCAGATCTCGAGCAGCCGGATCACCATGCCGGTGGTGGCGTGTCCGAACTTGTGGATGGTGTGGATCGGTATCCGGAATGCCCTTGGCAGATCCATCATGAAGGTGAAGACGTTCTTCTTGATGTCCACTTCGCTCTGTGTGTGCGGATGGTGCAGTAGCGCATGGCCATCGGCGGTGACAAACGACAGCGCGACGTAGTTGATGTCGAAGGCGCTGACCAGTGCCTTGTTCGCACCCTTCTGGGCGCGGTGTATCGCATAGTGTCCGTAGCCGGCAATTCCGCTGCGCAGCACCACCATTGCCACGACGAAGGCCGGCAACGGCATCCAGCTGGTGTTGTACAGTCGCAGTCCCTGGACCGCGAAGTACGCCAGCACCAACCCGATGACCACGAGGTTGAAGATCGTGTCCATGCGCTTGATGCGCGCTGCGAGTTCGGGTTCCCGAAGCCGACGCTTGATCCGGTGCAGCAGGTCGTTCTTGTCGTCGAAGCGGAAGTGCGGTGTGTCCCGCCAGCTGTCGAAGCCTTCCTTGAACAAGAAGTCCGGGGCGTTGGCCTTCGGGTGGATGTCTTCCACCTCGGCATCACGATCGAGTGCGTACTTCTCCAGCATCTTCTCGACCCGCTCGGGATTCTTGTGATACGAACCGATGATCGAGGTGATGTCGCGGTTCTTCGTCCGACCGATGAAGAACTCGCCGCCTGGGTGCTTGGCGATCCAGTCGGTGAGGTCATAGGCCCGACCTCGGTAGATCCAGACATTCGCCAGCCGGGGACCGCCGTCCGGGCCGGGCGCCCGGCCCAGATCGTGATCCTCTGCCGGACCCTGATCGGCACCGTCGACGTCGACCTTGATCTCCTCGTCGGTCTGCAATTCGGTCATCCGATTCCTCCGTGTCGGCTGCCGGAATCAGGTGACGGCAGCGGGTGTGGTTTGGCTATAGGAGTACGCGCAGGGCGCCGATGTTCCCAGAGGCGGAAACTGATTACGGTCAATTGAACGACTACTGCCAGGCAGTGAGTCGCTATACCGTCCCAGAGCATGTCAAAACAACCACGTCGCAACCCGCGAATCATGCGCTCGAAATCCACCCTGTTCGCGGCCGCGGTCGCGCTCTCGCTTTCCGGAGTCCTGCTGACCGCCTGTGGCGGCGGAGGCTCGAACGACGCGGATCCGACTGTGTCCCAGTCAGTTCCACCGGTACTCGAAACCTCTCGATCGACTCAGCCATCGGTCGCGGCCACCGATCCCGCGGCGGTGATGGAGCAGAGTGCCCAAACAACCCGAATGATGAACTCCGTGCACATCGCATTGGTGGTGGATGACTCGATCGAAAGTCTTCCGATCCAGAAGATCAACGGTGATGTCACCAATCAGCCGACCGTCGGAGCCCAAGGTGATGGCGAGTTCCGGATCAACAACAGTTTGTCGGCCTCCGATTTCATCGTCACCGAGGGCAACCTCTACACCCGTGGCGAAGGTGCCGACAGCTACACCAACCTCGGTCCGGCCAACCGGATCTACGACCCGGCCATCATCCTCGACAAGGACAAGGGTCTGGCCAACGTGATCTCCAAGGTCCAGAATCCGACCGTTGTCGGCACTGAGACGGTCAACGGTGTCGAGGCGATCAAGATCGAGGGCACCATCGCGAGCACCGAACTCAAGCCGATCCTGCCCGAGGTCGACAAGACCGGAGCCGAGCTGCCGATCACGCTGTGGGTCACCGCCGACGCCCCGTACAACCTGGTGCAGATGACCGTCGAGGTCTCCGGTGGCGAGGTCAACATCGTCACCTCGAAGTGGCAAGAACCGGTCACCGTCACCAGCCCCGAGTAGAATCCCCACCGGCGACACCCCACCCCACCGACGTCAGGTTTCACTGAGCGATGACCATTTCCAACCCTTCTGAGCTGCAGATATGGGTCGACGGGATTCAGGCACCTGCGGTTCCTGGCGGCACCCGGATCCAGATCGGCCGGGTGCCGGAGAACGACATCACGATCGATCACCCGCTCATCTCCCGTCGGCATGCGGTGCTGACGTGGAATGGCGGGTGGTCGATCGCCGACGCCGGGAGCACCAATGGGATCTACGCCGGTGGTCAGCGGGTGCAGTCGGTGAATCTGCGGGGCACCCAGGACGTTCGTCTCGGCGGCCCCGACGCGGGTCCGGTCCTGCGAATCCGCGTTGTCCACCCTGCTCCACCGCCGGTCCGGTCGCTGCAGAAGCCGGCCGGGGTCGACGACCGGCCGCACATGCAGGCGCTGCGGCAGAACATGTCGGCCGTGTACCAAACCGCCGGCAATCAGCCGCCACCACAGCGGCAGGCGGTCGACATCGCCAGCGGTTCGGCAGTCCGGATCGGGCGCACCCCGGACAACCACGTCGTCGTCAGCGACGTGCTGGCATCTCGTCATCACGCCCAGATGATCAGCAGCCCTGCAGGTCTGGTGATCGAGGACCTGCGCAGTGTCAACGGAACATACGTCAACGGGCGCCGGGTCACCCGGCAATCCCTCACCAACGGCGACGTGGTCACCATCGGCAACAGCGACTTCGTGGTGTCGGAGGGCCGGCTGGTCCGCGGCCAGGCCCGGTCGGTGGTCTCCGGCGGCGTGCACGTGAGCTCGGTGAGTCTGACGATCGACGGCAAACAGCTCCTCGACGACATCGACTTCACCGCCGCGCCCGGGACCCTGACCGCGATCATCGGTCCCTCGGGTGCCGGCAAATCGACTGTGTCCAAGATTGTTTCGGGCTCGCACTATCCGTCGGTCGGTACCGTGACATTCGAGGGCCACGGCGTTCACGCCGAATACGAGGCGCTCCGAACCCGTATCGGAATGGTCCCGCAGGACGACGTCCTGCACAGTCGGCTGACCCTGCGCCAGGCCCTGCGATACGCCGCCCAACTGCGGCTGCCGCCGGACATGTCGAAGTCCGACCGGGATCTCGTGATCGACGGGGTCCTCGCCGAGCTGCAGTTATCCGAGCACACCGGGACCCGCATCGACAAACTCTCCGGCGGACAACGCAAGCGGGCATCCGTGGCGATGGAGCTGCTGACCGGCCCCGCGTTGCTCATCCTCGACGAGCCGACATCCGGGCTCGACCCGGCCCTCGACCGGCAGGTGATGCAAACCCTGCGCCGCCTGGCCGATGCCGGGCGTGTGGTCATCGTGGTCACCCACTCGGTGGCCCACCTCGCCATGTGCGACCAGGTGTTGCTGCTGGCACCGGGCGGTAAGACCGCATTCTGCGGTCCACCCGGATCCGTCGAATCGGCCATGGGAACCTCCGACTGGCCGGAGATCTTCGCCTACGTGGCGGCTGCGCCCCAGGAGGCGTCGAATCGATATCGCGCCACCGTGCGGCGACGGCCACCCCCGGCACCGCCGCAACCGGGCTCCGGACGTCAGCGTCCCCGGCAGGCGAGTTCATTCCGCCAGGTCAGCACCATCGCCCGACGACAGTTCCGGCTGATCCTCGCCGACCGCGGCTATCTGGCGTTCCTGTTGCTGCTGCCGGTTGTCCTGGGGGCGCTGACCCTGGTGATCCCCGGTTCGGCCGGATTCGGTCTGAACGCACCCGGAACGACGGAGACCCTGCAGATCCTCGTGATCCTGGTGATCGGTGCGACGTTCATGGGGTCGGCCCTGACGGTCCGAGATCTGGTGGGCGAACGGTCGATCTTCGAACGTGAACGGGCCGTCGGGCTGCGGCCCGGTGCCTACCTGGCCGCGAAGGTCATCGTCTTCGCATTGTTCGCGATCATGCAGTCGGTGGTCATGCTGCTGATCTGTTACGCCGGCCGCGGCACCCCCGGCAAGGGCGTATATATGCCTGCCACAGTCGAACTCGGCATCGACCTCGCGTTGCTGACGTGTCTCGGCGCGCTCATCGGTCTGGCCATCTCGGCAAGCGTTCGCACACCGGAGCAGACGATGCCCCCGCTGGTGGTGGTGGTGATGATCCAGCTCGTGTTCTGCGGCGGGCTCTTCGCGCTGCACGGCCGAGCCGGCCTGGAGCAGATCGCCTGGCTGATCCCCTCCCGATGGGGTTATGCCGCAGCGGCATCCACCGTCGAGGTGCAGTGGACCACGCCCGGATCGGCCACCGAGGACGAACCGCTCTGGAAACACGACATGGCCACCCTCGGGATCAGCTACGCGATCCTGGGCGCGATGGCAGTAGTTCTGGTGCTGTTCATCTACAGTCGCCTGCGCCTCAAGCGCTCCTGACACCCGATCCTGGTGGGTTCTGGTGAGCGCGACCTGGGCGTTTGCTCGCCATAGCCCACCAAAATCGGGGATTATTCAGTGATCAGGGCCCACAATCCGTCACGGCCGGCCGCCGTTGCTGCGGCGGCAAGCGTGTTGTCCCAGTGATGGACGGAGCCGAACTCCGAACGCCAGGCCAGCGCAGCCTGGGTGAACTCGTGCAGACGGTGTTCACGCGTGGTGCCGATCGCGCCATGGACCTGGTGGGCGTTACGGACCACCGCCGACGCCGCGTGACCCGCGCAGGAGCGGGCCACGGCCACCAGGAACTCGAGATTGCCTGCGGTCCAATCGGTACGGATCGCTTCACCGAGTGCCCCCTCCACAGCAGCGCGGGCGAGTGAGGTCTCGGCGGCGATGTCGGCAACAAGATTCTGCACCGCCTGGAACTTCGCCAGCGAACGACCGAACTGGACCCGCTCGACGCTGTGGACGATCGCCATCTCGAGGATTCGATCGAGTGCGGCACAGACCTGCACCCCGCGTACCAGCGCGCTGCGGAGCGTCAGCTGGTCGATGATGCCGTCGGCAACGGGGGTGCCCTCGTACCCGTCGGTGTCGAACCTGACCGTGTCACGTGGCTCGCCCGCAAGGTTCGAGCCCGGGCTGATACTCAGCTCACCGACCTCGACGTCGGCGACTCGGTGGCCATCGGCAGCTCTCCACACGACGACAACGCGGTCGGCAGCCCAGGCCCAGGGCACCCCGGTCGCGACTCCGTCGTCGTCGAGACGGCACAGCGTGCGGCGCGCATCGCCGACCGGCAATCCGAGTGTTTCGAGGAGCCAGCCCGCCAGCAGATCGTGCTCGGCCAGCGGGATCCGCACACCGTGATACGCGGCGGCACGGATGAGCGCGGCGGCCTCACCCCAGCCCGCACCACTTCCACCGGTGTCCTCGCTGCCGGTCAACCGCACCAGACCCAGTTCGCCGAGCTGTTTCCACAGGTCCGGATCCCATTCTGCAACAGGTGTTTTCGGTGCGTTCTGTTCGCGATGGGTGGCGAACACCGACTCCATCATGTCGACCAATTCGCGATCCACACCGTTGGCTGCCGTCATCAGCGCATCCCCAATCCCCGCGCGATCACGCCGCGCAACACCTCGCTGGTTCCACCGCGCAGGGTGAACCCGGGGCGCTGGGACACCGCGTCGCGGACCATCTCGACATAGCCGGCGCCATCCCCCGACCGAACGGAATGGTCGAGATCGCCACCGAGGAGATCCGCGAAATCGGCGATGTCACCTTCGGTGGCTGTCCCCAGGACCTTGACGACGGCTGCTGCGGTGTCGGCCGGCTCGTGACGTTCGAGTGCGCCCGCGACCGCGGTGGACATCTGGTGCAGTCCCGCGATCCGCGCGACGTATCTGCCCAGATCCGGGTGGGCGGGCAGCGTGCCGGCGGCGGTCTGCTCCGCGACCTCGGCCAGCAGCGTGAAGGTCGACAGAAACCGTTCGGGGCCACTGCGTTCGAAGCTCAGCTCCGAGGTGACCTGATTCCAGCCGTCGCCGATGGTGCCGAACACCATCTCGTCCGGGACGAAGACGTCGTCGAGGATCACCTCGTTGAAGTGGTGCCTGCCGTTCATCCCGATGATCGGACGGACGTCGACACCGGGCCCCCTCAGATCCACGATGAACTGACTCAGCCCGGCGTGCCGGTGCGCCGGATCGACCGCCTCGGTGCGGGCCAGGCAGATGAAGGCATGAGCAAGGTGTGCCCCGGACGTCCACACCTTGGTCCCGGTGATCGTCCAGCCCCCGTCGACCGCGGTCGCCCTGGTCCGCACACTCGCCAGGTCGGAACCGGAATCGGGCTCACTCATCCCGATTCCGAAATAGCACTCGCCCCGCGCGATGACGGGGAGGTAGGTCCGCTTCTGAAACTCGGTGCCGTACTTCAGGAGCGACGGCACGATCTGCCGATCAGCGATCCAATGCGCCGCAACCGGGGCGCCCGCCGCGAGCAATTCCTCGGTGACGACAAACCTCTCGAGGTGACTGAGGCCGTGACCGCCGTACTCCTCGGGCACCGTCATCCCCAGCCAGCCGCGGTCGGCCAGCGCCCGGGTGAAATCCTCGTCCCAGTCGGTCAGCCAGCAATCGACCCGACGACGGATACGTCCGTCGGCCTGCTGCTCGGCGATGAACTGCCGGACCTCGGCGCGCAAGCCGTCGAAGGCGTGCGGATCCTCCGATACCGGAGGAACCAATCTCAGGTCCGCCATGCAGTGTGTTCCTTCCTTGACGCCCGGATGGATGCCGCTCTCGGTACAAGCGGTCATGACGTAGTTTGGCGCCATGGACGGAGTCGATGTCATTGTGTCGCACTGGGCTGTCGCTCGCCCGGAACTCGACGTCTCGGGTTTGAAAGTGTTCGGGCGCCTGCATCGCAGTTTCCTGGTCTACAAGAACCGGATTGCCGAGACGTTCGAGAAGTACGACATCACCGACTCCGGCTTCGACGTTCTCGCCTGCCTGCGCCGCGCGGTTCCCGATCACCGCTTGACCGCGGGTGAACTGGCCGAACAGACGCTCGGGGTTGCCTCCTCCGCCGATCTGGTCGATGAGATCTGCGTCGGCGGCAACTGGCTTCGCGGCTCGGAAGCTGCACTCGACACCCTCGATCCCTCCACCGGAGAGGTGTTCGCCACGCTTCACGGCGCAGACGTCGAGGGTGTCGACGTCGCCGTGCGCACCGGCCTCGAGACCGCTCACCGCAGCGGATGGTCCTCGATGTATGTCCACGAGCGCGCCGTGGATGACGATGTCGACTCACGAACCGATGGGTGTCGTCGGTGCGATCACACCCTGGAATTCCCCGATCGCTTCTGGGCGATCGAGTTGGTCGCCGATCCGGTGACACGCGAGCCGCTGGCACCCTATGGCGGCACGAGCCCGGCGATGAACGAGGTGGTCGCGGCCTGTAAGACGAACGGGCTGTTGCCTTTCGTCAGCTTCAACCGCATCCACGCGGCGCCGCCGTGCACCGTGGCCGACGATGAGGTGCGCGAAGGGCTCGCGATCCTCGACACCGCGCTGAGTATCGCCGACCGGCACGTGGTGGGTTGATAGACGCTTCGCTCGCCGCGTTAGCGTTGAGTGGTTACGCGGTCAGCGCGGTGGCGACTGCGCCACCCAATGCGACGTTGCCCCGATAGACATCGACATTGACGTCCAGGCTGCGGCCGTTGGTCGCTCGCTGGATGAAGTCGAGCAGGAACGGCGTGGTGTCGTTTCCTGCGATCGACTCCCGATCCGCTGCAGCGAGTGCCTCGTCCAGTACTGCCGCGTGCAGCTCGATGTCGAGTTGGAGATCTTCCGACACCGGGTTCGCCAGCACGATCGCTGATCCGACGTCGAGTGCATTGCGCGTCTTGACAACCCGTGCGGCCTCCTCGGGAGTGCGGACGCTGTAAGAGATCTCGAAACCAGAATCGCGCACGTAGAAACCGGGGAACTGCGTGGTTCCGTAACCGAGCACGGCGACGTTCAGGGTTTCGAGACGTTCGAGGGTCGCGCCGATGTCGAGGATCGACTTCACTCCGGCGCTGACGACGAGGATTGGCGTCTGGGCGAGTGCGACGAGATCCGCGGATTCGTCGAATGTGGTGGAGGCGCCGCGGTGCACGCCGCCGAGTCCGCCTGTGGAGAAGACTTCGATGCCGCACCGGCGTGCCAGCAATGCGGTGGCGGCGACCGTCGTTCCCCCGGAAAGCCCGAGCGCTGATGCCACCGCGAGGTCACGGATGCTGATCTTGACGTTGTCGTCGGAGGCAGCCAGCTTCTCGATCTGCCCTGCGGACAAGCCGACGGTGGGGACACCCTCGACGATGCCGATGGTGGCCGGGATCACCCCGACCTCGCGCAGCATGTGTTCGGCTTCCAGGGCGACTTCGAGATTTCGGGGCTTGGGTAACCCGTGTGTGAAGATGGTGGACTCCAGTGCCACCACCGGCTGATTGGCTGCCAATGCGGCGGACACTTCCTCGGAGACTGCTATCGGGGAGGCGTTTTCATCGAAACTCATGGGTGGGTTGTCCTTTCGGGTCGTGCCGATCTCCGGCTGTCGGAGGTGGTGTGAAAACTGAGGTGTCGGGTGGGGGTCATCGGACGACGTTGCGGAGCGCACGCCCGTCCCGCAGCCGGATGAGCTGCTCGCGAATGAGGTCTGCGTACCGGGATCGCCAGTGAACCTCGCCGCCACCGGTATGAGGGGTGAGCAGCGATCCGGGCAGCGTCCACAGTGGGTGGCCCGGGGGCAGCGGTTCTGGATCAGTCACGTCGAGGTAGGTGCGCAGCCGTCCTGAGGCCACCTCGGCGGTCAGCGCGGCGGTGTTCACCACCGGACCTCGCGCGACGTTGGCGACGATCGCATGATCGGGAAGTCGTTGCAGCAGTGCCGCATCGATGAGGTCGGTGGTGTCCTCGGTCAGTGGAACCGCGACGACCAGGACATCAGCGGCGGAGGTGATGGCGGCGAGTTCGCGGACGGGCACGACGCCGTCACGCTCGGTGCGGCCCACCGATACCGTCGAGCAACCGAACGCGGTGAAGAGGCTATGGATGCGCTGACCGATGTCGCCGGCTCCCACGATGACCACCCTTTTGCCGGACAGTTGCTCCACATCTTGGGGTGCCCAACTTTCCCGTTGCTGAGCGACCACGGAGTCGGGAATGCCTCGCAGGAGCGCGAGAACTCCGGTGACGGCTGCCTCCGCTGTGGACTGCCCGTGGATCGACCGGCCGTTGCACAACGCGATGGCGTCGGGGAGGGCATCGGTCCATCCGGCGTATCCGGCCGACGGGAGCTGGACGACGCGCAGTGCGGCCAGCACCGACAAGACCTGCGGGTCCGGCGGCCCGGGTGCGTACTCCGAGACCAAGAAGGTGGTGTTCTCGACTTCTTCGCTCAGGGCTTGATGCCGCCAATCCCACTCGTACACCTGTACTCCGGGCACCGGGCCTACGAGTTGGGCAAGAGCGTGGTCAGGGAACGTCGCGACTATCACCCGACGAAAATTACCACAGGGCAGAGTTATGCGCTTAACTGCATTTTGACCCCAATCACTGCATCGCGACAGGTCTGCGAACTATGCTCGGGCGGTGGGAACAGACAAGGGGGCAGATGTGCGCGTTGCCGATGGTGGGGCGGTCGATTCGGCGGGCGCTGCGGCCTCTGGTGATTCCGGTCGATCCGGCAGGTCATCGGCGCGTCTTTCGTCCGGGCCCCACAACAATGTGACCGCCAAGGATGTGGCCGCGCACGCCGGTGTATCGATTGCCACGGTGTCGCTGGTGGCCAACGGCAAGGCCGACGGTCGGGTGTCCGGTGGTACCCAGACACGTGTCGCTGCTGCGATCAAGGAACTGGGATACGTGGTCAACCCGGCTGCCCGCAGTCTGGTGACCGGCAAGCACGGCCGGATTGCCCTGCTGGCCAACGACATCACCAATCCATTCATCGCCTCGATCGCCACCGGTATCGGGGAGATTCTCGGATCCGACACCCAGCTCATCTTGTCGGCGCCCGGACACGAGGCCGCTTCTCCGAATCCGATGGCGACTGCGTCCATGGGAGTGGACGGAATGCTGATCAACCTGGCCGACATTGATCCCGAACTGGCGAACAGAGGGCGCGATGTGCCCCTGGTGATCTTGGACGAACCCCTCAGTCCGGCGCATTTCTCGCGCGCCTATTTCGACCTCAGCTCGGGAACGCGCGAACTCGCAGATCATCTGGTGTCTTTCGGCCATCGCTCGATGGCGTATCTGGACTCCAATCGATCGCGCAGTAGCTTCGACATCCGGCGAACCGAGCTGATCGCGGCATTCAAAGAGTCTGCGTCCGGCCGGACCAAGGTCGTGCGGGCGCGGGCGGGAATCGAGATCGGCGCTGCGCGTGAGGTCGTGCGCACCCACCTGGAACAGTGGATCAACCAGGGTGTATCGGTCATCGTGGCAGCCACCGACATACAGGCTTACGGTGTGCTCCGGGAGCTCGCGAACCAGGGAATCGCGGTTCCGGAGCAGATGTCGGTTGCCGGTTACGACAACAATGCTTTCTCGGAGGTGGTGTCGCCGCCACTCACCTCGGTCGATCTGCCGGCCGCTGATCTGGGCAGACAGGCGGCAACCCTGTTGGTCGAGCAGATCGCACGGGGCACCAAACCTGGTCGCACAGTTATTCTTCCGACTTCGCTGATGATCCGCTCATCGACCGGCCCGGCCGCTCGCTGAGTCCGGCAAGCCTGCCTAGGCTCTGGTACGTTAATCGCATAATCTACTAGAGCGGAACAGTTGCCAGTGAGTTCAATGGAATCCGGTGGGTTGATCGTGACCATCGGCGATCTCGTCGAAGACATCGTGGTGTGGCCACAGCGACCCATCGTGCAAGGAACCGACAACCCGTCGACGGTGACGCGGTGCCGGGGTGGCGGCGCGGCGAACGTGGCCGCGTTCGCAGCGACCCTGGGCGCCTCCCGGTTCATCGGCAGGGTCGGGGATGACGCGTCCGGACATGCCCTGACCGCTGACCTCGAAGCGCAGGGAGTGCAGGTCTGCGTGCAGAGAGAGGGACGGACGGGCACCATCGTGATCTGCGTATCCGACGATGGCGAGAGAACCATGTTCCCCGACCGCGCCGCCGCGGCAGAACTGGCGGACGTGCCGGTCGACTGGGTGGCGGGGGCCACAACGCTGCTGGTGTCGCTATATTCGTTCGGTCGTCCGGCGAGCGCAGCGGCCACTCTGTCGCTGGTGGCGGCAGCCAAGCGCGCCGGTGCCACCATCGCGGTGGATCTGTCGTCCATCGACTTGATCGCACACCTCGGCGTGGGTACGGTCGTCGACCTGCTCGGGCGCATGGGCCCGTCCGTGTGCTTCGCCAATCATGATGAGGCAAAGGTTCTTCCGAGAACCGCGGTGATAGGAATCGGTTCTCGATTCGTTGTCAAGAACGGCGCGGGGCCGGTGGTACTCCATGGTCTGAACGGAAGCCGAATGCTTGTGTCTGTCGATCCGGTCGACGACGTTCAAGACACCACCGGCGCCGGGGATGCCTTCGCGGCTGGGTTCCTGTTCGCCGACCAGCAGGGTATGTCCCCGTTCGATGCGGCGACCTTCGGAAACAAGCTGGCAGCCCGCGTGCTGCAGAGTCCGGGTGCCACGCTTCGGACCGCAGTGCCGCTCGACGTTCTGCCCGGCTGACAACCCCTCATCGATCGTCGCTCGTAATGCGACTCGAACAAAGAAAGCGCACCATGCCCATCAGCGTCATTCTCGACTGCGATCCCGGCCACGACGACGTGCTGGCGATGCTCGTGGCTCACGGTCACCGCGACATCGACCTGATTGCCGTCACCACCGTGTGCGGCAATCAGACGGTCGACATGGTCACCGACAACGCGCTGGCCGTCGGCAGTCTCGCCGGCATGGGAGAGGTCATGTTCGCGCGCGGCGCGGACCGGCCACTGGCACGCGAGCACCGCCCCGCTGCCGACATCCACGGCGAGACAGGGATGGACGGACCTGCGCGACCTGCGAACACCTTGATCCTCGACCCGCGGCCTGCGCCGCAGTTGATCGTCGACGAGATCATGTCTCGACCCGCGGGATCGGTGACCATCGTGGCCACCGCACCACTCACGAACCTGGCGCTGGCGTTGGCCATCGAACCGCGCATCGCCGAACGTGCGGACGTGGCGATCATGGGCGGAGCCATCGAGAACGGGAACGTCACCGCCTCGGCGGAGTTCAACATTCTGGTCGACCCGGAAGCCGCCCACATCGTATTCGCGGCACCGTGGCGTGTGACCATGATGGGGTTGGAGGTGACGCACCTGGCCCTGGCTTCCGCTGAGGTCCGGAATCGATTGCGTAGCATCGGAACTCCGGTCGCCGCGTTCGCGGATGAATTGCTGCAGTTTTTCGGAGAACGGTATGCCGAGGTCCAAGACTTCGCAGAACCGCCCGTGCACGATCTGTGCCCGCTGGTCTACCTGATCGCGCCCGAGGTGTTCGAGGTGCGCGACGTCGACATCGACGTCGAGATCGCCGGCGAGTTGACGCTGGGCAGGACCGTGGTGGATCTACGTCCGCAGGCCACCGCCGGCCGACACCGGGTGGGCGTCGACATGAACGTTGCTCGTTTCTGGGACATCGTGATCGAGTCGATCGCGGCGATCGGCGCCACCTCTGCGGTCCACTGACTCCGGCGCAGCACCCGAAGAAGCGCGAATGCGCCCGGCCATGGTCGGGCGCATTCGCGTTCCCTGCGTTCGCCAGTCAGGGCGCCGTCGCAGCCAGATCAGGCTGTTCGGCGATGATCCGCTCGTACAGAGCGGAGAAGCAGAGCTCGGCGTACTCGACTGTGTGTTGACCTGCCGTGAGTTCTGCGGTGACAGCCGGGATCTCGCAGGGTTCGCCGGCCGCGCGGGCCATCAACTCCGACTGGAAGCTTCGTTCCATCGACACGAACCACCACACAGCGGCTTCGAGGGAGTCCGCAGCAGTGAGGTGTCCGTGATTGGCGAGGATCAGTGCTCGTCCGGTGCCCAGACACTTGGCGATTCGGTCGCCGTAGTCGCGATCGAGTACCACGCCGCCGAACTCGTCGAATCGCGAGTGCCGGCCGTAGAACGCGCAGGAGTCCTGCGTCAGCGGTGCGAGGAGTCGGTTCAGTGAGGCAAAGGTTTTGCCGTGCAACCCATGTGCGTGCGCGGCGCCGTTGACCTCGGGCCGCGCCTGATGAATGGCCGCGTGGATCCAGAAGGCGGCCTTGTTGACCTGACCGGAACCTTCGACGACGTTGCCGTCTTCGTCGACACGGACCATGTCGTCCGGCAGGAGGCTGCCGAAGTAGCGACCGAACGGCGCCACCCAGAACGTGTTCGGGTGTTCGGGGTCTCGGACGGTGATGTGCCCGGCGGCACCCTCGTCGAAGCCGAAACGCGCGAAGATTCGGTAGGAGGCGGCCAGGCGGTGTTTGGCGACCGCGCGATCGTGTGCGAAGTCGGACAGCGGGACGTTGACGTCGAGGGTCACAGTGTTCTCCATGGATCGGGTGTTCAACAGAAACGCGGATGCTGCCGCCGCGTCGGCAAAAGTACAGGTTATTCGTTTGATCTTTCCCGGGGAGCGGGTGACCACCACTGAAGGATAGCGTGCTGCGCCGGGGCGGGTCAGGACCGTGGGGTTTCCGAAGTGGTCTGACTTGTCGCCCCAAGTTCGACGAAAGACATTGTGGGAAGGCAACTTACCGAAAAATACAAGATGCTGTTTCGCCGAAGTAACCACTAGGTTGTCTCCCGATGTCTGATCTGGGCGCAGGTTAGGGTCGTGTTTCGTTCAGGGCGGTGGAGGTTTGTGGTGTTGCGGTGCCGAAGGAGCCGTACATAGACTACGAGTTATGCGTATAACTAACGCATAGGCGTGCAAAGTCAGTCACCGACCTCGGTTGTCAACGTCGACCGGTCTCGAGGTCGCAGATTGCGAATCAGCGCTCATCACAGGGATTTTCGCATTCACCCCGTCACTCATAGATTAGGACCTGCAGTGCACAGTTCTTCACGTCGCAATCGCGCCCGGTCGTCTCATTTCGGTCGTTTCGTCGGTGCCACCGGGGTGGCGGTCGCCTTGACCGCAGGCCTCGTGGCCTGCGGGTCATCGGACGGCGAGTCCACCAGCGACTTCTCCGCGTGCCTGATGACGAGCGAGACCGGTATCGCCGACCGTTCGTTCAACCAGCAGGCCTGGGCCGCACTGACCCAGCTCGAGGACGAGTCGGACATCGAGATCCGCAACCTGGCCAAGTCCGGTTCCACCGACTATCCGGTCATCGGCGAGCAGTTCGTGCAACAGGGATGCTCGATGATCATCGGTGTCGGCTTCAACACCACCTCGACCATCGAAGCGCTCGCGCCGAACAACCCGGACATCAAGTTCGTCGTGATCGACGACACCCTCGAAAACGACACCGACAACGCGACGTCGTTGACGTACGCGACGGACCAGGCCGCCTTCCTCGGTGGCTATCTCGCCGCGGGCATGAGCAAGACCAAGGTCGTGGGTGTCTACGGCAATCAGCCCATCCCGCCGGTGCAGCTGTACATGACGGGATTTGTCAACGGCGTCAACCACTACAACGAGGTCAAGGGCGAAAGCGTGCGTGTCCTCGGTTGGGACCCGGTCGCCAAGACCGGGCAGTTCGTCGGTAGCTACACCGATGTGAACAAGGGCAAGCTGATCACCGAGTCGGAATTGCAGCAGGGCGCCGACGTGATCTTCCCCGTCGCCGGGCCTATCGCGCAGGGCACTGCCGTGGCCGTCTCCGACGCCGGTGGCGCGGCAGCCTCGAAGTACATGCTCTGGGTGGATTCCGACGGCTGTATCGCCAACGCCGAGTACTGCGGGGTCATGCTCTCCACGGTCGAGAAGGGCATCCAGAAGAGCCTGTACGACGTCACCAAATCCACTGTCGACGACCAGTTCCCGTCCGGTAGCTACGTCGGTGACGTGGCGAACGGTGGGGTGGGACTGTCGCCATACCACGATCTCGATGGCGCCATCCCGGCCGAGCTGAAGGCTGAGATCGAAACGCTGACCACAGGCGTGTCCGACGGCTCGGTGAGCGTGGACTGACATGCACACGGTCGACTCACCCCTGACACCCGCCGCGGAGGCGGACGTACAACCGGCCCGGCCGGTGGCCGTCGAACTCAGCGGACTCACCAAGCGATACGGCGACCTCATCGCCAACAACAACATCTCCCTCGATGTCGATTACGGCGAGATCCACGCGATCGTCGGTGAAAACGGTGCCGGGAAGTCGACCCTGATGGGCATGCTGTCCGGGGAGGTCGTCCCCGACGACGGGACGGTTGTCGTAGCCGGTGAGGACATCACCGGCTGCGACACCCGCACCGCCATCAACAAGGGCATCGGAATCGTGCACCAGCACTTTCAGCTGGTCGGTGCATTCACCGTCGCCCAGAACATCGCGCTCGGCTTCGAGCCCCGGACAAAGCTGGGTCTGCTCGACACCGATGCAGCCCGGGATCAGGCCCGCGAGGTGTCCACCGAGTTCAACCTCGAACTGGAGCCCGACACCGAGATCGATGACCTCTCGGTGGGCCTGCAACAGCGCGTCGAGATCGTCAAGACCCTGACGCGCGACGCCTCGGTCCTCATCTTCGACGAACCGACCGCGGTTCTCACCGATGAAGAGTCCGACGCCATGTTCGCCATCTTGAAGCAGTTGCGGGACGGTGGCCGCGCCATCATCTTCATCACCCACAAACTGCGCGAGGCGCTCGAGCACGCGGACCGGATCTCCGTTCTGCGGCGCGGCGAGCTCATCGCCACACGCGAGCCGGCGCAGACATCGATCCGCGAACTCGGCGAGCTGATGGTCGGGCGTTCGGTGAAGGTGGTGGAGCGCGAGACCTTCACCCAGTTCGACGACGATACCGACAAGAACCCGATCATCGCCCTCGATTCGATCACCATGGCTCCCAGAACCATTCACGCCATGCCACTGCTCGACATGTCTTTGTCAGTGCGGCCCGGCGAGGTGCTGTGCCTGTTGGGGGTCGATGGAAACGGCCAGCAAGAGGCCGTGTCCGTCCTGACCGGGGCACTGCAGCCCGATCGCGGCACCGTGCACATCGCCGGTGTCGACGTCACCATGGACAGCACCGCCCGACGGCTGGGCCAGGGGCTGGGAATCATCCCCGCGGACCGGCATCGGGAAGGTGTGGTCCTCCCGATGACACTGGGCCGCAACCTGATCCTGGACCGTCGCACCGAAAAGCGCTTCACGAGCTGGGGCGGGATGCTGCTCAACGGCAAGGCCATCGAAGAGTACGGCACCGAGATGATCGAGAAGTACAACATTCGCGCCACCGGGCCGGAGCAACTCGTGCAGATGCTCTCGGGCGGAAACCAGCAGAAGGTGGTGATCGCCCGTGAGATGGAACGCGACATCTGCGCACTCCTGGCCGCACACCCGACCCGGGGTCTGGACGTGGGCTCGATCGAATACGTCCACCGGCAACTGCTGACCCTTGCAGAAAAAGGTGTCGGCGTACTCGCCGTCACCTCGGACATCGACGAGGCGCTGGCCATCGCCGACCGCATCGCGGTCATCTCGGGCGGAACGATCACCGGCACGCTCGAGCGCCCGTTCGACCGCACTGAAATCGGAACCTTGATGGGAGGTCACTGATGACCGCCACAGCCATACTCGATCCACCGGTGTCCGGTGCGACACCGCCGCCACGCGAGCGGGAGTCGATCCTTCGCCGGATCGCCGGCGCGTACAACAAACAGAACACCGTCCTTCTCTTCGTCCTGTCGCTGATCGCGGGACTGGTCATCTCCTCCATCGTCATCGTGCTGTCTACCGCGGACCTGCGAAATGCCTGGTTGGAGAATCCACTCACCGGGTTCACCCGTAGTTTTGAGTTCCTGTCGCAGGCCTACGCAGGGCTGCTCAAAGGCGCGCTCGGCGATCCGCAGATGTTCCAACGGGCGCTCGAGAATCCGAGTCAGGCCACGTGGACCCGCGCGCTGACACCCATCGGCAACTCGATGACCGCGGCTGTGCCCCTGATCATCGCGAGTTGCGGTATCGCCATCGCCTTCCGCTCCGGCGTGTGGAACATGGGCGGGCACTACCTGCTCGTGTGCGGCGCCATCGGGGCATCGTGGGTCGGGTTCAGTTTTGTGGACATGCCGTGGCTGCCCCACATGCTGCTCGCGCTCGCCGCGGGAGCCGTCGGTGGCGCGCTCGGCGGCCTGGTCCCCGGCCTATTGCGTGCCTTCACCGGCGCTCACGAGGTCATCGTCACGATCATGCTGAACTACGTATCCGGGCTGCTCGTGATCTACCTGCTCACGGAGACGTTCTTCAAAAGTGGTGGCTCAGAGGGTGACAACCCCACTGGCCGCGTGACCGCGGAGTCCGCGGCACTCACACCCATGGTCACGGGATTCCCGGTCAACGCAGGCATCGTGGTTGCGCTCGTCGTGGTGCTGTTCGCGATGGTGCTGCTCGACCGCAGTCGCCTCGGGTTCATGTTGCAGATCTCCGGTGAATCGCCGCACGCCGCCAGGCTCGCCGGCATCCGTCCCGGCTTCGTGTACGTGGTCGCGTTCGCGATCTCGGGCGCCATCGTCGGTATTGCCGGTGGCGTACAGGTTCTCGGCGTCACCCACCAGCTGCAAGTCGGTTTCGGAAACGACATGGGCTACTTGTGCATCCTCATCGCCTACCTGGGCCACAACCGCCCCAAGTGGGTGGCACTGGCCGCCCTGTTCTACGGGGCTGTCCAAACCGGCGGCCTGACAATGCAGTTCGAGACCGGAATCTCGTATCAGCTCACCATGGTGATCCAGGCGCTGATCGTCCTGTTCGTGACGGCGCCGGCGCTCATCGCCGAGATCTTCCGACTCCGTGACAAGCAAACCTCTGTCAAGAAAGCGGTTCGATCGTGACCATCACCAGTCAACCCGAGAGTCGAACGGACATGCCGGCCGAGCCCGATGTCCTCGAAATAGTGCAGACCAGCGCCGCCGCACGCAAGACGCGACGCAAATCTCTCGGATTCATCGGGGCGATCGCCCTGGTCTTGGTCTATCTCGGCATCGCCAGCGGCTCCGACCAGGCCAACCTGAGGTTCGGCGGTGTCGGTGACGTCACCATCACCGTCGACGCCCGGACCCTCTGTCTCCTCGCGTCGCTTCTCGCCGCGGTGATCGGCGTTGTCCTGTACCGACTGCCGATCCGTGACAAGGGATCGCCGGCGCAGATGATCGCGCTGTCGGTCTCGGTGTTGCTCTTCGTGCTCGGTCTGATCACCTGGGCTGCCCGGGGCGAGAGCGCAAGCCTGGCCGGTATCGCCGAAATCTGTGTGTCGGCGTCGATTCCGTTGATCTTCGGTGCGACCGCCGGCGCACTGTGTGAGCGTGCCGGTGCCTTCAACATCGCGATCGAGGGTGAGTTCCTCGCAGCTGCCTTCGTGGCGGCCATGGTGGGCACCATCGCAGGTAACCCCTGGGTCGGATTGATCGGCGGCGTCCTCACCGCGACCGGCGTCGGTGCACTGCTTGCAGTGTTGACCGTGCGCTACCAGGTGTCGCAGGTGGTCGCCGGCATCATCCTGATGCTGTTGGCCACCGGTCTGACCGGGTTCCTCACCTATCAGATCCTCGACGCGAACCCGTCCCGGTACAACTCGTCGGCGACCATGGGCAAGTGGGAAATCCCGATCCTCAGCGACATCCCGATCATCGGGCAGGCGATCTTCAACCAGTCGCCCCTGTTCTACATCGCTGTCCTCACTGTGGTGGCAGTCGAGTTCGTGCTGCGTAGAACGCGAGTCGGGCTGCGTGTCCGGTCGGTCGGCGAGAACCCCAAGGCGACGATGGCGTCCGGTGTGAACGCCAAGCGCGCCCGGTTCTGGACTGTCACCATCTCCGGCGCCATCGCCGGAGCGGGCGGGGCCTACTTCACCGTCGGATCCACCGGGCAGTTCGTCGCCGGAATCAGTTCGGGACTCGGATTCGTCTCGCTGGCCGCGGTCATCCTCGGCGGGTGGCGGCCGGCGCAAGCCGCGTTGTCGGCCTTGCTGTTCGGGTTCGCGACGTCGCTCGCGACGACTTTCGGGCTGCTCGGTGTCGGTGTCTCATCGTCACTGCTGCTGATGGTTCCCTACATCATCACCATCGTCGTGGTGGCCGGAGTGGTCGCCAACGGCAAGGCCCCAGCTGCCGGTGGAGCGACGCTGTGAGCTCGGGCCGTCCAGAGAATGTGAAAGGCCACCGATGAGTTACGTTCCCGTCATCGACCTGTCGGAGAACTCCGACGACCTGCCCCGAATGATCAACGAGGTCTGCACCGAGGTCGGTTTCTTCCAGATCGTCGGCCACGGCGTCGCCACAGAGGTGGCCGACGGTGTGTGGGCCGAGTTCCAGAAATTCTTCGACCTGCCCGTGGAGCAGAAGGATCGTCTTCGTCCACCGGCTCCCGGGTATCCGTACGGCTACATTCCGCTCAGTGCCGAGTCGCTGGCGAAGTCGCTCGGTGATGACGCCCCTGGCGACCTCAAGGAGAGTTTCAACGTCGGTCCCGTCGACCCACCGCAGCACACGCTCAGCGGGCCCGACGAGTTTCGCGTGTACTCGGCGAACCAATGGCCGGATGCGTTGCCCGGCTTGAAACTCGCCTGTGCCGCGTACTACCGCGAGATGCTGACACTGAGTGAGAGATTGATGCGGCTGTTCGCCCGTGCGCTCGAACTCGACGAAGCATTTTTCGACGACAAGATCGATCACGCGCCCTGTGCGCTCCGCGCCATCAACTACCCGGCGACGTCTGCGCCACTGGCGAAGGGGCAGCTGCGCGCCGGCGCACACACCGACTACGGGCCGCTGACCATCCTGCGGCAGGACAACATCGGCGGGCTCGAAGTGCAGGACAAGCAGGGTGATTGGGTCGGGGTGCCCAGTATCGATGGCGCCTTCGTGATCAACATCGGCGATCTGATGGCCAGGTGGACCGATGATCGCTGGCGTTCGACGCTGCATCGGGTGGTCAACCCGGTCGAAGGCGACGACGCCGCCGCACGGCGGCAGAGCATTCCGTTCTTCTTCAACGCCAACTTCACCGCCGAGGTCGAATGTCTGCCCTCCTGCCGCGACGAGGACGGCGGGTCTCGCTATCCGTCCGTGATGGCAGGGCCACACCTCCTCGGCAAGTTCGGCCGCAGTGTCGCCGTCGGGTGACGCGACATCCGGCAGGGACATCTCCGCAAGACCAGAGAAAGGAATAGCGATGAACGCATCAGAGGCACTGGTTCCCGTGATCGACGTGTCAGGGTTCTTGCAGGGCTCGGATCTGAAGACGGCGCCCGAGCAGGTCCGTGCCGCGGCAACCACGTCCGGGTTCTTCCAGATCGTCGGACACGGCATCCCCACGGAGGTTCTCGACGCCGTGTACGAGAAGTCGGTGCAGTTGGCGCAGTCACCCCAGGACTACCGGGACACGTTGGTCTCGCCCGAGGGTCACCCGTACCGAGGCATGACCAGCAACATCGACAAAGACGGGCATGTGCGCTCGCTGCGAATCCACGCGAGCCACTTCGACAACCCAGACGACGCGCAGCAGGCCGGCGTGCCGCAGGAGTACTCCGACTTCTTCTCGCCGAATGTCTGGCCCGACGAGGTCGCCGGCTACCGGGCAGCGGTAGGTGAACTGTTCGGCCGGACACAGGATCTCGGCGCGGCACTGATGCGCCTGTTCGCTGTCGCACTGGATCTGCCCCTCGACTACTTCGACACCCTCGTCGAGCCGAACGCGTCGAGTTGTTCGATCAACTACTACCCGGCCCGCCGGGCTCCGCTGACCGAGAACCCGACTGTCATCTTTGATGAACACTTCGACGGCGGCACCCTGACGATGCTGCACCAGCGCGGAACCTACGAGGGTCTCCAGGTCAAAACCCTGGAGGGCGAGTGGTTTCCGGTGCCCGTCATCGAAGAGGCCTTTGTCATCAACATGGGTGAGCTGATGATGCGCTGGACGAACGGGTTATGGCCCGCCACCCGGCACCGGGTGGTGGCATCAAACGACCCCGAAGGCTCGCGGACCACGCTGACCACTTTCCACCTGCCGGCGGTCGACACCGTGATCGAGCCGCTCAAGACAACCTACGGATCTGAAGGTCCTGACTTCGAGCCGGTCTCGGTCTACGACTGGGAGTCGCGCTTCATCAAGAAGACCTACGCCGAGCGCAAGCACACCAGGTCCGCAGACGCGACCGAAGCGTATCTGTCCAAGCTCGCCGCAGAGAGGTGAGAGTCGCGCTGAGACCGTGACTTTGATATCGGGCGGCACCGTCGTGTCGTCCACCGGCAGGCAACAGACGGGAAGCCCACTGTTGTGCGGCGATTGACTGCTTCTCTCGAAAGATCGTCGGGCGGTCCTTCTCTACGATCGCCCACACCGCGTTGGTGAACAATGCGGTGAACATGGCCGTTCGGGAGCGATCACTATGTGGTACACCCGTTTTACACTCATATCACGGAACGCAATTCACCTCCTGGAGCTGGGGTGAGAATCTACGCCGATGAGGATTGACACCGTCATTCGGGTCGGTCGGCGACTGTTTCGACAATGCGGTGATCGAGGCGTTCTGGGGGGCACATGCAGGTCGAGTTGCTCAACACCAGGCGATGGGCAACAACTACCATCATCGCCGGGATGTGCGCCGGAGCCGACAGCATCGAAGTCCTACGCGCGGGCGGCCACAGAACTCTATTCACCGGCCTATACGCCCCGGCCACACTCGGACAGACGTTGCGCGAGTTCACCTTCGGTCAGGCCCGCCAACTCGATTCAGTCTTGACCGGGCACTTACGCGCGCCAACCACGCGGCTCGATCTGCTACCCGGCGCCGCCACACGGACATTCATCGACATCGACTCGTTGCTGCGCCCGGTCTACGAACACGCCAAGCAAGGCGCCCTCTGCTCCATCGGTGCGTACGCCGTTCCAGAACTGCGGGCGGAACTGAACGCGGCCGGACCGGGCCGGATCGTCCGCCCTACCGGTGCGATCGGCGCGCTGGACATCAGTTCACCTTCGAGAACCGGCCAGCCCCGAGAACCCCCGGACTCAGCGGCATCGTGGCAACGTCGGTGCTGCACGCGCTCGAACAGCCGGCCCCACGCCAACGCACACGTCGCTGAACAGATCAGCCAACAGCGCCGCCCGGGACGTCCCCGGTCGGCGCTGTGGTCTACGGGGTCACGGGATGATGTTGACCATCCGGCCGGGCACCACGATGACCTTGCGCGGCTCACCCTCGAGCAGCGGGATGATCTTCTCGTCCGCCAGCGCCGTCGCGCGCAGGGTCGCCTCATCGGCATCCGCCGCCACCGTCATCCGGCTGCGAACCTTGCCCTTCACCTGGATCGGGATCTCGATGGTGTCATCGACAAGCCACTGCTCCAGCGCCACGGGGAACGGACCATGGGCCAGAGAAGTGCTGTTGCCCAACCGCTCCCACAGTTCTTCGGCAGCGTGCGGCGCCACCGGGGCCAGCATGAGCACCAACGGGGTGACCGCGTCGCGCGGCGCACCATCGGGGTACTGCTTCGTGAGGTGGTTGGTCAGCTCGATGAGCTTGGCCACCGCAGTGTTGTCGCGCAAGTTCGAATAGTCTTCGCGCACACCGTCGATCGTCTTGTGCAACAGTCGATTGGTCTCATCGGTCAGATCCACGTCGACCACCCGGGTCTTCCCGGTCGTCTCGTCGACAACCAGACGCCAGGCGCGCTGCAAGAATCGCTGCGCACCGACGACGTCCTTGGTCGCCCAGGCCCGCGACGTGTCCAGCGGTCCCATCGACATCTCGTAGACCCGCAGCGTATCCGCGCCGTAGTCGCGGCAGATGTCGTCCGGCGCAACGGAGTTCTTCAGGGACTTGCCCATCTTTCCGTATTCGCGGTTGACCTCTTGGCCGTCGTAGAAGTATTTGCCGCCTTCTTCGGTGACCTCTTCGGCCGGTACATAGACACCACGAGCATCGGTGTACGCGTACGCCTGGATCATGCCCTGGTTGTAGAGACGGCGGTACGGCTCGGCCGAGCTCACGTGACCGAGGTCGAACAGCACCTTGTGCCAGAAGCGCGAGTACAGCAAGTGCAGCACCGCATGTTCGACACCGCCGACGTAGAGATCGAGCCCGCCGGGATCGTTCTCGCCGTGCAGATCGGTCCGCGGACCCATCCAGTACGCCTCGTTTTCCTTGGCGCACAGCTCATCCGAGTTTGTCGGGTCGATGTAACGCAGCTGATACCAGGAGCTACCGGCCCACTGCGGCATCACATTCGTGTCGCGGGTGTAGTCCTTCAGGCCATCGCCGAGATCGAGTTCAACGTTCACCCAGTCGGTCGCCTTCGCCAGCGGCGGAGACGGTTCACTGCTGCGATCATCGGGGTCGAACGACACCGGCGCGTAGTCGATGACATCCGGGAGTTCCACGGGCAGCATCGAATCCGGGATCGGATGCGGCGCACCCGAGGCGTCGTAAACGATGGGGAACGGCTCGCCCCAGTACCGCTGGCGCGCAAAGAGCCAGTCGCGCAGCTTGTACTGGATGGTGCCGCTACCGGTGCCGTCGGCCTCGAGGCGCTCGATGGTCGCCGACTTGGCCTCGTCCACCCGCATTCCGTCGAGGAAGCCGGAGTTGACCAGCGGCCCGTCGCCGGTGAAAGCCTCTTCGCCCACACCCTGTTCCGAGCCGATCACCTCGATGATCGGCAACCCGAACGCGGTGGCGAACTCGTAGTCGCGGTGGTCATGGGCCGGGACGGCCATGATGGCACCGGTTCCGTAGCCGATCAGCACGTAGTCGGCGATGAACACCGGCACCGGTGCCCCGTTCAGCGGGTTGACGGCGTAGCTGCCGGTGAAGACACCGGTCTTCTCCTTGTTCTCCTGCCGTTCGAGATCCGACTTCGCCGCGATCGTCTTGCGATACGCCGCAACGGCTTCGGTGGGCGTGGCCGCGCCACCGGTCCACAGTGGGTTGACATCGGCCGGCCACTGCGAGGTGGTCAGCTCATCGACCAGCTCATGCTCGGGTGCCAGCACCATGTACGTCGCGCCGAAGAGGGTGTCGGGGCGGGTGGTGAACACCTCGATGGGTGCTGCAGGCGAGGCGAACGAGACCTGCGCGCCGCGGGAGCGGCCGATCCAGTTGCGCTGCATGGTCTTGACCTTCTCCGGCCAGTCCAGCAGTTCGAGGTCGTCGAGCAGGCGGTCGCTGTATGCGGTGATCCGCATCATCCACTGCCGCAAGTGTTTCCGGAACACCGGAAAGTTGCCGCGGTCGCTGCGGCCATCCGCGGTGACCTCTTCGTTGGCCAGCACGGTGCCCAGCCCGGGGCACCAGTTGACCAGTGAATCGCTCTGATAGACCAGCCGGTAGTCGTCGATGACACCCGCCTTCGCGGCGTCGTCCAGCTCCGACCAACTCCGGCCATCGGCGAGAGTCCTTGCACCGGAATCGAATTCGGCGATCAACTCGGGGATGCGACGGGCCTTGCCGGAGTCGGCATCGAACCAGGCGTTGTAGATCTGCAGGAAGATCCACTGCGTCCAGTGGTAGAAGTCGACGTCCGTGGTCGCCACCCGGCGACGCTCGTCATGACCCAGACCCAGGCGGCGGATCTGTTCGAGGTACCGCTCGATGTTGGCCTCGGTGGTGCTGCGCGGATGGGTTCCCGTCTGCACCGCGTACTGCTCGGCCGGCAGCCCGAACGAGTCGAAGCCCATCGTGTGCAGAACGTTGCGACCGTTCATCCGGTGGAACCGCGCGTAGACGTCGGTGGCGATGAAACCGAGCGGATGACCGACGTGGAGACCCGCGCCCGACGGGTACGGGAACATGTCCTGGACGAAGAGCTTGGCGTCGGGTCCGTCGAACGACGACAGGTCACCCGCCAGGTCACCCACGGGGTTGGGCGCCTCGAAGGTTCGCCGCTGCGTCCAGTTCTGCTGCCAGCGCGCCTCGATCTGCCCCGCCAGCTCTGCCGTGTAGCGGTGCTGCGGGGATTCGTCGGGGGCTGAAATCGTCGGGCCAGTCACCTGACCAGCGTAAAGCCTGCCCGATCCGAGCTGCAGGCAGGCCTGGGTGACCATTGATTTCCCCTGGCCTCGTATTGTATGGGGGTGACCGTCGCAGCAATCATCCTCGCCGCCGTCGCGCTGGCGCTGGCGCTGGTCTTCGGAGTCCCCGGCGTCCTGGGCCTCGTCAAGCGTCTCCCCCGCAACCGCTGGATCGGCGTACGTACCGCCGACACCATGCGCAGCGATGAGAAGTTCGAGTTGGCCAACCGCGTCGCCGGACCCGGCCTGATCTGCGCAGCCCTGGTCCTGGTGATGGGTGCTGTACTCGCAATTCTGCTCGGCGGAGTGGCCGGTGTGATAGTCGCCGCCGCTGCCATCGCGGTCGGTGTCGGCCTCGGCGGTGTCATCGGATCCCTCGGTGTCCGAGCTGCCGCCGCCATGCCCGAGCCCGCGTCCGATTGCGGTGTGAGCGGTGGCTGCACCAGCTGTTCACTGCAGAGCGTGTGCTCCAGCGACAGCGCCGGCGGCAACGCAGCTCCGGCCGACTAAAGGCGTGGCGCGCTCGCCGCTGGCCTACCTTCAGCGCTTCAACATCGATGGCTTCATGCTGGCCATCATCGGCGCGGTTGTGGTGGCCACCGTGTTCCCGGCCCGCGGCTCGGCCGACGAGATCCTCGACTGGATCGTCAAGATCGGGATCGGTCTGCTGTTCTTCCTCTACGGCACCCGCCTGCATCCGCGTGACGCCCTCACCGGCCTCACCCACTGGCGCCTTCACCTGACGATCCTGGCGTTCACCTTCGTGGTGTTCCCCTTGCTCGGACTGGCGCTCTGGCCGATCCTCCCGCACCTGATCGGCGACGAGCTCGCCAGCGGAGTCCTGTTCCTGTGCCTGGTCCCGTCGACGGTCCAGTCGTCGATCAACTTCACCTCGATCGCCCGCGGGAACGTTGCCGGAGCCATCGTCAGCGCCTCGGCCTCGAACCTGCTCGGTGTGTTCCTGACACCGATGCTCGTGTTGCTCCTGATGAACACCTCCGGCGACGTCTCGTTTTCCGCCTCATCGGTGATCACGATCGTCCTGCAGCTGCTGGTGCCGTTCATCGCCGGCCAGTTGCTGCAACCGCTGATCGGCCGCCGGATCGCCGCGCACCGGTCACTCACCAAGTTCTATGACCGCGCGATCATCGTGCTGGTCGTCTACGCGGCATTCAGCGAGGGTGTCCGTCAGGGCATCTGGGGACAGGTCATCTGGTGGCAGGTGGTGTTCCTGGTTGTCTTGGCCACCGCGATGGTGGCGCTCATGCTCTGGCTCACCGGCAGCGGCTCGAAACGCCTCGGTTTCGATCGGGCTGATTCCATCGCCATCCAGTTCTGCGGCACCAAGAAATCACTGACCACCGGTCTGCCGATGGCCGCCGTCCTCTTCGACAGTCACGCGGTCGGCCTGATCGTGTTGCCGCTGATGATCTTCCACCAGGTCCAGCTGATGATCTGCACCTGGCTGGCCTCCCGCTACAGCCGCCAGGACTTCATCTAGCCGGCCACCCCGCCGCCGCTGCCCCCGCCCTTCAAAATTCGCTCCGCCTACCGACGTCCGCTCCTGTTGCACGTGGATCGAACGCAGGCAGGTGGAGCGAATTTGGGGGTGGGGCGGGGGCAGGGGGTGGGGTGGTTGCGGGTCAGTTGCGTTCTAGCTCGATCGGGTGGGTCGACAGGATCGGGAGCGGCCACGGCTGACGCCGCAGGACCTGGGACCACAGATCGACTTCCGCGGGCGCCAGTACATCGGCCGGCAGCGACGGGGCCACGATCCAGCTCCCCGCCATCAGTTCATCGCCGAGCTGGCCGATGCCCCACCCGGCGTATCCGGCGAAGATCCGGACGCCGACCAGCGATTGCGCGAGTAGTTCGGCATCGGCATCGAGGTCGACCAGAACCACCGAACCCTCGACCGTCCGGAGTGCCGGGGTCTCGGTGATGTCGGCGCCTGGTCTGACCACCCCGAGGCAGAGTGCGGAGTCCTGTTTCACCGGACCACCGATGAACACCGCCTTGGGCCTGGCCGCTGTATCCGTCCAATCCGGCAGCAGATTGTGCACTGCCGTCTGACTCATCCGGTTCAGGACAACACCGAGGCTGCCGGCGTCGTTGTGCTCGATGATGTAGATCACCGTGCGGCGGAACGTGGGCTCGGCGAGGTCGGTGGACGCCATCAACAAACTGCCGGCGGAGATCGCCTCGGAACTGGATGACACCCGAACATGATGCCACGCCGCAGCGTTGGCGGCCCGCGGCGAACGGGCCGAATACTGATCTCTTTGGTGGCGAGTACCAGATCTTGAATTCGTTTGTAGGCTGGACATGGTGAACGTCAAACCGCCCGTCGCGGCTTCCGAGTCGCATGACCGCACCAGCCACCACCGGTTGCCGATGCGCGATTTCACGCGGTCGTTTCGAGAATCACCCGGCCTGTCCCGGCTTCTCACCGTGCGGCTCGGCAGCCAGTTCACCGACGGTCTCTTCCAGGCCGCACTGGGCGGTGCCATCCTCTTCAACCCCGAACGGCACGCCGATCCGATGGCGATCGCCGCCGGGATGGCGGTCCTGCTGCTGCCTTATTCGGTGGTCGGCCCGTTCGCCGGCGCGCTCCTCGACCACTGGGACCGACGCACGGTTCTCGTCTGGGCCAACGTACTGCGGGCCGTCCTTGTCTCGATGGTCTCGATCGTCATCGCCACGGGCGCCGGCGACACCGGCGTACTGATCGCCGCGCTCGCGGTGACCGGCGCCAGCCGCTTTGTCGCATCCGGACTGTCCGCATCCCTGCCACACGTGATCTCCCGCGAATGGCTGATCGGTATGAACTCGTTCTTCACCACCATCGGCTCCGGAGTGCTGGCCCTCGGTGCCGGAGCCGCGCTCGCACTTCGCGAGATCTTCGGATCCGACAACAGCGGCAGCGCGCTGACACTGCTCGGCGCAGTGGTGATGGCGCTGATCACCGCGGTCATCGCGCGTCGGTTCAAGCCGCTACAGCTCGGTCCTGATCACCCCGACTTCGTCGGTCACCCGACCGCCAAGCATCCCGAGGGCACGGCCATGCGAGCGGTCGCGGTGGGTCTGGGCCACGGAGCGCGCGCGGTCTGGTGCTCGCCCCCCGCCGCTGCCGCACTGTCCGGCGTGGGTGCACACCGAATCGTGTTCGGCATGAACACCCTCCTGCTGCTGGTGATGACCAAGCAGTCCGCGCTCGGCGGCGGACTGACCGGATTCGGTCTGGTCGCGGGGCTGACCGCGGTCGGCATGCTGCTCGCCGCGGTGATCACCCCCTTCGCGGTGGCCCGGGTGGGCCGCCAGCGCGCTGTGGTGTCGGCGCTCGCCATCGGAACCCTCGCCCAGCTCACGCTGCTGACTTTCAACGGGCTGGTCATCTGCATCGCGGCGGTGTTCCTGGGTCTGATCGGCCAGGTGTGCAAACTGTGCGGCGACGCGGCCATGCAGATGGACGTCGACGACGCCCGCCGCGGACAGGCCTTCTCGTTCCAGGACGCCCTGTTCAACGTCGCATTCGTCGCGGCCGTGACGGTCGCCGCGATCGTCATCCCCACCGACGGTAAGTCAGCGGTGCTGGTGACAGCGGGTTCGGTGCTTTACGCCCTGGCAATCGTGTCCGTCACGCTGATCCACCGTCGACCCATTCCCGCCGACACCCCGCCGCCCGCACCCCCGTCGCCGCTGGCGACAACCGCCTGACCCGATCCCGGAACTTCCCGTCACAGGAGGCACCGTGCAGTACGGACTCGTGTTCGCCAAAGGCGACAGCGCGGATTTTGCCGACATGGCAGTCGCAGCCGAAGAAGCGGGCTGGGATGCGGTGTTCGGCTGGGAGGCACTCTGGGGCGTCGACCCCTGGATCTCGCTGACCGCCGCGGCCGTACGCACCAGCCGCATCCGGCTGGGCACCATGCTCACGCCGCTGGCCCGGCGCAAACCGTGGGACCTGGCATCGACCACCTCCACACTCGATCGGCTCAGCGGTGGTCGGGTGATCCTCGGCGTCGGTCTGGGGGCCCTGCATCCCGGTTGGCTGGCGTTCGAAGCCGATCAGGGCCGCAAGGTGCGCGCCGAGCTCGTCGACGAGGGCCTCGACGTCATGTTCGGGCTGTGGGGCGGTCAGCCTTTTTCTTACGACGGCAAGCACTATCAGGTGAAACCCACCGATTTCGAATTGCCCGATCCGCCGGTTCAGCAACCCCGGATCACGACCTGGTGTGTGGGCTTGGAGGGTTCCCGCAAATCCATGTCGCGGGCCGCGCGGTGCGACGGATTGATACCCAACTTCACCGGCGTGGCCGGCCCGGAGCCACAGCCCCTGCATCGCTGGGTCGGTGTGGCGCGCGAAATCCGGGACCTTCGCGACGAACTCGGCTACACGGGAACCTACGACGTCGTCTACGAGGGCACCGCCGATCTGAACGATCCTGCCGGAGAACGGGAGCGGGCGCTGGCGATGGCAGACGCGGGGATCACCTGGTGGCTCGACTCCGACTGGGGCTCCACACCCGACGATCCGATCGCCTACCAACTCGAACGGATCAATGCCGGACCGCCTCGCTGAATTCAAGCATCGCAAAATGTAGGCGCGAATTCGGCAATTGATTTCCATGGCAACCGGACCCGTATTTCTCCGGCCAGTACCCCATAATTGGGGTATCTGCGGAGGTCAACGACACATCCGGCCGCCTGAGAACGAATTTGCGAACATTTATCACCTGACGACGAACGTCCCCGGAGAAATAGGCCTGCGCGCAGCATCTCCGCAGTTCAAAGTGCATTCCGGTGCGGAAACAGCCGCGTCCGGCCACTCTCAGTGTCGTGATCGTCACTGTGAATATGGTGAATTCCCGGCACACAGGCGACAAAATGGGTAGTCACCTGGCACTATGGGCAAATGCGCAATCGTGACGAGGTGTCTGAGTTCGCCATTGAACTCAATAGGCTCTGTGCTTCTCGCTGGCCGGGTGGGTCGCGCACAGCCAATGCGGAAATTGCCGACTGGGTGACGGCCGAAACAGGTCGCAACATCGATCGGCAATTTGTCTGGCGGATCCGAAAGGGCCGCGTAATGAAGGTTGACGGCGCTGTACGCGACGCCATCTGTTCATTCTTCGGAGTCTCCAAGGAGCACTTCTCCTCGAGCCCGCGCACTCTCGGTGAAGAGGTGCAGGCTGCAATCGAGGAAACCGGGCTTCAGGTAGCCGGCCTCCGGGCCGATCAGTTGTCGTCGACCGGGCGGGCCGAGCTCGCCTCCCTACTGCGAGAGGTGAGTCGGGTTCTCGAAGCCGAGAAGAGCGTCGGACAATGATGACCCGGCAGAAGATGTTTCGCCTCGCCGCGGCCATCACGCCGATGAGTGGCTGGGACTGGGACGATTTCGAGTCCAGGCTGGGCGAACAACTCGGATGCGAGGTTCGGTGCATCACGTCGGAGTCCTTCGACTCGGGCGAGATCACGGGGGCCGCACTGCGGACCGGTGGTGGCACCGCGATCATCGTGTCCCCTGCCAACGTCTCTGATGCCCACCGGATCCACATTGCAGCCCATGAGGCCTGGCATCTGCTCGCCGGCCACGAGGGCTGCGATCAGAACCCGCGCCGCGAAGCGCAGGCCGAGGCTTTTGCCACCACTGTCGGCACGCTCGCCGAGGGCCGGGGCAATGAACCCCGGAACAACCGCGCATTGACTGCGGCGTTCGGGGCTGTTGGCATAGTCGCATGAGTCAGGCGCTGGGCGCCCTCGCGTGGACGGGGGTGGCCCTCGGGATGGTACTTGCCGTCCGAGGTGGTCTGTACCGCCAGACGGCGACGGCTGCCTTCGGCGTGTGCATCGTCTTCTACTGCCTGACCGCCGAGAACTATACGAACCTGGTTCCGGACGATGGCGTCCGCCAGGTCATGAACACCTCCGAACGGATCTGGGGTGCCACCTCCGCGGTGATCGCAGGTTGTGCCCTGGTCGCCACGCTCATGGCGATCCGCCGCGGCAACAGCGAACCGATCGCAGGCAAGCACGACATCACCGATCTCAACCAGCGGATCATGCTCCTCGTGGTTGCCGCGGCCGCCTCGATCGCGGTGATCAACCTGTCATTGGTCCACAGTGAACTCACCCCGTCGTCGGATTTCATCACCGACTACGGGCATATGTTCCAGGTGGCGGTGTATCAGGCCGTCTTCGCGTTCTGGATCGGATTCCCGGCCGGTTATCTCGGATGGACGGTCGTCCGCTCCGAGCTCGGTCCGTTGCGTTACCTCGTGGGGATCGGTGGAGTGTTCGGTGTTCTCTGGGCGACCTGGAAAGTATTTGTCACCGCGTTGATCTGGATCGCCGACATCAACGTGGCCGAAACCAGCCCCGTGAGTGTACTTCTCGGATTCCTGGCCCTCGCGTTCTGCGTCTTCGGGTCTTTGCTCCTGGCACTGACCGCATCGTTTTCGGCCTGGCGCACCGGACGGACCTACCGGACAGCACGCGCCATCGAAGACCGTCGTCTTCGCCATCACAACCCGGCCGCCTGATCCTTGCAGAGGCTGCGACCTCGTGGTTCACTGGCATACATCCAAGGCTGATCGTAAAGATCATTGGAACTCGATGAGGGGTAGTACTCAGGGTGGCTGCCGGATTCAATCCGGCAACCGCCCTGAAGCTTGTAGGCACCCCTTTCACAACCCGAAGCCCGGTTCTCCCGGCACCGCAACATCATCTGCCGTTCCGTCGAGATCGTGGTCGATCAGGACCTGATCGAAACGCTGATCGCCGTCGGTGTCGAAATAGACGCGCCCGCCCGACCGAACCACGACGATCTCGCCGTGACCGTCCGAGTCTCGGTCGTAGAGAAGGTCCCCCGCCTCTCCGTCGCCGGTGAAGTCGATCATCGCGCGCGTCCCCTCGACATCTGCGCTGGCCGTAGCGGTCTGGGACGTGCCGTCGAGCGAAGTCCAGACCAGATGGCCGTCGGCGGATTGCGGGGTGTGAGGGGACTCGGCCCGAGGGTCGGCTTCTGAACGCCCCCACACACCAGAACCGTTGTCAGAGAACCACTTCTCCGGCGAGCCGTCGTCATCGAGATCAAGGCCGCAGAGATCTGCCCGCCCGTCACCGTTCTCATCCCACAGCACGTCGTCGACCTTGCCATCACCGTCGAAGTCGAGCCGGATCGCGTCGGCCACACCACCGCCGAGCGCCGTGTCGGCCGGAGACGTCCACGTGGTGGTCGATCCGTCGCCAACACCAAAGACGTACTCGATGACGGGGTCCATGCGTACTAGGACGGACTGAACCGGTGCACCGGTTCCCGTCCGCGCGTAGGCGGTAGCGTATGAGTGCACACCCTGCCCCGCGTCGAGGAGGATCCACGGATGTATGTCAGCGAGCTCGGTGATCTGTGGCATCGCGGGCGAACCGAGCCGATGAGCATCCACCTCGACTCGGCGTCGGCATCGAGGTCCTCCAGCAAAGTCATCGAGACGATCACCGCGCATCTGTGGCGTGAATCCGAACGCGGCTCCTACGTCGCGCAGGAACAGATGTCCGAAGCCCTGGACCGCTGCCGCCAAGACATCGCCGCACTGGTGGGGCATCAGGCGCATGAACTCGCCTTCCGGGAGTCGGCAAAGGCCTCGCTACGGGCGTTGCTCACCCACTGGAACCTCCCCATCTCCGCCACCGTCTGGGTGGCGAAGAACGAGTTCGGGCCCAACCTCGACGAATTCGAGCGCCGCGGTTACGCCGTCCACACCATCCCCTCCGGCGATGTGTACGGCCACGTCGACACCGACGCACTCGAGAACATGCTCCAATTCGAGCAGCCCGACTTCATCCACATCTGCCACATCGGTTCGCACAGCGGCGTGGTCCAGCCGGTCAACAAGGTCGTCGACCTCGCCCGCGCCGCCGGCGTCCCCGTGGTTGTCGACGTCGCCCAGTCATTCGGCCAGCGCGACTGCGCATCCGGTGCCGACGTCGTCTACGGCACCAGCCGCAAGTGGCTGGCCGGGCCTCGTGGCGTCGGATTCCTTGCCGTGCGCTCTGATTCGATACGCCCCGTGGAGGTCGAGAGTTCCGAAGCCTTTGTGGCCGGACGCCTCGGACTCGGTGTGGCGATCCAGGAACTGCAGAGTTTCGGACCCGAACGCGTCAACCGGGAACTCGCCGCCATCGGCCGCTTCACCCGCGAACGCCTGCACGGCATCGGCAGCTGGGAGGTTCTCGAGCCGATCGATGAACCCTCGGCGATCGTCACCCTCGCGCCGCCTCCGGGGTGGGGTCCCTCGGATGTCCTGGCCGCCCGCGACAAACTGCGGTCGATCGGGATCCTGGTCACCTGCGCCGACTCTTGGCGGGCACCACTGAACTCAGAGCAATCGGTCCTGCGGATCAGCCCGCATCTGGATGTCCAACGGTCACACCTGGATCTGCTCGCCGGTGAGCTGCGCGGGATGGGCTACTAGTCGAACACGTCGACCGTGCCCTTGTCGCCGCTGAGCGTGCCAAAATCGCTCAAGCACTGGCAATTTCGGCACGCTCGACAGCTGAAAGGGCACGCTCGACGGGGGGTCGCCCGCTCGATGGTGGGTAACTAGACGGGATGGGCCACCGGTCCCCTGCCGAAGCCGTACTCCGAAGCGATGTCGGTGACGGCGTCCCGGGCAAGGTCCGCATCCTCCTGTACCAGGGCGATCCGGGTTCGGCGGGCCAGGATGTCGTCGACCGTGCAGGCACCCTCATGGGTGATCGCGAACTCGATCTCGGCCCGGGTGACGTCGATACCGGGAGCGATCTGCGCAGCCGGATCCGAGACGTGCGCGACGTCCATGACGTGCAGTGCCTCGGCGCCGAAACGTGCGATCAGTGAACTCGGCGCACCCGAGGCAGCCGGTGTTCCGGTGGCACCGACCAGCGGCAGCGCACTGGTGTGGCACGGGTCGGCCCGTAGGCCCGAGCGGGTGACGGCTTCGTCGACGGCCGCCTCGGCCATCTTCCGGTAGGTGGTGAGCTTGCCGCCCACCACCGTGATCAGGCCGCTGTCCCCCACTGCCACAAGGTGTTTGCGGGACAGGTCGGCCGTACTCATCGTCACACCCGGCCCGACCTCCTCCACGAGCGGACGCAGGCCGGCGAACACCCCGCGGATGTCGTCTGTGGTCAACGGGCGGGCCAGTGCCTTGTTGATGGTGTCGAGCAGCAGGGTGATCTCATCATCGGACGGTTGCGGCTCATCCGGGATCGGTCCCGGCGCATCCACGTCGGTCAGTCCGATGTAGGTCCGGCCGAGCTGCTGCGGCAACGCGAACACATAGCGGCTGATGCTGTCGCCCAAGGGAACCGTGAGAGCGCCTGTCGGGCTACCCAGCGAGGCGGAGTCGACCACCAGATGGGTTCCCCGGCTCGGACGGAGCTTCACCGCCCGGTCGACCTCGCCCGCCCAGACACCGGTGGCGTTGATGACCGCACGCGCCCGGACACCGAACGATCCGCCGGTGAGGACGTCGGTCAAGGTCGCCCCGTCACCGGTGACACCGGTCGCCCGGGTGTACGTGCAGATGATCGCGCCATGGATCGCGGCGGTGCGCGCCACCGCGACAACAAACCTCGCGTCGTCGATGAGCTGCCCGTCGTGAGCGACCACCGCGCCCCGCAACCCGTCTGT
>NZ_DATCVM010000235.1:0-46421 GCF_036566845.1 Williamsia sp.
CCGCCGGCGGCGGTGCAGCCCGGAAATGACCGCGCCTCAACGGCAACAGCCGAGGACCTCACGGGTCCTGGTCATTGTTGCCACCCTGGTCACCTGTGCCTGTGCCGTCCTGCTCGGCGCAGTGGTCATCGATCCCCCGAGCCGCGGTGATCGGCCGCACGCAGCGGCCGGGGCGACGTCGACCACAGCCGGCCGTGCAGGAGACAGGGACGTGGAACCGGGCCCGGGCACGCTTCTCGAGACACGACAGTGGACATCTGCGGCCGGTGGCGTATCGGGACGGTGGGTACGCTATTTGACCGCCGACGACTCGGGTCGGTCGTTGGCCGCGTCGGCAGTGGTTTTCGTTCCCACCGGCGTGCCGCCGCAGCGAGGCTGGCAAGTGGTCGCGCTCGGGCACGGATCGGTCGGCATCAATACCGAATGTGGTCCGTCGCTCACCGGGAACCTCGCCGGTATGACCGCCGCGGTGCGGCGTTACCTCGACCGGGGAATGGCCGTCACCGTGGCGGACTATCCCGGTTTGGGAACTTCCCCCGGATCACACCCGTACCTCGACTCCTACGCCGCGGCGCGGTCGATGATTGACTCGGTCCGTGCACTGCGGGCCGTGTTCCCCCATGTGTCTTCGACCTGGGTTGTCCACGGCATCTCTCAAGGCGGCGGTGCCGCTTGGGCGGCCGCGGAGATCGCGGCCGACTATGCACCCGATCTTCGACTGCGTGGCGCGGTCGCCCAAGTGCCGTCGACAGACAAGTCCTATCTCGTCGACAAGGCAGTGAACGGCGTGCTGTCGGTCGAGCAGCAGGGCATACTCCAGTGGTTGCTTGAATCACTTTCCCGCGGTGACGATCTCGATCTCGATGACCTCCGCACACCAGCGTTGGCGGCGGTGTGGAACGACCTGAGTCGCTGTGGTGGAGATCCTGCCCGCGAACTCGCCTTGCAGTCGGTCAGCGCAAGCGACTTCATACCGGCCGACCGGGTCGTTGCCGATCGTCTACGAGCTCTTCTCGATCCCATGTCCCCACCACACGGCCCCAACGGATCTCCGATGCTGATCCTGTACGGCGGTGACGATCGGTTCCTGGACCGGGGTGGGATCGAAGAGTCCATCAGGAGCGCGTGTACGTGGGGTTCGTCGATCACTGTCGACTACCAGCCCGCCGCCGGCCACCTGACCATCGACACCACCTCGATTTGGCCATTCGTGCAGCAGGTGCTTCATGGTGAACCCGTACCCAACGATTGCAGCGAGTGGTGAGTCACCGACAGCGATATCACCCATCGGCTGGTTCATATGCGCCAGAACAATCTACCGTCGGATGCTCAGCTTAGGTTCTCGGCCAAGGTACGTGCCGATGCGGGTGGGATCAAGCAATCGCAGCGAAGTAGATCACGAATGAGATCAGGCCGAGTATGACGCCCCAGATGAGCCACTTCTTCGCGGACTGCGCTGCGGCATGGGCGCCCGCACGATCTCCCTGTGCCAACAACTTACTGATCTGGGACGACTTCACGATCGCGACGATGCCAAAAGGAATGCAAAACAGCACGGTGCACAGAATCGACAACACCAGGTACGTCGACTGTTTTGGGTCCTGCGCGCCCCCGGGCACTGGGCCTGTATTCCTGTGAGAACCCTGCGATTCTGTCATGGCAACCTTGAGCCTTCTATTCGATTGGCGAACACTGCGCACCATTTCTTGTCGGCCAGTGCTTCGATAGTTGACCACAGTTGGTTCCTGGCAATGCATAACACAGTGAATTGTTGTGTGGCGACAATTGGAAGCTGTGAGTAGGCCCGGAAAGGCAAGAGTGAGAATGTGGAAAGGAGGGAGCCTACGTGGTCAGGTGCCCCACTCGGATCGTTCGGGCTTCTCGTCTGGACACCGCGACCTGGCCCGCGCTGCTTCCCGATCGGCCTTGCTGACAACACGGCCTATGATCCACGCAACGACGATCGAGATTGCAATCCACAATCCCAGGACAATAGCAATCCACCACATAGCGACATCCCGGTTGGCTAGTTTAATGTAGCTGGTGGTCAATGATTTTCGAACAGTTCCGTCAACCGTAGGTCCTGGATTCCAGTTGCGCCCCTTGGCGATACATATTCCATGCCAGCCTTGTTTGCTGTAGCTTACAGCGGGCAAATGGGTATTCACCGACTCTACTCGATGAACAAATGACAGTTGTGTTGTGACAAGAATCTTGTGTACGTAGCGTGGTGCGGATTGATGTGTACCGAACGCGACATATGGTTCAGCTCGGAGTAAGTGTAACGCCGAGTGAGATGAGTCAGTCGGGCCGCCATCGATATGTTCGCTTCGCATGTCCTCCACCTCATCTTCCCAAGTCCCTACTGTAACTTGGGTTTCGGTCCTACTGTCACATCCACTCGCGGATGCTGTACTGGGCGATGTCTACGAGTCGACGACACTTCTGGCCACACGCCTTGCCGCTGGGGGATTGGTGGTAACCAGATGTGCGACAGGGGCAGTGGTGAAGTCGTATCGATTGCCGCTGTGCTCGGTTTACGCTCTTCGTTGACCGGTGCCTACGATTCGGGGCGCGAGAATCGTAGGCATTGCGATGAGAAGCTGTTGCCAGGACAGATCAAGAGACTATTCGCAGACCTGTCTCGGATTGGTTGGTGCTGGTGAGGATGTCGCGGAGTGGCGAGGGTACATGGGGCAACCAAGTGGCCTGGATCGGCGCGACCGGTGGGTCGGTGATCTCGATGACCCTGACCCGACCGTTGTAGGTCAGCCCCGGGCTGTCTGTGACGAATACCGCTGCGCCCGGGTGGGTATCGGCTGCAGTGCAGGGGCGTGTTCCGTGAGTGTTGGTGACGATCAGCCCGGGATCAAATCCGGCTCGGCGGCAGTGGGTGACGATGAAGTCAGTGTGGATCGATTGATTTCGTTGCTGCCACACGATGATCGGATACGGTGCGAGGTCAGCGGTGCCGATCTTTGACCGGCTGGACAGGGGGTGGGTCACCGAGATCGCCGCCCGGAGCGGACTGTGTGCGATGACGGTGCCTTCTTGGCCTGGTGGGCACTCGATCGCGACACGAAGTGCGACATCGATTGTGCCGTTAAGCAACGCCGCGCGGATGTTGCCCATGTAGACGGGCAAAGCCATGAACTGTTGGCTGGGGTATGCCGCGGCAACAGGCGCGATGATCCGATGGACCTCGTCGCTGGAGATTCCGGCGGTATGCCCGACGACAAAGGGCGCGGGCTCCGGCCGGGCGGCCTGGCGCACCGATTCGATGAGTTGTCGGCCACCAGAGAGCAATGGGATGGCGCGCACGTACAGTTCGCGTCCCGCGTTGGTGATCGCCAACGATCGTCCGGCGCGGGAAAACAGTTGCACGCCTGTCTCGGTCTCGAGTTGTCGTATCGACGACGAGAGGGCCTGCTGAGTCAGATGCAATCCTGCTGCCGCAGTCGACAGATTCGGTGATTCGACAACCTTGACGAAGTACTCGAGTCGGCGAAGGTGGAGTTGCGGAGTCCGAGTGCCGGAACCCGGGCCTGCCTTAGGGCTCGTGCTGGTCAGCACGACGGGCCGGCCGGCGACGATGTCGACACTGAGAGGACCTCACGTGTGGTGGCGTGATTGATGACGTGAAAATAGATCTCGTGCTCCAACGGGACATTGAGGTTGAACTGATAGCTGGTGGTTATCACGCTAGCATATGGTTTGCTTCAGTAATACATGAATTTGATGGTCCGCAGGAGGTGCGGGCATCGAGGCGAGCCTTTCGGGATGTGGCGGAACGTGTTGCTGCGGTGAGCCGATCGCTATCCTGGATGGATTTGACATCCAGAAGATGTGGATTGCTATAGTGCATACTCGTTCATTATTCTGGAGGGGAAACATCACATGAGTCGTATCTCGAGACTGTCCGGATCGCTCGCGGCGGGCGCCGTTGCACTTGGTGGCGCGCTGGTTGTGTGTGCGCCGGCCACTGCCGCCGACGTCGAGCATTACCCCGATCACCGTGCGGTAGCCGTCGAATTGAATCACGACGAAACGGTACTTGCGGCCCAGGTGGGAGTCGGCAATGTCATCGACTCGGTACTGGGTAACGACAACTGGTCGGTCGCGCTTGAAAACGACTCGAAGTATCAGGACGACTGGTACTACCGAGCTGACAAGGCCCAGATCTGGAACAACGTCACCGGGCAGCAGGTGATTGCCGAAGCTGCGTCGCGTCCGAATGGAACCGTCACCGTGGGTGTCTACTACGACGGAGAACCCATGCCGCTGTGGGTAGACCAGGACTGGTAATTCCGCCAGTATCGAGAAGGTCTGCGCCCCTTTGGCTGAAGTGCCGATGGGGCGCACCTGCCTTCCAGCGACGCGTTCAAATCGGCGGACCGGCCCGATTCCGACGCGTCGTTGCTCTCGCCTCCGGTGTGGATCTCGGACGAGTTCTCGCACAACGTTCATTTGTTGATAGTCAACGATTTGTCGATGTAGTCGCCTCACGCGCCCCTCCGCACGGAGAATGGCGTTGTATACCGTGCCCGCTCCACAGAAAGTGCCTATGACCTCGGGAGACAGCTTGAGATATCTGGCCACCCGCCAGTGGCAGAGGGGTGTGTTCGGCGCCCGATTACGCCTGCTGTTCGAGTCTGTGCTCGATTTCGATGGAATGCCGTTCACCTCAGGCGAGATCGCCGCGCGGTCTACGAGGATGGGGTTCCCGATCAGTGCGGCCGAGATCGGTGGGCTCCGGTGCGGCAGGTACGAAGCTCCGACGTTCCGGACTGTTGAAGGCATTGCGCGGGCATTCGACATCGATATCTGCTTCTTCCTGGAAAGAGAACCGGCTCAGAACATCCCGGCTTCGGTAGAGCTGCGCGACCCGCGGGTCGCGTCGATGGTCCGTTCGCTGAGTGACCTGTCGGAACAGGCGCTGGCCACGTTGATCGCCGCGATCGATAGGCGCAAGGATTTGTGATCGGATGCGCGACCTCGGTCAGCGAGGACAGCACGTAGTGGTTACGTCGTCGCCACTCTCGAAACCAGCGGACAAGGGCACGTTCAACGGCCGGCCCAGCGCCAATGAACGGCTCCTAGCGGACCTCAGGGCGAAGATTCTGGACGGGATATTGCAGCCGGGGACAGTCCTGTCGATTGCCGAGATGGCGCGCCGCTACCGCGTCAGCGCGATTCCGGTGCGCGAAGTGCTCCAACTACTCGTCGGGCAGGGCCTTGTGTCCCACCAGAGCCGGGGGGACTATCTCATCGCCACACTCTCGTCCGACGAACTGCAGGAGATCTATCACGTCCGTAGCAGTATCGAACTCGCTGCACTCGTACGCGCCTGCGAGCAAGTGACCGCCTCTGATATCGATCGCGCCAGAGTCGAGCACCGGGCGCTGCAAGACTCCACCGTCGCGGGTGATCCCATCGCATTCCATCGGCATTCCAGGCGATTTCATCAGGCAATGGTATTTCCGTGCCGGATGCCGCGGCTGCTGGCGATGCTCAACACCACCTGGGACCTGACCGAACCGTTCCAACTCATGCAGCACGCGCCGAGATCCACTCATCTGCAACTTCACGCGGACCATGACTTGATGCTCACTGCGCTCGCCGACCGCGATGTAGGTGCCCTGACCAAAGCTGCTCAGGCTCACGGCCATCGTCTGACAGTCATCGTCGACCAGGCCGCTGTGACCGGTGACCTTCCGGTAACCAGCTCGGCTGTAGACGATTCAGACGATCAGGATGTCTCATGACGCGATCGGATGACGGTGGCGGGCACGGCGATTTCGGAGTTCTGGACGACGATGGCGAGACTGTTCTGTGCCATGAATGCGGTCGCTGGTTCCGGTCCATCGCAAACCACATCGGTCCTGCACACGGAATAGGCGCCGACGAATACCGGGCACGACACGGCCTGGCATCAGACCAATCGCTGAGTTCGCGATCGACAAAGCGTCGTAAGGCGCACAGCGCCAGGCAGGTCGCCGCATTCGGCCAGTTGCGTGCACAGCACCGCAGCGTTTGACCGGCGGTTACTGTCACACCCCGGTGTGGTTGAGGATGAGTAGAGCATGCGCCGGCTGGTTGTCGACGAGCAGCCAGCGGTGACGGAGGTTCGCGTCGTGCCTGATGAAATCGCCGGCGTTCAATTTCCAGCTACCGGCACCCTCGACCTCGACCTCGAGGACGCCGCTGATCAGGTACACCGCTGCGAGTCCCGCCGATCGAAACCACTCGGAGATGCGGATGTCGGGTTCGAGCTTGTACTCGGTGACTTCCAGACTCGTCTCGCTGTCGAGCAGCAATGCATGACCGATGGCGGCGTCCGGCGCTGTCGACACCGGTATGGGTCTACCGTTACCGGCACGCACGATTCCGATGCGGTTCGAAAGGTTTGGTGGACTCGGCATGAGATCGCCCGGTGTCACCCCCAGGACCTCCGCTATTCGGTAGATGGTGACCATCGAGGGCATGCTTTTGCCACGCTCGAGGTGACTGAGAAAGGGCTGGCTGATGCCGGCAGTCGCCGCCAACGATCGCATGGACATGCCCGAGGCCTCACGCCGGGCACGCACCGCAGCACCGATCGCCGCGGCCAGGGCGAATTCATCTCCGGCCGACTCTGTCATCTGATTCCACCCGATCCGGGTATGCCGATACGGAACACTGTGCTGACTGCGATAGCTGCCAGCTATTGTTCGACCGAATATATCAGGGCCTGATTCGAAGGTCAGTCGGCGAGGCTGCGGCCGAGGAAGGCGATTTGCCCGGGGAGTACGCCCCGCCAATAGCGGTTGGTGTGGCCGCCCGGCGAGGTCCCGAACGCCGGAGGTGGCCGGAGCCCGGCCATCCACTGGCGGGTATAGGTGAAGAACTGGTCGCTCGATCCACATTCGATCAACAGTGGCAGCTGGGTGAACGAATCCTGTTGTCCGAAGAGGGAATTGGCGTGGTAGTCGGCGGGGGTGTCGAAGGCCCGCGGTGGAAAATTGGCGGGGTCTCCCCAGAGTGCCGGTGAGCTGACGGCGATCGCCGCCACCCGCGGGGCCCCGAGCATGGCACCGAGGCGCAGTGCGCCGTACCCGCCCATCGACCAGCCGAAGAACCCGATGCGATCGGTACGCAGGCCCAGTTCGGGGGCACCTTCGAGGAGGGGGAGGAACTCGTCGAGCACCATCGCGCCACCGTCGGTGCCGTCCGTTCGTGGGTGGTAGTAGCTACGGGCCGCGTCCACGGAGGCCAGCGCGAACGGGGCATTGCCCTTGGTTGCCCAGTCCTGCATCAGGCTCTGCATCTCCAGGCCGCCCATGAACGCGGCTCGATGATCGGTGTTGAGCGCGTGCAGGACCACGACCACCGGGAGTTCGCCGGTCACCCCGGCCGGGCGGGCCACCATCCAGTTCGTCTGGCGGCCGAGCATCTTCGCTGATTGGAAACTGCCCGTGAAAATCTCCGCGGCACCGGCGGGTGCAGCGGGTTGTGGTGTCTTGGCGGACGGATCAGCGGCACGCATCGGTTGGGGCGCGACCCGCTGGGCCTTCCCGTCCGAGCAGGCCGCCAGCAATCCGAGGGCTCCGGCCCCGAGCCCGGCACCGAGCAGCGCGCGACGGCCGGTCACCGGGCCACCGCGTGTCTGAGAGTCGCCGGGGAGTCCAGGCCGGGGCGCCTGGTTCGCGGAGGTAGTCATCGCCAGAACACCGTACCTGTGGGTCGCGCAGGAAAGCGTCCGAATGTGGTCGAACTCCCGGTTTTGAAGGGGAACAGATAGTTTCGTGTTATGCGTTCGCAATCCCAGAGATCACAGGTCGACATGTTCCACGTGATGGACGTGCAGGCCGCGATCGCTGCGCGGCGAGCCCGCGGACTCGACGTCATCTCGCTCGCCGCCGGGCAGCCCTCGACCCCGGCCCCGGCGCCGGTCCTGGCCGCGACCACCAGGGCGTTGGGGGAGTCGGTGCTCGGATACACCGAGTCGCTGGGCATCGCGCCGTTGCGCGAGGCGATCGCCGGTCATTATCGCGACACCTACGGCATTCCGGCCGAGCCCGACGATGTCGTCGTCACCACCGGATCCTCGGGGGCGTTCACGCTGATCTTCCTTGCAGCCTTCGACGTCGGGGACACCATCGCGATGGCCCGCCCCGGGTATCCCGCCTACCGCAATGCGCTGTCGGCGCTGGGCTGCGAGGTCATCGAGCTCGACTGTGGTCCGCAGACGCGGTTCCAGCCGACGGTCGAGATGCTCGAAGCCCTGGATCGGCCACCGGCCGGGCTGATCGTGGCGAGCCCGGCGAATCCGACGGGGACGATCCTGGATCCGGCCGAGCTGGCGGGCCTGGCGCGCTGGTGTGACGCCCACGGCACGTTGCTGATCTCGGACGAGATCTACCACGGCATCAGCTACGGCCGGGAGACGACATGCGCCTGGAACACCTCGCGGCAGTCGGTGGTGATGGGTTCGGTCTCCAAGTACTTCAGCATGACGGGATGGCGGCTCGGCTGGATGCTGGTTCCCCCACCGTTGCGCCGTCCGGTCGAACGGCTGACGGCCAACCTGACCATCTGCCCGCCGGCCATCAGTCAGTACGCGGCGGTCGCCGCCTTCGGCGCGGAGTCGAAGGTCGAACTCGACGGTCACGTCACGCGGTACGCCAGGAACCGGGAACTGTTGATCGATGGGCTGGCCGAGCTGGGTGTCGACGACATCGCTCCGCCCGATGGCGCCTTTTACATCTACGCCGACCTCGGCGACCGCACCGACGACTCGCTGGGTTGGTGCGAGGGGGTCCTCGAACAGACCGGGGTGGCGATGGCACCCGGGCTGGATTTCGACACCCGGCACGGAAATCGAACCGTCCGGATGAGTTTTGCCGGGGCAACCGACGACATGGGACTGGCCCTGCAGCGCCTCGCTGCGGTGTTTTAGCGCAAACGCTGGACTATGGCCGGTATTTGGCCGAAACGACCCATCGCCGCGCGGCCTTTGCCACCATGGCGGGGTGAACTCCGCAGGAACTCCCAAAGGCGCGCGTCGCCGGGCGCTGCTGATCGCCGCCGCGGGGGATTTGTTCCTGGAGGGTGGATTTGACGCGGTCCGCCACCGGGCGGTCGCGGACCGGGCCGGCCTGCCGCTGGCATCGACGACCTATTACTTTGCGTCCCTTGAGGATCTGGTTGCCGAGGCCGTCGAGCACGTCTGCGACGACGACCAGGTGGCGATTGCCGCGCGGAGCCGGGCGCTGCCCCGGCGGCGTCGCGGCGCCGAGGCGACCGCGGAAGCGCTCGCCGAGGTGTTCGTCGGCGACGGCACGCCGCGTGCGAGGCTGACCTGCCGGTACGAAGCGGTGATCCTGTGCGCGCGGATGCCCCGCCTTCATCAGATCCTCGCCGATCACCGGAACCGGTTGCGGAACGTCCACTTCGATGTCCTGGAGAAGTCCGGACGTAGTACCGACCTGGCGGGGATCGCCCAACTGATGGCCGTGGAAGACGGCGTGGTGATCGGTGCTCTGGCAGATTCTGTCGACGATGTCTTCTCCGCCGCCAAGATCGCGTTGTGCGAGGTGATCGACCACGTGGCCCCGGTCGCGCCGGTCGCGGTGGGCTGACCTGCGTCGGATGCGGACGGCATTGGCGGGTGCCGCATAATGTACGGGTGTCTGATACCGAGCAAACCCTGACGAAGCCCCGCGTATCCAATGTCCTGGCCGGTCGCTATGCGTCCGTTGACCTGGTGCGATTGTGGTCGGCGGAGTACAAGATCGTGCTGGAGCGTCAGCTCTGGGTTGCGGTTCTGAAGGCGCAGCGGGAACTCGGTGTCGACGTTCCGGCCGAGGCCATCGCCGACTACGAGCGGGTCCTCGACAACATCGACCTGGACTCGATCGCGCAGCGTGAACAGATCACGCGGCACGATGTGAAGGCGAGGATCGAAGAGTTCAACGCACTTGCCGGACATGAACAGATCCACAAGGGCATGACCAGCCGCGACCTCACCGAGAACGTCGAACAGCTGCAGATCCTGCGTTCACTCGAACACGTCCACGCCCACGGTGTCGCCACCGCGGCCCGGCTCGCCGAGCGCGCCGCACAGTACTCGTCTGTGGTGATGGCCGGACGTAGCCACAACGTCGCCGCGCAGGCGACCACGCTGGGTAAGCGCTTCGCCTCGGCCGCCGACGAACTGCTGATCGCGCTGACGCGGCTGCGCGAACTGATCAACCGCTACCCGCTGCGTGGCATCAAGGGCCCGATGGGCACCAGCCAGGACATGCTTGACCTGCTCGATGGCGACGTGGAGAAGTTGTCGGAGCTGGAGTCGAAAGTTGCTCGGCATCTGGGCTTTTCGAAGTCGTTGACCTCGGTGGGTCAGGTCTATCCGCGCTCCCTCGACCACGATGTGGTGTCGGCGCTGGTGCAGGTCGCGGCCGGACCGTCGTCGTTGGCGCAGACGATCCGCCTGATGGCCGGACACGAGTTGGTGACCGAGGGCTTCCAGCCCGGCCAGGTCGGCAGCTCCGCGATGCCCCACAAGATGAACACCCGCAGCTGTGAGCGCGTCAACGGCCTGCAGGTCATCCTGCGTGGCTACGGCTCGATGGCTGCGGAGCTCGCCGGCGCCCAGTGGAACGAGGGCGACGTCTTCTGTTCGGTGATCCGCCGGGTTGCCCTGCCCGACGCGTTCTTCGCGATCGACGGATTGATGGAGACCTTCCTGACCGTGCTCGCCGAGTTCGGTGCGTACCCCGCCGTGATCGCCAACGAACTCGATCGCTACCTGCCGTTCCTCGCGACAACCAAGGTGCTGATCGCGGCCGTGCGTGCCGGCGTCGGACGTGAGGTCGCGCACGAGGCGATCAAGGAGAACGCCGTGGCCGTGGCGCTGGCGATGCGGGAGGACGGCCGCGAACCGGACCTGCTCGACCGGCTCGCCGCCGACGACCGGCTTCCGTTGGACCGGGCGGCACTCGATGCCGCGCTCGCCGACAAGTCGGCCTTCATCGGTGCGGCAGAGCATCAGGTGGCCGATGTCGTGGCGCAGGTCGCCGAACTGGTGGCGCAGTATCCGGAGGCCGCCGCGTACACGCCGGCGCCCATCCTCTGACAGTCCCCGAAAGCTGTTCGACAGCAAGGCGCCGAGGGAAATTCCCCCTCGGCGCCTTCCTATGTCACAGTTTTCAGGGACGAGAAGGGTAGCGAGCTCGGGAGCCGGTAGCCGAGAATGGAATCCGATGGAAATCGTCATTGTCGCCAACGCAGATGCGGCCGGAACGGTGGTCGCCGACATCGTCGACCATGCCGTGAGGTCTGGTGCGACCACCTTGGGCCTGGCGACCGGGTCGTCGCCACAGTCGGTGTACCGCGAACTCGCGCGCCGCCATCGGGACGAGGGATTGACGTTCGCCGGCCTGCAGGCCTTCCTGCTCGACGAGTACATCGGCCTGCCCGAAGGCCACCCCGAATCGTATGCGCAGGTGATCCGGCGGGATCTGGTCGATCATCTGGACCTGGATGCTGATCGGGTTCTCGGCCCGGATGGAGCGGCTGCGGATCCGTTTGCCACCGCAATCGCGTACGACGAAGTCATCGTCGCGAATGGCCCGGTTGACGTGCAAATACTGGGTATCGGCGCGAACGGCCACATCGGTTTCAACGAGCCGACGTCCTCGCTGAAGTCGCGGACCTGGGTCACGACGTTGAGTGAGCAGACGCGACGGGACAACGCGCGATTCTTCGAGAGTCCGGAGGATGTGCCTCGCCACGCGATCACGCAAGGCCTCGGAACGATCTGCGATGCAAGGTATCTGGTGCTGATCGCCACCGGCGAACACAAGGCCACGGCGATAGCCGCTGCCGTCGAGGGACCTCTCGCCGCGGTGTGTCCGGCGTCGGTCCTGCAAATGCATCCACACGCGACCGTGGTGGTCGATTCCGCGGCGGCTTCCCGGCTTCGATTGACCGACTTCTACAAGACGGTTGCCGACCACAAGCTGCAGACGTAGCTGCACTGACCTGCGGCTCGCCTCATCGCGACGGAACCAGCAGTGCGTCGACGCTCTGGCTGACGACGTAGGCGGCGTCCGACGCGGCCAATCTGCCGACTCGCACCTCTGTGGCGGCGCCGTGCAGTAGATAGTGCACCGCGTTGACCAGCCACAATGTCGGGAGGTCGGTACGGAACGCGCCGGAATCCTGCCCGCGGCGGATCAGTCCTTCGAGTTGCTGGGCCGGCGCCTCGTGCAATTCTCTGATGCGCTCTTCGCCGAGTGTGCCCTCCGCGGCGGCCAGCAATGCCGACGACTGCCACACCAGCGACCAGCTCGACAGCAAGAGTTCGCGCAAGACCGCGCGGGGTTCGCCGGTCAGATCTACCTGCTTCAGGACTTCCTCCCCGGAACCCAGAGCGTCGGCCAGGGTGGCCTCGATGAGGTCGGCCCGCGTCCGGAAATGCCCGTAGATGGTCATCCGCCCGACGCCGGCAGCGGTGGCGATGTCTTCGATGCTGGCCCGGGGGTTTGTGGCGAACTGTGCGCGCGCCGCGGCGAGGATGCGGTCGATGCTGTTCTGGGCGTCAGCCCGTCGCCGGGGACGTGCCGGTTGTCATGTCTGATTCGAATCGGGAACCGATCATCTTCGATCCAGAGCCCCATCCGGCCCGGTGGCGCATCCTGGGATTCCTGGGCATCGCACAACTCATGTTGATACTGGACGCCACCGTTGTCGCAATTGCGTTGCCGCACAGCGGTTCTGATCTCGATATCAGTCGCGAGGCGGTCACCTGGGTCGTCAGCGCATACACGCTGACGTTCGGTGGGCTGATGCTCTTGGGCGGTCGGATCGTCGATCTTGTCGGCGCCAAGCGACTTGTCCTGACGGGTCTGGTCGTCTTTGTCGCCGCATCGGCTGTGACCGGATTCGCCAACTCCGCCGAGGCCTTGATCGGCGGCCGCATCGCTGTGGGTGCGGCGTTGCTGTCTCCGGCTGCGTTGTCGCTGGTGGTGACCCTGTTCGCGGGGGACGAGCGCAACAAGGCGCTGGGTGTGTGGTGGTGCTGGTTCTTGTTGCGGCACTGGGGTACGGGTTGTTCGTCTGGCGTCAGCGCACCGCCGCATCACCGCTGAAGGATCTGGGACTCCTGACGCGCCAGCCGGTGACCACGGGTGTGTTCCTGATAGTGATGGCGACCGCGTTGATGGTTGAGGTGTTCTTCCTCGGGACGTTTTACTTCCAGCATTCGCTGGGCTAGGGCGCACTACACACGGGTCTGCTCTTCTTGCCGGTTGCGATCGCAACCATGCTGGGCGCCAACGCAACCGGTCAGATCATCGGACGGATCGGAGCCAAGGCGATGTCGGTGGCCGCGATGTCGAGCACCGCGGCGGCCGGCATCGTCGGGGTCACACTGGCCGGGTTCACCCGCAGCTCTGTCGCCGCGGCGGCGGCTGCCGTGGTTGCGGCGCTCATCGTGTTGATCATCGCGCCGCGTAAGTCACCTGTCACGGCTCGTGAATGACATCGGTGATGAGAAGGGGGTTGACGAATCGCCCACTCGGGCTACTATTCAACTCATTGGTTGATAACCAATAGGTTGAATAACCTGGGCGGGTGAAAGTCGAGGCGGTAGCGGTGGCCGATCAACTCAGCGTCGTGTTCGCGGCGCTCGCCGATCCGACGCGGCGGGCGCTGCTGGAGCGACTGGCCGGTGGTGAGGCGACCGTGTCGGCGCTGGCAGAGCCGTTCGACATGAGTCTGGCCGCGGTGTCCAAACATCTGAAGGTGCTCGAACGGGCCGGATTGATCTCGCGCGGTCGCGATGCCCAGTGGCGTCCGTGTTCGCTCGAGGCGCGTCCGCTCGAGCAGGCCAGTGACTGGCTCGGTGACTACCGGCGTTTCTGGGACGGGAAGTTCGACCAACTCGAAGATCACATCAACCGGATCGCCGGGTCCGGCAACCGGAAGGAAGAATCATGACAGACACAGCAGGCCGAGAGTTCACGATCGTCCGCGAGTTCGCCGCCGGGCCCGAGGTGGTGTTCGACGCCTGGGTGGATCTGGACCAATCGTCACAGTGGATGTCGCCCGAAGGCATGACCACACCGCGCGAGCGCATGTACGGAGATCCGCGTCCGGGCGGCGGGTACGGCGCTGTGATGGTGCTCCCGGACGGGCTCGAAGCAAAGATCGACGGCGTCTACAAGGAGGTCGACCGGCCGAACCGTCTGGTGTTCACGTGGCCGGATCCGACCATGCCGGAGAGTGTTTCGGTCTGCACGGTCACGTTTGCCGAGTCGGCGCCGGGACGGACGACCATGACGTTCCACCTACTTGCGCCCGGACCGATCAGTCCTGATGATGGCGCCGCACTCGGCTGGGGCAGTTGCTTCGACAAGCTGAAGCGCCACGTGGAGCCGGCGTCATGACCACAGCCGTCCCGCTCCCGCAGGGAGATCTCGCATTGCTCGAACACGATGTCGCGCAGGAACTGTTGCACAAGGACATCCCGGCTCGACTCGCGTACGTTGCCGCCGACGGCACACCCCGGGTGCTGCCGATGAACTTCTGGTGGAACGGCACCGAAGTGGTGATGGCAACCTTCACCGGTGCCGCGAAGGTGCCGGCCCTTCGACGCCACCCGGCGGTTGCGCTGACGATCGACACCGTGAGCGACAAACCACATGTCTTGCAGATCCGCGGCGAGGCCGTCATCACCGACGTCGACGGAATCGTCGAGGAGTACGAGCTGATGATGCGCCGCGGGATGCCCGCCGAGGTTGCCGACGGATACTTCGCCGACCTGCGGGCCAGTGGTGCGCGGATGCATCGAATCGCCGTGATCCCGGCGTGGGCGGGTGTGCTCGACTTCCAGACGCGCTTTCCGGGCGCCGCTCCGGCCGCGTTGACGGACCGCCCTGACTAGTCAGTCCGGGTTCACGGCGTCCGCGTGGCCGAGGTTCCAGTCGGGCACCGCGATGTTCCGGACGAGCTTCTTGAGCGTCACGATGTCAGGGAAACCGTTGTCGCGCTTGCGTTCCCAGATCAGCGTGCCGTCCACCTCGATTTCGAACACGCCGCCGGTGCCGGGCACGAGGGTGACCGAGGCGAGCTCGGTTCCGAAGGTGTTGAGCAGTTCGGTGGCCATCCAGGACGCCCGGAGGACCCAGTTGCACTGGGTGCAGTAGGTGATGGTGACGGCAGCTTTCGATTCGCTCACGCGACCATTGTCGCAGCCTCCCGCGAAGGGCGTATCGATCGAAGCGCGGCACCGAAACTGATCGACGGCCCGACCAGGAACATCGATCGCCGGGATCTCGTTCAGGAAAAGCCGTGCAACGATCGAAAATCTGACGAGTACCGTTGGACTTCAGTTAACGGCTGATAACTGAACCGGAGGTATCTCGTGTCCTATTTCGAGCGGCTCGGCCCGTCGACCTTTCTTCCGACACCGCATGTCGGGGGTGCGTGGAACATCGAAGAACAGCACGTCGCCCCGGCGCTCGGGCTTCTGGTCCACGCGATCGAAACCGATCGTGATGCCCGACGCGATGACGGTCTCGTCATCGGCCGTTTGTCCTACGACATTCTCGGCACCGTCCGGATCGAGTCCTGTGACATCGAGATCACCGTGCTCAGGGGCGGGCGCACGATCGAGCTGGTCGAGGCCGTCCTGAGCAATGGGGGACGCGTGATCGTCCGACTCCGCGCGTGGCTGATGCAGGCGGCCGACACGACGTCATACGCCGGGACCGCGCTGGCGCCGATCGATCCGCCGGAGGCGTTCGAATCGTGGAATCCGTCCACCATCTGGCCGGGAGGTTTCATCGCCTCGGCCGAGGTACGTCGAAAGGAACTGGAACCGGGGCGCGCCGCGTACTGGGTCAGGACCACGATCCCGCTGGTCAAAGGCGAAGAGGTGAGCCGGTTGGCCTCCTTCGCGGGACTGTTCGACATCGCCAACGGCATGACCGTCCGCGCGGACCCGCGTGACCTCGCCTATCCCAACATCGATCTCACCGCGCATCTGTTCCGCCGGCCGGTGGGCGAGTGGCTCGGGTTCGACACCGCAGTCTCGTTCGGGCCGACAGGTGTCGGGCTGACCAGCAGCACCTTGCATGACGTGACCGGGCCGCTGGGGGCGCAATCGCAGATACTCACCATCCGGTCCCTCTGACCGGCGTCGCCGGTGACCTGGCAACACCGGGTGATGCTCCGGCCACTAACCTCAATGACATGCGTCCTGCTCTGGAGTCCTATGAACACCTCGCAGCCGGGAAGGTGCGGGATCTCTATTCGATCGACGACAACACCATGCTGATGGTGGCCTCCGACCGAATTTCGGCCTTCGACCACATCTTGTCGACGCCGATCCCGGACAAGGGGCGCATCCTGACCGCGATGAGTGTGTATTACTTCGGTGCACTCGGAGTTCCTCATCATCTGGCGGGTGGGCCCGAGGATCCGCGGATCCCGGCGGAGTTGCTCGGCCGGGCGCTGGTGGTCAAGAAGCTCGACATGCTTCCCGTCGAGTGCGTTGCCCGCGGATATCTGACCGGGTCGGGTCTGCTCGACTACAACGCCACCGGGTCGGTCTGCGGGATCGAACTCCCCGCCGGTCTCGGGGAGTCGAGCAAGCTGCCCGAGCCCATCTTCACGCCCGCGTCCAAGGCTGACATCGGTGAGCACGACGAGAACGTCAGCTTCGACGCGGTGGTGGCCACCGTCGGCGAAGAGCTGGCGAATCGCCTGCGCGACCTGACCCTCGACATCTACTCGCGCGGTTCACAGTTGGCTGCCGACCGCGGAATCATCCTGGCCGACACCAAGTTCGAGTTCGGTCTCGACGGCGACGGTACTGTGGTGCTCGCCGACGAGGTGCTCACCCCGGACAGCTCGAGGTACTGGGACGCCGACACCTACATACCGGGGCAGGTGCAGCCGAGTTTCGACAAGCAGATCGTCCGTAACTGGCTCATCAGCCCCGATTCCGGATGGGACCGGGCCGCTGACACCCCACCGCCGGTACTGCCCGACGACATCGCGCACCGCACTCGAGCCCGCTACATCGAAGCGTACGAACGTATTTCAGGCCTGTCATTTGATGATTGGCCGAGAGGAGAGCAGTGACCGAGACCTCGCAGGATTCCACAGCGATCGTTCCGCGCGCAGCGAAACAGATCCCATTCGAACGCACCCATCACGGTGAGACGGTGATCGACCACTACGAGTGGTTGCGTGACAAAGATGATCCCGAGGTCATCGCGTTCCTCGAGAAACAGAACGAGTACACCGCTGCCCGCACCGCCGAACTGGCCGACCTCCGCGCCGACATCTACGGTGAGATCAAAAGCCGCACACAGGAAACCGACATGTCGGTCCCCACGCGGCGGGGTCAGTACTGGTACTACGCCCGCACTGAGGAAGGCAAGCAGTATTCGCTGAGCGCGCGCTGCCCGATCAGCGGCCCGGACGACTGGACACCACCGACCGTGGAGCCGGGTCAGCCGGTTCCCGGTGAAGAAATCCTGCTCGACTCCAACGTCGAGGCCGAGGGTGCCGATTTCTTCAGCCTGGGAGCGTTGTCGGTGAGTGAGGACGGCACGCTGCTGGCCTACAGCGTCGACAACACCGGCAACGAGCGATACACGATGCGGTTCAAGGACCTTCGTACCGGTGAGCTGCTCGCCGACGAGATCGCCGACACGGCGCCCGGTGCGCTGTGGTCGCTCGACGGGCGTCATGTCTTCTACCAGACGGTCGACGAGGCCTGGCGTCCCGATACGGTCTGGCGGCACGATCTCGGTGCCGGCACACCAGACGTCAAGGTGTTCCATGAACCGGACGAGCAGTACTGGGTCGGTATCGGTGGAACCCGCAGCGACAAGTACCTGATGATCACGATCGGATCGAAGATCACCTCGGAGGTATGGGTCCTCGACGCACACGATCCCACCGGTGAGTTCTCGGTGGTGTGGCCGCGTGAAGAGGGTGTCGAATACGGCGTCGAACACGCCGTGATCGAGGATCAGGACCGCTTCCTGATCCTGCACAACGCCAATGCCGAGAACTTCGAGTTGCTCGAGGCGCCGGTCAGCGATCCCACCGCAACCCGTACGCTGGTCCCGCACGACGCCGCGGTACGCCTCGAAGACGTCGACGCGTTCTCCGGTCAATTGGTCCTGAGCTACCGGCGCGAGGCATTGCCACGACTGTCAATCGCTCCGCTGACCACCGGCGAACCGGTGTTCACCGAGGTCACGTTCGACGAGGAGTTGTACTCGGCCGGTCTCGGCGCGAACCCCGAATGGGCGGCCCCGCGTCTGCGCATCGGCTACACGAGTTTCATCAACCCCACGGAGGTCTTCGACCTCGACGTGGCGACCGGTGAGCGCACTCTGCTCAAGCGGCAGCAGGTCCTCGGCGACTTCGATCCGGCCGACTATGAGCAGCGGCGGGACTGGGCCACCGCATCCGACGGCACCAAGATCCCGTTGTCGGTGATCCGCAAGCGCGGCGCCGACACCGGGCCGGCCCCGACATTGTTGTACGGCTACGGTTCCTACGAATCCAGCAACGACCCGGGATTCTCGATCTCCCGGTTGTCGCTGCTGGACCGCGGCGTCGTGTTCGTGGTCGCGCACATCCGTGGCGGTGGCGAGATGGGCCGTCACTGGTACGACAACGGCAAGACCCTGACGAAGAAGAACACCTTCACCGACTTCGTCGCCGCGGCACGGCATCTCATCGACACCGGTGTCACCGACTCCGATCATCTGGTGGGCGAGGGCGGCAGCGCCGGTGGTCTGCTGATCGGTGCCGTCGCCAACATGGCGCCGGAATTGTTCAACGGAATCCTGGCCGTCGTGCCGTTTGTGGATCCGTTGACGTCCATCCTCGACCCCTCGTTGCCGCTCACGGTCATCGAGTGGGACGAATGGGGAAATCCGCTCGCGGACAAAGAGGTCTACGATTACATGCGGTCGTACTCACCGTATGAGAACGTCGACGCATTGCCTTATCCCGAGATCCTGGCGGTCACCTCGCTCAACGACACCCGGGTGCTATTCACGGAGGCGGCCAAATGGGTTGCCCGGCTTCAGGCCAACACCACCGGTGATGCCCCGATCCTTCTCAAGACCGAGATGAAAGCCGGCCACGGCGGCGTCAGCGGCCGGTACAAGCAGTGGGAAGAGGTGGCGTTCGAGTACGCCTGGGTCCTGCGGCAGACCGGCGCCATCTGATCTGCGCCACAACCGAATTCAGGCAACAGCGCCGCCCGGGAAGATCTCCCGGGCGGCGCTGTACTTCTGCGTCGAACGTCAGTGCATCATGACCGGTGCGGGCTGGTCGCCGTTCTCCATCGTCCTGGCCACCGGCTTGCGCGGCAAGAAGAATGCCGGGATGAAGCAGAGGGCGATCAGGAGGGTGGTGATGACAAATGTGGACCCGAAGCCGTCGGCCATCTCGCTCAGACTGTCGGCGCCCTTCAGGTTGTTCACCAGGATCACCGACGTGATGGCGGTACCCACTGAACCGGCGGCCTGCTGAACCACGTTCATCAGCGTCGAACCGTCCGGCACCTGCTTGTCGGACAGGGTTGCCAGCGCGGCCGACATGATCGGCATCATCGTCATACCCATGCCGAGACCCTGCACGAACAGTGCGGCGCTCAGCAGCCAGAACGATGTGTCGGGGCCGAGGAAGATGAAGGCACCCATGCCCAGTGTGATCAGGACGATGCCCGCCATCACCAACTTGCCGGGGCCCTGCCGGTCGGTCAGTTTGCCCGACATCGGCATGGTCAGCATCGCGCCGAGACCCTGTGGTGCCAGCAACAAGCCGGTCATCAGAGTCGACTCGCCGCGAACACCGATGTAGTACTGCGGGAACAACAGCGCGGCACCGAGGAACGCGATCATGAAGAACGTCATCGTGAGGACGGCCATGGTGAGTTTGCGGTTCTTGAACAGACTCAGATCCAGCAGCGGGTTCTTCGCGCGGGTGGCGTGGAACACGAAGCCGATCATCAGGAGCAGGCCGATACCGGCGGTCACCAGCACCGTGGTGTCGGTGAAGCTGCCGTGCTCGGTGCTCAGTGAGATGCCGTAGAGGAACAGGGCCAGACCCGGTGACAGCAGCAGCAATCCGACGAAGTCGAACGTCGGGCGGGCCTTCTCGGATTGTCCGGGCAGGACGGCAAATGCGTAGAGGAAGGCTGCGATTCCGATCGGTACGTTGATCAGGAAGATCCAGTGCCAGCTCGCGTATTCGATGAGTGCGCCTCCGATGATCGGGCCCATGATGGGGCCGAGCAGCATCGGGATTCCGAGCATTGCCATCACCGAACCGACACGTGCGGGGCCGGCTGCCTTGGTCAGGATCATCATGCCGACGGGCATCAGCATGCCGCCGCCGAGACCCTGCAGGACTCGGAACACGGTCAGGGAGGTGATGTCCCAGGCGAGCGCGCAGAGCGCCGAGCCGATCACGAACAGAACCAGCGACGTCAGATAGACATTCTTGGTACCGAATCGGGCCGCGGCCCAGCTCGACAGCGGGATCACGGCGGCAAGTGCCAGTGTGTAGCCGGTGATGGTCCAGGCGGCTCCGGCCTGGTTTGTGTCGAACTCATCCTGGAATGTGTTCTGCGCCACCGACACAACGGTGGTGTCGAGGATCGCCATGATGGCGCCGAGGACGACGACTACGGCGATCCTCAGAACAGCTGGATCGAGTCTTTGGCTCGGTGGCGCGGCGGCCTTATCGGTCGAGGTCATGTATATGCCTTCTCAAAAGGGTTGAATATCATCGTTTTTCGAGTTCGTCGGCAACGCCGACGGAATGCTTACATCGAGGCCTGGGCGTTGGCACACGGCGAGGGGGCGAGAAAGTCGCCGGCCAGTACAGGCAGCAGCGCGTTGTTGAGATTTGCGCGCAGTTCGCCGGGCAACGCCGTGACCAGGTTCCGGATCGAATCGTGACGCCGATGCACGGCGATCGCAACTGCTTTTTCGCCCGCTTCGGCGAGGGCGACGCGTTTGATGCGGCGGTCGAACTCGTCTTCACGCCGGGTCACCATGTCCAGACCGACCAGCTTGTCGACGGCCCGCCCGGCGGCGGCGAGGGAGAGCCGCAGCTCGTCGGACAGTTCGTTGACCGACAGGGGGCGGCAGTGGCGACCGAGTATCAGCAACGCCTTGAAGTGGCTGAACCCGAGTTCAGTGTCGATGATGTCGTCCATCGTGTCGACGTCCATGGCGGACAACAGGCGCATGAGGAACTCGTGCAGGCTCTGGAAAGCCTCCTCGACCTCGACCTCTTCGGGCGAGGGTCGCGTGGCGACATCAGTTATTGACACCGGCTAACGGTAATGCTGACGCAACTATTGATGCCAGCGCAACCAATGTGCGATCGATTACAGGGGTTCACAACTGTGAGACCTGTCACGGCGGCGATTGTGGTTCAGGTCTTTGCGTGTTGGCCACCTCGACGCAACCGTCCGACCACTTACGACGGCGATACTGATTGCCGTGACGGGACAACTCATCGTGTCCATCTCGGGCATCAGAACGGAAACCCTGGAGGCGACCGCGGCCTTCACCGAGCGCCTCGCCGCGCGCGACGTCCCGGTCTCGTTGCTGGTCTCCCCGCGTCTGAAGGGCCGCTATCGCCTGGTCGACGACGACGCCACCTGCGAATGGCTGCGCGGGCGAAGGGCCGGTGACGACGCGATCGTGCTCCACGGATACGACCAGGCGCCGGTGCGGCGTCGGCGGGCGGAGTTCGCGGTGCTCGGTACTCACGAAGCTGACCTGCGACTACTCGCCGCCGACCGCGTGCTCGAACGCATGGGATTGCGCACGCGGATATTTGCCGCACCTCGCTGGAACTCCTCGCCGGGTGCCCGGCAGGCGCTGCCGGGCCGGGGCTTCCGGACCGATCTCGGTCTGACGTCCATGGACAACCTGGTCACCGGTCATCGGCTGCGTGCCCGGGTGCTGGGCATCGGCGACGGCTTCGGGACCGACGCGTGGTGGTGCAGACTGCTGATCGCCAACACCGTGCGAGTGGCCCGGCGTGGCGGTATCGTCCGGCTCTCGGTGGCGGCGAAGCATCTGGACACCCCGGTGGCCGCCAACGCTCTGATCAATTGTGTGGATCTCGCGCTGCTGCAAGGAGCTTGGCCGACGACCTATCGGACCGTGGAGTCGGCGGCTGCCCGTCGCGCTGCCTGATCGGAGTCCTCCCGCCGGGATGTCTGCGATCAGCCGGTAGAGTTACGTCCAGCAAACCGCAGCTGAAGAGGAGTTCCGAAGTGGCTCGAGTCGTAGTGGACGTCATGCCCAAAGCCGAGATCCTGGACCCGCAGGGGCAGGCGATCAGTGGCGCCCTGGGCCGACTCGGATTCGCCGGTGTCTCCGACGTCCGGCAGGGCAAGCGATTCGAGCTGGAGATCGACGACTCTGTCGACGACGAGGCGCTGGACCGGATCGCCTCCGAACTCCTCGCGAACACCGTCATCGAGGACTACTCGGTGACCCGCGTCGACGGTGCAACGGCGTGACCGGAGCGCGCATCGGGGTCATCACCTTCCCCGGGACACTCGACGACATCGACGCTGCCCGGGCCGTACGGCTCGCCGGCGGTGAAGCGGTTGACCTCTGGCACGGCGACGGCGACCTCAAAGGTGTCGACGCCGTGGTGGTGCCCGGCGGATTCTCCTACGGCGACTACCTGCGTGCCGGTGCCATCGCCCGTTTTGCGCCCGTGATGGGTGCGCTGGTCGAGGCGGCGGGCAAGGGTTTGCCGGTTCTGGGTATCTGCAACGGTTTTCAGGTGCTGTGTGAGGCCGGATTGCTGCCGGGGGCGCTCACGCGTAACCAGGGACTGCACTTCATGTGCCGCGACCAGTGGCTGCGTGTGGAATCCAACACCTCGGCCTGGAGCACCCGATTCGAACAGGGGGCGGAGATCCTGGTCCCGTTGAAGTCGGGTGAAGGCCGTTTCGTCGCCTCTGAAACAGTGCTCGACGAGCTCGAGGGCGAGGGCCGGGTGGTTTTCCGATACGCCGGTGACAACCCCAACGGTTCGATGCGGTCCATCGCCGGTATCTCCAGTGCCGACGGTAAAGTCGTCGGGTTGATGCCGCATCCGGAGCACGCCACCGAAGCGCTGACCGGGCCCAGTGACGACGGGCTGGGTCTTTTCTACTCTGCCCTCGACGCCGTCCTCGCCAACGCCTGAGTCCCACATGGTGACAACGTCCGCCGACGCTGCCGGCCTCTGTAGCTTTGTCGACGCTTCGCCGTCGCCGTTCCACGTTTGCGAATCGGTGGCAAAGATTCTGGAAGCCAATGACTTTCGGGAACTGAAAGAACAGCACCAGTGGCCGTCCGGGCCGGGGCGGCACTACGTCATCCGCGGCGGTTCGATCGTCGCCTGGGACAGCACGGCCCGTGGCCGCAGCTTCCGCATCGTCGGTGGCCACACAGACAGTCCCAACCTGCGTGTCAAACAGAACCCGGACCTTCGTTCGGCCGGGCTGCGGATGGTCGGGCTGGAGAAGTACGGCGGCGCCTGGCTCAACTCCTGGCTCGACCGTGATCTCGGAATCTCCGGACGACTCGCCATCCGTGAGCCCGACGGTCTGCGTGAACAACTGATCCGCATCGACGAACCGGTACTGCGCGTCCCGCAGCTCGCGATCCACCTCTCGGAGGACCGCGGCGGGGTCAGCCTGGATCCGCAGCGTCACGTGAACGCGGTCTGGGGCGTCGGTGTCGACGGACCGCGATTCATGGAATGGATTGCGGCGCAAGCGGGTGTGGCGCTCGATCAGGTTCTCGGTTGGGAATTGATGACCCATGATCTGGCCCCGAGCCGGGTCGTCGGAGTCGGCGGTGACCTGATCAGTGCACCGCGCCTGGACAATCAGGGCACCTGTTACGCAGGTGCCAGAGCGCTCATCGACGCCATCGAATCGGAGTCGTCGGCGGCCATCCCGGTACTGGCACTGTTCGACCACGAAGAAGTCGGCAGCGGTTCGGACCGCGGTGCGTCGTCCGACCTACTGAGCACCGTCCTGGAACGAATTGTGCTGGCGGGCGGTGGATCTCGTGAGGACTACCTTCGGTCGATGGCGATGAGTGCCTGCGCGTCCGGCGACATGGCCCATGCCACGCATCCGAATTATCCCGAACGCCATGAACCGGCCCATCAGATTGCCATCAACGGTGGTCCGGTGCTGAAGGTGAATCAGAATCTGCGCTATGCAAGTGATGCGGCCGGCGAAGCGCTGTTCGCGGTCGCGGCCGACAAGGCCGGGGTTCCACTCCAGCGTTACGTCCACCGCGCCGACCTGCCCTGCGGGTCGACGATCGGACCGCTGACCGCCACGCGCACCGGCCTCAACACCGTGGACGTCGGTGCGCCGCAGCTCGCGATGCACAGCGCTCGCGAGGTCATGGGCAGCGCCGACGTCGGCATGTACTCCGCGGCCCTCGCCGCCTTCCTCGCCCCCTGACCCGCCCGATCTTGGTGGGTTCTGGCGAGCATTTTCCCAGGTGGGCGTCACCAAAACCCACCAAGATGGGGTCAGTACTGGCCGAGGTAGAACCGCGCGCCCTGGTCGTCGAGGCATTCTGCGGAGATGGCGTACGGCTGCTGTGACGGTTCGGCGATCACGGTGCCACCGCCATCGCGGACCCGCTGCACTGCCACCTCGATGTCGTCGACAACCCACATCGGGACGGCCGCCGAACGGTCTTGTCCGCCGACGAAGCCGGTCATCGGGTGCATGCCCTCGACCTCCCAGCCGTCGTCGACCCGTCCACCGCTGAACGTCCAGCCCAGTACCCGGCCGTAGAAGTCGCGTAGCCGTGCACTGTCCGGGGTGTAGAACGTCATGTACGTGAGCTCGCCGTGGCCGGTGGCGTTGAGTGACGGACGCGGATTGGTGCCGGCCGGCCGGTACACCGCAAAGGCGACGCCCTGGTCATCCACTGCGTCGAGGAGTTCGCCGAAGTAGAACTGCTGCACATCGTTTGCGGTACCGCCGGCCGCGACAATGTCGGCCCGTGCCTCGGCGATGTCGTCAACGGCGTACGCGCACAACATGGTCGGGTCACCTGGTACCGAGAAGATGCCGAGACGATGGGAAAGGTTGGTGACCTGGCCGGTGGCGGCGTCGAACTCCCAGCCGAGGACCGATCCGTAGAACTCTGCGGCCCGGTCGACGTCGTTGGTCCAGAGTGAGCAGTAGCCGATGTCCCCGCGATGGATCTGCTCCACCTTCTGACCGGTCATCGGTCCGGTGATCATCCACCGGTGACCGAACGGGTCGGTGATGACTCCGGTACGCGTACCGTGATCCTCGTAAGGCTCGCTTTCGATCTTCGCGCCACCCTCGCGTGCCTGCCCGAAGACAGTGTCCGTGTCGGAAACCGGCAGCATGAGTGACACCGATACCGACTGTGGCTGTGGAGCTTTCAGTCCCAGCTCGGCGAACTCCCCGGCCAGGTAGATCACTCCACCGCCGATCAGAAGCTCCGCGTGGCCGATCTTGCCGTCGGCCATCACGATGGGTTCCCCACGGAGACGGGCGCCGAGATTGGCCACGTACCAGTCGATCGCTGCGGAAGGGTCGGCAACGGTCAGGTAGGGCAGCGCCCCCGGACGTTCGACGGCAGTGAGGATTTCCGGGGTGCGACTCTCGGCGGTCGGCGCAGAGCTGATGTCGGTACTCATGGTGACTCCTTCGGGTAGTTCGAGTCCGCGCTCGAGGCGGGTCCGCAGGCGACGTGCGAAGTCGGCGTCGGGTGACACCGGCACGTCCGCGGTGGCCAGGACCGTGAACGGGTCAAATGAGTTGGGAACGTTCATGACTGGCCTCCCTTCACTACGGGCGCGGTGTGGTCGGGGTAGGCCGCGCGGAATGCCCGTTTGGCCCGGGTGAGTAGTGCTTCTGTCGCGGTGACGGTGCGCCCGAGAATCTCGGCGCATTGCGGCACGGTGCAGTCGTCGACGTATCGCAGCGTCAGAACGGAGCGATGGGTGTTCGACAGCCGGGCCAAGGTGTATTCGGCGAGCATGCGGTCGAGGTGAACGTCCCATTCATCTCCGCCCGGATGATCCGGGACCTCTTCCACCGGTGTCGGGGTGCGTTGCATCTTGCGCCAGTGGTCGGCCAGTTTGTGCCTGGCGATACCGATGAGCCAGGCGACCGTGGGTTCGACGGGATCGTCGCCCCGCGCCCGGTCCATCGCGGCGAGGAACGTCTCCGAGGTGACGTCCTCGGCGACGTTCTTGTCACCGGCCCGTCTGATCACGTATCCGTACACCGCCGGCAACGCCTCGTCGTAGAGAGCGAGCAGCGCGGTACCGGCCGGCGCAGGGCCGGACGGTTCGTGGGTATTCCCACCCGTTGAACTGCTCACGTACATATAGTCGTCCGCGACGGGGGTTTTCCGACGCCTAACCGGATAAGTTCTTACGACGGAGCGAGCAGCGAGAGCGTGGTGCCCTCCTCGAGCACGAGGTAGCCGTCTACAACCGCGGGCTGGCCCCCGACGACCGAGCGCTCCCAGACAACCTTGCCTGTGGTGATGTCATATGCCGTCAGCTGGGAGTTGCCGCCGAACACGATGGTGTTCCCGCCCTGTCCGACGCAGCCGAGGATGTCGATGTTGGTGGCGGGACTCATCGCCTCGCCGCGCGGCAGTTCTCCCAGTTTGGTCGCGGATGCGAGATCGAGAACCGCTCGCGTACCGTCTTTGCGGGCGAAGGAGACCGTGTCACCGCAGGGCCGGGCACCGACCTTCGACAACTCGGCTTCGGAGACCTGCCAGAGTCTGGTCGCCTGTTGCGGGTCGAATGCGGCGTAGGTGCCCTGGGTCTGGAAGATCTGCTCGCTGCCCGCGCCCGTCGTGACCGCAAGGGTCGAAGGGCCCGGCACCAATTGCTGTTTGTCGTTGTTCGACGTCCTCGTGCCGTCGGGGAGGAGGAACTCGACGTGCTGCGCTCCACGCTCGGAGAACTGGGCCGCGATGCCGGTCGGGTAGACCACCAGATCGCAGGCGCATCCGAACCGGTCGTCACCGGTGGCCGGGTCGATGAGGTGTTGCGTGCCGTCCGAGGACCTCACGATCGCCACGTCGCCGCTCACCTCGACGGTCGCCGCACCGGCGAATGTCCGGGCCCAGATCTCGGTGCCGTCCGGGGCATTGCGGCTCACCTGGTAGCCCGAACTGTTCACCCGCAGGAAGTCGGGTCCGTATCCGGTGACGGCCTGCGTGTTGTCGAGGTCTGAGGCGGATTCGAGTGATCCTGTCTCCAGGTCCGCGGTGTAGAAACCGTCGGGGCGATCCGCGAGCCGCACCGCGCAGCCGACCTCACCGCGGGCATTGAGGGCGCAGCTGCCGAGCCCGGCGTCGATCGGCCGCGACCAGAGACGGTCACCGTTTGATCGATCGATGGCCAGGTAGGTGTTGCCGAGTCCGGACGGGTAGGCGATCAGCCAGGTGTCCTGGAAGGTGCCGGTCACCAGGGGCGTCGCACCGGCGTCGTAGGCACGCATGTCGCTGAGGTTTAGGCTCCACCGCTCTTCGGGTTCGCTCGGATATGACCGGAGTTGACCGTTTCGGTAGTCGGAGGTGCGTTGCGGCGGGGTGTCTATCGCCATCACGGCACCCACGGTCACCACCATGAGGATCGACAGCAGGAATACGACGAATCCGATTCCCGGGGCGGACCGGCCTGTGAGCATGAGGCCCATCCAATCATGGGATCAGCCGGCCAAGGACCTGCGGTAGTCGCGGGGGCTGACGCCCCGGACCCGTTTGAACGCGGAGCTGAGCGCATAGGCGCCGCTGTAGCCGACCTGCGCCGCAACGGTATCGAGCGTGAGGTCGCCGCCGGCGATCAGGTCGGCCGCCATCGACAGACGCCAGTCGGTCACGTAGGCCATCGGTGATTCGCCGACCAGTTCGGTGAACCGCTTGGCCAGCACCGCCCGGGACACCGCACACCGGGTGGCGAGACCGGCCACCGTCCACGGATGTTCCGGATTGTTGTGGATCAGCGTCAGCGCCCGTCCCACGATCGGGTCTGTCTCGGCGGCAATCCAATTCGACCCGGACTCGGCCGAGGCGAACCACGACCGCAGCGAGTCGATCAACACCAGGTCGAGGAGCCGGTCCAGCATCACCTCCTGGCCTGGGGAGTCGCGCAGGATCTCGGTCCCCAGGAGATCGAGTAGCGGAGAACTGTTGTTCTGCACGATGACCAGTCTGGGTAGCGCGCTGAGAAGGCGGGCGGACACCTCCCCGGCGACACCGTATGAACCGACCAACGACACGGATTCGCCGTCCGCGCTGTTGCCCCAGCTGCGTACTCCCAGGCACATCTCGTCGATCAGTTCGGCACCGTCGTCGCTGACGCAGCGCTGGCCCTCTTCGATGATCGCCGTGGCCTCGGACGTGCCGTCGCCGAAGGTGTACGGGTCGGGGCCGCGGATGATGGCGACGTCGCCGGGGTGCACGGCCGACTGCTCCCCGTCGTCGAATGCGATGGTGGCGATGCCGGACACGGTCACCACCACTGTCAGCGGGGCCTGGTCTTCGACCCGGACCGACCACGGCGGAGACATCACCACCCGCAACAGGAACGCATTCTGTGCACGTGGTCCGTTGAGCACACTTCCGAGGACATCCACAAGACGATTAGACATGAAATCGAGCGGATAAGCCATGGAAACGCTCGCAGGGGTCGCCTGTACTGGAATGTATGACAAACACCACAGCACCCCAACAGCAACGTCCCGTCCTCGTCGTCGGTGCCACCGGCAAAACCGGTGGCAGAGTGGCCGATCGACTGCAGCGATCGGGTCTGCCGGTCCGGCTTGCCAGCCGCACGTCGACCACACATTTCGACTGGACCGATCGCAGTACCTGGAGGCCTGCCCTCGACGGTGCCGGCGCGGTCTACATCACCTATCAGCCGGATCTGATCGTGCCGAACGCGGCCGACGACCTGGCCGCCTTCGTGACGGCGGCCGGCGACGCCGGGATCGAGCGGCTGGTGCTGTTGTCCGGACGTGGCGAGCCGGAGGCGCAGGCGTGCGAACAGATCGTCCTGAACTCCGGCATCGGAGCAACGGTGTTGCGGTGCAGCTGGTTTGCCCAGAACTTCAGCGAGGCGTTCCTGGTCGACGGGATCCGCGGCGGTGAGGTGGTGCTGCCCGTCGGGTCGGTGGGCGAGCCGTTCCTCGACGCCGACGACATCGCGGACGCCGCCGTCGAAGCGCTCACCGGAGGAACCGGCCATGCCGGACGTGTGTATGAACTGACCGGCCCCCGGTTGCTCAGCTTTGCCGACGCCACCGCAGAGATCGCGGAGATCCTCGGGCGCGACATCGCCTTCGTGACGGTCCCCGCCGCCGACTACCGCGCCGCGATGCTGGCGGAGGGCATGGGAACCGAGGACACCGACATGGTGATGGCCCTGTTCGGAACGTTGTTCGACGGGCGCAACGAATCGGTGACCGACGGAGTCCGCGCGATCCTGGGGCGCGAACCGACCGACTTCGCCGATGTGGCGAAAAGAGCTGCCATGCAGGGAGTCTGGTGATGATTGTGGTGCGTGAGTCGGTGCTCGTCCTCTCCGTGGTGACGGTGGGGCTGATGGCGGGGCTGTATTCGGCATTCGCCTACGCGGTGATGCCGGCTCTGCGAAGGGTCGACGACAATTCCTTTGTGGCGACGATCCAGCGGATCAACGTGGCCATCGTCAACCCGCTGTTCCTGCTGATCTTCTTCGGTGGGCTCGGGTTCACGGTGATCGCGGCGGTGCTCTACCGCGACGAGCGGATGCTGTGGTGGATCGTTGCCGGCGCGGTCCTGTACGGCGTGACGCTGGTGATCACCGTGGCATTCAACATTCCGCTGAACAATCAGATAGCGGCAGCCGGAGACCCCGATCGGGTCAGTGATCTGCGCGCCGTCCGGGAGGCCTTCGAAGACCACTGGGTGCGGTGGAACCTCGTCCGGGCAGTGGCGGGCACTGCAGCATTGGCCGTGCTCGTGGCCGGTCTGGTGACCGCGTAACCGGCCACTTCCCGGCGGCTGGCCTCTGGCAACGGGATTTTCGATAGGCCGACGATATGCGACGGCTCCTAGCATGGACGGCATGCGAGTACTGGTGGTCGAGGATGAGCCGTACATGGCGGAGGCGGTACGCGATGGGCTGCGCCTCGAAGCGATCGCAGCCGATGTGGCCGGAGACGGCGACACGGCCCTGGAACTGCTCGGCATCAACACCTACGACATCGTTGTACTCGATCGGGACATCCCGGGTCCCTCCGGCGATGAGATAGCCGAGAGCATCGTCGCCTCCGGCAGCGGCATGCCGATCCTGATGCTCACGGCCGCCGATCGGCTCGATGACAAGGCCTCCGGATTCGAGCTCGGCGCGGACGACTACCTCACCAAACCGTTCGAAGTGCGAGAGCTCGTGCTCAGGCTCAGGGCGCTCGACCGCCGGCGTACACAAGGCCGCCGGTGCGGGAGGTCGCGGGGCTCCGACTGGATGCGTTCCGCCGCGACGGCCGGTACGTTGCACTCACCCGGAAGCAGTTCGCGGTGCTCGAAGTCCGATCACCGCGGAGGGTGGGGTCGTCAGCGCCGAGGAACTCCCCGAACAAGATCGCCTCGTCCTGATCGCATCCATAGACCGTGAGGCCCGTCACCGGAAGCGTCTTGACGGGCGATCCCGGTGTTTCGCTGCGGCATAACGCTCTTCGCGCGGGTTCGTGGTTGTTCATGGGTCCCATTCAAGGGACGTCGGCGTTGTCGGGGCGTATCAGCTTTTCGATATGCCGGCGATATGTGCCGGCGCAGACGTGGCCGACCCGTCAACAACACCTGCGAGCAGTGGGTCAGCGGGTGGAAGCGGCGCTGCCGCCGGGTTCTCCCGCTGCGTCGAGATAGGACTTGCCCCAGTCGTTCAGGGCATCGACCATCGGCCCGAGTGCGTGTCCCATCGGTGTCAGGGAGTATTCGACCTTCGGTGATACCTGTGAATGGACGGTGCGTACCACGATGCCGTCGGCTTCGAGTTCCCGGAGTTGCCGGGCGAGGACGCGCGGTGTCACCGGGCCCACGGCTCGCCCGAGTTCGCCGAAGCGATGAGCGCGTTCGGCGAGCTGTTTGACGACGGTCATCTTCCAGGCTCCGCCGAGCACGGCGATGGCGACTTCGACGGGGCAGACCTGCGCGGCGCGTTCCACTGGCTGTCGCATTGCACTATCCATTCGGTCACCATGGACAAATTTGTACGTACTGTTGCTATCGCTCCTGTGAATGCAGACTAGTGGACATGGCCTCACACAGTGGAAAAAAGGTTCTCTGGGTGCATGGGCATCCGCGCGGTGGCTCCTTGAATCATCAACTGGTGCAAGCAGGTTCGGAGACCCTCGGTCACGTTGCAGACCTCACGGTGGTCGATCTCCACGCCGTCGGATGGAATCCGGTCCTGAGCGTCGACGAGCTCGCAGGTGTCACACCCGACGATGTCGCCGAGCAACAACAACTCGTGCGCGACGCCGACTTGTTGGTTGTGCAATTCCCCATGTGGTGGCACTCGATGCCGGCGATCGTCAAAGGATGGTTCGACCGGGTGTTTGCCAAAGGGTTCGCGTTCGGGATCAAGGATCCGCGGACCGGACGGACGTTGAAGATGGGGGACGGCGGACTGGTCGGACGTCGGGCACTGACGATCGTCACCGCTGGTGACCGGCCATCGTCGTTCGCTGCCCGCGGAATCAACGGCGATGTCGACCTGCTGCTCTTCGGATTGCTGCACGGCACGTTCTGGTATTCCGGGATCGCACCGCTCGAACCACATTTGATCGCCGGAACCGACCAGCCGGGCTGGGATGGGGCCGAGACCGAGATCTCGCGGCTGGCCGGGCGCCTGAGGGGAGTCTTCGGGGAACCACCGATTCCCTATCGGACACTCGCCTCGGGCGACTACGGCGCCGATCGGATCCTCGATCCGGGCATCGCGCCGCGGGAATCCGGGCCCGCAATCCACGTCCGGTGCTGCGGCTGATCGCGTCGGTGTCTAGCGATGCGACTTCGCCGAGATCCTCGCGATCTCGTCCACCACAGTGCCCGGATCATCGAGTGAGACAAATGTTCTCGCGCCCGGGACCGCGGAGAAGCGGGCGTCGGGGAATTGGGCGGCGAGGCGGCGGCCGAGGTCGGGCGTGAAGCATTTGTCTGCTGCGCCCCAGACCAACGACACCGGTTTGTCGAATGCGCCGAGCCGGCCGGTGACCTCGTTGAGTTCGGATGGGCTGATGGTCGCGAACAGTCGGGTGAGGTCGCGCCGGATCTGTGCGGATTCGCGTGCCGGTGCCACCCAACGCTCGGTGAGGCCGGCCGGGAGGTCGTTCGCGAGCAGGCCGAAGCCGATCGGTGAATGCCGAATTGTCCTGAACCTCATCAATTTCATCGACGGTGCCAGAACGGCCGGCATCTTCAGGAGCGAGAAGATCGCGCTGAAGGGGAACGGCGGGAACGTGTCGAACGCGTCGCAGTTGGTGAGCAGCAGCCGTCCGACGCGATCGCCGTGGGCGTCGACGGTGTACTGGCACAGCGCACCCCCGGTGTCGTTGCCGACCAGCGTCACATCGTCGAGGTCCAGGCCGACCATCAGTTCACGGATCACGCCGGCGATCCCGGTGGGGCTCAGGTCGGCATCCGGCTTCATCGGTATCCGATGTGAACCCAGCGGGAGAGTCGGTAGGTAGCAGCGGAAGCCCGCTGCCGCGAGGCCGGTGGCCACGTCACGCCACAACTCCGCGTCGACAAGTGCTCCGTGGATGAAGAGCACCGGGGGTGAGGGGGAGTCCGCCGGGCCGACGGACGTGTATTCGATGGTCCCGAGTGTGGTCTCGATGGTTGGCATTTTGGGTATCCTTCGCAGACAACTTACGTACACCTAGCATGAAAGTTACATACAGTCTGTATGGAAGTCAATCGTCGTACCCAAGCCGACCGCACCGCCGCGACGCGGACCGCGTTGATCGGTGCCGCTCGCGCCCTCTTTGCCGAAGACGGGTTCAGCGCCGTCGGAACCCAGACGATCGTGGCGAAGGCAGGCGTGACCCGCGGAGCGCTCTATCACCAGTTCGCCGACAAGGCCGAACTGTTCGTCGCCGTCTTCGAGCAGGTGGAGGAGGAGGTGATGGCCGCAGTCGCTACCGCCGTCGCCGACGCTGCCGCCGACGGCCCCATCGAAGCTTTGGAAGTGGGTGCCGCGGCGTGGCTGGAACTCTGCGCCGACCCGCAGGTGCACAGGATCGTGCTCATCGAGGCTCCGGTGGTGCTCGGCTGGGAGCAGTGGCGCGAGGCGGGTCAGCGTCATGCGCTCGGCATGGTCGAGGCGCTGATCGCCGAAGCGGTCTCCAGCGGCGCCGTTGCGGAGCAGCCGGTACGTCCGCTCGCACACGTCATGATCGGCGCCCTGGACGAGGCGGCGATGTACGTGGCGCGGTCACCCGAGCCCGGTAAAGCCCGCGCCGAGATGCTCGATGTCACACGAAGGTTGATTAGAGCCATGACGATCGAATGACTCTCAACCGTTCGCTGACGGCGTATCGCAGATCGAACACCCCGCGTAAGCTGCGGTGTTGATGAGGTTCCGGATCAAAAACCGGGTCCGTGGGACGAACAGGGCGACACATCTGCGGTGCCGGTGACCTGCGGCCATTAGAGTGGAGTCAAGGCCGCTGAGGGCGAGATCTCGATGTCGTCGTCGGCATAGGCCCACCCTGGGAAGAACGACGCCGATGGACCAGTCAGACTGGGACAAGAAGCAGTAGGCCGAGGTCGACCCATTGAAACGTAAGGGAGAACAATGTTCGAACGGTTCACCGACCGCGCTCGTCGGGTTGTAGTCCTGGCTCAAGAAGAAGCGCGGATGCTCAATCACAACTACATCGGTACCGAGCACATCCTGCTGGGTCTGATCCACGAGGGCGAAGGCGTTGCCGCCAAGTCACTCGAGTCGTTGGGGATCTCCCTCGAAGGCGTGCGCAGCCAGGTCGAGGAAATCATCGGCCAGGGTCAGCAGGCACCGTCCGGGCACATCCCCTTCACCCCCCGAGCCAAGAAGGTCCTCGAGCTCTCGCTGCGTGAGGCACTGCAGCTCGGCCACAACTACATCGGCACCGAGCACATCCTGCTCGGCCTCATCCGCGAGGGTGAGGGTGTCGCTGCCCAGGTGCTGGTCAAGCTCGGCGCCGACCTCAACCGCGTGCGCCAGCAGGTCATCCAGCTGCTGTCGGGCTACCAGGGCAAAGAGCCCCAGGAAGCCGGCACCGGCGGTCGCAGCACCGAAGCGGGCACACCCTCGACGTCGCTGGTCCTCGACCAGTTCGGTCGCAACCTGACCGCGGCCGCGTCCGAGGGCAAACTCGATCCGGTCATCGGGCGCGAGAAGGAAATCGAGCGCGTGATGCAGGTGCTGAGCCGCCGCACCAAGAACAACCCGGTGCTCATCGGTGAGCCCGGCGTCGGTAAGACCGCCGTCGTGGAAGGCCTGGCCCAGGCCATCGTGAACGGCAACGTTCCCGAGACCCTCAAGGACAAGCAGCTCTACACCCTCGACCTCGGTTCGCTGGTCGCCGGTAGCCGTTACCGCGGTGACTTCGAAGAGCGCCTGAAGAAGGTCCTCAAGGAGATCAACACCCGCGGCGACATCATCCTGTTCATCGACGAGCTGCACACGCTCGTCGGCGCAGGTGCTGCCGAAGGCGCGATCGACGCCGCCAGCATCCTCAAGCCGAAGTTGGCTCGCGGTGAGCTGCAGACCATCGGTGCGACCACCCTCGACGAGTACCGCAAGTACATCGAGAAGGATGCCGCCCTCGAACGTCGCTTCCAGCCCGTTCAGGTCGGCGAGCCCAGCGTCGAGCACACCATCCAGATCCTCAAGGGTCTGCGGGACCGTTACGAGTCGCATCACCGCGTCTCGATCACCGACGGTGCCCTCGCTGCCGCTGCGACGCTGGCCGACCGGTACATCAACGACCGGTTCCTGCCGGACAAGGCGATCGACCTGATCGACGAGGCCGGCGCCCGGATGCGCATCCGCCGGATGACCGCACCGCCAGATCTGCGCGAGTTCGACGATCGCATCGCCGATGCCCGCAAGGAGAAGGAATCGGCGATCGACGCCCAGGACTTCGAGAAGGCCGCGAACCTGCGCGACAAGGAGAAGCAGCTCGTCACCGAGCGCGCCGAGCGTGAAAAGCAGTGGCGCAGTGGCGACATGGACATCGTTGCCGAGGTCGATGACAACGAGATCGCCGAGGTCCTGGGTAACTGGACCGGCATCCCGGTGTTCAAGCTGACCGAGGAGGAGACCACGCGTCTGCTTCGCATGGAAGATGAGCTGCACAAGCGGATCATCGGCCAGACCGAGGCGGTCAAGGCGGTGTCGAAGGCGATCCGTCGTACCCGCGCCGGTCTGAAGGATCCCAAGCGTCCGTCGGGTTCGTTCATCTTCGCCGGCCCGTCCGGTGTCGGTAAGACCGAGCTGTCCAAGGCGCTGGCCAACTTCCTGTTCGGCGAGGACGACGCGCTCATCCAGATCGACATGGGCGAGTTCCACGACCGCTTCACCGCGTCGCGGCTGTTCGGTGCACCTCCCGGGTACGTCGGCTACGAAGAGGGTGGCCAGCTCACCGAGAAGGTGCGCCGCAAGCCGTTCTCCGTCGTCCTGTTCGACGAGATCGAGAAGGCCCACCAGGAGATCTACAACACGCTCCTTCAGGTCCTCGAGGACGGCCGTCTCACCGACGGTCAGGGTCGTACGGTCGACTTCAAGAACACCGTCCTGATCTTCACCTCGAACCTCGGTACGGGTGACATCTCCAAGGCCGTGGGTCTGGGCTTCTCGCAGTCGAATGCGGAAGGCTCGAACTACGAGCGGATGAAGCAGAAGGTCAACGACGAGCTGAAGAAGCACTTCCGTCCTGAGTTCCTCAACCGTATCGACGACGTCATCGTGTTCCACCAGCTCACGAAGGACGAGATCATCAAGATGGTCGACCTGATGATCGCTCGCGTCGAGACGCAGCTGAAGAACAAGGACATGGCCATCGAGCTGACCGAGAAGGCCAAGAGTCTGCTCGCCAAGCGTGGATTCGATCCCGTCCTGGGTGCCCGGCCGTTGCGCCGCACCATCCAGCGCGAGATCGAGGATCAGCTGTCGGAGAAGATCCTCTTCAACGAGATCGGTGCCGGCGAGATCATCCTGGTCGACGTCGAGAACTGGGACGGCGAAGGCGACGGCGACGACGCCAAGTTCACCTTCAAGGGTTCGAAGAAGCCGATCGAGCTTCCGGACACCCCGGTGGAGCTCGCCAAGACCGGCGACTCCGAGAAGTAGAAGTCGACAAGAAGGGGCGCAACCACGAAAGTGGTTGCGCCCCTTCTTTGTTGTGGGTGTGGTCAGGCCTGGGGTTCGCGGTCTTTGTCGCGGCCGGCGAGCAGAAGCGTGATCGTCAGCTCCAGGCGATTGGTGACGTCGGTGGCCGAGGCGCGGCGGGTCAGCCACTGGACGAGGTTGGACATCCAGACGTCGGAGACGACGCGGGCGATCTTGAGGTCGAGCTCGGTCGGCTCGCCTTCCACCATGGCATTCGCCAGCAGGCGGTCGATGATGGTTGCCACCTTGTCGACCTCGGCGGAGGCGGAGGCGTCGGCGAACATGAACGCTCGGGTCATAGCCTCGGTCAGCAGCGGATCCCGTTGCATCGCAAGGGTGATCATGTCGAGGACGTGACGCAGGCGCTCGAGGGCGGTGTCGCCGCGCAGCCGCGTCTTGTCGGCCCGGGCTTCGACGGCCTCGAACTCGCGGGCCAGTGCGGTGACAAGCAGGTGGACCTTCGACGGGAAGTACCGGTACAGGGTGCCGACGGCGACGTCCGCGCGGTCGGCCACAGCACGCATCTGCACGGCGTCGTAACCGCCTTTGGATGCGAGAGCGAGGGTCGCGTCGAGGATGCGTCGTCGGCGTTCACGCTGGGCGCTGGAGCCGAGGTCGACCTCGGAACCGACGGCAGCGTCGCTGACCGATGCGGCGGTCGGATTCGGGCTTGCCATCAGTGGACTGACCTCTTTCGTCTCTGCGCCCCGGGGTGGGACCTGGAGCTATCGCTGAACGCGAAGTGCATCTGGCCAACTACACATTAATCGCTACTGCCGAAAATGTGATTCGTTGCCGCGTGCCACGGCCCCCTTCATTCTGAGGCGTTGAACGTGCAATATTAGAACAGGTTCTACAACGCACCGACAACCCCGAGTAGTCAGGATGTTCAGGTCTATGACGATCGCTTCCACTCAAGAACATACCGCTGTGGCCGACGCAATTGGTCGATGGTCCAAAAAGGTGTCGGTGATCACCTCGGTCCGTGCGGCCGAGCCGGACTCCGCCGTTCAGGCTGACGCCTGGCCTGCACTGTTCCCAGAACTCGCCGCGCTCGGTGTGTTCGCGGCAGCGGTACCGGAGAGTCTCGGCGGAATGGACGCGATGTTCATGGACCTCGCGGTGATACTGGAGCGAACTGGACACGATCTTGTCCCGGGTCCGGTGGCGGGAACGGCGATCGGGGCTCTGCTGGCGGCGGTGGCCGGTGGCCCGAATGAGAACGCGTTACTCGGGCAATTGCTGACCGGGGAGGTGGGGGTTGCGATCGCAACAGGGGTGTTAACCGGTCGCGAAGCCGCCCAGGCGAGCGAATCCGAACGGGGCGTGTTGTCCGCCGACGGCGATCTGGGACTGGTGGCCGGCTACGCCGACGGCGTTGCGTTGCTGGCGCAGGTGGACATCGCCGGAAGTCATCGATGGGTGTTGCTGGAACCGAAGACGCCCGGGGTGGTCACCGAGAAGGTCGAGGGCATCGACTTCTCGATGGACCTGTCGCGGGTCCGGCTGGATCAGGTTCGGATACCCGCCCGTGAGGTGCTGCACGTGTCGGATTCGTTTGTGCGGGCGACGGTGATCGCAGGCATTGCCGCGCAGGCGGCCGGAGTCGCCCGCTGGTGCCTCGACACCGCCGTGGAGTACGCGAAGGTGCGCGAGCAGTTCGGGGCGCCGATCGGGAGCTTTCAGGCCGTCAAACACATCTGTGCGGAGATGCTCTGCCGCAGCGAGCTGGTGGGCGCCGCGGCCTGGGATCTCGCGGTGGCCATCGACGAACTCACCGAAGCCGAAGGCCCCGACCGCGCCGCGGCCACCGAGCAGCTGGAGATCAGTGCGGCGGCCGCCGCGGCCGTGGTCGCCGATCTGACCGTGGCGAATGCCAAGGACTGCATCCAGGTGCTGGGCGGAATCGGGTTCACCTTCGAGCACGATGCGCACCTCTACCTGCGCCGGGCATTGGCGTGGCAGGCCCAGCTGGGTAGTCCGGGGCAGTGGCGCACCCGGGTCGCGGAGCTGAACCGGGCCGGAGTTCGGCGCCGGTTCACGATCGAATTGGGTGAGGCCGAGCGGGACCGACCGCAGGTCAGGGAGCGCGTGGAGTCGATTGTGGAGGCCCCGGATCGGCGCCGCGCTCTGGCCGCCACCGGATATCTCACGCCGCATTGGCCAGAGCCCTACGGTCTCGGTGCCGACGCCTCGCATCAGGTGCTGATCGATTCCGAACTCGAGCGGGCCGGGATCCGGCGTCCCGATCTGGTGATCGCCGGCTGGGCGATCCCGACAATCGTCGCGCACGGCACGGACGCGCAGCGCGAACGGTTTGTCCAGGCGACGCTCGACGGCGAGGTGACGTGGTGCCAGCTGTTCTCGGAGCCGGGCGCGGGCTCGGACCTCGCGTCACTACGCACCAAGGCCACCAAGGTCGACGGCGGCTGGCGGTTGCAGGGACAGAAGGTGTGGTCGTCGCATGCGCATGAGGCCGAATGGGCCATCTGCCTGGCCCGCACGGATCCCGATGCCCCGAAGCACAAGGGGATCACGTACTTCCTCGTCGACATGGCCTCGGCGGGGATCGAGACGCGACCGCTGCGCGAGCTGACCGGGCGCTCCCTGTTCAACGAGGTCTTCCTCGACGATGTGTTCGTCCCCGACGACTGTGTGGTGGGGGAGGTCGACAACGGGTGGCGGCTCGCTCGCACGACGCTGGCCAACGAGCGGGTGGCGATGGGCGGTTCGGCGCTGGGCAAGGAGATGGAAGCGCTCCTCGAGCAGATCGGTGACTCGTCATTGACCGATGCACAAACCGAAGGTCTTGGTGACCTCATCGTTCAGGCGCAGCTCGGACAGGTTCTGGACCTACGGACGGTGCTCGGCTCGATCAACGGCACGGACCCCGGGGCGGTTGCCGGTGTCCGCAAGCTCATCGGGGTTCGGCATCGGCAATCGGTGCCGGAGTTCTCCCAGCACTGCCGCGGCACCGAAGGGCTGGCGCTGTCCGCGGCCGCCGACACGTTCCTGTTGAACCGGTGCCTGTCCATCGCGGGCGGCACCACGCAGATCCTGCTGACCGCGACAGCCGAGAGGCTCTTGGGCCTGCCGCGGTGAACGCCCGATGCAGCTTGGCGCAACTCGAAACAGACACCATGTTCGTCTGATACAACTAGAACAGGTTCTAATTCTTTGGAGGGGTGTAGGACGTGGATTTCACGCTGGATTCCACCGCCCAAACTGTGAGCGATGTCATGGACTCCGTGCTGGAGAGGCACGAGACGGTCTGGGACGCGAAACTGACAGAGCACGGCGGATTCGAGACGGCACTGTGGGCGGCACTGGCCGGTGGAGGCGTGCTCGCGCTGCCTTTGCCCGAGAGCTCGGGCGGCGACGACGTCGGTGTCGGTGGACTGGTCCCCGTCGCCACCGCGCTCGGGAAGTCTGCGGCCGTCACACCGGCCATCGGCACCCTGATCTCGGGGCTGGCGCCGCTTGCTGCCAGGGCTCCCGAGCGTGCCGCCGAACTCGGTGAAGCCGTGCAATCCGGCGGCTGGCTCGCCGCGGCCATCAACGAACCAGGTGCGGCCATGAGCACGACGCCCCACACCACGTTGTCGCGCGGAACGCTGACCGGCACGAAAACCGGTGTGCTGCATGCCGACGGTGCCTCTGCTCTGCTCGTCGCCGCCGATGCCGGTGTTGCCATCGTCGCCGCCGACAGCCCGGGTGTGACCATCACCCGGACCACGTCGTCGTCCGGATGGGGCGAGTACTCAGTCGAATTCGACAACGTCGCGGTCGAGAATGTCGTCGAGGGCGATCCTGGTTGGCTTCTCGATCACTACTCGCTGGGTATCGCCGCCTACGCGGACGGTTTGATCGCCGGCGCGATGAAACTGACGGCCACACATGTCACCGAGCGCGTGCAGTTCGACAAACCCATCGGGACATTCCAGGCCGTACAGCAGCAACTCGCCGACATCTACGTGGTGGCGCGGTCGATGACACTGGCGACCACGGCTGCCGGGTGGCGGCTGTCCGAAGGGCTCGATGCGGGGCCGGACCTGGCGGTGGCGACGTACTGGCTGGCGCAGGAGATCCCGGCGACCATGCGGACGATGGTCCATCTGCATGGTGGCATCGGTGTCGACCTCACGTATCCGTTGCACAGGTATTTCTCGATCGCCAAGGACCTGGCGCGTCTGGTCGGGGGACCCACCAGTCGTCTCGACGCGCTGGCGGAGCAGGTAGAGGCAGGAGCGTAACCGATGTTCATCGATCTCACCCCCGAGCAGCGCAGTCTGAAATTCGAGCTCCGCGAGTACTTTTCGACTCTGATCTCGCCGGAAGACGCGAAGGTGATGCTCACCGAGCGCCACGGACCCACCTATCGCAAGGTGATCCGGAAGATGGGCAAAGACGGCTGGCTCGGGGTCGGATGGCCGGTCGAGTACGGCGGCCGGGGCTTCGGCCACATCGAACAGCAGATCTTTGTCAACGAGGCGGCGCGCGCCGACGTGCCTTTGCCGGCGGTGACGCTGCAGACGGTGGGGCCGACGCTGCAGCTCTACGGCAACGATGAACAGAAGCAGCGGTTCCTGCCGGCCATACTGGCAGGCGAGGTCCACTTCGCGATCGGGTACACCGAGCCTGACGCGGGCACCGACCTGGCATCGCTCAAGACAACCGCGGTCCGCCGCGGTGACGAGTTCATCGTCAACGGGCAGAAGATCTTCACCACCGGTGGCCACGACGCCGATTTCGTGTGGCTCGCGTGCCGGACCGACAAGGATGTGGCCAAGCACAAGGGCATCTCGATCCTGATCGTCGACACCACCGACCCCGGATACAGCTGGACGCCGATCATCACCGCAGACCACGCTCATCATGTGAATGCCACGTACTACTCGGATGTGGTGGTGCCGGCGAACATGGTCGTCGGTGAGGTCAACGGTGGATGGCGCCTGATCACCACGCAGCTCAATCACGAGCGTGTGATGCTCGGTCCCGCCGGACGCCTCGATGGACTCCTGGCACGCATCACAGCGTGGGCCCAGCGGCCGGGTCCCGATGGCACCGTTCCCGCCAAACACGGTGACGTCAAACGCGCCCTGGCCGAACTGCACGCCTACTACCGGGTCAACGAGTTGCTCAACTGGCAGGTTGCGGCCGGTGGGGACTCGATCTCGATGGCCGATGCCGCGGCGACGAAAGTCTTTGCCACCGAACGGCTTCAGCACGTGCACCGGCTGATCGACGAGATCATCGGACGCCACGGCGACTTCTCTGACCCGGAGACCGCCGCGCTCGCCGACTGGTTCGACGTCCAGGCCAAACGCAATGTCGTGATCACCTTCGGTGGTGGGGTGAACGAGGTGATGCGCGAGATGATCGCCACCGCCGGCCTCGGACTACCCCGCGGAAAGCGCTGAGAGGAGCCCTGCCATGACAACCGTTGATGCTTCAGCGATCATCGCGGCCACTGACCAGGTCCGGGCGGCGGGCACCAGTGCCCCTGTCGCGGGCCGGGATCCGATCAACACGGCCATGATCAACAACTGGACCGAGGCAATCGGGGACACCAACCCGATCTACGTCGACGACGAGGCCGCCCGCGCCGCCGGGTATGACGGCATCGTCGCGCCCCCGGCGATGGCGCAGGTCTGGACGATGCGAGGGCTGACCCGCGCCCGCGCCGTCGACGATCCCCTCGGGCTGGTGACGCAGATTCTCGACGACGCCGGCTACAGCTCGGTCGTTGCGACCAACTGTGATTCGACCTATCACCGGTACACGAAGCCGGGCGAAGAGGTGACCATCGAGGCCGCACTCACGGATGTGGTGGGGCCCAAGCAGACCGGGCTCGGGGAAGGCTGGTTCTTCACCACCAGGAATACCTGGAGGGTCGGCGACGAAGTGGTCGCCGAGATGGACTTCCGGATCCTCAAGTTCCGCCCACCGGCGAAGGATCCGGTGTCGGACGAGAATGCAGGGCCATCCACCGACGACTCGGTGATCTCGTCCCTCGGCTCACCGACCGCCGATTTTGATCCGGCGAAGATGATGCGCCCCACGCCTTCTCTCGACACATTGTTCTTCTGGGACGGTGTTCGTGAGCATGAGCTGCGCATCCAGAAGCTGGAGGACGGATCGCTGCGCCACCCGCCGGTGCCGGCGATCTGGAAAGCCAAGGGAGAGAACACCGACTACGTGGTGTCGTCGGGCTTGGGCACCGTCCACAGTTACGTCGTGCACCATGCCCCCAAGGTCCCCGGACGTTCGTTGCCGTTTGTCGTTGCACTGGTCGAACTCGAAGAAGGTGTGCGGCTGTTGGGTGAGCTCCGCGGGGTCGACCCGGCGCAGGTCGGCATCGGACTGCCGGTACGCGTTGAGTTCCTGGACTTTCCGGCGTCGGACGAGGCCGACGCCTGGACGTTGTATGCATGGCAACCTGCCGGAACAGGAGCGCAGTCGTGAGTGCCGATCCCACCGTCCCCCCGACCAACCCGCCCGCCGTTGCCGTCGGCCTCGAACTGCCGGAGCTCACGGTGCGCGCGACGCCCACGTTTGTGGTCTCGACGGCCTTGGCGACCAGGGACTTTCAGGACGTCCACCACGATCGCGACCTCGCTCACCAGAAGGGGTCGAAGGACATCTTTGTCAACATCTTGACCGACACCGGGCTCGTGCAGCGGTACATCACCGACTGGGCCGGCCGGCGGGCGCAGATCCGTTCGATCAAACTGCGGCTGGGTGTGCCCTGGTACGCCTACGACACATTGACCCTCACCGGCACTGTGAGTGCGGTGGACGACGGTGTCGTGACGGTCGACGTCGTGGGCAAGAACAGTCTCGGAAATCACGTGACGTCGGTGGTGACACTGGTGATGGATCATACGGTTGCAGCAGAGTCGGCCGGGAAAAGTGAAGCGGGAGTGAGTTGATGAGCGAGTTGTCCGGCAAGGCGGCCATCGTCGGTATCGGGGCCACCGACTTCTCGAAGAACTCCGGTCGCAGCGAACTGCGGCTGGCCGCCGAAGCGGTGACCGCCGCGATCGCCGACGCCGCCCTGACACCGGCGGATGTCGACGGGCTGGTCTCGTTCACGATGGACACCAACACCGAGATCGCTGTCGCCCGGGCCTCGGGCATCGGGGATCTGAAGTACTTCTCCCGCATCCACTTCGGCGGGGGAGCGGCGTGTTCCACCGTGCAGCAGGCGGCGATGGCCGTGGCCACCGGCGTCGCCGATGTGGTGGTCGCCTACCGGGCCTTCAACGAGCGGTCCGGGATGCGGTTCGGCCAGGTGAACACCTCGCTGGTCGCGCAAGACAACTCGTCGGGCACCGACAACGCCTTCAGCTATCCGCACGGACTGAGTACCCCTGCGGCATTCGTCGCGATGGTGGCGCAGCGGTACATGTACGAATATGGCGCCACCAGCGAGGATTTCGGCCAGATCGCGGTGGTCGACCGCAAGCATGCGGCTGTCAATCCCGAAGCATTCTTCTACGGCAAACCCATCTCGCTCGACGACCACCAGAACTCGCGGTACATCGCGGAGCCCCTACACCTGCTCGACTGCTGCCAGGAATCCGACGGTGGCGTGGCGATTGTGGTGGTGTCGGCGGAGCGTGCCAAGGATCTGCCGCACACCCCGGCGATCATCGCGGGCGCCGCTTCCGGCAGCGGTGAGAACCAGTACATCATGACCAGCTACTACCGCGACGACATCGCCGGACTGCCTGAGATGGGTTTGGTGGGAAGGCAACTGTGGGAGCAGTCGGATCTGCATCCCGATGACATGGACGTGGCCATCCTGTACGACCACTTCACGCCGTACACCTTGATGCAGCTCGAAGAGCTGGGGTTCTGTGGTCGGGGAGAAGCAAAGGACTTCGTCCGTGAGCCCGGTGCGCTCGAAGTCGGCGGCCGCTTGCCGCTCAACACCCACGGTGGCCAACTCGGGGAGGCCTACATCCACGGGATGAACGGCATCGCCGAAGCGGTTCGGCAGATTCGCGGCGCATCGGTCAATCAGGTCGACGGGGCCAACAAGGTGGTTGTCACCGCCGGCACCGGAGTCCCCACCAGCGGTCTCGTGCTCACCGCCTAGTTCTGGCCCAGTTCTCATCGCAGAGGAGAAATCTCAGATGGCATTCAACCTCGCCGACGTCTTCGAAACCGTCGCAGATGCTGTTCCCGATCGGATCGCGCTGACCTACGAGGGCGTTGATCACAGCTATCAGCTCCTCGAGCGTGAGTCGAACCAGGTGGCACATATGCTGTCGAACAGCGGAGTCGCTGCGGGCGAGCATGTTTCGTTGTTCCTCAAGAACAGTCTCGAGCACGTCACCACGATCCTCGGTGTGATCAAACTGCGCGCGGTCCCGATCAACGTCAACTATCGCTACACCCCGGCCGAACTCCTGTACATCTTCGAGAACTCCGACTCCGTCGCGATTGTCGTCGAGGAATCCGAACATCAGGAGAATCTGGCGCAGATCATCGGGCAGATCCCGGCTCTGCGAACCGTTCTGGTGATCGGTGAGGTCTCGGGGGCGCTGGCAGATGCCGCGGCACAGGCGGGTGTGGCCGTGGCTCCCTTTGCGCCGGAAGGACATTCGGATGTCCGCGACTTCGAACCCCGGACGGGCGATGAATTGTGGGTGCTCTACACCGGTGGCACCACCGGCTACCCCAAAGGGGTCATGTGGCGGCACGACGACTTCTTCCACAAGCCGTTGTCGGGCGGCAATCCGTACGAGGACAACAACCCACGGAAGAACCTCGGTGAGGTTGCCGCTGCGGCAAAGGAATTCCCGGACCTCGCTTTTCTGATCGCGGCGCCACTGATGCACGGAGCGGCCCTGTACTCGCTGTTCACATTCTTGACGCTGGGTGCGCGGCTGGTCTTGATGCGTTCGTTCGATCCGGACAAGGTTGTGCGTTCGATCGAGTCGGACAAGGTCAACGTCATCCTGATCGTCGGCGACGGTATGGGTTCGCCACTCGCCGATGCGATGAACGAGCTCAAGGACGAGGTCGACATGTCGGCTCTGTTCTCGATCACCTCTGGCGGTGCGATCTGGTCGGTCGGGGTTCGGGAACGGATGCTCGCGGCGAAGCCGGAACTGTTGCTGCGCGACAACTTCGGCGCGTCGGAGTCGGGCAACGACGGTGCTTTCGAGGTCCGGGAAGACGGCACGCTGGCGATGCCACCCACACCCAAGATGACGGTGCTCGACGAGAAGCTCGAGCCGATCGAACCCGGCTCCGGCGAGGTCGGGATGATCGCCCGGATCGGCAATGTACCCCTGGGCTACTACGGCGACGAGGAGAAGTCGGCGCGAACCTTCCCGACCCTGCCCGACGGCACCAGGGTGTCGGTGCTCGGCGACATGGCGCACGTCGAGGCCGACGGGACGATCGTCTTTCTGGGGCGTGGTTCGCAGTGCATCAACACCGGCGGCGAAAAGGTCTTTGCCGAGGAGGTCGAGGCCTGCCTGCACGCACACCCCGCTGTCGCCGATGCGTTGGTCGTCGCTTCCCCCGACGAGCGGATGGGTCAGAAGGTGTCGGCGGTGGTGGCCGTTCGCCCGGACAAGGCCGCGCCGACGCTCGAAGAGATTCAGGAACACTGCCGAACCATGCTGGCGGGCTACAAGATTCCGCGTCTGCTGGTGTTGGTCGATGAGATCAAACGCACCCCGGCCGGCAAAGCCGACTACCGGTGGGCCAAGGACGCGGCATTGGGCGCATCGGAGTCGGGTGCCGTGAGCAGCGCGGGTACTAGTGTCCTGCGCCTGAAATATCTTGTTTAATTGTAGAATTGGTTCATGGCACGCACTGGTCGGCCGAAGGCGCCGCTGGATCTGACCCAAGCTGAACGCGACGAGTTGAACCGCTGGGTGCGGCGCAGAAAGACGTCC
>NZ_DATCVM010000236.1:0-4461 GCF_036566845.1 Williamsia sp.
TCCAACTTCGCTTGCATCGCCGCGTCATGCACCGTCTGCTCGAGCATGACCGCCTTGGTGACATCCCCGCCGACCCGAAGTCGGTGCCAGATGTTCCACGCTGCCAATGCAGCGCCTTGCGGCGACTGGGAATATCCAAGAGCAACGTCGCCCTCGATTCGCGCAGGTCCGTCCGTTTCCGAGTACAACATCACCAAGTCGAAGTTGCGCTGAATGCTCATCCCACCTGACGCGGTCGGAAGCTGCCCGAGGTCGCACTCGATCCGTGGGCCGGGATCTCGCTGCGGGAGAGGCTGTCCGGCAGGATTGTTCGGCACCGAAATCTTGCGCCCGAACGTATCGGTGGCCGGGTCCGCGAAGCCGCTCTCCCCGTTATTGCCCTTAGCTACGACCGGAGCCGAAGTCGGCGAGGTAGCTGCGGGGCCGGCCGGAGTGTCGGAGCCGCCGGCAAACCATGCGAATGCCACTGCGACCAGGACGACGACCAGCGCGGCGGTTCCAGCTGCCCACCATTTCTGCTTGGCGTTCATCACTTCTTCTCCTCGATCAGGGTGAATCCGTCGAGGTTCTCGACGGGACGGGCATCGATGTTCTCGGCCGCCGTAGGCAGCACAAGCCGCCAATCTCCGATCCATTGCAGCGCAACCGGATAGGCAAAACGCTGCGGCGGCGAACCGATCTCCTGCACCACATCGACGGCGGCGGTAGTGGATTCACCAGGCGTGTAGTCGGTGACCTTGAATGCGACGAACTTCGGTGCCTGTTCGGGAGGGACAGAACCGGCGACCGACACCAGCGCTCGATTGGCGGCGAACTCGTCACGTCCCGGACCCGGCGCTGTGACGACCGAAACCATCTGCCCCCACATCGAATCCGGAGTCAATGCCAAGTACGCCTGACCTCGTATCGCCGCGAGCACTGCCCCTTGCGGAGTGTTGGTGTATCCGTACGGGACTGCGCTGTAGTCCGTCGGACCATCGGTGATCGAACGGGGAAGCCGGACCCCGTTGTAGTTCTCCCAGGTCAGATTCGCGGGTGCCGTGATGGTATCGACCGGGACAGGAGCCAAATCGACAGTGTCAGGGTCCGATCCGCAGCTTGCGGTCAGGAGGGTCACGGTCGCGGCGAGGGCGAGCGCGGCGGCCGAGCGGCGACCGAAGAAAGGCATGATCTCTCTTTTCTTCTCAGGCGATCAGTACGTTGGCGAGGAGGGTGGCCGAGCCGACGAGAGCGGAGCAGCAAAGGATTCGGAACAAAGTGGTATTCGCGAGAATCTGAGCGCCGGACGAACGCTGGTAGGCGTAGAGAGCTCCACTCGTCACCAGCGCAGCGACGCATGCGAACATTCCGATCCACAACGTGTAGCGCAGCACCAGCATCAGCGGGTCCCATGCTTGATGTGGCAGCCGTAGGCGATCGGTGGGCGGCCCCGCGATCAACATCACGAGACTGCGATCTGGATCAGGACAGGACTACTCGCGATACCCAGGCTTGCCAGCGACGCGGCAGGCATCCACCGGCAATGACACTGGTTTGTATCGCACTCGGCGCCGTAACGATGCACCGACATCAGGACTCCGAAGGAGAGGACGACTATCGCCGCTCCGAGCAGCGAGACCACCGGCAGGATGTCCATTGCGATCAGAATGCGAGTTGGTTGACCAGCGTCGGTGCGAGACCGATGACGACTGCGCCGATCATGGCAGCCATGATCTTGGCCTTTGCGTCACCGCCGTGACCCCCGTTGCGTTCGTATGCGAGCGCAACACCGCCGATAACGAGACCGGCGATAGCGAGGATGATCCCGCCCCACTTGACCCACGAGAGAAGCAGGTTGAACTTGTCCACGCCGGGAGGTGCGACAGGTGCTTCCGTTCCGATCTGTGCCAGAACGTCAACGCTTGCAGCGTGATACGCGACCTGTACGGAAGTGAAAAGTGCAGTCATGGCGAATGCCTTTCTTTTTGTTGTGGTGTGAATTCAGGAAGTCGGCCGAGAGAGCGCGTCACGCGCGGCGGAGAAGATGCCCGCGCCGATGTCGGTCAGCACCGGATCGAGATACTCGGTGGGGTCGGGACGTCGAAGTCTCGAAGTCGGCGGGGGCGGAGAATCGTTCGGCGACCAGATCGGCATCTGCTCGTAGGTCAGAAGCCGATACGCCGCGAGGAACGGCACACGCCAGACGTTTGGCGCGGCCGATTCGACGACGTCGAGTTGGCGTCGCAAGGTCGCGGGCAGTTTTCCTTCGTGGTCAGCGACAGTCACCAACCCGAGGAGAGTGCAATCGCCCGTCAGACCGGCGGCAGCTTGCAACAGCAACGCATGAGCTGCGTGCAATCCTTGGCGATGCGTACGAGCGACGATGACAACTCCGCGATAACGGTCCTGAGCAGGCCATCCCCGCTGTGCATCACCAGCAGGAGCCCAGGTCCTCGACAGCGTCGAGACCCCAGCCCCGCCATGCGCTCCGAGGAGCCAGAACGCTGGCCGCGGCGCGGTGGTGGAAATCGGCGTATCCCACACCGGTGCCTGCGACTCTGCCGGTGGAACTCGCAGACCCGCCGGAACTACCGTCCGCGCCGGTGTGATCTGGGGATCTGTCCCCGGATCACCCTCGCGGGATAGTGGTGAAGCCATCTCGTTTCCTTCCATCAACTGTGGTGGTGTCACCACCACGGAGTTACTGGCCCAAGCAGGGGCGCACATGGTGCACCCCCGCGAAGGAGCTAGTTGATTCCCGGCTGCGTAACCGGCGCCGACTCGGTCGAAGGCACCACTGCGGCAGACGAACTCGACACCGCCGTAGTACTTGCCGGCGAAGTAGTGGGCAGCGTTGACGTACTGGTCGCCGACGCGGCGAGAATCTCCGAGGCGGATCGCGTCGACTGCCCAACAGCAGCCAACAACGGACCGGACTTGGTCGTTGGCGAGGCCGGTGAGGTAGAAGGTTTTCCGCTGACCGTGAGGTCGTGCGCCAAAGCGACGATCCAGTCTGTCGCCAACTCCACCGGAGTTTGACCACCCGTACCGACCGGGACCGACGTGTAGCTGCCGTGCTTGGCGATGGTGTCCCAGTACGCAGTGTCAGTGGCGATCTTCGCCAGACCCTTGTTGTCAGCGATACCGGACTTGACCTCTTTAAACGCGAGCTGCACTGTCTTGTCGATCGTCGCCGGGGGAACCAACTTCACCGTTGCATCGAGCAACTTCAAGCCGAGAACTCCCAAAGCAGCCTGCGGCCCCGCTACTCCGGCGGCGGCGATCTGTGCAATGGATTCCGGAGTCAGGACAGTCTTGGCGACAGTGACGGCCGCACCGATCGCCATGCCCGCGATCTTGTTGACCGCAGCAACAGCCTCACTGATCCCAGCTTCCCGCTTGGATGGATCGCTGTAAGCGACCATGCGGTTGAGCACAGTCTGTGACGAGTCCTTGACGGTGAAAACACCTGCCTTGGAATCGAAATTGATGTTGTTGTTGACCACCGAAGCACCCGTGAAGATCACCGACTGCCCCAGCGCGGTTCCCACACTGGTCAAGATCCCGACAGGGTCCGCCGCGTCCATACTCGATTGACCTGCAATGTTCGCGACCATCCGGGCCAGCGGAGCATCAGCGGGAGTGTCACACGCCAGATCACCAGCGGTGCAAAACGATGCGACCCGATCTGCGACCGCACCGAACGAGAGCTGCGCCGTAGCTTGCGGCGCGATTCCACCACCGGAAGGCGTCGAAGTAGCAGCGACCTGCACGGATTCAACAGAATCGGCCTTGGCGCCGGGAGCCGCTGCGGGCGAAGTCTGGGACTGCGACGCGAAGACCGGTGAACCAACCCGCCGCGTCGGATCGGAGAACAGCGCAGCACCGGCGAACTGGTCAGCCGAGATCGGCCCGCTACCTGCACCGATCTCGCGAGTCACAGCAGAAGCGACCTGTGCGCCCTGGCTGTAGCCGCCGACGAAAACCTTGGTATCCGGGCACTTTTGGGCAATATCGGAGAGCATCGCCGTGGCGTTTTCGATGCCCATCTCGACTGACTGCTCGTACGAGTCCTTCGCCCGGTCGCCAGGCTTGCCGCCGAAACTTGCCGCGTAGTTGACGTACGAGCGATCAACGACGACGTTGTCCCCGCCGTTCGCCTCGAGCAATGCCGGGACAGCGACCTGCGAGAAGAAGCCGCCGTCCTGATCAGTCGGGGTGCCGGGTGACGATTCCGTGGTCCCGTTGACGAGAAGTAGATGAAGTGGCGTGCAGCCCGAATCCGCTGCAACGGACGATGACGTTGTGCCTTGCGGCGCGGGAGTGGGTGTCTGTGCACCAGCTGCGCTTGTACCGGCAACAGCAATCAACAGCAATGCTGTCCCTGCTGACGCCGCAGCGCGTCTGGTGGTGCGATTGCGAATCTTCATGCGTTACTGCCCTTCTCTGGTGGTGATCGCGACAATTCGGGCGGAGCCGTCC
>NZ_DATCVM010000237.1:0-38882 GCF_036566845.1 Williamsia sp.
TTGGGCGGTCAGCGTTGTTCCTTCAAGGAAAGAATCCCTGTCGGTGTTACCGGCCCCAGACTCTTGCTCTCCGGCGCCTCACTCGCTGACTCGACAAAAGTTACGGGAACACCACACCCACCGTCAAATCGCCTGGTCCGCGCGGGTTTTCGTTCGAATCGCCGCAGGCCAGAGGCATGCCGGAGGGTGCACGGCCGAAGACCCTCCCTACTGTGACCGCGACCACTGGACCATTGATTCGCTTGTCAGCCGGCGGCTCTGCTCACCCCGCATCTGACGGTCCGGCTCGAGCCGTCGAGCGTGACGTCCTTACTCCGAAGGCGCCGATCTCCACCGTGACCTGGGCGGTGACCACCACGTCACCGCCCAGGACCCGACACTGTTTCACCGATGCCGACATCCGAGACGCGATCTCGCGGGCCGCCCCACACGGCTCGGATTCGCCCATGACCACTCGCTGCGCGGCGGCCAGCGCAGCGAGGTCAGCTGTCGCCTGCGAATGGTGACGAGCCGAGATAGCCGCTCCCACATACACAATCAGCAGAACCACAGCCACCAGACCTGAGATGACCATCGCACCGACAACCGTCGCCGATCCACGTTCCTCGCGGAGCATCTTCATCGGTCCGCGCCGGCAGGTTCCAAGGCCGCCACCGCGGTGGCACTCACATCGAGCATCGACAACAACGGCACCGATACCCGCACCCGGGCCTCGACCACCTCCCCATCGGCACGCAGAGTCACCGTGGCACCACGTGGACCCACTTGCCTGCCCACATCGCGAGCCTTGACCGAATCCCCCTGTGCTGCAATGCGTGCAACCTCCCGTGCCGCATCGATACAGCGAATGTGCGCGGCCACCGCAACCACCCCGACCACGGAGATGACCACCACCGCGACGATCGAGGCAATCGCAAACGCCGCCTCGACCGTCACCATCCCCCGGTCATCGGCCGGCAATCCCCGCCGCCGCATGGATCAGCCGACCGTGGTTTGGAGCGCCTTGTCGATGATCCCCGTCAGAGCACTCACGATGTTGTCGCCGGTGACCACCGTGTAGAGGATCGCCCCAAAGGCCGCCGCCGCGATCGTTCCGATGGCGTATTCGGCGGTACTCATGCCGCTGTCGTCAGTCATCAGCATCCCAGCCCGTACCTGGGCTTCTCGAATCATCCTGTTGATCATGTTGTTCCCTCCCCTATCCGTGCCGCGGATTCTCCGCGGCAGGTCTCACATCAGGCCGCCGCCGAAGACCGGACCGGCCAGCCCGATGACCACCGGCACTATTCCCAGGCACACGAAGGCCGGTAGGAAGCACAAACCCAGTGGTCCGCTGATCGCCACCCCGGCGCGCTCAGCTGCGGCAGCCGCCCGGTCCTGCGCATCACCTCGCCGACTCTCTGCCAGTTCGGCCAGGCCACGTACCGGCGACGAGCCGGCCCTCGCCGACCTCCGGGCCATCGAGGCCAGAGCCTGCGCGGAAGGATCTGCGTCATCTGGAACCGCCCACGCCTGCGTCGGGTCCGCTCCCAGCGACAGCAAATCGGCGGCCTGTGCGAGGGTCCGGGCGAGCGCTGGCGGCGCGGATTGCGACACCACCCGGGCCGCGTTGCCGACCGGCAGGCCCGCGCGCAGGCAGACCGCGAACAGGTCGTAGCCGGCAGCTGCGGCGAACGGATCGTCCGCCGACGGCTTCGCGCCGAGCCACCGCGGGTCCCGGTTGCGTTCGCGCCGGTCCGGCGGGCCGAGAACCCGATAGGTGATCCACTCGGGTTTGGGCCACAGGACCAGGGCTGCCGAGCAGGCCACCGCCGCCACCATCCACCCGGTCATGACCCGGCGACCTTCCCGACGATTCGCCTCGACCACAACAATCCCGCGCACACGAGTGCAGTGCCGACAACCAGAAGAACGCCCCCGAGCCCTCCCCCGAGCAGGACCGACAGCGGCGATGCCCCGATTGCCTGCCCGAGACCGATACCCAGGACCGGGAGGAGCGCCAGCACCATCGCCGTCGCTTTGGCCCCGGCAAGCGCCGCCCGTGTCCGTTCACGGAATCGACTGCGCGCGAGCAGGTCTGATCGGACCGATGTCAGCAGCTCGGCGATCGGCAAACCGTACTGTTCTGCCGTACGCCAGGCCACTGCCATCCTCGACCAGGCCTCCCGATCACGGACATCGGCCTTTTCGATCCCGCCTGCGACATCGCCGCCCAGCGTTGATCGGCCCGCCATCATCGACAGCGTTTCAGCCACTGCCGAACGCCGCACTCCGACTGCGTCCTCGGCCGCCTGCCGACATGCGTGTGCGGGATGGGCACCCACCCGCAATTCGGCGATCATCACCTCGAGCGCCGCCAGGAGTGCCGCGAGTTCGGCTGCCACTTCCCGTTCCCTATGTCTGGCGCGATAGAGCAGATAGGCCATACCCGACGCCATGGATGCGGCGATGCCTGCTGAGATGCCGACCGCCACCAGGACAACGCCCGGGAGTCCGATCGCCGCGATGGCGACAACATCGTCGGCCGACCTCCGACGCCGGTCTCCCCCAGGCCGGTTCAGGGCCAGGCTCCTGATCTGCGCGCGTGGCCGGGGCCAGAGCAGAGTCGCCAGTGCCGCCGCCGCAAACATCGCGCTCAACGGACGAGCCTGCTCTCCAAGAGTGCTGCCAGGTCAGCGGCGGCAGCCGTGAACCCACCGCGGCGTCGCCAGACTGCGTCGACATTCACCAGACCGTCGGAGCCGCGCCGCAGCATCCCGATCTCGCCGACGCCGCGAGCACCGTTCGCATCGCGGAACACCCCGATGACCACGGAGATGGCGGCGGCGAGCTGACTGTGCAGTGCGGGCCGGTCCATACCGCCGAGCGACGCGAGTGCCTCCATCCGGGCCGGCACCTCGGCAGTGGAGTTCGCGTGCAACGTGCCGGCGCCACCGTCGTGGCCGGTGTTCATCGCGGTCAGCAGGTCCACCACCTCGGCGCCGCGCACCTCACCGACCACGATCCGGTCCGGTCGCATACGAAGCGCTTGGCGGACCAGCGCCCGGACCGGAACCTCGCCTGCTCCTTCGACATTGGGGGTGCGGGCCACCAGCCGGACCACGTGGGGATGTTGCGGTGCCAACTCCACTGCATCCTCGACACAGAGAATTCGTTCGGACGGATCGACGCGACCGAGCAGGGCCGAGAGCAGTGTTGTCTTTCCGGCGCCGGTCCCGCCGACAACGAGAAACGCGAGCCGGGCCTCGATGATCGTCTCCAACAACGTCGCCGCCTCAGGAGCGATGGCACCGCCCGACACCAATGCGTCGAGATTCTGCGTTGCCGGACGCAGGACCCGCAGCGACAGGCACGTGCCGTCGACGGCAATCGGCGGGAGCACCGCATGCAGACGAACGCTGTACCCGCGGCGGCCGAGCCCGGACAACTGGCCATCAACCCACGGCTGAGCATCGTCGAGCCGTTTGCCCGCGGCGAGTGCCAGACGCATGGCCAGTCGCCGGACCGCGTCGTCATCCTCGAACTCGATGTCCGACAAACGAAGTCCCCGCCCCTGATCAACCCAGACGGCCCGCGGGCCGACCACCAGGATGTCGTTCACACCCGGTCCGGCAAGGAGATCCTCGAGACGTCCGGCACCGACGAGTTCGGTCTGCAGAAACCGAAGTGCGTCGAGTAGGTCGGTGTCGCCGAGAACCCCACCGGCCTCGGCCCGCACAACGGCGGCCATCACCTCGGGTGTCGGATCCTGCGCGGTCGCGGCCAGCCGTTCGCGGACCCGCGTCAGCAACTGGGTGCGGCCTGCCGCCGCCGTCGCCGCGGTCGGATCGCTCATCGCACCGGCCCTCGGAGCACCTCGGCGCGGTCCAGAACCGCCGCAGCACACCGACGCAGGGGTGAGCGCCGCGCCAACATCAGTCCACCCGACTCGAGGTCGCGGGCGAGGCGGGTGTCCGGCCGGGTGGCCGCGAGCAGGGGTAGGCCGAGAACCTGCGCCACCTGCCCGGCGCGGAGCCCACCCGGCGACGGTCCGCGGACAACCACCTCGACCCGACCGGCCCGGGTGCTCAGACGCGACGCCATCTCCCGTCCGGCCGCACACGCCCGGATGGTGGCGCCGCAGACCAGCACGACGAGGTCGACCGCCTCCACCACGGCCGAGACCACCTCATCACCCCGCCGGGGGACATCGACGACCACCACATCGCCGTTGCCCCGGGCCGCATCGATCGCGGCGAGTGCCGCTTCGGGCCGGACCGGGGCGGGTGCACCGCGACGACCGGCCAGGACCGCCAGACCTCCGGCCGCATGAGGCAAGGCGGTGTGCAGTGATTCGGCTACGACCTGTCCGCCCTCCAATGTGAGCTCCTGCCAACGCAATCCGGAATGATCCTCGACACCGAGAAGCAGGTCCTGGCCGCCGCCGAGTTCGTCGAGGTCGAGGAGCAGGCCGCCATGCCCGCGCTCGCAGGCGACCAGTCCGATTCCGGCCGCGAGTGTGGACGCGCCCGCGCCGCCGTGGCCGGCAATCACCGCAATCGCGATCCCCGCGGGACCGGTGGGGCGACGGATCCGCGACAGTGCCTGGACCACCGCATGTTCGTCGTCCGGCAGCACAAATCCGTGACCGGCGCCGAGCGCCAGCGCGCTGCGCCACATAGTGGGGCCGTCCCCGCTGACACCGACAACCATCAGCCCGCTGCGGCGGGGCAAACCGGCTGCGAGTGTCTCCTCGACGGTGGACGCGTCGATGAGTACGGCAGTCGCCTCAGCCCACTCGCGGCGGCAGTGATCGGGACGTGCACGCATCATCTGATAGCCGGATGCTGCCGCGACCCGCTCGACATCGTCGGCAAGTTCCGGTGCCACCATCGCGAGCACCCGGGGAGTTTCGGTCATGACTCACTGTGGCGGTCTGCGCGCCGGGAGGGCACCCGAAATCGCCCGGCTCAGCGGTGACTGTGAGTGGATGTCCAAACTGTGGAGAACCGCGTGTGCCAGTGGCGAAAGCGCTGGTAGAGGCGCATTGCAAGCAGGTGGGTAAGGGTTCGAACAACCCCGGAAAAGAGGACGACCCCGGCCAGGGGGGGAGGAGGCCAGGGTCGTCGCGTTCAGCCCCGGGGGGTCGGGCTGAAAGCCCCGGATCTCGTCCGGGTAAGTACGACTATACACAAGATTCCTGGATTGATTGCAAGTTCAACCATTGGCCGCGCCCGGTTCACCGCGTGAACCCCGACTTCGATCGGCGCACCGGCGAAACTGATCCTTCTCCTCACCCCCGCGCTCGACGTACCCTCGACGAGTGACAGCATTCCGGCCGGCCGACGATGGATCACACCCCTCGACCGGCGCACCGATCGCCGCCTTCTTCGACCTCGACAAGACGATCATCGCCAAGTCCAGCTCACTCGCCTTCTCGCGTCCGTTTTTCGACCAGGGCCTGATCAATCGGCGTTCTGTCCTCAAATCGTCGTACGCGCAGTTCATGTTCCTGCTCTCCGCGGCCGACCACGACCAGGTCGAGCGTCTACGCAAGCACGTCACCGAGATGTGCACCGGATGGGACGTCGAACAGGTCACCTCGATCGTCCGCGAGACCCTGCACGACATCGTCAACCCACTGGTCTTCTCGGAGGCCGCCGACCTCATCGCCGGACACAAGGCGCGCGGGCATGACGTGGTGATCGTGTCGGCATCGGGCGCCGAGATCGTCGAACCGATCGGCGAGATGCTGGGCGCCGACTATTCGATGGCCAGCCGTATGAAGGTCGTCGATGGGAAGTACGCCGGGGTGATGGACTTCTACTGCTACGGCGAGGAGAAGGTGGTGGCAATGAATGACATCGCCCGATCGGTCGGCTACGACCTCTCGCAGTGCTTCGCGTATTCCGATTCGATCACCGACCTGCCGATGCTCAGTGCCGTCGGTCATCCGACCGTCATCAATCCCGACCGCAACCTGCGGCGAGAAGCCGGCGAGCGCGGCTGGCCGATGCTGTCGTTCACCAAGCCGGTCTCGCTCCGCGACCGCCTGCCGGCAACCCCTTCGCCGACGGTAACCGCCTCTGCCGCAGTCGGTTTGAGCGCCGTGGTGGCGGGCGCACTGACCTACACGATCCTTCAGCGCAAACGACACTGAGCCCTGACGAGCCGTTTCACGGACCCCAAAGTTGGCGTGAGCTTACACGAAATATGTTCAGCCGCAACGGATGAACATATTTTTGATTTCGAGACCAGAAGGCTCTTGATGTGACCGTCGTCACGGTGTAGAAAGTAGTTACGGAAAGCGCGGAACGCCAAGTTCGGACCGGAAGAGAAGGAACGGACTCCTGACCGCGCACTCCCAGCACGGATATCGAGCACCCACGCGCAGCACGCCGCGGGAGGCACCAGGTAGTGGACCTGCGAGATCTGCGCCGAGTTCAGATGAGTTCCTTTGGGTGGGAGCGCATATGGACCCAGCGCCGGACACCTTCGCCTAGGTCATCCCACACGACCACCAAAGCACGCTTGGTAACTCGGATCCGTGCTAGCGGGCGGCGATCTGGCCCCAACGTTCTCAAGAACGTCGGGCAAGAGAGCCGCCCGCAGTGCGTTGTCTGCCCCCTGGTGGCCCCGAATCAGCACTGTGCCCCGAGTCGAAACTAGTTGCGCGGCCTTGCCGCCTCTGCGATCGACATTGCCTCTGCAGCACCAGCTTCCAGCGCCTCACAGCTGAGCATCAACCACAGGCGGATCGCCTCGGGATCGCCGGCACCGAACCCGTTCGACAGGTCCCGGTACTCGGAAACCCGCTTGAACCACGTCACCTCCGGGACTCCGAGAGTGTGCGGATCGAGTCCGGTGCTGGTGCAGACCAGCCGGGAGGCCGCCCGGGCCACCACCCCGTTGGCGTGTTGAAAGGGCTCGAGTGCCAGCAACTCGGCATGCACCACGGCCGCCAGCACCGGTGCCGGCGCCTTGGTGGCACCGGTGATCAACTGCGCCAGAAGGTCCAGCCGCTGCCCCAGCTCGGCATCCGCGCGCGGACGCCCCAGGAGCTGCTGGTCGTCGGTCATGTCCGCGGCCGCCAGCACATGCAGGCGCGCGAGGGTCTGCAACGGCGCGCGGGTCCAGACCGCCACCAACTGCGGCAGCGAATCGCCGTCGAGAGCCTGCGCCACCCGCATCGCGCCGGCGAGGACCGGATCGTCGAAATCGCCGTCCCGGACGAGCTCGACGCTGCCACCGTCGATCGCCGCCGACGACCGACCGGCACGCCACGACGCCTCGGTGGCGGTCTTGTCCCATCCGCGGAGGTTGGCGGGGTGCCGGTGTGCAGCAGCCAGCGCATCGCGGGCACGGTCTGCAGCCGGGACGACACCCGGCATCTCGAACAGGGGAGCCAGCGGATCGGTCACGACAGGTCAGCGTACGCGGCCCCGTACGCCGGCAAGAATCTGAGCAATTCCCGGGATGATCGGAGCAGTTCGGTCAGGACAGCTCGAGGACATGGCCTGCACCGCGCGCCTTCACCACGGCCTCATGCCTGTTGCGGGCGCCGAGCCGGACCATCGCGGCGCGCAGGTACGTCTTCACCGTGTCCACGGACAGACCCAGCCGGTCGGCGACCACTCGATTCCCGAAACCCATCGCCACCAGCGACAACACCTCCAGCTGGCGAGGTGTCAACGGGATGGACGGCTCGGACGCGTGCTGATCGCCGCCGCCCATCTGGTCGACGAGCTCCAGGATCCTGCGGCGAGAACTCTCGTCGGTCGACACCGCGGCGATGTCGCGGAGTTCATTCATCCAATCGAGCGCTGACGCCTGCGCCTGTTCGGCCTGCGTGCGGGCGGCCATGGCAGCGATCCGGCGATCCACTTCGTCGCGCGTACGCAGCTCTGTCGCAACCCGGCCGGCTTCGACGGTCAATGCCTGCACCACGTCGTCGCCGAGCGGGCCCTGACCTCGCCATCCGGCATACAGCAGGCCGCGGACCGATCCGTCCACCACGATCGGCGCAGCCGCGAGGTCGGTGATGCCCTCGCCGAGGATCTGGTCGTCGAAATCATGCGTGATCTCGTCGGCCGAGCCGTAGTCGCGAACCAGGATCGCGCGTTTGCTCAGCCAGATGAGGCCGCCGAGGCCGCGCTGGGGCGTCACGCGGATGGTGCGCAGCGCCGGGGTCTTGTGCCCCACCGACGTGGTCACCGCGATCGTGTCCTGATCGCGCAGACCCGCGAACACCACCGGCGTACCGGTCACCTTGCGAAAGCGCGCGCTCGTAGCCCGCACCAGCTCGTGATCGCTGGGACGGAGGATCGTGTTGTCAACGCTCATGCACTATCCACTTTCGGGGCTATTTCAGTTGATGATGCCGGAGTCATGATGTGGTGCACAACACAGTGGCGTCCGAACCAGCCGACTTCACAGGTGAGGTCGGCGTGCGGACCTGCCATACCGAAAGGGAAACAATGAGCGAAGGCACTGCACAATCGGTATATCCCCCACCGGCCGAGTTCGTCTCGCAAGCGAACGCGGGACCCGAGCTGGAGCAGGCAGCCGAGGCCGATCGCCTGGCATTCTGGGCGGAGCAGGCCCGCCGTCTGCATTGGGACACCGACTTCACCGACGTCCTCGACTGGTCGAACGCTCCGTTTGCCAAGTGGTTTGTCGGCGGCAAGCTCAACGTTGCCTACAACTGTGTCGACCGCCATGTGGAAGCCGGCAACGGCAGCCGCGTCGCGATCCACTGGGTCGGCGAACCGGGCGATTCCCGGGACGTCACCTACGACCAACTGCTGGCCGAGGTCTCCCAGGCCGCCAACTACTTCACCGAGATCGGCCTCGTGTCGGGCGACCGGGTGGCCATCTATATGCCGATGGTCCCGGAAGCGATCATCACCATGCTGGCCTGCGCCCGCCTCGGGCTGACGCACTCGGTGGTCTTTGCCGGGTTCTCCGCCGGTGCGCTGCGTTCTCGTGTCGACGATGCCGAGGCGAAATTGGTGGTCACCACCGACGGCCAGTACCGGCGCGGCAAGCCCGCACCGCTGAAGGCCGCAGTCGACGAGGCCCTGGGCAGTGGTGACGACGCCGCGAAGTCCATCGAGCACGTGCTCGTCGTGAACCGCACCGACTCCGACATCAACTGGAACGACGGCCGCGACCTCTGGTGGCACGAGACCGTTGCCAAGGCCGACACCACACACACCCCGCAGGCGCACGACGCCGAGCACCCCCTGTTCCTGCTGTACACCTCCGGGACCACCGGCAAGCCCAAGGGCATCGTCCACACCACCGGCGGCTACCTCACCCAGGTCAGCTACACCTTCCACAACGTCTTCGACCACAAGCCCGGCCAGGACGTGTTCTGGTGTGGCGCCGACATCGGCTGGGTCACCGGACACAGCTACCTCGTCTACGGCCCGTTGTCGAACGGTGCCACCGAGGTCATCTACGAGGGAACTCCCAACTCCCCCAACGAACATCGCCATTTCGAGATCATCGAAAAGTACAAGGTCAGCACCTACTACATCGCGCCGACCCTGATCCGGACCTTCATGAAGTGGGGCCGCGAGATCCCCGACGCCCACGACCTGAGCTCGCTGCGCCTGCTCGGCAGTGTCGGCGAACCCATCAACCCCGAGGCGTGGCGCTGGTACCACGAGGTCATCGGCGGCGAGCGCTGCCCGATCGTCGACACCTGGTGGCAGACCGAGACCGGCGCCATCATGATCTCGCCGTTGCCCGGCATCACCGCCACCAAGCCGGGCTCGGCCATGGCAACGCTGCCCGGCATCAGCGCGAATATCGTTGATGAACAAGGCAAGTCGGTGGGTGCCGGCGAACAGGGCTTCCTCGTCCTCGACAAACCGTGGCCGTCGATGCTCCGCGGTATCTGGCGCGACGACGAACGGTTCCGGGAGACCTACTGGTCGCGGTTCGCCGAGCAGGGCTGGTATTTCGCCGGTGACGGCGCCCGCTACGACGACGATCACGCGCTCTGGGTCCTCGGCCGCATCGATGATGTCATGAACATCTCGGGGCACCGGATCTCCACTGCCGAAGTCGAATCCGCGCTCGTCGGCCACCACAGCATCGCCGAGGCCGCGGTCATCGGTGCCGCCGATCCGACCACGGGCCAGGGCATCGTCGCATTTGTCATCCTGCGCCAGGGCCAGGAGGACACCGGGGAGCAGCTCATCACTGAGCTCAAAGCCCAAGTGTCCAAGGATATCTCACCCATCGCAAAGCCACGGGAGATCCACGTGGTGCCCGAACTCCCGAAGACACGGTCCGGCAAGATCATGCGCCGCCTGCTCAAGGACGTTGCCGAGGGACGTGAACTCGGAGACACCTCGACACTGGTCGACCCGACGGTCTTCGACAACATCCGCCGCGGTAACCAGGGCTGAGATCTTTCGGCCGCTCAGGCCCGGGCGACGGCAGGTGTCGTCGCCCGGGCCCGCCGCAGCGACTCGATCAGATTCTGGCGTCTCCGGGCCCGCCGGATCTTGCGCATCTGTGCAATCTCCTCGGCGTTGCGCCGCGCGAGCGCATTGCGGACTTCGCGCCCTCGGAAGTCCAGTCCGTCGCCGTCTTTGAGCATCAACGACGAGATCACCACAACACCCACACTCACCAGGATCCAGAACATCGCCGCTCTCCTCGGGGTTTCTCGGCGTCTGCTGGTACGCCGATCGTGTACCAAGAACGCTATTGACAACGAAGCCGCAGTTCAGCCACCTCCGGGACGGTCTTTTCCACCTACCAGCGCAGGTGGGGGGAATCCTCCCCAGGACGGAGGTCTTCACTCCCGCCAACCGATAAGATCGGCACAATGCGGTGGTTGACTGCACGGTATGCACGCGCGTTCGCGCTGATGGGGTACCAGTACCCCTGGTACTACATGATCATCGCCGACGGTGCGATCCTGACCACCGCGGCCATCGCGACCGGTCAACGAGTGGTCGAGCACCCGTCGGGCTGGGAATGGGTCATCCTGTTCGCGGCGTTCGGTGTCGCCGCAGCTCCCCACATCGCCTGCCTGTTCATCACCAAGCGAGGGCTTTTCACCCCGGCGCTTGTGATCGCCAGCGTTGTCTCGGTGATCCTCTTCTGGCAGATCCCGACATACGCCGACGCGGCCACCCTGCTGCTTGTCCTCGCCCTCACCAGCGACGCAGCGGTCAGCACCTGGAAGCAGAGCAGTTTCAACACGATCTTGACCGTCGGCGTGCTCATCTACGGGATCGCGATCGGAGCGGTGGAGCAGGGCTGGCTCATCGCGGCAATGCTGTGTTTCGGTGTGGCGGTCGGGCGTCTGCTGCAGATGCAGTTGGCGCTGCTCGTGCGAGAGCGTCAGGCCAGGGCCGCCCGGCTCCAACTCGACCGCGTCACCCTCGCCACCGAGGTGCACGACGTGATCGCCCACTCGCTGAGTATCGTCCTGCTGAACGTGACCGGTGCCCGGCGAGCACTGCAGGAAGACAACGACACCGCCGATGCCGTCGCGGCACTGCTCGACGCCGAACAGCAGGGCCGGGCGGCCATGGCCGACATCCGGCAGACGATCGAACTGTTGCGCGCCGACACCGAACCAACCAGTCCCACACCGGGTTTGAGCGATCTGCACGAACTCGTCTCGTCGTTCCGGCGCGCCGGGCAAGACATCCGGTTCCGGTACAGCAACCCGGGCACGACACCGACCACCGCCACCGAACTCGCGACGTTCCGGATCGTTCAGGAATCGCTGACCAACGCATCGAAACACGCTCCCGGCGTGCCTGTCGACCTGGAGGTGGGTCCGGATTCGGCAGGGAGCCTCCAGATCATCGTGCGCAACAAGGTCACCCCAGAGACGCGCCGCCGGCCCGGCGGTTCCGGACTCGGCGGTATGCGGTCGCGGACCGAACATCTCGGCGGCCGATTTCAGGCGGCACACACCGACGACACCTGGGAGGTCAACGCGGTGCTTCCGTACTCGGCGCGGACGAAGGCCGACACAGATCTGGCGAGCACGGTGGTCCCCGGTGACCGGTGACACCGCGCGGATACGTGTCCTCCTGGTCGATGATCAGGACCTGGTCCGATCCGGCCTGCGCCGGATCCTGCGCCGCAAAGACGGATTCGAGGTGATCGGCGAGTGCTCCGACGGCGACGAGGTCGTCGACGCGGTCGCCGGCCTGCGGCCCGACGTGGTGGTGATGGACCTGCGGATGAAGCGGGTGAGCGGTATGGCCGCGACCCGGCAGCTGGCCGTCACCGTCGACCCACCACCGGTGCTGGTCCTCACCACGTTCCGGGACGAGGAGTTGTTGTCCGAAGCGCTGCGCGCCGGCGCGGCCGGATTCGTACTGAAGGACTCGCCCGCCGAGGAACTGATCCGCGCGGTCCGCATCGTCGCAGAGGGCGAAGCCGTCCTCGACCCGGCGATCACCGCGCGGGTGCTCGACACCTACCGGTCCTCACCCGGACCGGCCGCCGGCGACATCTCACTGGACCGCCTGACGTCGCGCGAATCCGCGGTCCTCGGCCTCATCGGCCGCGGACTGTCGAACGACGAGATCGCCGCCGAACTGGTGATCTCGGTGGTCACCGTCAAAAGCCATGTCGGCAACATCTTCCACAAGCTCGGTGTCCGCGACCGGGCGGCGGCGGTGGTCTACGCGTTCGACCACGGCGTGGTCAGTCCCCGAGCCCGCTGATCGCCCCTCGGCGTCAGAACTTGGAGAAGTGTTTGACGGTGTCGGTCTCGATCGTGGCAAACGTCTTCGCGCTGACCGAGGTCGCGAACTTCGAGGTCTTGGCCATCACGCCCGACAGTTCGATGGCGAACGACCAGGTGAATCGGCAGCCCACCGGCGCCGGTTCGATCTCGCTGAGTTCGCCGAACGCCCGCAGGCCCGGCACATTGGCCTGCTCCACATAGAAGGCGTTGCGGTAGGTGCCGGCCTCGGGATCGGAGTCCCAGCAGAAGAATTTCTCCGACAATCTCACATACCCGGGTGCCAATTCGGCCGACCGGGTGGTGCCGACGCCGTAGGGCGCCGGCGAGGTGAAGGTGATCGATTTGATGACCCGACACCAGTCGAGGGTGTTCTGCCGGGTCAGCTCGGACCACGCCGTCGCGGGGCTGACCGGCAGGTTGACCGAGAAACGGTGGGTCACGGGCGCGGTGTCGAAGAAGTCGAGAGCAAATGGTTCGAGCGGGTACGCGGGCATGGTTGCCTTTCAAAGAGCGTTCACTCCCGGCGAGTGGTGGGAGATACACGATCCGGCCACTCGCGCGAGTACGGTCCGATGAGCCTGCGTTCGATCCTGGCATGGCAACATAAGGGCCTACAAACCCCGGCGAGAAGAAACAGGCGTCCGGGTGGGCTCGGACGTACGTGCCGAGGATGGAGGAGTAGCAGTGACGCTGGACGACCGCACCTCGGGAGATGTTCCGCCGAACGTCTCGTCGATCCCGTTGTCCGACCCCAACGCGCGCCCCGGCGGTGACCCGAGTATTGGCGCGCTGGTGAAAGATGCCACCACCCATCTGTCGACCCTGTTCCGCGCCGAAGTGGCGCTGGCCAAGGCCGAACTGACGCAGGAGGCGAAGAAGGCCGCCGTCGGCGCGGGCCTGATCGTGGTCGCCCTCACGGTCGCGCTCTACGCCAGCCTGTTCTTCTTCTGGTTCCTCGGCGAACTGCTCTCCGAGTGGCTGCCACGCTGGGCCGCATTCGGCATCGTCTTCCTGATCCTGCTCGTCGTGGCGATCATCGCCGGCCTCGTCGGCTATCGGGTGTTCAAACGGATCACCGGACCCACGAAGACCATCGAGTCCGTCCACCATCTCTCTGATGTGCTGCCCGCCGGACACGACGCTCAGACCCCCGGCGCCGACCTGCGCAAGCCGAGCCAGCCCTACAAGGGCTGACGGGTGCCTGCCCCGGATCCGTCGACCGTTCGGTTCACGGGATGGCACCACAGCGATGTCCGCGCCAACGGCGTCCGGTTGCACGCGGTCGAGGTAGAGCCGCCGCGAGGCGACCGTCCGCTGGTTCTCTTCATGCACGGCTTCGGCGAGTTCTGGTGGAGTTGGCGCCACCAACTGAAGGCTCTCACCGACGCCGGCTTCCGGGCGGTTGCCGTTGATCTGCGTGGCTACGGGGACAGCGACAAACCTCCCCGCGGCTACGACGGCTGGACCCTCGCCGGCGACACCGACGGCCTGATCCGGGCGCTGGGGCACACAGATGCCACCCTCGTGGGCCATGCCGACGGCGGTCTGGTCTGCTGGGCGACGGCCACCCTGCACCCCCGGTCGGTCCGGTCGATGGCGGTCATCTCCTCACCGCACCCACAGGCACTCAAGACGGCCACGTTGCGCGAAACGAACCAGCGCAAGGCGTTTCTCGCAGGTTTTCTCAAGGCGCAGATCCCCCGGACCGCCGAGCGGGCGCTCACCGAGAACGACGGTGCGATGGCCGAGAAACTCCTTCGCAGGCATTCCGGTCCGGACTGGCAGCACACCGAGGACTTCTTCGACACCGCCGCCCGGAACCGTTCTGCCATTCAGATACCCGGTGTCGCCCACTGCAGCCTGGAATACCAGCGGTGGGCTTTCCGGTCGCAGTTCCGTCCCGACGGCAGTCGCTTCCTCGAACTCATGGACAAGCGCCTGGATGTGCCGACACTCGCGATCCACGGTGAACTCGACAACTACATCCAGCGATCCACACTCGCGGCGAGCGCGCCGTGGTCATCGAAGCTGGAACTGACCGAGATCCCCCGCGCCGGCCACTACGCACATCAGGAACAACCCGACGACGTGAACGGCCACCTGATCGCGTTCGCCACAAACTGATTCCGGCTCTGCCGCGACCCCGTTCAGGACGGGTGGACGCAGGTCTGGGTATCGACCGCGGCGCTGAGCCGTTCGGATTCCGCCAGACCGGGCTTGACCTGATCCGCGGTCAGCACGAAGCCGGTCTCTGTGGCCGGATCCTCGGCCGCGCCGAACACCACACCGAGCACCTCACCGGCCGAATTGATCAGCGGGCCACCCGAATTGCCCTGCCGGATCGATCCCCGCACGGTGTACACCTCACGGGTGACCGACGTATTCGGATAGATGCCGGGTCCACGCAGCTGGATGACCTCGCGGATCCGCTCGGCGCTGGCATTGAACGGACCACCTTCGGGGTAGCCGAGCGCGATGGCATCGGTTCCCGTCTCGGCCAACTCATCCGCGAATCGTAACGCCGGCGCCGTCAGACCCGGGACGTCCAGTACCGCGATGTCGGTGAGTGGATCGAAGTAGACAACGGTTGCGTCGAAAGTGTCGTCGGAGGCCGTCACCTGAAGTGTGTTGGTGCCTGCCACCACGTGGGCGTTGGTCATCACACGTTCGGGCGAGACCACAAAGCCACTGCCTTCGAGCGCCTGCCGGCAGATCTCCGCGATGCCCTCGACCTTGACGACACTGCCCTCGACCCGTTCGACGACGGGTTGGTCGAGCAACGCCGGGTCGGGCGGGTCGACACTCGTGATCGGCGTTCGCCCGAACGGTCCGATGGCCTCCTTGAGACCCGAGTTGTCGAACATGTCCCAGAACTCGCGTGGCGCCCGCTGCAACCACGTCGGCGCGATCTCGTTGATCTCCTCGATGACCCGCGAGTCCCGGACCGCCGCGGCGATCTCGGGTTGCGCCGACGTGCTGATCGGGGTGGCCAGAATCCAGGCCGCGAGCAGGACCGCGACCGCCTGCAACAGCGATCCGATCACCGAATCGACTCGTCGCAGCGACTGCGTCCGGATACCGCTGCGGGCCGCCCGGCCCAGGACCATCCCCGAGATCTCGCCGACGATCACCAGCGCGACCAACAGCAGGACACCGGCGACGAGCCGCCAGCGTTGGTCTTCGATGTTGCGGATCATGTGCGGCGCCAACAGGACTCCGGCGGTCGCGCCCAGCAGGACACCGACAAACGCCATCGCCGACGACATCGCACCCTGGCGGTATCCCGACGCGGCCGCGAGCAGGGCCACACCGATCACGATCACGTCGACCCAGGCGGATCCGCTCATCACTGCCCCACCTTGGCAAGCTCCACTTCGAGGTCACGGACGTCTGATTTGTCCCACGGGATCTCCCATCCGGCCGCGTCGATGATCGCGGACAGCAGCCCACCGGTGAAACCCCAGACGAGCATGCCGTCGACGCAGAACGCCGGGGCCTGGTAGACGCGGGCGCCGGCGACCATCCGTTCGACCTGGATCCGGTTGCGCGGATCGATAAGGTCGCGCAGCGGCACCCGGACCACCCTGGAGGTCTCCCCGGTGTCGACCACACCGACCTCGGAGAGTTCGGTCCAGTAGGCGATCACCGGCGACACCTCGAAGCCCGACGGCGGGAGCGGGAACATGTCCAGCACCGCCAGATTGCTGACGCCCGCAGGATCCAGCCCGGTCTCTTCTTCGGCTTCGCGCATCGCAGTGCCCATCGGGAAGTCGTCACCGGGATCGCGGGCACCACCGGGAAAGGCGATCTGGCCGCCGTGATTGCGCAATGTACTGGCGCGCTGGGTCAGGAGCACCGTGGCGTCGGCCGGAACCCCGCCGTGATGGGTCGGGTCACCGTCCCAGTCGCCGCTGATCAGGATCAGGACCGCAGCCGGACGAGAGGTCGGCATCATCGAACGCATCAATCGCGCGGTCATCCCGCCGCGGTCTTCGACGGACTGCGTCACCCCGGCGAGGTTCTCGGTGAGCGGACGCATCCACGGAGGCACCGATTCGGTCGGCACCAAGATCTCGGTCACGCGGCGACACCCAGGTATTTGTCGACGACCGCGGAGACCTCGTCGACCGAGTCGAAGACGGTGGGCAACACCGCGGCGACGGTCCCGTCCGCCCGCACCAGGACAGTGGCCGGATAGACCCGCGGAATCCCCAGGGCGGCAGCGATCTTCGCGTCCGGATCGACGACGGTCGGCAGGTCGACACCGATTTCGGCCAGCAGGTTCAGGGAGAGGAATACGTTCTCCGATCCCTCTTTGCCCTGCACGGTCAGCACCCGGATCCGGTCGCCGGCCTGCTCGGCGTAGTCGGCGATCACCGGGAGTTCGGCCCGGCACGGACCACACCAGTGCGCCCACACGTTCACGAGCATCGGCTTGCCCGCGGTCGCGGCTCCGAGGTCGACAGTCGAACCGTCGGCCAGGCACGGCACCGACACGCCCTTGAGCGCAGAGCCCTCGGGAGCCGGACCGGGCTCGGCCGGGCAGGGCTGCAACCCGGCCTTCTCCCGGGCCTTGATCATGTCGTCGTCGGACACGCTCGCCTGCAGTCCCGGGACAGTGCCGGTGCTGTCCGTCGACACCCCGGAAGGAGCCGGCGCCGGGTCTGGCGACGACCGCGGCCAGATGGCAACGATCAGGGCGATCACGACGATCAGGGCAGCCAGTGTCCAGCGCGCGGACGTCGACAAACGCAATCGCGACCGCTCAGTGGTCCGGGTCTCGCCCGGATCGGGTGAATCAGACATCGACTAGAGACCTGCCAGTGCAAGTAGGTGGTCGGTCTCGGGTCCCTTCACCAATACCGCGGCCTCGGATTTCTCCGTGGGTCCCAGACCGAACGAGGGGCAATCGGGGGCGAGCACGCACACTCCGCAGGCGGGCTTGCGTGAGTGACACACCCGACGACCGTGGAAGATCACGCGGTGCGACAGGTCGGTCCAGTTCTTGCGTTCGATGAGCTCACCCACGGCGTGCTCGATCTTGACCGGATCGGTCTCGTCGGTCCACTTCCAGCGCCCCACGAGCCGGCCGAAGTGGGTGTCGACCGTGATCCCGGGGACACCGAAGGCATTGCCGAGGACGACGTTGGCGGTCTTGCGGCCGAAGCCGGGTAGCGACACCAGATCGCGCAGATTCGACGGGACTTCCCCGTCGAATCGTTCGACCAACGCCTGTCCGAGTCCGATGATCGAGTTGGCCTTGTTCCGGTAGAAACCCGTCGAACGGATCATCTCTTCGAGTTCGGTGCGGTCGGCGCCGGCGTAGTCCTCGGCACTGCGGTACCGCTGGAACAGCGCCGGGGTGGTCAGGTTCACCCGAACGTCGGTGCACTGTGCCGACAGGATGGTGGCCACCGACAACTCCAGCGGGGTGGTGAAGTCGAGTTCGCAGTAGACGTGCGGAAATGCGGTCTGCAGGGTGCGATCCATCCGCCGAGCGCGTCGCACCAGACCTGTGCGGGTCTCGGTGCCGCGCTGCGCCGCGGTCTTGGCGCGTCTGACCCCTGCCTTCGAACTCACCAACTCAGAGTACGGGTCGTCCGGGGATCCACTGGGCAGACGGGTCGACCGCTGCCCTCGAACCCGGTCCATCTCCGTCGCCGACTACGTGTCCGACTACCCGTCAATCGGCGATTGTGTCTGTTCTGAGACATACGTTGTGTTAACTACACCCCATGCACGGACTCGCTGTACTTCTGTTCCCGGCCGCTCTCATGCTGTTCGCCCTGTCGATGGAGCGGCTCGAGAGCCGGCTCGAACGTCTCAACGTTCGCGGTGAACACGTCGAGGAGTTCCTGGAATCGGCGGAGCCCGAACAACTGGACACCCTGGCCACGCATGGTTTTCCCGCCGCACTCGATGAGTTCCGCGATCGACGGATGCCCGCGAACTCCGAATCCGACGATTCGATCCGCGTCAGCTAGGAAACCGGCTCCAGTCGCGACAGGCCGTCGACGTTAGTTGGGGTAAGGGCGAGCTTTTCTTCTCGATACCCGTAGACTGCTCAACGGGTGACGAACACAACAGCATCACTCGTGTGAGCATTCTCAGGTTTGATTGTGGTCTGGCTGGACCCTTAGAAAGGGGCGTAAGTGGAGGAAGTACTGGCGCGGGCGGGCATTTTCCAAGGAGTTGAGCCCACCGCCGTCGCAGCACTGGCCAATCAGCTTCAGCCTGTTGATTTTCCCCGCGGACACATCATCTTCAACGAAGGTGAGCCCGGCGACCGGCTCTACATCATCTTGTCCGGCAAGGTGAAGGTCGGCCGCAAGTCCGTCGACGGCCGTGAAAATCTGTTGACCATCATGGGTCCGTCGGACATGTTCGGTGAGCTGTCGATTTTCGACCCGGGTCCCCGTACCTCGTCGGCCACCACCGTCACCGAGGTCCGTGCGGTCTCGATGGATCGCGACGCGCTGCGGTCGTGGATCGCCGACCGTCCCGAAATCGCCGAGCAGTTGCTCCGCGTCCTGGCCCGTCGCCTGCGACGCACGAACAACAACCTCGCCGACCTCATCTTCACCGACGTCCCCGGACGCGTCGCCAAGCAGCTGCTGCAGCTGGCCCAGCGTTTCGGAACGCAGGAAGCCGGGGCGCTGCGCGTGACGCACGACCTCACCCAGGAAGAGATCGCCCAGCTGGTGGGCGCCTCCCGCGAAACCGTGAACAAGGCCCTGGCCGACTTCGCACAACGCGGATGGCTACGCCTCGAGGGCAAGAGCGTCCTGATCGCCGACTCCGAGCGCCTGGCACGCCGCGCTCGCTGACGCACAACCTCAATAAGCCGCTCCCTCCGCGTTCTTGCGGGTGGAGCGGCTTTTTGATGTGTGGAACCGACTCCTAGCTGGCTGACCTCACGCTGGTGAGTGCGCATTCGGTGAGTGTGATCAACGCTGTGCGTACCGATTGCGGTTGCCGGGCGTCGACTTCGACGATGGGCACCGAACCCGGGATGGCCAGCGCTTCTCGAATGTCCTCGACGACCGTCGTTGTCGATTTGTCGATGCGGCTCGACCTCTCGTATCAGAGTGCCTGTAGTCCACGACGGCCTCACCAGGTTTGGCGAGGGCGTACCGTCCTGCGAGGAATCGTCCTGCGGCACATCTGGGGGGGGCATGAGTACGTCACCGTTCTCGCATTCGGGCCGACGGCTCCACCATGGCGCCAACGCGCGAGACGAGCACGGCCATCTCGTACCCGACCTGACCGATGTCGCACGATGCGGCGGTCAGCGACGCCGGCTGCGATCCGTCGCCGACACAGTGCCTCATTCGTTCTCATCCGTTCTGTGTCGGTGAAGGGCGTCGGCGGAACGGCCGGTGCGGGCGCCGGCGAAGTGGTTCGTGAACTTTCGACCGCACGTCCTCCGGACTTCTCGCCGGTCCGCCCGCCGGATCGGGTCGGTGTCGGTCGGCGGCAGGCTGCGAGGGCCTGACTGTTCCTGGGACCAGCCGGACTCCGGGCGTACGGGCGGGCAGGCCGCTTTCCGTCCGTGTGGTGATCGGAGACTCCGCTTCGCTCTCCGCCGCTGCCCATCCGGCGTCGGCGGCGGTGAACCAGGAACCGCTCGGTCCACCGTGTCAGTGGTGGTGGTCGATTCCTTCGGCGATGGGTGGTCGCGGCCGTTGATTGTCGGGCGGGTCCACCGCGGCGTCGGCCGCCGCTTCGTCGGCGCGAGCCGCGGGCCGGGCACTGAAGAACGCAGATGTATCGGAGGGCGAAACGTTCACATTCCAGTCGACGGTCGACGAGACGGCATCGACGTGAGAAAGGACCGACGCCGGGGCTCTATCGACCCCGCTGGCTCCAGGCGTTCGTCGTGGCAACCTCGCCGCGGTGAGCCCGGTGTCCGCGGTGGCGTGATCGTTCTTCGATGCGGATCGTGCTGGTGAGGCGACTGCGGTGGGCAGACCGGCGGTCGGAGAACCCTCACCGGCGCCGGGTCCGTCGAGCAGACGGTTGGCCGCCGCCCGAGGCGATGCCGCCCCGGCGCGACGAGCACCGCGCCCGTTCTGGCCCTGGCAACGGATGTTCCCCGGCAAAGGGTGCCTGGCTCGGTATGACGCAAAAACGATTCGTTGGGCATCTTCTGTTGGAGAAACTCATACCAACAATGTGCGTCAAGACAGTTTTTGCGATCGTCGTGGGGCGCTCAAGAAATGACGACAAATCGCTCAATCTGCGCTGCATGCAATCTAATTGAACTTCGCGATCGAAATTTTGCTGCGCTGCCAAACCCGTTGACGGACGGTGCTTTTAACAGCCAACGAAATTCTACGGAGTCCTTCGAGATTGGTGCTCTCGACGTCAAGCCTCAGCGAGGTAGGCAAGTTGCGTCTTGACCGACATCTTGGCGGCCGGCCAGAGTTTCTTTTCGACGTCGGCGTATACCTTCTTGACAACCTTGCCGGGCTTGGCGTCTTTCGCACTCACCCCGAGTTCGACGAGTGCAGCCCGCACCTGATCGATGCGCTCCTCGCGGTGGGCCTTGTAGAACCGGGCGACGGGAATCAGCTCGGCATGGTCGGGACCATGGCCGGGCAGCATCACACATTCCTCGCCCTCGACGATGAGCCGGTTCAGGGAGTTCATGTAGTCACGCAGCGACCCGTCTTTGGGATCGAGAACCGTCGTCCCCCCGCCCAGGATGGTGTCGCCGGTCAGCATCGCACGCCGGCCGTCGAACTCGACGAGAAAACTCACCGAGTCCCCGGTGTGCCCCGGTGTGTACAGCACGGTGATCGTCAGACCGGCGGCCTCGATGACCTCCCGGTCCGCGAGGACCTCGGCTCCGCGGGTGTACCCGGCGCTGCGGGCGCGGACCGGAGCGCCGGTCTGTTTCCGGAAGTCCTTGATGGCACCGGTGTGGTCGTAGTGCCGGTGGGTGATCAGGCCCAGGACGACGTTCCCCTGCGCAGCAACGGCTTTCACATGCTTCTTCTTACCCTTGGGCCCAGGGTCGACCACAACGCAATCCGGATGTCCGGGCGCACGCAGGATCCAGGTGTTGGTACCGTCCAGCGTCATCATCCCGGGATTGGCACACAGCAGCACCGACGCGAAGTCGGTCACCGGGCGAACCTCGCGATATGCAGGGTGCTGCAATTCACTCATGCGATCCAGGCTAACGCGCGCGTTCTGATCCAGTTCATCCGCGATCGCGATACAGCGTGACGCGGTAGGTGTAGTGCTCGGGCAGGAAGTGGCTGACCGACAACTCGCTGACCAGCCCGTTGCTGTCGGTGTACAACCTGTCGATCCGGAGGACCGGTCGGCCCGCCTCGCAGTTCAAGTGGACGACGTCGAGGTCATCGGCCTGATCGACGGTGATCGATTGCGCCGCCTCGGCGATGGGCGCCGACAGATGCCGTTCGAGGAGGCCGATCACGGTGTAGGTGCTGATCGCGCCCTGCGCCATCTCCGGCGCATCGATGATCAGCCGCGCCACCTCCTCCGGAAGATGGACGGTGGTCAGCACAAACGGGATCCCGTCGTGGATTCGGCGGAAGACCACGGTGTACACGACGTCGCTGTCCAGGCGTAGACGGCTCGCGGCCTCGACGTCCACGCGGCGCCGCAACTGCTGCACCACTTCCATCGTGGTGTCGTGCGACAGGTTCATGAGGTCCTCGATCGACCCCTGCTGACGCAAGTATCGACCACCGGATTCATTGACGAACGTTCCCCGCCCCGGCACCCGGTAAACGGTCCCGGCGGCCACCAGGTCCACAAACGCCCGGCGGACGGTCTGCCTGCTCACCTCATAGCGCTCAGACAACTCGGACTCGGTGGGCAGGCGCGCACCGTTGTCGTAGCGACCGGCAGCGATGTCCTGGCGCAGTTGCCTGGCCAGCAACTGATATGCGGGTTCGGTTTCGGTCCTCTTCGCCGGCATGATCCCCTGACCCTTCTACAGGCCACCGCGGGACACCAGTTGTCCGGCAATGACATTGCGCTGGATCTCGTTGGTACCTTCACCGACGATCATCAGCGGTGCGTCGCGGAAGTAGCGTTCGACATCGTACTCGGTGGAGTACCCGTATCCGCCGTGTATCCGGACCGCGTTGAGCGCGATCTCCATCGCGACCTCGGAGGCGAACAATTTGGCCATACCGGCTTCCATGTCACAGCGTTCCCCGGAGTCGAACTTCTCCGCCGCGTAGCGGGTGAGCTGTCGGGCCGCGGTCAGCTTGGTTGCCATATCCGCCAAATAGTTTCCGATCGACTGGTGCTTCCAGATCGGCTTGCCGAAACTCTCCCGCTGCTGCGCGTAGGCCAGCGCGTCGTCGAGTGCTGCCGTTGCCACGCCGAGTGCCCGGGAGGCGACCTGGATCCGTCCGGTCTCCAGGCCTTTCATCATCTGGGGAAAACCCTTGCCCGGCATTCCACCCAGGATCGCCGACTTCGGGACGCGATAGTTGTCGAAGGACAGCTCGCACGACTCCACGCCCTTGTATCCCAGCTTGGGCAGATCTCGTGAAACCGTCAGGCCCGGACCGTGTTCCACCAGCACGATGGAGATGCCTGCGTGGCGCGGGGTGGCAGCCGGGTCGGTCTTGCAGAGCAGTGCGATCACCCCGGATCGTCGAGCATTGCTGATCCAGGTCTTGGCACCGTTGATGACCAGGTCGTCACCGTCGGGTCTGGCCGCGGTGGTCAGCGCTTGCAGGTCGGAGCCCCCACCCGGTTCGGTCAGCGCCATGGTTGCGCGCATCTCACCGGTCGCCATCACGGGGAGATATTTCTGCTTCTGCTCGTCGGTCCCGAACATCGTGATCAGCTTGGCAACCACGGTGTGCCCGCCCATGGCACCGGCCAGGCTCATCCAGCCGCGGGACAGTTCTTCGGTGACCGCGACGTAGCAGGGCATCGAGACCGGCGAGCCGCCGAACTCGTCGCCGATCGCAAGACCGTAGATCCCGATCTGCTTCATTTGATCGATCCACTTGTCCGGGTACTCGTTGGCCCTCTCGAGTTCTCGCACCGAGGGCTTCACCTCACGGTCGACGAAGTCGCGCACCGTCTTCACCAGCATCGATTCTTCGTCGTTCAAGTTGTAGCTCATGGCAACCCTTCGCAGCGGCAAAACTTTGTACGGCCATATTTGTCGCACGATGGTCCCGATGTCAACCTGCAGGAGGCGTCACCGCTCGCATCACCTTGACAACACCAAACATCGCCGACCATGATTTGGCCGTACATACGAGGCTTCACTGAACCCGAAGGGATGCGATGAGCCGCCGACGATCTGTGCTCGTGGCGCCGGGATCCGACCGACGCAAGTTGACCAAGGCCTTGCAATCCGGAGCGGACGAAGTTGTCCTCGACCTCGAGGACGCCGTCACACCCGCTCACAAAGCCGATGCCCGGGCACTGGTGGTCGAGGCCATCAACTCGGTCGCACCTGCTCCCCGAACAACCATCGCGGTGCGCATCAACAGCATCGACTCACCGTGGGCCGCCGACGACCTCGCCGCGCTGGCACGGTCCGGATCGGGCCTGTCCAGCGTGGTGGTCCCCAAGGTTCAGGGTGCGGCTGACCTCGAGGTCGCAGCGGCCGGCCTCGCCGGACACGGCGCGACATTGCAGGCGCTGATCGAAACCCCCAGTGGCCTCACCTTTCTCGACGACATCTGCGGTGCCGTTGACGAACTGGATGGCCTCATCATCGGCTACGCCGACCTCGGGGCCGAACTCGGCCGGGAGCCGGGACTCCCATCGCAGCGGTGGGCGGCAATTCAGGACCGGGTTCTGATCGCCGCCCGGACCGCTGGGATCGCCGCCACCGACGGACCGCATCTGGCAACCGCCGACGACGACGAGTTCCGGTTCGCGACGCGTTGGGTGCGCGAGCTCGGATTCGACGGGAAGTGGGTGATTCACCCACGTCAAATAGAGTATGTGACAGCCGAATTCACGCCATCGGCGGAGGCTGTCGACCGAGCCCGGCGTATTCTGACGGCCCTCGAGGACGCCGCCGCGCTCGGTGCCGGAGCCGCACAACTCGACGGACAGATGCTCGATGAGGCGGTTGCGGTGTCCGCACGGCGCACCCTGGCCAAGGTAGAGGAGAGAACAGATGTCTGACCCGGTATACGTCGGTGGACCGTACTTCGACGAACTCGAGGTGGGACAGATCTTCGACACCGCCCCATCTATGACCTTGACGGAAGGTGCTGCCGCAGTCCATCAGTCGATCCTCGGGGACCGGATGCGACTGTCACTCGACGCCCATCTGTCCGCGGCCGTGACCGGTCGCCCCACCGCGTTGGCCCATCCCGGCCTGGTCTGCGACATCGCGATCGGACAGTCGACGCTGGCCACCCACCACGTGAAGGCCAACCTGTTCTACCGCGGCCTTCGCTTCCACCGCTTCCCCCACATCGGTGACACCCTCTACACCCGCACCGAAGTTGTTGGTTTGCGGTCGAATTCAGTCAAGCCCGGACGACGCCCCACCGGTCTGGCGGCCCTGCGAATGGAGACCACCGATTCCGAGGGTCACAAGATCCTCGACTTCTACCGGTGCGCGATGATCCCGCTGTGCGAGTCGCCCGCCGACAACCGCCCGCAGGCAGCCGACGACCTCTCCGCGATCGGGCCCGCCGACGAACCACCGTTCGAGATCCCAGCCGGCTGGAACCTGTCCGCGCTGCCGTCGTCACCGAACATTCCGGCCGCCGGCACCGTCTTCGAATCCAGTGCCGATGTTGTGTCGAGCGCTCCCGAGTTGGCACGGCTGTCACTCAACATCGCCGCAACCCACCATGATGCGCGTATCGGTGGCCGGCGTCTGGTCTACGGCGGCCACACGATCGGCATCGCGCTGGCCCAGGCCAATCGGGCGTTTCCCAACATGGTGACGGTTCTGGGCTGGCAGTCCTGCGACCACGTCGGTCCCGTCCACGAGGGCGACACCATCACCAGTCGCCTGGAGGTGGAGTCGGCCGAACCCCTCACTGCCGGCGGAACCCTGCTGAAGTTGCGGTCGCTCGCCGATGTCGTCGCGTCCGACGACACCATGACCCGGGTGCTCGACTGGAGGTTCACAGCCCTGACCACATAACGCCTGCCAAACACCAGCAACAAGGGCACGCTCAACGCGCAGAAGAGCACGGTCGACGGTCGGAAGGGCACACTCAACGGCGACCACCGCCGAGCGTGCCGAACGGACCGTTGGCCGTGCCGAAATCACCGCCGAGCGTGCCGAAAGCGTCTATCGCACAATCGATCAAAGCTCTCGAATCGGGGCGATCACGTCGTCGCCGAAGGTCTTGATGGTCTCCGGATCAGCGAGGTCGTGGAGACGGACGATGCACAGCTCCACGCCGCGTTCGATCTCGGCCTTGAACATATCGACGAGTTCGGCAGGTGTGCCGACCAGAGCTTTCCCCCAGCCGGATTCGGGAAGCCGGCGTGCAGTCCGTTCCAACACCTTGGCGCGCAACGACTCGTCGGTGACAACACCGACCGCGTACTGAACAGACAGGCGGGCGCCACCGCTGAGGGGTCGCAGTTCGTCGAGCTGATCGCGGGCACCACCGACGCAGTTCCACCAGTCGGCGTATTCGGCGACCAACGGCATCGTCAATTGCTTGCCGGCACCCCCGATGTGAATCGGAATCGTGGCTTTGACAGGTGTCGGCCGGCCGTAGGCACCGGACAACTGAAAGTGCTTGCCCTGGTACTCGAATAGCTCGCCAGAGAACATCAACCGAAGGATCTCGACAGTCTCACCCAGCTGCTCCGCACGTACCTTCCGCGACCCGTGGTCGATACCGAACATCTCGAACTCCGCCTCGATCGATCCCCAGCCCAGACCCAGATCGAGGCGGCCACCCGAGATCTGATCGACGGTGGCCGCCATCTTGGCCAGAACCGCCGGGTGTCGAAGCGGGTTGCACACCACCAGATGTCCGAGCCGGATATCGGAGGTGGTCGCGGCGATCGCGGACAGCAAGGTCCAGCTCTCCAGCGCATCCAACGTCGGTGCACCGGGCGCGAACAGATGATCCATCACCCAGAACGAATCGAATCCGGCCCGCTCGGCGCCCTGCGCGGCGGCGATCACGGCACCGGCCTCCATACCCAACTGGGGGACAAAGATTCCGAACCGCGGCAGACCTGTCATCGAACACTCCTCATCGCTTCATCAACTCTCCGCCGATCACGGTGGCGGACACAAGTTCTCCGTCCAGCTCCCGCAGGACCACCTCGGGTGAAGCGGAGAGCAGACACAGGTCGGCGGCTGATCCCGCGGTCAGCTCACGCGGCGTTCCCGGATCCCCTGGTTCGCCCAGGAACAGGTTCACCGCTGCGGCGCCCGAAATCTGTTCCGAAATGGAGATTTCCGATCCGCTCACCGTCCTCCGGTCGCGTGCGGCCCGCATTGCCGCCCACGGGTCGAGGTCGCCGAACGGGGCGTCGGTACTGCCGGCCACCGGCACTCCGGCACTTTGCAAGGTCCGCAGCCGCCAGAGTTCTTCGTGTTCCGATGCCGGCACATCCCGCAGGTACTCGTCGCCGCGTTCGGCCACGAAGTTCGGTTGGGTCACCACGGTGACGCCGAGTTCGACGAGGTCTCCGATCATCGTCTCCGGGACCACTGCCGCGTGCTCGATACGATCTCCGGCATGCACGCCGACCGTGCGCAGGGCGGTGGTCGCGACCACCAGCTGCGCCACGGTGACACAGTGCATCGCCACCGCGCTACCTCGGTGATGTACTGCGGCAACCCATTCCGAGAGGCCGTCAAGATCGAGGGTGTCGTCGTCGAGTATGCGTTTGACGGGCCCGAAACCGAGATTCGGATGCTCGCGACCCGAATCGACGGACATCACCATCACCCGCTGCCGGATCTGGCCCTCGCCGACGGCATCGTCGAGCGAATCCAGATCAGCCGCAGTCAGATTCGGAGTCGCTTCGGTGACACCGATGACGCCGTGCGCACTCAATCGGGCGCTGAGCGGACCGAAGGCGGTCGCGCTGCCGGCGGTCGCCGCCGCCACCTGTGTGTCCTGCCGAAAGAGCTGCCCGGTGGGATGATCGGCCTGCCCGAGCGCAGCGAGCCCCACCGAGTTCACAAACCACATCGCACCGCTGCGATGCTGAATCCGCAAGGGCACGTGGGGAACCACTGCATCGAGAGTGTGCCGGTCGAGGTCGCCGGTGACACTGTTGTGGTAGCCGACCGCACGAATCCAACCGTCGGGCTGAGGCGTTGCCGCAGCCAACACCGCCCGGAATTCCTCCGGCGTGCGAACCTGCGGGGGCCCCACTCTGATCGATGCGGCCGCCGCGACCGTGGCCCGAAGATGAATGTGGTGGTCCCATAACCCTGGGATCAGTGTTCCGCCCCGCGCATCGATGACCGTCTCACCCGGTTTCGCAACCAGATCAGCTCCGGTCTCGGCGATCCGGTCACCCGCGGTTCGCACAGCCACGGGCGGTCCGGTGAGCCTCCGGGCGTTGATGATCAGCACGCCGCCCGCCGGCGCTCGATCAGGTGGGCCACCCACCGCGCATCCACCGTGCGACCGGTGGATTCTGCGATCGTCGGCCTCCGGGCAGCGACCACCTGCTTGGCCTCGGGATCCGAAAGTATCGGTACTGCAGCATATTTCGCTGCCACTCCCGACATCACCACGTCTATGATCTCCCCACCACCGCGGCCCAGGGAATCGACCACCGCGCGTGCGGCCTCGATACCCGTCAAAGGATCAGCGATCGCGTCGCCACAGAACACGGGGCCGCCGGTCCCCCGGCCGACGAGCCCTCCGGCGACCGCCGCGTCGTCACCGAATGCCACCCGGTTCCGCACGTCAGGGGCGTTGCCGTAGCCGGTGATCCGGACCCAGACCCTTCCCCGGACCGGCGGCCTGGTCGCCGCATCGAGCCCGGCGGATTCCAGTGCGCGGGGTCGAGAAGCCTCGATCACCACGTCCGCAACATCGATCAGGTCCGCCAGGTCTGTGTTGCGGTCGGCGATCTCGGCCGGGAACAGCATCTTGGTCCCGTTCATCCAACGAAAGAAGTCCTGGTTGCCCGCGCGGGCGCCGTCGGGCCGGCCCGGACTTTCCACCTTGATCACCGTTGCCCCGAGACCTCCGAGGAGTTGGCCGCAGAGCGGTCCGGCCCACATCGCGGACAGATCGACCACCAGCAGGTTGTCGTCGACACCTCGCGGCCGCGACCGGTCCCAGGACCGGGTGACCTGTGTGGGCGGCGCGGTCGCCGACCCCAGGACGGCGGCCGGGATCTCGAGCAACTGTGCACGGTCGACGAGTTCATCTGCCACCCAGGTGCGGGCCGCGTCTTCCAGTGTCGACCAGGGGTCGTCGATGGCTGCGTCGGTACTCAGCAACGCGCCCAGCGAGTCGATGTCCGTGGTGCGTGCCAGCGAGAACGCAACCCAGGTATCTCTGCATCGGATCAGCCTGGTCGCCCCACCCACCGAAATCCGGCCACCGCGACTGGTACTCATCAGCGCCGACCTGCCCGCCAGCAGATCCTCGACCCGGAGATCGAACGGATCGGCGACCTCATCCGCCAGCGCCAGAATGCCGGCCCGGCTGAAATCCGGTGGACCACCGGGATCACCGGTCAGATGGGCCATACCACTGCGGGCCCATCGCTCCGCCGGATCGATCACCGGTACTCCTTTGTGTCCTGGCCTGCTTCTCGAGTGGACCTGTGAGTAACCCTATTACCCGGGTCACACGACCTACCATGGGCGGTATGGGTCGATTCCATCGTCACGACGACACCACGCACACCCATGCAGACGGCACGGTGCACGAACATGCCGACGGCATGGCGCACGATCACGGCGACCACAGCGGCTACGACACCGGGGCGCAGCGGGTCGAGATCCTCGAGGCCATCTTCACCGAGAACGATGTCCGGGCCGATCTCAACCGCAACGCATTCGATGCGGCCGGGGTACCGGCGGTGAATCTGATGAGTTCGCCAGGGTCCGGGAAGACCTCGATTCTGTCGGCGACACTCGACGCGCTGCGACCGAGCCTTCGGATCGGCGTCATCGAAGGCGACATCGCCACCGACCTGGATGCCGCGCGACTCGAGGACAAGGGCGCACAGGTCTCACTGATCAACACCGCCAACGGTTTTGGCGGCGAATGCCATCTGGACGCACCGATGGTCAACCGCGCGCTGCAGGGTCTGGATCTGAGCACACTCGACCTGGTGTTCATCGAGAATGTCGGAAACCTGGTGTGCCCGGCCGAGTTCGATGTCGGCGAGCACGCCCGCGTGATGGTCTATTCGGTGACCGAGGGCGAAGACAAGCCGCTCAAATACCCACTGATGTTCAGCCGCGTACATGTGGTGCTGCTCAACAAGATCGACCTGCTGCCGCATCTGGACGTCGAGCTGCAGTCGTTCCTGGACACCATCGCACAGACGAATCCGCGCGCCCACGTGATTCCCGTGAGCGCGCGGACCGGTGAAGGTTTGGAGCAGTGGTACAGCTGGATCGATACGGCGATGATCAGAGCAGGATGATCAGAGCAGGATGATCAGACCTCGACGATGAGTTCGACCTCGACCGGAGCACCGAGTGGCAGTTCGGCGACACCCACCGCCGACCGGGCGTGAGCGCCGGCTTCACCGAAGATCTCGCCGAGCAGATGCGAAGCGCCGTTGATGACGGCCGGCTGCCCGGTGAACCCGGGTGCCGATGCCACGAAGCCGACAACCTTGACGATCCGCTTGATGGAGTCGATGCCCACCAACGCGTCGATCGCGGCCAGCGCGTTGAGAGCGCAGAACCGCGCGGCGTCGGCGGCAACATCGGGCCGGACCACACCTTCGGCGCCCTCGGACACCTTGCCGTGCGCGGTCAATTCGCCCCCGAGCATCGGCAGCTGACCCGACGTGTAGACCAGGTTGCCGGACTGCACGGCCGGTACGTACGCGGCCAGGGGTGCCACCACCTTGGGGAGCACGATGTTCAGTTCAGTCAGTCGCTCCGACCAGGTCATGTGCAGATCAGCCTTTCGCGCGCTTGAGGTAGGCGACGTGCTGTTCGCCGGTGGGACCGGGCAGGACGCTGACCAGCTCCCAGCCGTCGGCACCCCACTGGTCGAGGATCTGTTTGGTGGCATGGGTCAGAAGCGGAACGGTCACGTATTCCCAGGCAGTTGGCTCACTCATGTGCCCAGCCTATCGGCTGCATATCGCCGCGCCAGGGGCGCCCGCGATCAGTTGCCCGGTTGGACGTCGGCGGAGCGACGAAAATGGACACAGAACTCCGCTGCGCCATGTTGATCAGCACACATGGTGGATAAGGTGAGCCGGTGACGTCAGAACAACCGCAGGGGTATCACTGGCCCGAAGCGGCCAGGAAGGCACGGCTTCATTTCGTGTCAGGTAAGGGTGGGACCGGTAAGACGACCGTCGCGGCTGCGCTCGCGTTGGCTCTTGCGGCCGAAGGGAAGAAAGTGCTTCTCGTGGAATGCGAGGGGCGGCAGGGCATCGCGCAGATCTTCGATGTTCCGCCGCTTGCACCGACCGAGACCAAAGTGGCCACTGCAGAGGGTGGCGGCCAGGTGTCGGCACTGGCCATCGACATCGAACACGCACTCCTCGAATATCTCGACATGTTCTACAACCTCGGATTCGCCGGCCGCGCCATGCGCCGGATCGGGGCGATCGATTTCGTCACAACCGTCGCGCCGGGGCTTCGCGACGTCTTGGTGACGGGAAAGATCAAGGAGTGTGTGGTCCGGACGGACAAGAAGGGAAACCGGGTCTATGACGCGGTGGTGGTCGATTCGCCGCCGACGGGCCGCATCGGCAACTTCCTCGATGTGACCAAGGCGATGGCGGATCTGACCAAGACCGGTCCACTTCGCAATCAGAGTGACGGCGTGGTGAAGCTGCTGCACTCCAGCGACACCGTGGTGCATCTCGTGACGCTGCTCGAGGCGATGCCGATTCAGGAGACCATCGAGGCGGTCACCGAACTCGAGAGCAAAGAACTGACCATCGGCTCGCTGATCATCAACAAGGTGTCACCTGCGCATCTGCCGACCGACTCGATCGCGGACATCGCTGACGGCGTCATCGATGCCGCCGAGCTTCGGTCTGTGCTGGAGACTGCGGGCCTGGCCATCACCGAGGCCGACTTCGAGGGCTTGCTGACCGAGACCATCGAGCACGCCAGCCGTGTGCAGGCACAGCTCGAGGCCGGTACCGAGCTGGAGTCGTTGCACAAGGACAAGCTGCAGCTCCCGGCATTCGACGAAGGTATCGACCTCGGCGGCCTCTACGACCTGTCCGAGATCCTCCAGAAGGCAGGTGCCTGATGCCCATCGACCTGAAAATGGGTGCGATTCTCACGGATCCGGGCACCAAGGTTGTCATCTGTTGCGGCGCGGGTGGCGTCGGCAAGACCACCACCGCTGCCGCGATGGCCGTCTGGGCCGCCGAACGGGGCCGCAAAGTCGTTGTCCTGACGATCGATCCGGCCAAACGCCTGGCGCAGTCGCTGGGGATGAGCGAGCTGACCAACAGCCCGCAACCGGTGAAGATCGACGGCGACGGAACGCTCGACGCGATGATGCTCGACATGCGGCGGACCTTCGACGAGATGGTCACGCAGTACTCTCCGCCCGACCGGGCCGAGGCGATCATGAACAATTCCTTCTATCAGACCGTCGCCAGCTCGTTCTCCGGAACACAGGAGTACATGGCGATGGAAAAACTGGGACAGCTTCTGGCACAGGATGACTGGGATCTCGTGGTGGTCGACACCCCACCGTCGCGCAACGCCCTGGACTTCCTCGACGCACCCCAGCGACTGGGCTCGTTCCTCGAAGGCCGCCTGATGAAGGTGCTCGTGGGCGGTGGACGGGGGGTGGGCCGCGTGGTCACCGGCGCTGTCAGCCTGGCGATGAAGGGCGTCTCGACGATCGTCGGCGGCGAGACACTGCGCGATGTGTCGGTGTTCGTGCAGTCACTCGACTCGATGTTCGGCAGTTTCCGGGAACGCGCCAACAAGACGTACCTGCTCCTCAAGCAACCGGGTACCAAGTTCGCAGTGGTCGCCTCTGCCGAACCGGACGCACTGCGCGAAGCGGCGTTCTTCGTCGATCGGCTGTCGGAGGAGAAGATGCCGTTGGCCGGGCTGATCCTCAATCGGACCCATCCGAATCTGACCAGCATCAGCGGTCCGACCGCCGAGGCTGCCGCCGCCCAGATCGACGATCCGCTGACCAAGGCGATTCTGACGATTCACGCCGAGCGGGCCACCACCGGCAAACGGGAACTGCACCTACTGCACAGCTTCACGACGTCGCATCCCAGAGTCCCGATCGTGGGCGTTCCGTCGTTGCCCTTCGAGGTCGCCGACATGACGGCGTTGCGCGCTGTGGCCGAGCAGATCACCAGCAAGGGCTGAACATGGAAGGAGGCGGCCATTTCGGCCGCCTCCTGTGTTCGGTTGGTCTGATCTAGCCGACGCCGACGACCTGGCGCCTGCGCTGGGTTTCGAAGAAAGTGCTCCACGAGGTGACCTCGGGATGCTGACGCAGGAGAGCTCGCCGCTGGCGCTCTGTCATCCCACCCCACACACCGAACTCGACATGGTTGTCCAGTGCATCGGCACCGCATTCAAGCTGTACCGGGCAGTGCCGACATATGGTCGCCGCCTTGCGCTGTGCAGCGCCTCGGACGAACAACTGGTCGGGATCCACCTCGCGGCAACGTGCCCTGGCCACCCATGCCAGTCGTGCTTCGTTCTCTACGGTCGCAGCTGCCGCTTTCGCCATGTGCATCCCCTGTCTGAAGCATATTAAGTGCGCCTGGGCCTACATTTACGACTGAATGTTATGTGAGTCACATTCAAGTAGAACCAATCTATTGATCACACTCGTTGCCAGTCAAGACCTGCATTGAAAAAAGTGGCACTGACGTCCAAACAGACGATTGATCGCGCCCACCGCCGGGCCTTCGAATGCCGTCCCGGCGGCCACTGGCACGTATCCTTGCGATCGTGTCGAAGTCGAAGTCCCTAACCCTGCTCGTCGGATGCTGCCTGATGGCCGGTGTTCTGGTTGCCGGCCTGCTCTTTCCCGTCGCCGGCGGGCTGGGCCTGGTATCGAACCGTGCAGCGGACACCATGCAGAACGTGTCGTCGGAACTGATCGAGGGCCAGGTCCCCGAGGTCACCACGATGACCGACGTCAACGGCAAACCGATCGCGTACCTCTACGACCAGCGACGCACACAGGTCGGCTACAACGACATCTCACCGGAGATGATCAGAGCGATCATCTCCGTCGAGGACCGTCGATTCCTCGACCACGACGGCGTCGACTGGAAGGGCACGATCCGCGCGTTCCTCAAGAACCAGTCGTCCGGCGAGGTCCAGCAGGGTGCATCGACCATCGACCAGCAGTATGTGAAGAACTACCAACTGTTGGTGCTGGCACAGAACGACGCCGAACGACGTGCGGCCACCGAGACCACTCCGGCGCGCAAGCTCAAAGAGGTCCGCATGGCGCTGACCCTCGAGAACACGCTCACCAACGAGATCAAGAACGACCGGAACCTCAGCGACGAAGAGGCCAAGCAAGAGGCGAAGAAGGAGATCGTCACCCGTTACCTGAATGTGGTGCCGTTCGGTAACGGCGCGTACGGCATCGAAGCTGCCGCGTGGACGTACTTCAACAAGCCGGCCAAGGATCTGACCGTCCCCGAATCCGCCATGCTCGCCGGCATGGTCCAGTCGAGTTCGGCCCTGGATCCGTACAGCAACCCAGAGGGCGTGATCGACCGCCGCAACACGGTGCTCGAGACGATGGTCACCAACTTCCCGAACCGGGCCGCGGAGTACCGGGCCGCGATGGACACGCCGCTCGGCGTCGTCCCCTCCCCCAACACCCTGCCGAACGGTTGCATCTCCGCCGCCAACGCCGGATTCTTCTGCGACTACGCACTGCAGTTCCTGGCCGAGAACGGGCTGAGCAAGGACGCGATCGCCCGCGGCGGCTACACGATCCGCACCACGCTCGATCCCGCTGTCCAGGCCTCGACGCAGGACGGCGTCAACATGTTCACCGACCCGAACCTCGACGGCGTCGCGACCGTGATGAGTGTGATAAAACCCGGCACCGAGTCGCACGACGTCATGTCGATGGCCTCCAGCCGTGTCTACGGGCTCGATCAGAACCTCAACCAGACCGTCCAGCCGCAACCGTTCTCGATGGTCGGGGACGGCGCCGGATCGATCTTCAAGGTGTTCACCGTCGCCGCCGCCATGGAGAACGGCCTCGGCGCCGGATCGTCGCTGGCGGTCCCCGGGACATTCCAAGCGCAGGGCATGGGCAGCAGCGGTGGCGCCAACGGTTGCCCCGCGGCCAGTTACTGCGTCAAGAACGACGGCAAGTACCCCGCTCGGATGTCGGTGACCGACGCGCTGGCGCAGTCACCCAACACCGCGTTCGTGAAGTTGCTGCAGGATGTCGGTGTGTCGCCCGCCGTCGACATGGCGGTGCGGCTGGGCATGCGCTCGTACGCCGGCCCCGGAAGCGCCGGAGACGGCGAGCAGAGCCTCGCGGACTACTTCAAGCAGAACAACCTCGGGTCGTTCACCCTCGGGCCGACCGCGGTCAACGCACTCGAATTGTCGAACGTCGCCGCCACCCTCGCGTCGCACGGCGTCTGGTGCCCACCCAACCCGATCGCCTCGATCACCCAGCCCAAGCGGGACCGTTACGGCAACCAGGTCGTCGATGCCAATGGCGCTCCGGCCGTGCAGGAAGTCGCCTTCGATCGGCCCCAGTGCGAAAAGGTTGTCGAGCCCGGGCTCGCCGACACCCTCGCCAACACGATGAGCGCCGACGATCGTGGCGCGGGCACCGCCGCGGGTGCAGCCGGTTCCGTGGGTTGGGGCCTGCCGCTCGCCAGCAAGACGGGTACCACCGAAGCGCACCGCTCATCGGCCTTCATGGGCTTCACCAACAACCTGGCCGCGGCGGCGTACACCTACAACGACTCGCCGACCCCGTCCGAACTCTGCTCCGGCCCGCTGCGTCAGTGCGGCTCCGGAACCCTGTACGGCGGTAGCGAGCCGGCACGGACGTGGTTCAACGCGATCCTTCCGATCGCCAACAATTTCGGGCCCACCGTGTTGCCGCCCAACGATCCGGCCTATGTCTCGGGCGTCGGCGGTACCTCTGTGCCGAACGTGGCCGGGCTCGACGCAGGTTCGGCCACCAGCCGGCTCGAGGCCGCCGGATTCCGCGTCGTCCAGGCCACGAGCGACAGCCCTCAGTCGGCGGGCACCGTGGTGTCGATGAGCCCGGAGGGCACCGCGATCCCCGGCAGCACAGTCACCATCTACGTCAGCACCGGGCGATCGCAGCCCGCGCCGACCTCCCGTGCCCCGTCGCCCCCGACCACGATCACCGTCCCGGGGATCGGCCCGATCGAGATACCAACCGGGTAGCCGGGGATCTACCCCCGCCCACCCAAAATTCGCTCCGCCTACCTGCGTCTGCTCCTGTTGCGACAGGAGCGAACGCGGGTAGGTGGAGCGAATTCGGTTTCGGGGGTCGAAAGCGCTACTGAAGACGTGCGCGGACCGCGGCCGAGAGACGTTTGCCGTCGGCCCGGCCGGCGGCGAGGGCGGTGGCCTGTCCCATGATCTGGCCCATCTGCTTCATCGTCGGCGCATCGCCGGTCTGTTCGGCGACAGCGGCATACGCCTGGTCGACGACTGCAGCGAGTTCTGCGTCGTCGAGCTGGCTCGGCAAGTAGCGCGCGATGATCTCGCCTTCGGCGCGCTCTTTGGCGGCGAGTTCCTCACGGTCGTTCTCGGCAAAGATGGACGCCGACTCGGCCCGCTTCTTGCTTTCGCGAGCCAGCACTTTGAGGACGTCGTCGTCGGTCAATTCACGTGCTGCCTTGCCGGAGACCTCTTCGGCACCGATCGCGGCGAGCACCATCCGCAGCGTTCCGGTGACAAGCGTGTCCTTGGCTTTCATGGCGGTGGTCAGATCGGCGCGGATCTGCTCCTTGATTGTCGACATGCCGTCAAAGCTACGCCGCCGGAATGTCCGGTTCCCAACACTTTTCCGTGTGCGGAGGTCTGGCACTCCGCAGCATCGACCGCGAAGCGTATCGTAGGGCCATGATTCAGGGACTTCACGGCGCTTCTCGGCGCGCGAATCAGCTCTCACGTCCGACGCTGCAGCAGCTCGCCATCGGCACCGCTGCCGCAGGCGTCGCCGGCCTCGCCTACGCGACTCTGGTGGAGCGCAACGCTTTTGCGCTCCGACATCAGACCCTGCCCGTTCTCGAACCCGGCGCGACACCGCTGCGGGTCCTGCACATCAGCGATCTGCACATGATGCCCGGCCAGCGACTCAAGCAGGCGTGGGTTCAGGAACTCGCCGGCCTGGCGCCCGACCTGGTGATCAACACCGGCGACAACCTGGCTCACCCCCAGGCCGTGCCCGCGGTGGTCCAGGCTCTCGGAGGGCTGTTGTCGGTGCCTGGATTGTTCGTTTTCGGCTCCAACGACTACTTCGGACCGACGGCCAAGAACCCGCTCAAGTACTTCAAGAAGAACCACAAGCGGTCCCACGGAGAACCTCTGCCCTGGCAGGACCTGCGGGCGGCATTCACCGAGCGCGGCTGGCTCGACGCCACCCATTCGGTCCGTGAACTCGAGGTCGCCGGAGTCCGCGTGGCCGCCGCCGGTGTCGACGATCCACACATCGGGCGCGACCGCTACGAGACCATCGAGGGACGCCCCAACCCACTCGCACATCTGCGACTCGGGCTGACCCACTCCCCCGAACCCCGCGTCCTCGACCGGTTCGCCGACGACGGCTACGACCTCGTGATGGCCGGCCACACCCACGGCGGCCAGCTCTGCCTGCCGTTCTACGGCGCCCTGGTGACCAACTGCCATCTCGACCGCTCGAGGGTCAAGGGACCGTCGGCCTGGGGCTCCACGATGCGCCTGCACGTGAGCGCCGGACTGGGTACCTCCCCGTACGCGCCGGCCCGCTTCTGCTGCCGCCCCGAGGCATCGTTGCTGACCCTCACCCCGGTCTCCGACGACGACTCCGATTTCGACCACGAAGGGTCCCTCCCACCGATCAGCGCCGAGGCCAATTGATGCCTCTGACCAGGCGATTTAATGCCGCGGACGGACTGCGGTAAGCTATCGCAGGTTGATTGAACACGGGGTGTGGCGCAGCTTGGTAGCGTGCTTCGTTCGGGACGAAGAGGTCGTGGGTTCGAATCCCGCCACCCCGACTGTGTTGGTTGAGACACATGAGAGACCCTGATCAGGGGAAACCTTGATCGGGGTCTCCTCGTTTTTGGAGCCTCGGATTAACGGCTAGATCGGTTCCGTCCGCAGTGCGTCCGCAGCAGATTTTTTCAAGGCCTGAATCGCCGCCGCACGAGCGTTGTCAAGCGCCACCGCTACAGCCTCCAGATCATCGGGAAATAGGTCGGCATATGTGTCCAACGTGAGAGCCGCCGACTTGTGCCCGAGCATCGTTTGCACTGCCTTCACATTCGCGCCTGCGCTGATCGCCAGGGACGCCGCTGTGTGGCGCAAATCGTGTGGAGTCACAACCGGAAATTCCTGAGTCAACGAATCGACGTCATTGCGATCCTCGTCAGCCCGGATCTGGCTGACCTTCTTCCGTGCTGTGACGACCGCAGGCTTGAAGACTCGCGGACGCCACGTAGAGCCCCGGAGTACGGAGCCCGCACCGGATGCAAACACCAGATCATCCCGGCCTTTACGCCGCATGAGGTTGGTGACCTCGTCACCGAGGAACTGTGGGAACGGCACCGAGCGTCGCTCGTGATTCTTGGCAGTGGACCAAACCTGCTTCCCGCGGACTTCGGCCACTGCCTGTCGAATGTTCACTCGCCGGCGCACAAAGTCAAAGTTCTCGACTTTGAGCGCGGCCATCTGTCCGTGGCCATGAAAAAGTCTCCATTGGTGGCCAGGTCGAGGTCCCCACTGGTGGCCAGATAAAAGTCCCCGCCTTGTGTTCGTCGTGTCGACCCGGAACTGAAGGCCCAGGCGATGACGGTGAAGGTGCCAACCACA
>NZ_DATCVM010000238.1:0-7010 GCF_036566845.1 Williamsia sp.
CGCACACCCACGGTGGGCGCGCTTTATGGGGCACGGCTGCGGGGTGTCGGCGTCGGTCGGGCTCTCGCCGATGTCAGCACGGTGCTGCGGGGCGCGCATCCAAACCGCGCTTTTCGAGCGGCGTTGCGGCGCCTGCATCCCGGCACGCCTTCCGCGGATGCGGTCGCTGCCCAGCACCGTTTCGCGGACGCGGCGAAGGCCGGTGATTGGGCGACCGTGTTCGCGATGCTCGATGTCCCGAGGACGCCGGTTGATATCAACGGGGTGCGACCGGGCGGCTCGGCACGGTTCACGGCGCTGCACCAGGCGGCGTGGCACGGCGCACCTGCCGAGGTTGTCGCGGAGTTGATTCGACGCGGCGCGGTGAGGTCGTTGCGGGACGCGAAGGGGCGGATGCCCTATGACGTTCTCATCCAACCTGACTTGGGTCACTTTGGACTTTCCCTCGAAGTGGTGATGCGTTGAGCTGCGGTGATGGGTGGGGTTAGTGCACTGGCTAGGCACTAATTCGTCTCGGTAGGCTCGGGCTGGTGGTGTGGATTCGGCGGGTGCGCACGGCCTCGGGTGCCACTGCGGTCCAGATCGCCGAATCGGTCGACGGCCGCCGGCGGATCGTCCGGCATGTGGGCTCGGCCCGCGATGACGCCGAACTGGGATTACTCGTCGAGGAGGCTCGGCGATTGTTGGCCGATGACGCCCAGCGGGAACTGGATCTGGGAATCACCCCGAAGGCCGTCAAAGCTGAGATGGTAGGCCCGCCCGCCGCGACGCTGTTCACCGACGCTGGTGCTGGGCCCGCGCCGCGGCAGCTGGTGACCCGAGCTCAGGTCTTGAAGTCCTGCAGCGGCCTGCTCTACGACGCCCTGGCTGGTGTGTACGCCGACCTGGGCTTCGACGACGCGGTCGACGATCAGGTGTTCCGGGATCTGGTGATCGCTCGCGTGGTGGAGCCGACCAGCCTGCTCGATGTTGATCGCGTCCTGGCCGAGATGGGCCGAACCTCGGCATCGCTGTCGACACGTAAACGGACGTTGCGTCGTGCGTCGTCGGGTGGTTACCGTGGTCAGATCGCCGCCGCATGTTTCAAAACTGCTTGCGCCACAGGTGATCTGAGTCTTGTGCTCTACGATGTCACCACCCTGTATTTCGAGGCCGACAAAGAAGACGAGCTGCGTAAAGTCGGGTATTCCAATTATCCCGAGGTCGTGGTTATGCCGAGCCTAGGGCAGTCGTGGTGGTGTTTGTGCAGTTCGGTGGAGGTTTCTGGGGTGGCTCGCGCGGCATAATCGTGCTCCCTAATGTTGGCCGTCAGAGGTGTTCGAGGAAGTTGATGAGATCATCGGCTGGCCGGTAGCGGCCGGGGGTGGTGTTCGGTCCGCTGACGCGGCTGAGGGCCCGTTCTTTGACGGTCATGTCGGCGTGCAGATAGATGTGGGTTGCGACCGGGCTTTCGTGGCCGAGCCACAGGGCGATCACGGACGTGTCGATGCCGGCGTGCAGCAGAGCCATCGCCGCGGTGTGGCGCAGCGTGTGTGGAGTGACGCGCTTGGCCGCGATCGATGGGCATGTATTGGCCGCTGCTGCAGCATGTTTAGCGACGAGCCGTTGAACCGCGTCTGCTGACATCGGTGTCTTGCGTTGGGTCGGAAAGGCTGGAGTGTTGGCAGCAGTGCCGGCCTCTGGCAGCCAAGCGCGCAGGGTGGCAGCGGTGGGTTTGGTCAGCGGTGTGCTGCGTTCCTTTCGGCCTTTTCCGGTGGTGTGCACGGCGGCTCCCGGTGTCGTGGTGGTGACATCACTGATGCTCAGCGTGGTTATCTCCGAGACCCGAAGACCGGTTGTGACGGCAGTGAGCAGCAGCGCGTGGTCACGTCGGCCGTACCAGGTGGTTCGGTCCGGCGCGGCCAGGAGGGCATCTGTCTCGGTGCTGGTCAGATACGACACGGTCGCCTGGTCATGGCGGCGTTGCGGGATCGCCAAGATCTGGCTGGCCGTGTGAGCGCGTTCTGGGATCAGCGGCAGCGCATAGCGGTAGAACGAATGGATTGCGGCCAGCCGTGCGTTGCGGGTTGTGGTGCTGTTGTGGCGTTCGGTGTCAAGGTAGTTCAGGAAGGCTCCGATCATCGCGGCGTCGAGATCATCGAGTGTCAGCTGCGCCGGGGATCTCTTGGTCTGGTCGGCGGCGAAGGTCAGCAGGAGCTTGAAGGTGTCCCGGTAGGCCGCGATTGTCTGCGGGCTGGCCCGCAGGTGCCGCATCAGCCGGTCGGTGAAGAACCCTTGCAGCAGCGAACTCAGCGTCGGGGTGGTCATGGCGCCGGCTTCGTGGCAGAGGCTTCGGCGGCGTTGTCGAGGCGGTCGGCGGCAAGGGCGAGCAGTTCGGGCACTGCCTGCAGATACCAGTAGGTCGAGGCGGGATCGACGTGGCCGAGCCAGGTTGACAGCAGTGGCAGTCGCGCTTGAACGTCGTGGCCGTCGCGGTACCAGTCGATCATCGTGGTCACGGCGAAGGTGTGGCGCAGATCGTGCAGACGGACTGGCCGGCGCCCCGGCGCGGTGGCCAACCCGGCGGCCGCGACGATCTCACGGAATGTGGCATTGAGCCGGTCCGGGCATATCGGTCCGCGCCGGGTGTTGAGGAACACCGTTGCGCTGCTGTGTGTGCCGGCCCCGACCCATGCTTGGCGGGCCTGTAGGTAGTCGGTGACCACGGTGGCGGTGCTCGGGTGGATGAACACCAGCCGGGACTTGCCGAACTTCGTCTCCAGCACCTGGATCACTCCGCCGGCCAGGTTGATGTCGCTGACGGCCAGCCGGCACGCTTCGCCAGGGCGTAGCCCGGTGGCGGCCAGCAGCCCGATCAATGTTCGCCACGTCAGCGCCTTGAACGCTGGCTCCAGGGTGCTTGTCGCGGCCAGCAGCGCGCAGATGTCGTTCTGGCTGAGTATGTTTGGTTGCTTCGGTCGGTAGCGCCGGGGCCGGTGCTCTTCGGCTGGGATCTGTGTGAGCGGATCCAACGTATGCTGGTATCGGGCGAAGATCCGCACCGCGTCCAGTCGGCGGGCTATGAGGGTGTCGCTGACCGGAACCTTGATCGGGTTTGTGGCCCATTGGATTGCGAGGTCGTTCTGGACCCGGGTGGCTCCACGTTCCTCGCAGAACTCGACGAAGCTCAGCAGCAGCTTGCTCAGGCCTTCGAGTTTGAATCCCAGCCCCTGGCGGGTGGTGAGGTAGTCAGTGACGTTCTCGCGCAATGTCTTCATGACCGTGCCCCCGGCCACGGGCGCGCCATGCCTCGACCGGCATCGGGATCTGTCTTTGCGGTAATCGTCGGCCAGGGCCGGGCCAAGGGCCGCAATGCGACGTCATCGACCTTGGCGTAGATGGCGGTGGAGCGCGCGCTGCGGTGGCGCAGCACTTGACTCACCTCCGGCAGTGAGGCCCCAGAGCGCAGCATCTGCGTCGCCAGCGTGTGACGGAAACGGTGCGCGTTGATGCGCTCCAGCCCAGCGTCTCGACACGCCGCGGCCACCAGGTGAGCGATCACCCCGGTCGATATCGGACGCCCTGCGGGCTTGACGGTGGTGAACACCGATCGCGTCGCGCATGCCGGCCTGCCGTCGACCAGCCACGCCGCGATCGCCTCACCGGGTTCCGATGGCAGAGGCAAACGCTCCACGTGGTTGCCTTTTCCGACGATGGTGAGTTCTCCTGCTCGCCAATCGATATCGTCGAGATCAAGAGCGGCGATCTCGCCTCTGCGGAGCCCGAGTCGGGCCAACAACAGCAAGATCGCGTAATCGCGCCGATCGGTAGCAGTCCAGCAGTGACGTGACGCGACACCCAAGAGATGCTCAAGATCTGCAGCCGGTACTGCCTTGGGAAGTGACGCCAAATGCCAGCCCGCCGATACTGGAACCGCTCCCGACAGGTCGGCCGATGTGCGGCCTGTGGCGTGGGCGAATCGCAGGAAGGAACGCACCGACCGCGCCATTGACTTCGCCGAATTCGTATTGCGGTCCCTGCAGAACTCGACCATGAACGCAGTGACCATGCCGGCATTCAGAATGCTCACCGGGACCTCTGCGGTCTGGGCCAACGTCCTGAGGAACTGCGCAACCGCCTTGCTGTAGTTGCTAACCGTCACTGGCGCCAAACCACGCTGACGATCCAGCCACTGCTCGTACTCGACGAGCAAATCACCGATCCACGCCGGGCGACCACCGGCATCGATACTGCGTGTGGGATCCATGGGTTCCTCCTCCTGATAGGCAAAGCAATGCACCATCAGAAAGACACACCATCTCTTCGCGCAGGCCGATTATGCCGCGCGAACCACCCCCGAAACCTCCGCCGACCAGCACGAACACCACCACGTCTGCCCTAGGCTCGGCATAACCACGACCTCGGGATAATTGGAATTATGCCGTGGTCGGCATAATTCCAAGGAGCGCCGCGTCGATCCGCAGATCGTGGTGGGGCTGTTGGTCGACCGGCGCGGGTTCCCGCTGGAGATCGGGTGCTTCGAAGGCAACAAGGCCGAGACGCTGACCATCGTGCCGATCGTGAAAGCGTTCCAGACGCGGCACCAGATCACCGACATGGTCGTCGTCGCCGATGCCGGCATGCTGTCGGCCACGAACCTGCGTGACCTCGATGAGGCCGGGTTGCGGTTCATCGTCGGATCCCGCGTCACCAAAGCGCCGGGCGATCTGGCATCCCACTTCCATTGGCACGGTGATTTTTTCACCGACGGCCAGATCATCGACACCATCACCCCACGCGACCAACGCGGCACCGCGACCAAGAGCAGCGACCCGAAACTCAAAGCCGAACCGGTCTGGAACCCGAATACACACCCGAAATCGTGGCGGGCGGTATGGGCCTACTCGACCAAACGTGCAGTGCGCGACACCAAGACGCTGAACCTGCAGGAGCACAAGGCCCGCGCCGTCGTCGCCGGCGACAAGACCGCCCGCACACCGCGATTCGTCACAGTCCGAAACGGCTCCCGCACACTCGACGAGGCCTCCCTGCAGCGGGCACGCCGTCTGGTCGGCCTCAAGGGCTACGTCACCAACCTCGACATCACACTCATGCCCGCCACCGAGGTCATCACCAGCTACCACGACCTATGGCGAGTCGAGCAGTCGTTCCGGATGTCGAAATCCGATCTTGCCGCCCGGCCGATGTTCGCCCGCACCCGCGACGCCATCGAAGCCCACCTGACCATAGTGTTCACCGCCCTGGCACTGAGCCGCGAAGTTCAGACACGAACCCGACTGTCACTGCGACGGTTCCTGCGCACCCTCAAGCCCCTGCGCAGCGCCACCATCGACATCAACGGCGTCATCGCCACCTACCCACCAGCACTGAACCCCGAGGTCGAGGCGATACTCCACGCCCTCAAGCCCACGAAACCAAGGCACTAAGCCAAATGACCCAACTCGGGTGACGAAAGCCCACGGCCGATACCTAGAGTCGCGTCTCATTGATCTCGCATCGAGAGCGGGGCGGGTGAAAGTGGAGAACAGCACCGCGCCCATGCCTCCTGCGTTGCCTGAAGCGGATGCCTCGGACATGGATTATTTCGTGTCGCAACTGGAGATCGTGTTGCCCGTGCTCGGTGTCAATGCGATACGGGTTCCGGTGCCCAAAGCTGAACCCGTGCCGGAGGCTGCCGAGTCACCGGTCTTTCACCTTCGCAACGGAAAACTCGGTGTGGACGCCATGGCGAGGCAGATCGACGGAGAGTTCACGATGCTGGCGGGGTCGACGGTCGTTGCCGAATGGCACGGAGTCGGCAAGGCGGACAGCACGGTGAAGGCGTATGCGTCATACCGGGCGCAGCATCAACGATTAATCGCCGACGGTGCGATTGGCGTTGAAGAGGGACGCGGCCGAGTCACTCGCTCCATTCCGTTCACGTCGCCATCCACCGCGGGCGCTGTCGCCCTGGGGCGGTCCTGCAACGGACGTCGTGAGTGGATCGCCGACGACGGTGCAACATTCGGCCACTGGGAGAGCCGCGGCGTTGAGTAGGCGTTGAGCCCGAGCCCTCAGCGGGACTTGCGTCGATCCGTTCGCGTTTCATGTCTTCGACCACTTCGGCGCATAGGCGCTCACGCTCGCTCTGGAAATAACCGGACGGATCGGACACCATCCGCTCGGCACGGTCGTCGGGGTTGGGGTTGTTGATGCGGACAGCCATGACTGACTCCTTTCGCCGAAGGTCACGCCCTATTTGTCGTTTGCCGAGGTTCCCAGGATGACGCACCGGCACGTCGCGTTCGTCTGGCTTCGAAAACGCCGCAACGTCATGCTGCGCCCCCGTTGTTGCAGGGGCTCCACGCCGGGCTCGTGGTCGTATTCTCTCCAGTCCAGGAGAGCGCCAAGGCGTAGCGCGGTCGCGTTGTCAGAGTGCGGCGGCAAGATTGGGTGAGAAACCCAGCGGCAGGGCGCAGAATTGACATATTGGGGCTGCCGCCGGGAAAGGGGGAACGACGATGATCAAACGGATTGATATGAGCCTTGACGGCGGACCGGCACCGCAAGGCGAGATCGCGGTCAAAGACCTCACGAGTATCGCTGCGGCATTCCAGGAGTTGGTCACCAGGCTCGTCCGTGACACCGTCCATGCGACGGGACCCGGACGATCCAAGCAGTTCGTGGAAGAGTTCGCCGAGCTGCGTTTGAGTGGCATCACTAAAGGCAGCACCTTGTTGCAGTTCACGAAGGGGCCGACCGACAAGCTTGACGTCGAACTGCCGGATCTGGCGGAGACTGACGACCGACTGTGGGCGATTCTGGATGCCATCGGCGCGGATGCGCGGCCTACGTGGTCAACCGACCTGATCGCGGATTCGGCGTCCAAACTGGTCAGCGCCCTTCGGGGCGCTGCGCGGCAGGTGGTCGTAACCTCGCCGTCGCGGAATCCAGTGCGGATCTCGCCGCAGGGCCTCCGTCTCGACACGTGGGCGCCGAGGCGCCAGGAGTCCGGCGGTGCGGCCACCGCC
>NZ_DATCVM010000239.1:0-73317 GCF_036566845.1 Williamsia sp.
CGCGGACCGCTCGGCGCTCGAGACGATCCGCGACGAGGTCCCCGGCGTGGCGTATTCATGCCGCCAGGGATTCTGCGGCACCTGTCGAACCAGGGTTCTCAGTGGCACCCCTGATCATCGGGACAACCGGCTCACCCCGCAGGAGCAGCAGAACGAGATGCTGATCTGCATCTCGCGTGCCGATGGCGGACGCGTCGTCGTCGATCTGTGAACCGCTAGAACGCGTAGGGACCGAATCGTCCCCACGCGACGAACACTGCGAGAAGAGCAAGCACCACCGGCACGATCGCCCCGCGGTAGTCCTTCAGCCGGGCATGGGCGACGGCCGCTCCGACCAGGACAATCGCCAGGCATACGGCGGACACCGGCACGAGGATCGTGGCGACATCGAACAAGGCCGGCAGAACCAGCCCGAGCGCCCCGAGGATCTCCGCCACAGCGAGGCCCTTGATCGCGACCGGACTGAATGCCTCCAACGCATGCAACCCCGAAGCGACCAGCTTCTCCTTCGGCTGCAGCTTCATGATTCCGACACCAAGGAACACAGCCGCGAGCACACCCGAGGCGATCCACAGGACACCATTCATGGTGATACTCCATCACGCGTCCGACGACCGAGTCCGATTGAGGTAGACAACTACTCGTGCGGGACCACACCCAGGCACCGATGATGGGCAGACCTGACCAACGTCCCGGGAGCGATCTCATGCCTCTGCATGCACACGACATCGACGACGTGCTCGACATCCTCGGCGGAATCGTCGCGGACACAACTCGGGACCGTGATCGCCGGGGCTACTTTGCTGCGATGTACCGCCAGGTCACCCTCGAAGTCCGCAACGGCATTGCGGTGGGACTTTTCGACGACGGCCCGCGGATGAGTGCCTTCGACGCCGCGTTCGCGAACCGCTATCTCACCGCCTACGAATCGAATCCGGCTCCGACGCGATCCTGGCGGGTGAGTTTCGACGCGATCGACAACTCTCCGATGATCGTTCTGCAGAATCTTCTGCTCTGCATCAATGCGCACATCAATCTCGATCTCGCGGTGGTGACCGGCACCCTGTTCCGCGGCGCAGAGCTCGCGGACTTCCGCGACGACTACGATCGGCTCAACGACATTCTCGCCGACCTGATCCCGAAGGTCCGCGACACGATCGGGGACTTCTCGCCACTGCTGGACATGTTGGGTCCGTTCGACGACGGGCTCGATCCGATCCTCGACTTCAGTATCGAAAAAGCCCGCGACAGTGCATGGTCGGCCGCGACACTCATCTCGTTGCAGAACGCGGACGCCCGAGAACTCCTGCTCCGTCACATCGACAAAGGCACCTCGCGCCTCGGCCGGCTGATCGCCCGACCCGTCGAGCCGGCAGCGACCTGGCTTCGGCTGATCCGGCGGACCGAGAGCAGGAACGTGCCCGCGATCATCACCGCGCTCGACGGGATCGTGCAATCCACCCCGATCTGAATCCGGATGGCCTGCCTACGAAGAGGTTTCGCGTAGCTGCCGCCGCAAGATCTTTCCGGTGGCGGCCTTGGGCACCTCGTACGCGGCAAGTCGTTCCTGGGTGAAAGCGATCAATTCGTCGGTGGTGACCGAGACATCGGCACGCAGGCTGACGAAGGCTTTCACGGTCTCCCATCGATACGAATCCGGCACTCCCACAACGGCAGCCCGTTCGACGCCCGTGATCCGAGGACGGCAATTCTCTTGGGCGCCCAGATAAATCAGTTGCGCTCGGATTCATCGTCGCGTTGCATTGCTGATGCCCACACCGATTCCGGGCCCACACCGATCTTCCGAAGGAGGACCCCCATGAAGCTGGCTGAAGCACTGGCCCGTCGCACCGATACGAGTCGGCGTATCGAACAGCTGCGTGCCCGCATCGCCGACAACGCGCGATTCCAGGAGGGTGAGCCACCCTCGGAGAACGCCGCAGACCTTCTGGCCGAGGCCGAGACCGCCCTGGGCGACCTCGAGTTGTTGATTCGAAAGATCAACGCCACCAACTCGGCGACGCCCTTGGGAGACGGCACCATCACCGACGCGCTGGCGCGGCGTGACGTACTGCGCCTGCGTCATGCGCTGATCACCGGTTCGGCGAACGCGGCGGCGGGCAAGAACCAGCAGTCCTACCGGCAACTCCGTTCGGAACTGATGTATGTGTCGGCGCTGACGGTTCGCCCCATGCGAGAGCGGGCAGACAAGCTGGCCAGAGAGCTCCGCGAGGTCGATCTGCAGATCCAGCAGGCCAACTGGACGACGGAACTGATCGACTAGAACCGTTCGACCGGTGCCGAACACCGAATGCAGCAGGTACCCGATGGCAAGGCGAGCACACACCGCGCGACGGCGGATCCGTCGCTTCCGGCGGTGCCGCGGGCGGCGCCGAGGGTTCGATTCCCTCATACACATCGCATGCCCAGCACACCGCACAGGTGAATGTGCAAGGCGCACAATGTATCACCACGTGCTGATTGCCATCGGGGAGGGCAGGGCAAGGGGATCTGCATTCAGGTAAGCGTCGGCGGGCTATCCTTCGACGGAGCGAAGGGAAGAGCATTGAACCTCGAAGATTTCCGACAGACCATTCAGAGTTCTGGGCCCGATGACTGGCGCGTGATCAAGCACCAGGGGCCGAGTTACCAGAACTGGTTCGACGGTTCTCTCACCTCTGACGGCTACCACATCGAGGTCAACAGCCACTACGCAACCGCCTCGTACAAGCCCGATATCGACATCACCATCGCCTGGGGCATGGGCCTGGATTTCGAGCACGTGGGTGACGCGAGCCACGCCCGCCGGTTCGAGTGGTCAAAGGTCTTCTCCGATAAAACAGTCAGGCTCTGTTTCGCCGACTTCTTCTGGCGTGGTGCACTCGTCGACCGGTTCAACTACGTGGTCGCCGACGGCGGCAAAGCCGTGCTGCCCTGGGCCCTGGAGATCCGCGGCCTCGCGACCACCAAACACGAATACGACACCGCCAAACTCATCCACCACCTGGGCGATCACGTCGAGGGTTTCGAGGAGTACTTCCGCCGGGTCGGTTTCACCATCGAGGGCTGCTAGCCCAACGTCTCGGCGAAACCCATCACGTCGATGATCAGGTCGGCGTCGGCCCGCATCGCCCGGATTCGGTCGGCGTTGACCTGATCCGGGCCGGTGGCCCACGCGGTCGCCGCATCTGCGTCCATGCCGAATCTGATGTGCCGGCCGATGATCCGCTCGATCCGGACCTCGGGCGGCGCCTCGACGAACCAGACCTCGTCGAGGATCGACCGAACCTGCGACCAAGGCTGATCGGCATCAAGCAGATAGTTGCCTTCGGTGATGACCACGGACAACTCTGCCGGCACGGGGATGGAGCCGGCGACCGCCTCCTCCATCCCGCGGACGTAATCAGGCGCGTACACAACGCCTTCCCGCCGATCGCGAAGGCGTCGCAGGAGGTGCACGTAACCGTCTGCGTCGAACGTGTCGATCGCACCTTTGCGGCCGGCCCGGCCCAGTCGCGCCAATTCGCGATTGGCCAGGTGAAAACCATCCATCGGCACCACAATCGCCGCCCCGTCCAGACGGTCCGCAAGAGCTGCGGACACCGTGCTCTTCCCGCTCCCCGGCTCCCCCACGATGCCGATGAGGACCCGATCGCCGCCCCGTCGCCGCCGATCTATCCGGTGAACCAGTTCCTCGATGTCCGCGACCGCGTGCACAGTCCTCCCGGCCCCGCTCTTTATCGGCGCCGGGCCAGCACCGGCAGCGCGTCATCTCGCCGCAGCGAGAAGAAGTACGGCGGCGCATCACGTTGATCCATCAGCCCGATGACGACGTCGTCGTTCACCTTCCGGAACACGTCATTGATGGGATGTGCGTCGTAGACCATCGTCGCCGAACCGACACCGCCGTACACGGTTGTTCGCAGCCGGGCCTTGGGCTTCCTGGTCCCCATCACCGGACGCGATGCCGCCACCAACCGGGCCACCGCACCCCCCTTCAGCGGCGGCAATGGCACCCGCATCAGCAGATTGAACGGCAGCCTGCGCGGATCGAGTGCCCACAGCGCCCGCCCGTCCGACGTCGGGAACAACAGCGGATGGACCGTTTCCGCGTCGACGAACTGCTTACCCCACCAACCGCTGGCGGCGAGCATCCCGTCCATTCGATGACCGGTCCGCAGCTCGGCCCGCTGCTCGGCAACGATCTTCTCTGCGATCGACATTCCGCCAATCTATCCAGTGCCCGGCGTATCCGGTACCCGGCCTACCGCCCGGCTTTCCCGGTCTGCTGCGACAGACCGGCAGGTAGGCTGGTTGATGTCCGGTTTGCGAACCCGAAAGGACGATCATGGAGATAGTTCTGGTCATTGCCGTCATCGCTGTTGTCGCCGGCATGATCGCGCTGTCGAGAAACCAGGGCTCCACGCGCCGCCGCCTCGAAGAGACCTCCCTGGCCGACGCGAAAGCCGATGCCCGCCAAGCCATCGAGCGGCTCGGCGGTCAGGTCTACAGCCTCATCGGTTCCAATGAACCGGCGAAATCGGCGATGTCCGACGCGTCCGAACGGTTCACCGCGGCCGGTTCGCAGATCGAACAGGCCACCACACCCAAACAGGCGCAGCTCGCGAAACAAACGGCGCTGGAGGGGCTCTACTACGTCCGCGCCGCGCGTCTGGCGATGGACATGGATCCCGGACCCGAGATCGCCACCCTCGACGGCCAGAAATCGTCCGGCGCCGTCACCGAGGACCGCGACATCGACTTCGAGGGACGCCAGGTCTCAGCATCGCCGAACCCGTCCGACAAGACACCCAACTATTACCCCGGCGGTCGCGTCGCCGGTCGTCCGGTGCCGGCGGGCTGGTACTCCGAACCGTGGTGGAAGCCGGCCCTGGTCGCCGGCGCCTGGGGTATCGGGTCGGTCCTCCTGTTCAACGCCATGTTCACCGGCATGGCCGGCGTCGGCTACGACAGCGCCTCATTCGAGAACGGGTACGGCGACGGCTACCAGGACGGTGTCGACGCCGGCCAGGGCGGGGACCAAGGCGGTGACTTCGGCGGCGATCAGGGCGGCGGAGACTACGGCGGCGGAGACTACGGCGGCGGAGACTACGGTGGCGGAGATTTCGGTGGCGGCGACTTCGGCGGCGGCGACTTCGGCGGGTTCTAGCGTCGGGGCACTATCCGAAGATCGACGTCAGCGCCGGAGCCACATCGTGGTGATCGCGGATCAGGCGGCATCGTCCTCGCCCGATGGTCGCGAGGTCCCGGCCCAGGTCGACGTCGTCCTCACCTGAGGTGTCGAGCAGGACATCCAACCGCGGCAGGCGTGAGGCGATCCCGCGCGGGTCAGGACCCGCATTGTGAACGCAGTCGCTCAGCAGCAGCACCCGCGCGTCGGCCGGTGGTACCCCGGCCAGTTCCCGCGCCGCAACCTCGAGTGCAAAGGCCACATTGGTCAACCCCTGCGTCGGCAACGTCAGCAACTGATCGAGTACCGTCTCGGCGCTGACCCGCTCGCCCAATCGGACCAGGATCGCGGCATCGGACCAAAAGGCCACCACCGCTACGTCATCACGGGCGAGTTCGCCCACCATCGCACCGACCGTGGCCGCCGCGGTACGTACCTGTTCGCCCTTGGTGGAGCCCGAGATGTCGACAACGAGAACGATCGAGCGCCGATTGCGGACCCGTTCCCGGACGAGGATGTCGTCGTCGGTGGGTAGAGGGTTACCCGCGATCGCCACCAGCGTCGCATCCAGGTCGATCTCGTCGGTGCCGCCGCGCCAGCGCATCGTCGTCAGCGTGCCGGTACTGGCCCGCCGTGCCCGGCGCTGTCTCATCGGCTGCGCCAGCGCCAATCGGCGAGCGATCTGTTTGGCGCGCCGCCGGCCGATCTCGTCGACAACGGGCGCCGACTCCGGCTCCACGAGATCCCCCTCGTCGTCGGTGGCACCCGGCGCCGACGATCCCGGCAACTGCATCGGCTTGCCCGGATCTGACCCCTTGGGAATCAACATGAAGCCGCCGCCACCGGCCGAGGGCTTCAACAGCGACGGTTCCTCGTCGAGAACCTTCGGTTTGCGGCGCAACGGCCGCATGTGCGCGCGATCCCGGCCGTGATCACTTTTCGACCGACGCGAGAGCGGGCTGTCGGCCGAGACTGCTCTTCAACCCGGTTCGGCGGCCGCCGGAAGCAGGACGAAGTGGTCCTGCCAGATCTCCTGCAACACCGCTTCGGGTGTCTCGAAAGCGGTGTCGTCCAGGTGAATGCGCCCCGACAACGCGACCAGCATGGCGTCGAGCATCACGTTTGTGTAGTCCTCGGGCAATCCCCGGGGCGGATCGATCGAGTCGACCTCCGGAAGCGTGACTCCCCGCATCTGAGCCAATTCCGACGCCAGCAGCGCAACGTCGATCGCACCGCGGACGCTGCTTCCCTGCCGGATGTCTTCGCGCTCACGGGTGGCCCTGGTGACCGCAACCGCATCGGCCGTCACTCGTGCCGAGTCGATCCCGGTTCGGCGTTTCACGATCTCGCGCTCGGCCGCGGCATCCTGGTAGGTCACCACCAAGCGGCACATCCGGTCGTGCACGGACGTCGACAACCGCGTGGTCCCGATGTTGTCGTACGGGTTCATCGACGCCACCACCCGGAAGGTGGGTAGCGCGGTCACGCTGCCCACCCGGGGAATGGTGATGACCCGTTCCGCCATGGCCGTGAGCAAGGTGTTGAGCGTGTCCTCGGGGGCCCGATTGAACTCTTCGATGTACAGGAATCCGCCGGTGCGCATCGCCTCGATGAGCGGGCCCTCGACGAAGTTGTCCGCCGAGTAGTCCTCGCGCAGCACACGCGCGGGATTGTGATGTCCCACAAGCCGACTCGGAGTCAGATCCGCGTTGCCTTCGACGAACACCAGCGGGATGTCCCACTCGGCGGTGATGGTGCCCAGCAACGTCGATTTCGAGGTTCCCGGGGGACCTTCCAACATCAGGTCGCGGCCGGCCGACACCGCGGCCAGAAGCAAGTCGACCTCTCGCTGCCGACCGACCACGCGGTCGGCGATCCTGGCCCGGATCTGAGCAGTTGCGGCCACATCTACGAGAGCTCTGGTCATGCCAACAATCTAGCCAACAACAAGCGGCGTACGCAGCGGACCGGCATCGCATTGCGCCGGGGTAAGTGACACTATGGCGCACAGCCATACCAATCGGGGGAATGTCATGGATCACGTCACGTTAGACAAGGGCGGTCGGCCCGCCATCACCAGTGCACGCAAACTCGCCGCTTCCGCACACAAACTGTTCATCGCGAAGGGTTTCGAACAAACCAGCGTCGAAGACATCGCCAGCGCTGTCGGGGTCAGTCGTCGAACGTTCTTCCGCTACTTCCCCACCAAGGCCGACGTTGTCTGGTTTGAATGTGATGCCGAGATAGGCCGCCTGAACACCTACCTCGCCGCGGATGAAGGAATCCTCCCCCCGCGGGAGGTCGTCGAGACCGCGATCATCGGGGCGCTGTCCTATCGTCCGGCCGACGAGGCGTGGGCCCGGCACCGTGCGCAGCTCGTTCTCACGGTGCCGGCAGTCCACACCCAGGCCGCCTTGCGCTACCGCAGAATCCACGAGTTCGTGATCGAGTTTCTGGCGCGGCGCGGCATCGTGCCCGAGGACGAAATGTTCGCCCTCACCTTTGCACACGGAACAACCGCCGCCATCATGGCCGCGCACGAACTCTGGATAGCGCATCCGGAAACCACGCTCGCACAATGCCTTCGATGCACGATCCGGCTGCTCGTTCCGGTAGATCCGTCAACAGACCGAACGGTTGCCCCGAGCTTTCCGCCTACCGCGGCGTCAGTCGGGTGAGCGTGCCGACAAAGCTCGTCGCATAGAGCGACGTGGCATCCCAGCCCGGTCCCGCCCCGAACTCGACGGCGGACACCAGCGGCACACCGTCGGCGATCACACACGAGGTGCTTGTGTCGGGGTCGATGCGAACCACGGATCCGGCTGCGTTGAGCGCCAGGTAAACAGCGCCATCCGGACCGACAGTCAGGTCGTCGGCGAGGTTGACCCACCCGATGCCCGGCAGCTCGATGGTCTGCACCGGCTTGCCCGACCGGACGTCGATGGCGACCACCGTGGTGACACTGCTCAATAGCGTTGATGTCCACAACAATTCACGGGTGCTATCCCAGGCGAGACCGTTGGTCGAGGTGACCGATGGGGCGAGGGTCTTTTTCGAGCCGGTGTCCGGATCGATCACGGTCAACGTGGTGGAGGCACCCAGATCGCGGCTGACGACCAGCCGGCCATCCGGCAGTACGGCCAAACCGTTGGGCATGGTCAATCCCTCGACCACGGTGTCCACCTCTCCGGTAGCCGGGTCCAGTGCCTCGATCGTTCCGTCCGCGGTGTCGAACAGCCCTGCTGTGGCGGAGTTTCCGGTGGTGAAGTAACTGACTTCGTCGGTGGCGACGATTCCACCGGGGCTTGTCATGTCGGGCGCCACGACGGATTTGTTGCCGGCCGCACCGAGCTGGTGGATCGCACCCGGCCCGACAAAGCTGCCTTCGGAGAGCAACAGGTTGCCCCGGCCGTCGAAGCCCAGGTTCTCCAGCTGCCCGTAGCCGGAGGCGACAACGGTCTTCGACCACGTGCCACACGAATCCGAGACGGTCGAAGGGCTTCGGACCGACGGCAACGTGTCCGCTGTCGCTGTCGGCGCGACGAAGAACACGCTCCCCACAGCGATCGCGACGGCGGTGACCGTCGGTCCCAGCTGTGACGCCATCGGCTTTGACCTCATCGGTGGAATCATGCCCACGATCGGGCACGCGCGACACCCGTTCGTGACCGGGATCACACACTTTGCATTGCTGATGGGCTGACCTGCCACGGGCCTGCGCACCCCCCGGCGACCCCCCGCTTTTGATCACGGATAGATAACGGATAGTCGAACATCCTCGGGTAGCGTCGGCGCGGACTCGACGGGCGAAGGCCCACACAAAGGAGGTTCGACGCCTTGGGTAAGCACTCGGCACCGAGAAGAAAGTTGCGCTCACCGTACGCTTTGGCCGCACTCGTCCCCGTCGGACTGGTCAGTGCCGTAGCCGCTGCGCACGCAGGTCAGCAACTGACCACGGAACCGACCAAGCAGGTCGCCGAGCCCGCACCCGAGAGCGCGCAGACCCCCGCACCCACCACCCCGGCTGCGACACCCGCGATCACACCCGTCGTCGCGCCCGTCACCGCCGAACCGGCACCGGCGCCTGCCCCGGCACCCGAGGTGCTCCCCGAGAGCGTGACCAGCGGCCAGATTCCCCGGATCAACTACGAGGCGTATTACGCCGCCGGATCCAAGCTCGCCCAGGAACTACCGGGCTGCGGTATCTCGTGGAAGCTGATCGCCGGGATCGGCCGGGTCGAATCGACCCATGCCAACAACGGCAAGGCCGACCCGACGGGCGTCCTCGAAGTACCCATTCTCGGCCCGGTGCTGGACGGCAGCCTGGCCGGAAACAACGTCATCCACGACACCGACGGCGGCGAACTCGACGGGGATCCCCACTTCGACCGCGCGGTGGGGCCGATGCAGTTCCTTCCGGAGACCTGGAAGCACTATGCCGAAGACGGCAACGGCGACGGGGTCACCGACCCGCAGAACCTCTTCGATGCAGCGCTCACCACCGGCCGCTACCTCTGCGACGGCAACCTCGACCTCCGGGATTCTTCCCAGGTGACCAAGGCGGTCCTGCGCTACAACAACTCGATGGACTACGTCTCCAAGGTGCGCGGCTGGGCCGACGGGTACTAGATCCGCGGCACCAGAGTCCCGACGGGCACCAGAGTCACTGGAGTCCCGACGGCGCAGCAGGCGTGGCAGCCGTGCGCGGCAGGGTCATCAGCGTGATGAGGCTGACGACGATGAGCAGGATCGCACCGACAACCAGGAACGTCTTGATCGCGACGCCCGGCAGGAAGAGCACCACGATCCCGGCGATGAGTGAGATGACGCCGGCCACGATGAGGAACCATTTGGGTGCGTAGTGGGCCCCGCTGATGCCGGCGACAATCTCCTGGATTCCCTGGATGATCCACGAGAGACCGATCACGATGGCCAGCAGGACCAGTGATTCGGCCGGGTTGAACAGGCACAGGATGCCGGCGAACAAGATGATTGCGCCCATCACCCCGAGGAAGGCCCGCAGCCCGGTGGGCAACAACTTTGCCGAAAAAGCCATGGTCAGGCGATAGATGCCGGTGAAGATCAGGGTGATTCCGAAGAGCAGGGCCACCACGACCAGCGTCGGCTCCGGCCAGATGAGGGCCACCACACCGATGACGATCCCGATGACCGCGGTGGTGATGAGCCCGGCGCGCACCGCGTTGCGCAGCTGATCGGGAAAAGGCTGAGACACAACATTATTCGTCATGGATGGAACTTACCCTGAGAAACGCCTGGTGGCGTGGCAATTCAGGGCAGCATTTTGCCGTCCGGCCGGAGTCCGGCGAGGAAGATCGTGAGGACTCGCTGGGTCAGCGCCGTCACCGACGTGGTGCCCGCCACCATCGGATCGGCGGCAAGCGCCGGCTGGGGCCGGGAGATCATGGCCAGTCCGGCAAAGAAGTCGAGTGCGGTCAGGTCCTCCCGCACAACACCTTTGGCCTTGGCACGGTCGATGACCTCCCCCACCATCACCAGATTTGCCCGACGCTCGGCGATCAGGTGCTCCGGGAGAACGTCGATGTCGCGCACGATGATCGGAATCAAGGCGCCCAGCCGCAACGACACGAACATCGAGCTGAGCTGCGCCAGCGCATGCCCAGGGTCGGCATCCACCTCGCCCAGGAGCACCTCGAGCGTCCGGCGCGAGCGGGTCAACCCGTCTTCCATCAACGCGACTTTCAGATCTGCTCGCGTGGGGAAGTTCCGGTAGAGCGTTGCGATGCCGACCCCGGCACGTTCGGCAATCGATTCGAGCGGGACGTCATAACCGAGGTCCGCGAACATCTCCCGTCCGGCCTCCAGCAATCTGGTCCGCCGTTCCACCGCATCTGCCCTCATCTGCACGCCCCTCTCGCCGACACCCTTGACAGCGTACCTCCATCCGGAGGATTATCCTCCATATAAGTGGAGGGAAAACCTCCGAATCTATGAGGAGGCCCCCATGAACCGCAAGATCGTAGGTGCGATGATCGGGCTGGCCGGTGTCCTGACACTGGTCTCACTGGCGTTTGTCCTGCCGATGAAACACTCAGGCGCACACGACCTTCCGATCGGCGTCGCCGGCCCTGCCGCAGCAACCGCGCATATCGAGACCCAATTGCGGGCGCAGCCCGAGGACGCGTTCGACTTCCACCGGTACGATTCGGCCGACGACGTGCGCAACGGCATCGAAGAACGAGAGATCGTCGGCGGCATCGCTGTCGAGACCACCGGCCCGACGATGTTTGTGACATCGGCCGGCGGAGCACAGGTCGCCCAGACCCTGCGCGGTGTCGCAACCGCGATGTCGGCGGCGAGCAGCACACCGGTCGCGGTCGAGGACGTGGTGCCCACCACCACCGACGATCCGCAGGGCGCCGGCATCGCCGGGCTCGCACTGCCGCTCGTGCTCGGCGGCATCATTCCCGCCGTCGTCTTCGGCCGACTGCTCCCGGGCAAGTTCCTCCGGCAGGGCGGCGCCGCGGTCGGCATGGCAGTGCTCACCGGATTCGCACTCGGGCTGATCCTGCGGTTCGGCGTCGGCACCATCGACAGCAATGTGATCGCGGTGTCACTCGGAATCGCGCTCGGGATGTCGGCGATCAGCCTGACGCTGCTCGGACTCGCGGGCAATTTCGGGATGATCGGATTCGGCGCCGGTGCGGTCATCATGATGATCGTCGGCAATCCACTCTCCGGCATCGCGACGACCGCCTACTGGCTTCCGTCCGGATGGGCCGAGCTCGGCCAGTTGTTGCCACCGGGCGCTTCCGGAACGCTCCTTCGATCACTCGCGTTCTTCGGCGGGCACGGCGGCGGCAGCGCGTTCATCGTGTTGCTGGTGTGGTCGGTGGCGGGTACGGGCCTGCTGGCCCTGGCACAGAAACGATCCCCAGCCGGCGCCGCCGAGACATCCGGCGTCCGCACCGCGGCCGACGCCTGAGTCTCATCAGAGCCAAGAAAAGCGAGCCGTCGCTCGGTAAAGTTGACCGAAAGGAATCAACCAAGGACAACTGATGCCCGTTCGGCACGATCAACTCACCCAAATCGACAGCGGAACATACGCATTCATGCACCTGCCCGGTGGATGGGGGCAGACCAACACCGGTTTGGTGGTGGGCAACGACGCGTCGATGGTGATCGATACGGTCTGGGATCGGCCGCGGGCACAGGCAAACATCGAAGCGTGGTCCTCGGTCAGTGACGCCCCGATCACCGAAGCGGTGAACACCCACTCTGACGGTGATCACTGGTGGGGCAACAACACACTTCCCGAGTCCGCACGCATCACCACGTCCGCGACCGCGCTGATCGCGATGAAAGAAGACACCCCGCCCGGAGCGGTCGGCGCGTTTGCGGCGATCGGCAGACTTGCCCGGCCGATACCCGGTCCGGCCGGGTATCTCGGCGGCTACATGCATCAGGTGACCGGTGGCGCCGACCTGCCCCGACGACTCCCCCGCCTGCCCGACCACACCTTCGCCGACACCGAGGACATCGAGGTCGGGGGCCGCGTCGCCCGTCTGCGCAACTTCGGACCCGCGCACACACCCGGCGACCTCATCGTTCATGTTCACGACGCCGGTGTCGTCTTCACCGGCGACCTGCTGTTCATCGGAGCCACCCCGGTGATCTGGCATGGGCCGCTGGAGAATTGGATATCCGCGATCGACCATCTTCTGCAACTCGACGCCGGGACCTACGTCCCCGGACACGGCCCGACCTGCGGCCGTGCCGAGATCCAGCTGCTCCGTGACTACTGGGTGTGGTTGTCTCAGGCGGGCCGCGCCCAGCACTCCGCAGGCGTTACCCCACTGGCCGCCGCCCGGACATTGGTCCGGACACCCGAGTTCGCGCCGTTCGCCCAGTGGGGTTCACCCGAACGAATCGTGCTGAATCTCAGCACTCTTTACCGATTGTTCGAGGGCGCGGAGCCAGCACCACCGACCTTCGCCCGCCGGGCCAAGGCCTTCGCCGATGCCGGCAGACTCCAACGCGACATGCTGTCATGAAGATCCGCCGTCTCCCCGACCCCGCCTCGCTGGCCGTCCTGCACGAGCCCTCGAACCAGTGGATCAGTCTGCGCGCCGCCCTGGCCGCCCATCCGAAACTCAAGAGCCTCACCCACCTGCAGTCGAACCTGCTGGCACTACTCGCCGCCGGCGAACAGTCCAGGGCCAAGATCGTCGACGTGGTCGACCAGGCCGCCGGCGAGGGCATCGGCATCGCCACAGATCCACCGCCGGCCATCCCTTATTACCCGAGCTCGCTCCGTTGCTTCCTCGGGTGGGAGGAGCACTGGATCAACGCCGCACACGGTCTCGTCCAGCGTAATCTGCCCATCAGCCGGCCCGTCATCCGCACCTATGAACGCTTGACGCGCAAGGTTTTTCCACTCTTGCGTCCAGGCGCCGCGTTCTACGATCACCCCGTCTACTACACCGGCAACCACCTGACGGTGATCGGAGACGGTGAACCGATGCCCTGGCCCAGTTACACAGGCGAACTCGACTTCGAACTCGAGTTCGGCATGATCATCGCCCACCCCGTTCGCGACGCGACCCCTGAGAAGGCCGCCGCGGCGATCGGCGGATTTGTGGTGTTCAACGACTTCAGCGCCCGCGACGTGCAGTGGGACGAGCAACGTCGCGGGGTGTTCGGGCCGGTGGTGAAGACCAAAACCTTTGGCAGCTCGATCGGTTCGGTGGTGGTGACCGCCGACGAGGTCCTGCCCAAGATCGATCAGCTCACCGCATCGGTTCGCGTCAACGGTGAACTGTGGTCGTCCACCGGGACACACGGTTTGCGCTACCACCCGGGCGAGGTTGTCGCCTACGCCAGCCAGTCGGAGAACCTGCACTCCGGCGAACTGATCACCTCCGGCACCCTACCGTCAGGCTGCGGTCTCGAACTCGACCGCTGGATCCGTCCCGGCGACGAGGTGACGCTGGCGATCGACGGGATCGGATCGGTGACCAACACGGTCGCCGAACCCGGCTGACCGGCACACGAGCTACTCGGGCAGCCAGTGCCGTCCGCGTGACCGAGGTGACTCTTCGATGACCGCGACATCGACAATGTCGTCGGTGTCATCAGCCTCGCCCGCCCCTGGTTTGGTGGACAGCATCACCGCCACCGCGGTGGTCAGCGGCACCGAGAGCGCAATCGCGATACCGCCGACAAAGCTGCGGGCGAGTTCGATCGCGACCAGTTCGGTCGTCATCAACGTCCCGAAGGTCTGACCGGACACCGAGAACAGCAACAGCAGCGGAAGTGTGCTGCCCGCGTACGCGAACACCAGGGTGTACACGGTGCTGGCGATGTGGTCGCGGCCCACGCGCATCGCCGCGGCAAAGGTCTGCAGCCGATTGCCACCATCTGCCGCCGACAGTTCGAACACCGCCGACGCCTGGGTGATGGTCACGTCGTTGAGCACACCGAGCGCTCCGATGATGAATCCCGCCAACAGGATTCCGTTGAGCGAGATCGCGTTGTTGTAGATCTGCAGATTGGTTGTCTGCTCCTGGGAGAAGCCCGTGATGTGCATCGTCTCGATCGCCAGCCACGACAGGAAGCCCGCCAACAGAAGTGACGCCAATGTTCCCAGCAACGCCGCGCTGGTCCGCAGACTCACCCCGTGGGCCAGATAGATGACCACGAACAGGATGGCCGCCGACGACACGATCGCGACAGCAACCGGCGACTGTCCGTCCAGCATCGCAGGCAGCGTGAACCCGAAGAGCATCGCGAACGCGAAGACCAGTCCGATCACCGACCGCAGGCCCCGCCAGGCCGCCACCAGAACGATCGCGACGACAAACACCAACGCCCAGACGATGATCGAGGTCGAACGGCCGTAGTCGAAGAACGAATATGTGTCGGCGCCGTCGACACCGGCCGACCGCGACAGCTTGATGTTGTCGCCGACCTTCAGGTCCGGTTGTCCGGGTAGGGGCTTGGCGAGCTGCTCCGGTGTGAGTTCGTCGCTGCCCGAGTCCTGTTCGATGCCGGCGTCCACCCGGTGGGTGGCGACCTCGATCAACGTGTTCGCGCCCTCGTTGGGACCCGACGTCAGCCCCACTGTGCTCTGGATGCACGGGCCGTCCTTCACCGACTGCACCGCCGCGTCGCCCGCGAACACCTGCCCGGCCTGCTTGTTGAGGCAGGCAGCGGTGGCCTGCGCGACCACCTGTCCGCTCTCGATCTGGATTGAACCGCCGCCGACCGACTGGAAGTTCACCGGGATGCCGTGGTCCCGGTCGCCCGGCCACAAGAGCACCAGCCCGAGTACAACCGCCACAGCGGACGCGACCAACAGTCCGACGACCACCCTCGCGACGTTCGGATGGAGATCCACCGGGCCAAGGTGATGGTGGTGATGCTGATGCGGCTCGTCACGACCGGAGGGAGGGCTCACTCCGCCGACAATATCGTGACCGGGGCGTCGGACGGATATCTGCGATTCGCCACAGTCCGGCATCCGATGCGCGAGAGTGGAAGTTGTGCTCGACGAAATGCAACGAGAAGCCACCGAGCTCTTCGAGGCCGGAGAATACGAACACGCCCTTGCGGAATTCTCGGTTCTGCGAGAAATCCGATGCCGCCGCGAAGGCCCCTATTCACTGAAATGCCTGTCGAACCTCCATGACGTCATCCGATGTCAGGTGCGGCTCGGGCTGTGGGCCGAATGCGAACCACAGTGCCGCGACCTGCTCGCGAAGTACACGTTCACGCACGGCCCGATCGATCCCGACACCCTCGATGTCACCGAACACATGGCTCGAACCCTCGACGCCCTCGGCCGGCCCGATGAAGCCGCCGGGCTGTGCGAACGCGCCGCCGACCTGCTGACGGCCGACGGTCAGCACCGCAAAGCGCTCTCCTTCCGCGACGCCGCGGTCCGCTATCAGGCCGAGATTTCCAAACCCGCCGCTCACTGACCCCGGCACCCCCGCGGGCCGGGCCCTAGACGCCGCCGACCGTGCCCTTCCGACCGCTGACCGTGCCGTTGCCGCGACCGCGACCTGATGACTGTGGCCCGGTCGACGAGTTCCAAGGCCTGGTCGACGGAGTTGGTGCAGGATTGGGATCGGTGCTTAGATACAAGTTGTGTCTAAGCAGTTGTCGGCGTCCGAGCGCGCATACCACCAGGTGAAAGGCCAGATCCTGGCCGGAACCCTGGCCGGCGGCGAGCTGATCAGCGAGGGCGAGATCGCGACGACCCTGGGAACGTCCCGCACTCCGGTCCGCGAAGCGTTCCTGCGCCTCGAGGCGCAGGGCTGGATGAAGCTCTATCCGAAGCGCGGAGCCCTGATCGTGCCGGTCCCGGTGAACGAGGCCGAGCACGTGATCACCGCACGCTTTGTGGTCGAGACCGCCGCCGTGCAGATCCTGACCACGGGCGATCGAAGCGCCCTGGTGGCCGAACTCCGCGCTGCACTCGACCGGCAAAGCACCCACGCCGAGGCCGGTGAGGTCGATGAGTTCACGATCGCCGACGCCGAATTCCATCGCATGTTCGTCGAGGCCGCCGGAAATCCGTTGCTGACCGGCTTCTACGACACACTTCGCGACCGTCAGCTACGCATGACGAGTACCTCCGTGCAACGTGACCGCGCACAGATGCAGCGGATCATATCCCACCACACCGAACTCGCCGATCTGATCGATGCCGGCGACGCACCCGGATTCGCGAAGTCGCTGGCAGGACATCTCGCGGCGGTCCACGACCTCCGGACACCGCTGCCCATCGACGGGTACCCGTCATGAGGGACTGGCACGGCGTCGCCGCTGCGATGTTCGCAATCGCCTGGGGCGGAAACGAATTCACGCCGCTACTGGTCTTCTACAAACACGAGTACGAGATGGCCGGTCCGACGGTCGACGTCCTGCTCTTCGCCTACGTGGTGGGCATGGTGCCCGCGCTGCTGATCGGCGGGCCGCTCTCCGATCGGTTCGGCCGCCGGCCTCTGATGCGGCCGGCCGCGTTTGTCGCCGCTGCCGGATCGATGGTCCTGGCCTGCGCCTCCGACTCGGTGCCACTGCTCACGGTCGGCCGCATCCTCAGTGGCATCGCCATCGGGCTGGCGATGGCGGTCGGCACCAGCTGGATCAAAGAACTCTCCAGCCCGCCCTGGGGGCCCGCCGAGTCCGGCAATGGCGCCCGCCGGGCGGCCATGAGTCTGACCGCCGGTTTCGGTATCGGCGCGGCCTTCGCCGGGACGATGGCCCAGTGGGGCCCGTGGCCACACGCGTCGTCGTACGTGGTGAACACGGTGACCTGCCTGGTCGCCGCGGCCTGGATGTGGTCGGTGCAGGAAACGCGGCGACCCGCAGCAACCAAGACCCGGCTCCTGCACGATCTGCAGATCCCATCGCTGCGCGATCGACGTTTCCTGATGGTGGTGGTCCCGTTGGCGCCCTGGGTGTTCGGTGCTGCCATCGGCTGCCAGGCGATCCTCCCCACCCTGATCGCACCCGAGGTCGACGCCGCTCCGATGGCGTTCGCCGCGCTCATCTCTGCGGTGACGTTGACCTGTGGCTTCACCATCCAGTCGGCCGGGCGGCGGATCGACCGACCCGATTCGGCCCGGGCCAGCCAGGTGGCGCTGTTCCTGATGATCGTCGGGATGGGCGCGGCCGCACTGGCCGCGGCGTTGTTGACCATCTGGGCCGTTCTACTCGCCGCGGTGGTCCTGGGTGCCGGCTACGGCATCGCGCTGGTCGCCGGCCTCTCCGAAGTGCAGCGGATCGCCGGCCCCCGCGACCTCGCCGGACTCACCGCGGTCTACTACGCACTCACCTACCTCGGGTTCGCGATCCCCGCGACCCTCGCCTACCTGCATGAATACATCCCGGCGATGACGTACCCCTGGATGTTCGGATTCGGTGCCGTCGCCGCGGCACTCACCCTGGCGGCGATCACCCGCCAATCGCGCCGGAACCTGCCGGCCTCTCGCCCCGACACCCAGGACGCCGGCGTCACCGCAGGTCTGCCACTATCGAATGGTGTCTGACCTCAGCTACTACACCCAGGGCGCCGACGGCTTCACGCTGATCCCCACCTCGTGGGCGCGCAGCGTCTGGGACCCCAACGCATTGAACGGTCCGGCTGTATGCGCTGCCGCGGCCCACGCTCTCGAACGCGACTTCTCCGACCCCGACTTCGTCCCGTCACGCCTCACGATCGACATGTTCAAGTCGGCACGCAACGCACCCACGGTGATCAATACCCGGAAGGTCAGGTCCGGCCACCGGATCGTCGTCGCCGATGCCGAGGTGATGCAGGACGACACGATGGTCGCCCGCGCATCCATCGTGTTCCTGCGCCGATCGGCACCGCCTCCCGGAAACGAGTGGCGCCCCGAGACAACATTCACCCCACCGGAACATGCTTTCGACAACAAACCTCGCTTTCCGTACATGAACACAGACGGAAACGAGTGGACCCAGAGCATCGGAGGCCACCAGAACGTCGCCCGCAAGCGCGCCTGGAGCACCGGGATGGCAGTGCTTCCCGGTGAACCGTGCTCGCCGTTTGTCCACGCCGTGCAGTCCGCGGAGTCGACCAGCCTGGTCACCAATCTGGGCACCGAGGGCATCGGCTACATCAACTGCGACCTCACCATGGCGTTGTCCCGGATACCCGAGGGCCACGAGCTCGGGATCGAGGCCGACACCCACATCACGGCGGACGGGATCTCCGTCGGAACCGCAACCCTGTATGACCGGAAAGGTCCGTACGGAACCGGTATGGTCACCGCTGTCAGCAATCCGGCGGCGCAGATCGACTTCTCGGCGCGCAAGGGACTGTTGTAAGACGAGAAGGGCGCGCTCGATGGACACGGTGACACTCGAATCCGGTGTTGTCCTGGGCGTGGAACGCGCCGGTGAAGGTCCCACCGTATTGCTCAACGGCGGCCTCGGTATGCCGTCGATGGTATGGGACATCTGCGGTCTCGTCGACTCGCTGGTCGGCGCCGGATTCAGCGTGATCACTTATCACGCACGCGGTCTGGCCCCCTCGGCCGCACCACCGGCGCCGTATTCCATCGCCGACCTCGCCGACGACGCCGCCGGCCTCCTCGACCACTTCGGTGTCGAGGTTGCGACCGTTGTCGGATATTCCATGGGCTGCTACACAACTCAGATGATGTTGCGAACCAGACCCGAATTGGTCAGTGCAGCAGTATTTTTCGCGGGCCTGCAGCCGAGTCCGATCGGCGCACTGGTCGGCGAGATGGAGTTGGCGCTGATCGAGCAGATCGGTGAGATACCGCGTGCAGTACTGGTTTTCGAACAACTCATGACCACCCTGCACACCACCCTGCTGCAAGACCCGAACACGGTCGCCGGATGGCGAGACGTCCTCACCGACTCCGACGGCGGGTGGGCGAGCCCCGAAGGTCTCACCGGACAACTCACGGCCTCATACGGTTGGATCAAAGCCGGGGAACCGACACCCGAACACCTCGCCGAGATCGATGTCCCCACCCTCGTACTCGCATTCGAGCACGATCTGTTCTTCCCGCCGACTCAGAACGCCGCGACGGCGCAACACATCCCGGGATCACAGTTCGCACAGATCGACGGCGCCGGCCACGGCGGGCTGTTCACCGGACCCGGCGACAGCGTCCGTCGCATCACCGAGTTCTGCACCCGCCAGCGCTGAGTCAGTGCACCTGGCCATCCCACTCATGGTCGTGCATGAAACCTTCCGCCAGACCCACCCGGTAACGCATCGAGTTCTGCAAGATGTTTCCCAGGGCGAACGGAATCCCGAGAAAAGGACCTATGTCGTCCCGCCGGGTGATGATCTCGTCGGTCCGCCGAAAGTCCCTCAGAAAACCGCGCAGCGTGTTGCCTTCGAGCGCGGATTTGCGCCAGCCGTACAGCAGCATGCCCGGCCCGACCATCTTCCGGACACCGGCGCTCGGGGTGATGACGTTGTCGTTCTCACCGAAGAACGCGAGGTCGACGCGATTGTGCGGCTCGAACATGAGGATCCCGCTCGTCGACCGCGGGTTGCACTCGATGGTGAACAGTCCGCGCTCGGAATCTTCGATGAAGTCGAAGCCGATTTGGCCCGTGAAGTTTGTTTCTTTCACCCGCTTGGTCACCCATTCGGTGATCCCGGAATGCTCGACGGGCTCAAAAGTGAGACATGATTGCCCATTGATGGCATAACGGACCGGATAAATGGCATGGGCATGAATACGCCCTTCATGACACACCGAATAGGTGCAATATTTGTCGCCTTTGAGCCATTCCTGAGCAAGCCACGGATTATCCGGATCGAATTCGAGACCCTCCGGCATCTGTCCCGGATTCACCTTGTACACCCGCTGAGAACCCCGCGAGTAGACCTGCTTCAACGCGAAGGGTTTGTCGAAATCGAGGGCCGCGAACTCCGCCGCGGACCGCACCTGCGCGTACTTGAGGGTCGGGAGACCGAGGGTGTCGAGCAGGACCTGATACTCAAACTTGTTGTGTAGCCTGTGCTCGGTCTCGAAATCGGAGAGCAACAGGCGACACTCCGGCGGGAACAGATCGCGCGACATCGCCAAGATGTCGGTCTCCTCGTGCACGGGGATGACCATGTCGATGGACTCTGATCGAACCAATCGCGCTATTTCCGCGGCATACTCCCTGGGCTCGAATTTCGGCCGCGGGACCCGAAATACTTTCTGCACGGAATTGGAGAACCGGGTGATGGGAAATGGCACCGAATCGGCGATGAACACGTTGTGCCCACCGGCGTTCATCAACCTCGCCAGGTCCAGCGTGAGAAACGATCGGCCGAATGTAATGAGGACATTTTTGCCGCTACGACCGGACATCACACCTCGCAGAAAGACCAGAATTTGGCTGCACCCGCAGCATGGTAGCTTAAAAAACACTGAGTGACGGTGCGGGTTGTGAGCCGCCACACTGGTGAGGGGAGGTGTCTGAGTGTTTCTGATCGGCGTCCTGTTCGCAAGTGCTGCCGCCATTGCATACGGAGTTTCGACCGTTCTGCGAGCCCTCGGCGCCCGCAAAGCCGCGGTCGCGGCCCGCGACGCGGACAAGCAAGATCAGCTCACCAGCGAGGGCGGCCCGTCGGTCGCCTCCACTGTCGACACCTTCAAGACACGCGAATTCATCATCGGGACGTCGATGGTGGTGATCGGGTTCGGTGCCGGCGCCGTGGCCGCGCGCTTCCTCCCACTGTTCCTGTCCCAGACCATCGTCTCGGCCAACCTGATCGTCACCGCCCTGATCGGTACCGCTGTCCTCGGCATCAAACTCCATGGCCGCGACTGGGTGGCCATGTGTGCGGTCGTCTTCTCGCTGTGCGCCCTGGGCATGGCGTCGTCACATCAGAGCGGCGGCGGCGAAGAGTCCAGCTTCCACTGGGGGTTGCTCGGTGCCACATGTGTCCTCGCGGTGCTGGCCCTGCTGGCTGTCTACCGCCTCGGCAGGCGCGGGGCAATCGTCGGAGGGGCCGCAGCCGGACTCCTCTTCGGGGTGGTGGCCATCTCGGTCCGCATCCTGCGCGGTGTCGACCCCTTCGACCTCGGCACCCTGCTCACCGATCCCGCGGCCTGGACAATCGCGATCGGTGGCGCGATCGGTTTCTACGTCCACACCGTCGCCCTGCAACTCGGTCAGGTCAACGGCGTCACCGCCGTCCTGGTGGTCGGCGAGACCGCAGGCCCGGGAATCATCGGCGTGACGTTCCTGAACGACAGTGCCAAACCGGGACTCGAGTGGCTCGCGCTCATCGGCTTCATCGGCGCGGTCATCGGCGCCGTGCTGGTGGCCCTGTACAGCACCGTCGACGCGGACCACTTCGGCGAGGCGGAACCGGCCAAGGGTGGCTGGAGTCTGCGACGGCCGAAGACGATCACGCCGGACAACACCGCCGACACCGAGAACGACGGTCACGACACCCCGGACAACACTCCGACCCGGGCGAACACCCCCCGGGGACCGGATCATTCGTAGTCGGCGAACCGACTACACGTTCGATGTTTCACATGCCTCCTCGTCGGCCTCAGGGCCCTTCTCACCGGCTCTGCCGCGGCGCGCCTTCAGATACTTGGCGCACCGGTTCACCGTCACGATCGCGAACCCGGCCAACATCCAGCCGAGCAGGATGTCGAGCACAAAATGCTCCGCCGTGTACACAAGCGTGAACGCCATCGCGCAGGCATAGCCCAGGAACAGCACCCGGCCCAGCGCACCCACTCGCGGCCACATGAACATGGCGAGGAACATCGTCAGCCCGGCGTGCAGTGACGGGATGGCCGCCACCAGATTCGCTTTCGCCTGACCGAGCCGGACCAGCCCCGACGCCGCGTGGATGTCGAGCACATCCCAGCCGCGGGCCGAGATCCGTTCGACGTACGGCTGCGCGCCCTCGTGCTCGGGCACCACATCGCCCAACATGCCGCCGCCCTCGTACGGGGCGCGGTCCATACAGTCCGGGTGTCTCGGATGATCGGTCACCTCGGCGGCCGAGCACTGGGCTGCGGCCCACGGCGGCGCGGCGGGCACCAACGTGTACCCGACCAGCGCCAGGAACGTCGTCAGCAGGAATCCCGCCGCGTACCGCCTCCAGGCGTTGCGATCCCGGAGCCACAGCACCGCGGCCGCCGCGTACGGGACGATGAAATACGACATGTAGACAACGCTGGTGATCACCTCCCACCACGGCGGCTCGGCCTGCTTGAGGTGGCTCTGCAGAAACACCGTCGGGTTGACCCCGAACATCCAGTGATCGAAGTCGACGGCCAGCGCCCACTGGGTGGGCATGTCGAGCCACTGGGCGATGTTGCGGGTGAAATCGTAGGCCAGCAGGATCAACGCGAACGGCAGCCAATCGATCACCACGGTGATCACCCGCCGGCGGCCGATGCTGGCCGCGGCCAGCCCGGCACACAGCAGCAGCAACAGGCGGGTCCGGTCGAAGGCCAGTCCGAGGTAGGCGAGGTGCGCGATCACCAACGCAAGCCAGGCGGCGATCGCGATCGCACGCCACAGTTTCAGGTTGCTCAGCGACGCACCCCAATTGGAAGTGCTCAGGCGCGTACGCCATGGTCGATCGACGACGTGCCCCCCGGGGATCGCCGCATCGGACCGGTCGGCCTCCTGCGTGCTCATGAAGCCACGTAATCACTGGACACCTGTCGTTGGCTCAGAATTCGCCAAAACGTTCCCGCCTGGAAACAGACGGCGCGGCTCGGATCAAACCGGTCATCACCTCAAGTGGCGTCAGTCACACTTGAACACACGCAACCGATCCGACTCCGGAGGCAACGTGCCCAACAAGTATCTGCGATATGGCGACCGGCGGTACATCATCAACAACGAAGCCGAAGCGCGCCTCAACCGAACCCTGGAAGCCGTGTACGCAGATGGCAGCCGGGGCCATCAGTGGCTGAGCCTGTATCGCGATTCCGAGGCGCCCTGCCGGCTGCTCATCGCGACCGGTGTACCCATCACGATCGAAACCGAACTCTGCATGGACGACTGACCGAGTCGGCAGAGCGCGGCGGCGGAGTCCTGTTCGGTGAGCAAACCGATCTCGATACGCTCTGCAGTTGTGGACACGGCCGAGGTGGCAGATGAGGACGCCGACTACCGCACGTCACAGCTGATCACCTACATCGGCAACAAACGCCAGTTGCTCGGCCTCATCGACGAGGCGCTGGCCACGGTGCAACAGCGGGTGGGGCGCCGGCTCGTCACGCTCGATGCGTTCTCCGGAAGTGGTGTGGTCTCCCGGTTGGCGAAGTCGCGGTCGGAGCTGGTGATCGCCAACGACCTCGAGAGCTACGCGCGGGTGGTCAGCGACTGTTACCTGACCAATTCCGACGAGATCGACCGCGCGGTGCTCGGGCAGACCGTGGACGAGATCAATCAGGTCGTCGAATCCGGCTACCGGACAGACGGATTCATCGCCGAGCACTACGCGCCGTCCGACGACAACCAGATCGCACCAGGTGAACGCGTCTTCTACACCAGCGAGAACGCACGCCGCCTCGACGCGTACATCCACCTCATCCACGGACTCGACGAGCCTCTACGCACATTGCTGCTCGGACCACTGTTGTCGGCGGCGTCCGTCCACGCCAACACCGCGGGAGTGTTCAAGGGTTTCTACAAGGATCGCGAGACCGGTCTCGGCCGGTTCGGCGGTAGCGGCGCCGATGCCCTGAGCCGCATCACCGGGGCCATCACCGCGCGTCCACCGGTCCTGAGCCGTCATCGCTCCGAGCGCCGGGTGCTGCAGACCGACGCCGGAGCGTTGCCCACACTGGTCCGGGGCATCGACGTCGCGTACCTCGACCCGCCTTACAACCAGCACCCGTACGGCTCGAATTACTTCATGCTCAACCTGATCGCCGACAACCGCGTACCCACCGCGATGAGCAAGGTTTCGGGTATACCCAACGACTGGAACCGGTCGGGTTACAACGTGCGGTCCAGCGCCGCGCCGCTGTTGCGGTCGCTCATCGAAGATCTCGACTCGAAGTTCCTGTTGATCTCATTCAACGACGACGGATACATCACCCCCGAACAGATGCGCGACATGCTCGAACCCATCGGCACCGTCACCGAGTTCACGCAGCGCTACAACACCTTTCGCGGCAGCCGCAATCTCAAGGGCAGGAGCGTGCACGTCACCGAGCACCTCTACCTCGTGGAACGGTTCTGACCTGCTCGCCAGATCTGGCCTACAGGCCTACAGGGGGTACCGCGCCCGGTACACGGCGTGGTCCCGACGGGCCTGCATCGCCTTCGTGTGCGCATCGGAGATGTGCGGAATCGCTCGGAGGGAGACGATCGACAGCGTGATGAGGACCACCGCGCAGATACCCGCGACGGCACCTTCGACATAGTGCTCGCTGGCCGTCGCGATGAGTGTCAGCGCCACCGACGCGGCCCCGGCTACACCTGCGAAGTAGGCAAGCCACCCGGCCGGCCACACCGCGAGCCTGCGGAGATGTAGCGACGTTCCTGAGTGCATGATGACTCCATTCCTATGTGATACACATCACTATTCTCTGATCTTACGCCGGGCTCACGAGGGGCGGCAGAGCAAAATCCCACGTAACGTCGAGCAGATGAAAAGCGCTCTGGTCCGAGCTCGCGATGTGGCACTGCGACGAATCGATCGGGTCATCGAGCCCTACCCCGTCCGCGACCTCCCCGATGGCCACATGGTGTATCTGCCGGGACGGGGTTCGACGTATGTCACCGACTCGGGCCCGAAGGACAAACCGGCGATCTTCCTCCTGCATTCAGTCCTCACCAACGGGTTGCTGTGCTGGTACCCGCTGATCCCGGCCCTCAACAAGCATTTCCGGGTCATCACCCTCGACCAGCGGTGGCACGGACGCGGCCTCCGCAACCGGCCGTTCGACCTCGACGACTGCGCCGACGACGTCGCTGCGCTCGCCGACGCCCTGGGCATCGACACCTTCACCGCTGCCGGGTTCTCGATGGGTGGCGGTGTCGCCCAATTGACCTGGCGCCGTCATCGCAGCCGTGTCAACGGATTGATCCTGTGCTCCACCGGGCCCTACTTCGGCAGCAACGACCCCAAACGCCAGACCAGCATGTCCAACATCGGACGCGTCATGAAGGTCATTCATCCGCCCCACGTGCAGCCGAACGCCGCCAAACTCGACGATCGAACAGTCCCGGATTCCGTCTGGGCGCTGCGGCAGTTCCTGTCGACCCCGGTCTCCCGCCTCGGGTCACTCGGCGACGGTATGGGCCGGTTCGATTCGCGGCCCTGGCTTTCCGAGATCGACGTACCCACCGCGGTCCTTATCTCGACCAGGGATCGGGTGATCCCACCGGCGCGTCAGCACCTGCTCTCCGACAACATCCCTGGCAGCAAGGCATTCGAGGTCGACGGCGGGCACGCCTGCTGCGTGCTCGAGGCCGACCGCTTCATCCCGGTCTTCTGCGAAGCCGCGCGGCACGCCACCTCCGCCCCCGCCCCCGCACTCCGATGATGTGCCCTTTTGGCGAACAAAATCCCAGGTCGGCACCGCCAAAACAGCACATCATCGGTGTGCGGTGACGGTGATGACAACCCAGCCTGCCGCGCGCAGCCGGTTCCATCGCTCGAGATCCCGCGCGTGCTGCTCGGCACCGCGGTGGTGTTCACCGTCGTACTCGGCCGCAATCTTCAGATGCGGCCAGGCCGCATCAAGCCGATACCGACCGCCCATCACCCGATGCTGGAGTACGAATCCGTGGAATCCCTCGTCGACGAAGACAAGTCTCAGCAGGGTTTCCCACGGCGACTCCGACAACGGATCGACCAACTTGAGCGCCGTGATCGCCTTACCGATTCCCCAATGACGTTCCCACTTCCGGAGCGCCGATCGAACGTCTTCGAGCAATCCCGGATGCCGACGGACCATCGAGTCCAGGGCTGCCACCGCGTCGTCGCGTGCATTGAAGCGCCCCAGGTCGATTGCAGTCCGGGCCAAGGTGGTCACGAGCGTTCCGCCGAGCACGGTGTATTCGTCGTCGTCGATCTGTAGTCGTCGCACACGCAAGCCGCGGAACTCGCGGCCGTTGATGGGCACGATCAACTCCGGCTGCGCATCTTCAGGCCGATACAGGTTGCCCCACTGATCAGCTGCCGACCATCCGCACAGGATGCCCGGTAGATCCTTGTCGCTACCCGGATAGGCCAGACTCGCGGCGACACCGAGCATCGTGAAATCGACAACCTGATCACGGCGAATCCACACGCCCCGAAACAGGATCCGATAATTCTCCCGCAGCTGATACCGCGACATCAGCGCAAGGAGATCTTCTACCCGCCTCGGGCCCGTGGGAAGTTCCATACGGACACAGAAACCACCCGGACCGACCGAAACCCGCCGCCACCACGGAGTTATCCACAGCCCGAACCCCGATGATGTGCCCTTTTGGCGAACAAAACGCCAGGTCGGCACCGCCAAAACAGCACATCATCGGGTTCAGGGGGCCGGGTTACGGGCAGGACTTGAGAAGCACCTTCACCTCGTCTTCGAAGGCCTGCATCAGCGGCCACGGATCAGGGACGTGTTCTTTGCAGGCGATGACGCCGATGTTGAGCTGGCCGTTCTGGGAGAACACGGTGATGTTCATGCCGGCCCCGTGGAACACCGGACCGAGCGGGTACATCGCCTCGATCTTCGCGCCGAGGTAGTACAGCGGGAAGTCGGGACCGGGGACGTTCGAGATCACCAGGTTGTAGATCACCGGATGCCGCTCGGCCAGTTCCTGCGACGCGTACAGCCGCATCGCCACGCCCATCGTGGCCGGTGGCACGAACTGCGCCCAGCCCCGAAGGAGGTTCGAGTCCATCGAGCCGTGGTGTTCCTTGGATTTGCGGACCTGCTCGCCCACGGTTGTGATTCGCTGCACCGGGTCTTCGATGTCGGTGGCCAGTTTGGTGAACATGCCCGTCACCTTGTTCGTGCCCTGAGTCACCAGGTCGTCGTCGTTGTCCCCGTGCACCGAGACCGGGACCATCGCGACCAACGGCTGGTCGGGAAGCTCGCCCAGTTCATCGAGGTAGTCGCGCAGTGCCCCGGCGCAGACGCTCAGTACGACGTCGTTGATCTTGACGCCGAAGTGGTCCTTGATGCGTTTGACGTCGGCGAGCGACACCTGCGTGTACGCCAGGCTCCGATGCCCGGTGATCGACTTGTTGAACGGGGTCCGCGGTGCGCGGAACGGCAACGGCATCGCCTCGTTCCGGATCGCCCGGGCAACCCAGTCGAACGGCACCTGCGCCGTCTTGGGAAGCAGGCGCGCGAAACTCATCGGCCGCCTGGCAACCTGGAGCGCGCCATCGACCGCGAGCCCGACCAGCGAGGCGTCCCCGGCCGAATGGGCGAGGGAATCCTCGTCGAGTTCGGGCTCGTCGGGACTGAACGTGCACAGTTTCGCCAGCAGATCCGAGGCCGTCACACCATCGACGCCGGCGTGGTGCATACGTAGCAACACCGCGATCTTCCTGTCGGCGAGCCCCTCGATCACCCACATCTCCCACAGCGGTTTGCTGCGGTCGAGCGGCACCCCGGCGATGTGGGCACAGAAGTCGGCGAGTTCGGTGCGCCCACCCGGGGCGGGCACCGCCACCCGGTGCACGTGCCGCTCGATGTCGAACTGCCGATCCTCGACCCACACCGGATGGTCGAGGTTCAGGATCGAGTCCCTGAGCTTTCGCCGGAATGTCGGAAGTCCGGCGATCCGCCGCTGGAGTACGTCGCGCATCTTCTCGAACGAATAGCCGCCGTCGACCGTATCCGGGTCGAGTTCGATCAGGCCGACGATGTGCATCAGTTGCGATCGGGATTCGAGATACAGAAATGAGGCGTCCAGACCACTCAAACGTTCCACGTTCACTCCCCCAGGCAATTCGTCCGACAGTGGCACCCAGCTATTCACTGTGCTCCACTTCGCCACCGAATACCTGGAGATCGCGCAGGAGAAACGTCCGTTGTGACCAGAGCCTCCTAAGCTGTGGTCATGCGCACAGGTGCCCACGTACGACAAGACAGCGATCCCATCGGCCGCGCCGAGGAACTCGGCGCCGAATTGCTCCAGATGTTTGTGACAGATCCACAGGGTTGGGAAAAGCCGAAACCCCACCCTCTCGCCGAGCAGATCCGCAACTCCCCGATCGATGTGGTGGTGCACAGCTCGTACCGAATCAACGTGGCCAGCCTCAACAACCGGTTGCGGATGCCGTCGCGCCAGGCGGTGATAAACCAGGCCGCCGCGGCCGCCGAACTCGGAGCCTTCGGCCTCGTGGTGCACGGCGGCCACCTGCGCGACGACGAGGATGCGAAAGACGGCTACGAGAACTGGCGCAAGCTCTTCGAGCGGGCGAACGACAAGGGCGGCTTCGGAGTCCCGATCCTGATCGAGAACACCGCAGGTGGCGACCACGCGATGGCCCGCAGCCTGGAGAACATCGAACGGCTGTGGGACGCGGTCGGCGAGTTCGACAACGCCGGCTTCTGCCTCGACACCTGCCACGCGTGGGCGGGCGGCGAGGATCTTGTCGACATCGTCGAGCGGGTGAAGGCGATCACCGGACGCATCGACCTGATCCACCTGAACAACTCACGCGACGAGTTCGATTCCGGTCGCGACCGGCACGCCAACCTCACCGACGGTCACATCGACCCCGATGTCCTGGTCGCGGTGGTGAAGGCCGCCGACGCCCCGGTGATCCTCGAGACGCCGGAGGAAGGTCTTGCCGACGATCTGACCTATCTGCGTGAGGCGCTCGCCTGAATCGTTCTCAGGAGCGGAGATTGCCGCTGCCGTGGATCTCTCGCCGGATCGCCTGCATCCTCTCGTCGAGGGTGTTGGCGGTCTCGGCGGCCACGGTCAGTTCGTCGAGCAGGTGCGCGGGCACCGTGCGGTCGTATTTGTAATAGATCTTGTGCTCGAGGCTGGCCCAGAAGTCCATCGCGATGGTGCGGACCTGCAGTTCCACCTTCACCGGCAGCTGACCGCTGCTGAGATTGACCGGCGTCTCGACGATCGTGTGCAGCCCGCGGTATCCGTTGGGCTTCGGGTTGGCGATGTAGTCCTTGGTCTGCAGTGTCTTCACGTCGGGCTGGGCGCAGAGCAGTTCGGTCAGGCGGTAGGCGTCGGTGATGAACGTGCACGTCACCCGGACACCGGCGATGTCGTCGATCTTGTCCTGCAGGGCGGTGGGGTCCATGGGGATGTCACGGCGGTAGGCCTTGGCCAGCAGACTCTCCGGGCTCTTCACCCGTGAGGTGATGTGTTCGATGGGGTTGTAGTCGTTGAGGTAGGCGAACTCGTCACGCAAGATCTCCAGCTTCGTGACGATCTCCTTGTTCGCGAACTGGAACGGCAGCATGAACTTCTGAAGGCCGTGCCCGATCTCGATGAGATCGGCGGGTTCGAGATCACGGTCCCCGTCGGCGGTGCTCAGCCATCTGCGCAGGGGGCGGGACCCTTCGCTGTGCAGACCGTCGCCACTCGCCATCACTTCAGACATGTCCTCCATCGTGCCCGAACAGTCGGATGCACTCGGGCCAGGACGCATGGACGTTCTTTGATGTGTCACACATCATATTTGTCAATGCGCAGCGCGTTTGTGCGTCGTGGTAAGCGGATGTAATATTGAGTTGTTACTGGCGAGTAACTTACCGCGCAGTCCACCTACCGGGTACTCGTCACAATCAGAGCAGTTCGAACGATTGCAAAGGATTCTGCAATGGGGCATTACAAGAGCAATCTCCGCGACCTCCAGTTCAACCTCTTCGAGTTGTACAAGCTCGAAGAAGTTCTCGGCAGCGGAGACTTCGGCGACCTCGACAAAGAGACCGCCATCGACATGCTGCGTGAGGTCAACAGCCTCGCTCAGGGCCCGCTGGCGGAATCCTTCGCCGACGCCGACCGCAACCCGCCGGTCTTCGATCCGGAGACCCACAGCGTCACCGTGCCCGAGTCGTTCAAGAAGTCGTACAAGACCATGATCGACGGCGGCTGGGACAAGCTGGGTATCGAAGAAGAACTGGGTGGCTTGCCCGTGCCCCGCTCGCTGTACTGGGCGATCGGCGAGCTGCTCCTCGGCGCCAACCCGGCCGCGTTCATGTACGCCGCCGGCGCCGGATTCTCGAACATCTTCTTCAACAACGGCACCGACGAACAGAAGAAGTGGGCCGTCATCAGCGCCGAACGCGGCTGGGGCGCCACCATGGTGCTGACCGAGCCCGACGCCGGTTCCGATGTGGGCGCCGCCCGCACCAAGGCCATTCAGCAGGAGGACGGCACCTGGCACATCGACGGTGTCAAGCGCTTCATCACCTCGGCCGATCAGGACATGACCGAGAACATCATCCACCTGGTGCTGGCCCGCCCCGAGGGCGCGCGTCCGGGCACCAAGGGCCTGTCGCTGTTCTTCGTACCGAAGTTCCACTTCGACCACGAGACCGGCGAACTCGGTGAGCGCAACGGCGCCTTCGTCACCAACGTCGAGCACAAGATGGGCCTCAAGGTCTCGTCCACCTGTGAGCTGACCTTCGGCCAGCACGGTGTCCCGGCCAAGGGCTGGCTCGTCGGCGAGGTCCACGACGGCATCGCGCAGATGTTCGACGTCATCGAGCACGCTCGAATGATGGTGGGCACCAAGGCCATCGCCACACTGTCGACCGGATACCTCAACGCCCTCGAATACGCCAAGGAGCGTGTGCAGGGTGCCGACATGACCCAGATGACCGACAAGGCCGCACCCCGCGTCGCCATCACCCACCACCCGGACGTGCGTCGTTCGCTGATGACCCAGAAGGCGTACACCGAGGGTCTGCGCGCGGTCTACCTCTACACCGCTTCACACCAGGACGGCGCGGCCGCTCAGATCGTCTCCGGCGCCGACAAGGAGATGGCCTACCGCGTCAACGATCTGTTGCTGCCGATCGTCAAGGGTGTGGGTTCCGAGCGTGCGTACCAGAACCTGACCGAATCGCTGCAGACCCTGGGCGGCTCCGGCTTCCTGCAGGACTACCCGATCGAGCAGTACATCCGCGACGCAAAGATCGACTCGCTGTACGAAGGCACCACCGCCATCCAGGCGCAGGACTTCTTCTTCCGCAAGATCATCCGCGACAAGGGCCAGGCCCTGGCTCACGTGGCCGGACAGATCAGCAGCTTCATCGAGTCCGATTCCGGCGACGGCCGCCTCAAAGCCGAGAAGGCCCTCCTGGCGACCGCCCTCGAGGATGTCCAGGGCATGGCCGCCACCCTCACCGGTTTCCTGATGAACGCCCAGGAGCAGCCGACGGAGCTGTACAAGGTGGGTCTGGGCAGCGTCCGCTTCCTGATGAGCGTGGGCGACCTGCTCATCGGCTGGCTGCTGCTGCGTCAGGCCGAGGTGGCCCTGAACGCACTCGATGCCGGTGCGAGCGACGCCGATACCGCGTTCTACAACGGCAAGGTGGCCGTGGCGACGTTCTTCGCGAAGAACATGCTGCCCGAGCTGACCGCCGTCCGCGGCATCGTCGAGAAGGTCGACAACGACATCATGGAACTGGACGTGGCCTCGTTCTAGTCCGTCCCTGAACACGGGCGCGCAAGTCCCACACTGAAAGTCCGAGAAAAGGTCCGCTCCACCTCGCGCGAGGTGGAGCGGACCTTTTTGGCGGTGGGCAGCCGGTAGGGTCACGTGAATGGACATGGCGACGTTGCGTCGGCACCCCGACGTCGAGGGACAAGGGCTGGTCGCGGTCGATGCCGCGGATCGGCTGATCCTCGACGAGGCCGCCGATCTCGTCACCGGCGCGGGCGCACATGCCGTTGTTGTCATCGACGACGCCTACGGCGCACTGACCTTGGGGGCGATGGATGCCGGTGCCGCGCAGGTGCGCACCCACCAGGATCTGGTTACCGGGCGGCGCGCCCTGGTCGCCAACGCTGATCGCCTGGGACTCAACGATTTCGATCAGATCTCCTTGTCCGCCGACGCCGTCGCCGACGCGCGGGTGGTGTTACTGCGGTTGCCGCGCTCACTCGAACGGCTGGCCGAGGTGGCCGCGCTCGTCGCCGCGCACGCCAACCCGGACGTCGTGGTGGTCGCCGGCGGCCGGATCAAACACATGTCCCGGCAGATGAACGACGTCTTGGGCGCGGTGTTCGAGCAGGTGGATGTATCCCATGCCCGCCAGAAGTCGCGGGTTCTGTTCGCCCGCAAGCCCCGACGAGACGCCGCCGGACGTGCCCTGGCGTCGTGGCCGCGACGGGACCGGCACGACGACGTGGGCCTCGATGTGGTGGCGCATGGCGGTGTGTTCGCCGGAACCAAGATCGACATCGGCACCCGACTATTGCTCAACAGCCTTGCCAACGCCCCGATCGAAGCCCACACGGCCGTCGACTTGGCCTGCGGCAGCGGCATTGTCGGATCCTGGCTGGCACTGCACCGACCGGACTTGAGGGTGACCGCCACCGATCGGTCGGCCATCGCGGTCGCCTCGGCGCGCGCCACCGCAGCTGCGAATGGTCTCACCGACCGCGTCGACGTGGTGCAGGCCGATGGACTGGAGACCCTGCCGGACGGCTCGCAGGAACTGATCGTTCTCAATCCGCCGTTCCACACCGATGCCGCACTCTCGGTCGGCATCGCCGAGCACCTCTTCATCGATGCCGCGCGCACCTTGGCCGGCGGCGGCGAGCTGTGGTGTGTGTGGAACTCCCATCTGCGGTATCGCCCCGCACTCGAACGCATCGTCGGGCCAACCCGGCAGATCGCCCGGAACACCAAGTTCACCGTCACCGCCTCCACCCGCCGAACGTAGGCACCCAGAAACCAAGAATTCGCTCCGCGTACCTCCGTTCGCTCCGGTTGCAACCGGCGCGAACGCGAGAACGTGGAGCGAATTTGGTTGCGGCGGAGACTACTTCGGTGGCATCCGGATTCCGCCGTCGACGCGGACGACCTCACCGTTCATGTAGGAGTTGGTGATCAGTTCGATGACCATCGACGCGAGCTCGTCGGGGGTGCCGAGTCGGCGCGGGTACAGCACGCTCTCACCGAGCTTGGCCTTGAACGCCTCCGACTCGGGACCTGTTCCGTAGATCGGGGTCTCGATGAGTCCGGGGGCGACGGTGTTGTTGCGGATGCCGGCGGCCGCGAGGTCGCGCGCGACGGTCAGGGTCAGGCTGACGATGCCGCCCTTGGACGCCGAGTACGCGGCCTGGCCGATCTGCCCGTCGAAGGCGGCCACACTGGCCAGCGACACGATCGCGCCCTTCTCGCCGGACTCGGTGGGCTCCGCACGGCTCATCGCCGTGGCGGCGAGGCGGGTCGCATCGAAGCTGCCGATCAGGTTGATGTTGATGACCTTGCGGAAGGCGTCGATGTCGTGTGCGGACGAGAACTCCCCGTCGCGGCCGATGGTGCGCTGCGCCGAGCCGATTCCGGCCGAGTTCACCAGTGCCCGCAGCGGTCCGAGTTCAAGAGCCTTGTTGACCGCGGCCTCGATCTGCTCGGTCTTGGTGACGTCGACGCTGACAAACGTCCCACCGATCTCCTTGGCCAGGGCTTCACCCTTGTCGGCCTGCAGGTCGGCCACGACCACCTTGGCCCCCAGTGCGGCGAGTTGCCGCGCCACTGCAGCACCGATACCCGATGCCCCACCCGTCACAATTGCGCTTGCTCCATTGATTTCCATCCTCGCACCCTATGACCGAGCGCTTGTTCGGTTCAAGTAGACCCCGGCAAACGCGCGCGGGCTCTAATACAGGTGTGAGCGGTACTCCTCTTGTCGCCGCGGCTCATCCGACGGCACGGTGAGCGAGTGCTGTTCGGCGACGATGTCCCGGACGGCAGGCACCACATCGGGATCGGCGAACCGCTCCGGGTTCCACAGGTCGGACCGCAGGATCGCCCGGGCACAGTGGACGTAGACCTCGTCGACCTCGACGACCACTGCCAGCGTCGCGGGCTTGCCCTTGATCGCCATGGCGTCGAGCAACTCCGGGTCGGTGCGCAGGGTCGCGCGACCGTTGACCCGCAGGACCTCGTCGATCCCCGGGACCAGGAACATCACCCCGACGTGTGGGTTGGAGAGAATGTTGCGGTACGAGTCGACCCGGCGGTTGCCCGGGCGGTCCGGCAGCACAAGCGTGCCCGCATCCTTGACGAAGACCGCGGAATCGACGTCTCCGCGCGGCGAGCAGTCACAGTTTCCGTCGGCGTCCGCCGTGGCCAACACGAAAAACCTTGCGTGCTTGATGTACTCGGCCATGAGTGGGGTCATGGACCCCGTGTGCTTGTTCAGGACGGATTCGCTGGGCACGCCGAGTACCCGTTCGAGGTCCGCCTTTGTGGTGATCGCGTGGGCGTCTTCTGGAGCATCGATATCGGTCGTCACCTCTCAAATCTGACACCACCGACGGATCCGGCCGCAGCCGCCCCTGGCGATCTACAGCGGACGTTCTCCCAAACCGACGTCCGGGCTGTCCAGCGCCGCCATCGCGGAGGAGCACCTGACTCCGAAATGCCGTGATCGGATTCATCGGATTCATCCCACCAACGTCACGATCAACAGCACTGGCAGTAGCACTGGCAGTAGCACAGCAAATGCAGCCGCCCGTATGACACCAGCACCATCGAAAACCTAGCCTACCCAAACTCGACCCTCAGGGGTGGCAGACAATCCGATTGAACACTTCGTTCAATGGTAGCCTTCAGCCACAGCTACAAACTAATAGGCTATTTTGAGTAGGTGGCATTCATGACCGAGTTCATGGTCCACAGCGACCTCACCAACGGATTCGCCCGGCATCCCGAGCCTGTGGCCGACCGCTACCGCGACCTGGGATTGTGGCACGACACCCCCTTGTGGAGCGTGCTCTGGGATCAGGCGTCCGCCACCCCGGACGCCAGAGCGGTTACCGACGACGGTGTCGCACTCACCTACGCCGAACTCGCCGCCGCGGCAGCTGCACGGGCCACCGGATTTATCAAGGCCGGCCTACGCCCCGGCGACCGCGTCGTGATGCAGAACCAGAACTCGGTAGCGTTTGCCGTCAACTTCTTCGGCCTGCTGCGCGCCGGCGTTGCTCCCGTGATGGCACTGCCCGCGCATCGCATCTCCGAGATCGCGCACCTGGCCAGAACCTCCACCGCAGTCGGGTACATCTGCCACGATGTGGCCGGCGGATTCGATTACCGAACTCTTGCAACAGATCTGGTGGATCGAGTACCGAGCGTGACCCACGTGTTCGTCGATGGAGACCCAGGGCCCTTCTCCCCCCTGCCCACCGGCGATGCCACCTCGGCGGTTCCATCCGACTGCGACCCGGAATCCCCCGCATTGTTCCTCGTCTCGGGTGGGACCACTGGGCTACCCAAGCTGATTGCCCGCAGCCACAACGACTACCGGTTCAACGCCGAGAGTAGCGCCACCATCGCCGAGCTCGGTTCGACGGATACCTATCTGGTGACATTGCCTGCAGCACATAACTTTCCACTGGCATGCCCAGGACTCCTGGGTATCCTGTCGGTCGGTGGACATGCGGTATTCACAACTGATCCGGCCCCGGACAACACCTTTGACCTGATTGAGAAATACCGTGTCACAGCCGTGGCACTGGTGCCGGCCCTGGCCCAGGTGTGGACCGCGGCCACCGAGTGGGAACCGGCCGACGTGTCGTCGCTGAGGCTCGTCCAGGTCGGTGGCGCCAAACTCGCCGAAGCCGATGCCATCGCCGCGAATGAGGCCTTTGGCGGAGCTGTGCAGCAGGTGTTCGGGATGGCCGAAGGACTTATCTGCTACACCCGCGCCGGGGATGATCCACAGACCGTCACGCAAACCCAGGGCAGGCCGATGAGCGACCTCGACCAGTTGCGGGTGGTGGACGACAACGGCGACGACGTTCCCGACCACATCGAAGGCGAGCTCCTGGTCAAGGGGCCGTATACGATTCGCGGCTACTACCGGGCCGACGAGCACAATGCCCGGTCCTTCACCGCCGACGGCTACTACCGCAGTGGCGACCGGGTCCGCCGTCTCCCATCCGGACATCTCATGGTCACCGGCCGGATCAAAGACACCATCGTGCGCGGTGGAGAGAACGTTGCCGCCGATGATGTCGAAGAGAACCTGTTGGCGCATCCCGACATTCGGCAGGCCGCGGTGGTCGGACTCCCTGACGAGAATCTGGGCGAGAAGATCTGTGCCGCAATCGTCGTCACCGGGACCGCGCCAGACCTTCCCACCGTCCGGACGTTCTTGGCAGACCGTGGTCTGGCCACTTTCAAGCAACCGGATCAGCTCCGCGTTGTCGAGTCCCTGCCGGTCACCGCCGTCGGCAAGATCGACAAGCGCGCCCTACGCGCCCGGCTCACATAGACAGGCGGGTCGACGCGGCAATCTACCGCCGAACCAGCGGGATCACCAGTGGGGTCAGCGATTCGGGATCCTCGATGATCCGGCACGGCAAACCGAACACTTCGTGCACGAGGTCGGCGGTGATGACATCGGCGGGCCGTCCCTGCGTGACGATGTCGCCGTCTTTCATCGCGATGATGTGGTCGGCGTACCGGCAGGCGTGGTTGAGATCGTGCAGCACCGCGACCAGGGTGCGGCCCTTGACCTTGTTGAGTTCGGAACACAGTTCGAGCAGGTCGATCTGGTATGCGATGTCGAGGAAGGTCGTCGGTTCGTCAAGCAGCATCAGCGGAGTCTCCTGCGCCAGCACCATGGCCACCCAGACCCGCTGGCGCTGACCACCGGACAGCTCGTCCACCAACCGTCCCGACAACTCGGTGACGCCGGTGGCCTCCATCGCCTCCACGACGGCACTCTCGTCGTCTTTCGACCACTGCCGGATCAGTTTCTGATGCGGGTAGCGCCCTCGGGCCACCAGGTCTGCCACCCGGATGCCGTCCGGCGCGATCGACGACTGAGGGAGCAAACCCAGCCTGCGGGCCACCTCTTTGGCCGGGTAGGAGGTGATCGCCTTGCCGTCGAGTAACACCGTCCCGGAGTTCGGGGTCAGCAACCGCGACAGCGCCCGCAGCAGCGTCGACTTCCCGCATGCGTTGGGGCCCACGATGACCGTGAACGCACCGTCTGGGATGTCGACGCTCAGCGATTCGCTGATGACTCGCTTGTCGTAGCCGATGGTGATGTCGCGCGCCTGCAACCGGGCCGCGGTCGTGGCCGCCGGTGTCTCGCCGTCCGACTCGGTCACATCGGTCTTGTTCACATTTACTCCCAGCATGTTCTCGGTGCTCATTGTCGGCGCGCCTCCCGGGCGAGCAGCCAGATCAGGTACAACCCGCCCACCGAGACGGTGACCACACCCACCGGCAACTGCGTCGGCGCGAAGGCGCGCTGCGCGATCAGGTCACTGCAGATCAGCAGCAATGCTCCCATCGCCGCCGAGGGCAGCAGTGCCACCCCTGCGGTGCGAGTGAGTCTGCGGGCAACCTGGGGGGCTGCCAGGGACACGAATGCGATCGGACCCGCTGCGGCAGTTGCCACGGCGGTCAGCGCCACGCCGACGATGATCAGTCCCAGACGCGTCGGTTCGGCCCTGATACCCAGCGCTTTGGCTGCATCGTCACCCAGATCGAGCATCGGCATCCGGCGCGAGACCACTATCACGAACGGCACGAGGACCGCGAGGACGATCATCACCGGCTTCGCCTGTGACCACCCCAATCCGTTGAGCGACCCGGCACCCCACACCGCCGCCGACATGGCTTCTTCCAGATCGGCCTCGAGGATGAGCCAGGTGTTCACCGACGCCAGGACGGCGCTGATCGCGATACCGACGATGATGAACCGGAAGCCCTGCACACCACGCTTGAAGGCCAGCAGATAGACGACGAGCGCGGTGGCGATGCCGCCGATCAACGCCCCGATCGCCGTGCCGTAGTAGCCGCTGTCGCCACCGATCACCAGCAGGACCACCAACGCACCGGTGTAGGCACCGGTGTTGAAACCGATGACGTCCGGGCTGCCGAGCGGGTTACGGGTGATCGATTGGAATATGGCTCCGCTGACGCCCAAAGCCGCGCCTAGGACCAGCGCCAGCAGTACCCGCGGCATCCGCCACTGGGTCACCACCAACTCCTCGATACGGGTGCCCGTCCCGAAGATGGCGTTGAGCACCCGGTCCGGGGCGACCGGATAATCCCCGATCCCGAGTGCGATCACCGCGACCACCAGCGACAGGACCACCAGCACCGCGATCACCACAACGGCACGGATGTCGATCCGGCCCGACGGCGTACCGCCAGGCGACCGAAGAATCGCGACCCGGCGGCCGAAATCGATGCCCGACGATCCGCCGGTCTTCTTCATCTCGATGGTCACAGCCCACTCGCCTTACCGCGACGCACCAAGAATATGAGTACGGGCGCACCCACAAATGCGGTCACGACGCCGACGGGCATCTCGCCGGGCCGGACGATCACCCGGCCGATCACGTCAGACAACAGCAGCAGGATGGGTGCACCCACCAGGGTGTACGCCATGATCCACCGTTGGTCCGGTCCCACAATCCACCGGGCGACGTGCGGCACCATCAGACCGACAAATGCGATCGGACCAGCCGCAGCCGTAGCCGCGCCGCAGAGCAGCATGACCGCGATGAAACCGAGAACCCGGGTGCGAGCGATGTTCGCACCCAACGATCGGGCCAGATCGTCGCCCATCGCCACCGCGTTGAGCGGCCGTGCAATCGAGAACGCGAGCACCAGACCGACGACCACAAACGGCGCGATGGCACCAGAGACCTCGAGACCGCGGCCTGCGATTGTGCCCGCATACCAGTTCCGCATCTGGTCGAAGGCCCGAGGGTCCACCAAGATCAAGCCCGTGGTGATCCCGGTGAGGAACGCCCCGACCGCCACGCCCGACAACGTCAGCCGGATCGGGGTGGCACCGCCGCGGCCCACGGACCCCAGCGCGTAGACCACGATCATCGCCACGACGGTCCCCGCGAACGCGAACCAGATGTACGCCCAGATGCCACCGACCCCGAGGATTCCGACCGCCAGCGCCACGGCAAACGCGGCACCCTGGTTGATTCCGAGGATTCCTGGATCGGCCAGCGGATTCCGTGTCATTGCCTGGATCACCGCGCCGCCGATTCCGAGCGCCATCCCGACGATGAGACCCAAGACGGTTCGCGGGATCCTCAAGTCACGGATGATGATGTGGTCATTCGAGTTGTCGTACGTCCAGAGGGCGTCCCACACGGTTCCCAATGGGATGTCCTTGGCCCCGATCGCGATGCTGAGCAGGCACGCCAGCGCGAGGACGGCCAGACCTACCAGGAAGCCCAGCATACGACGGGTGTTGGTCTGCGCGAGCCCGGCAGACGTACGACGACCTGCAGGCTCGACACCTTCGACAGGACCGGCCGGTTGCCGTGCGCGTGCGCCGACGCTCACGTTGAGTACCCGCATGTGTTGGGCCGCATGTTCACCTTGCTGTCGCTATCACCACCATCGACCAGAGACGTTGCCGGTCGCACGCCACGGTCGTGGCCAAGAGTTCCTATTGGCAATGCTTACCTTAGTCTCTGTGCGTCGACAACCAACACCACAGGGCCCGGTGAACGGCCGGCGTTCGATGACGATTGCTAGCCTGGAATCGGTCCTCCCTGGACAACCGACCACGTGTCAAACGGTCCACCGCTACCAACTGAACATGCCGATCGACGAAGTGTTAGGTTAGGCTATGTTAGCCGACTACTTCGGAAGGTTACCGGAAATGTCCACCTCATCGACCGAGACCAGACGCGCCGCCGAAGCACCAGGTACCGACAATCGGCCCAGCGCACCGACCTTCGCCTTATCACGACCGACGTACCATGTGCTCGCGTACGGAACATCCGCCCAGTTCGATTCCGTCGATACCGCACGGGCGGCGCTGGCCGCAGGCACCCACGCCCAGATCGTCGGCGCGCTTCCGTTCGATCCCCGGGAGCCTGCCGCGCTCACCGCACCCGCGCGGCTGCACCGAATGCCGCACCGCCTGAGCTCGGTTCAACCCGCCTTGCCGCCGGTCGAGGTCACCGCCACCGAGCCCGAACCAAGCGAGCACGTGCGCAGAATCGCTGACGCAATCAACGTCCTTTCGGACCATCGGACCCCACTCGACAAAGTAGTCTTGGCGCGTACCGTCCACCTGCGCGCCGGCGATCTGATCGATCCCTCCGATCTGCTCGCGCGGCTGATCGCCGCAGACCGGAACAGCAACGGAATGCTCGCTGACCTCACCCCAGCCGGGCCGTCGTATCGCGGGCACACCCTGATCGGGTCGAGCCCCGAAGTGCTTGTGCGCAAGGCGGGTTCGACGGTCACCTGCCATCCTCTCGCCGGATCCGCACCGCGCCTGGCCGACCCGGACGCGGACCGCGACAACGGCCGGATGCTGGTCGAATCGGCAAAAGATCAGTATGAGCACGCTTTTGTGGTCACCGCGATCGCCGCGGCGCTGGGACCGCTGTGCAGTCGACTCGACGTACCGTCGACACCGACACTCACCCAGACACCCGATCTGTGGCATCTGGGAACCCGCATCGAGGGGACGGTTCGCGACGAGACCACCACCGCACTCGACCTCGCGGTGGCACTGCACCCCACACCCGCCATCTGCGGCACTCCCACCGCCGAAGCCAGCCAGTACATCCTCGCCACGGAGGCCGATCGCGGTTTCTACGCCGGCACCGTGGGCTGGTGCGAGAGCTCCGGCGACGGTGAGTGGATGGTCAGCATCCGGTGCGCCGAGCTCGCCGCCGACCATCGGACACTGCGGGCCTCCGCGGGCGGTGGCATCGTCGCCGGATCCGATCCCGAACTCGAATACGCCGAGACCACGACCAAACTCCGCACGATCCTCACCGCACTGGGCGTCGGGGGCGAGATCTCCGGCCACCGCTCCTGAGTCCGGCCACTCTGCCGTGGCCGCGGCGACGGGCCCGCCAGAACGCAAGACCGTTTCTACGGATAGGCTAGGGTTCTGACAGATCGTTGATCAGGATCGGCCGATGATCCCAGCCCGGGTGCCCGATCCGCGCACCGAAAGGCTCGCCCATGCCGGACTCGCAGACGGCGATACCCGCGGCCCAGAATCTGTCGAAGACCCCATGGACGATGCTCCTGCCCTGGCTCGACGGGTACCGGTCCGGCCCGCCGATCCTGTCCGCCGACGAGCTGATCCCCAATGCCTGGCTCGACTCCAGCCCTGCCGACAACCTGAACACCACGAACTTCGACCGGTTCTGTGAGCGGGTCGCGTCCCGCCACCTCGAGGATCGAGCGGACAAGACGCTCGCCGACGACTTTCCGACACTGTCCGCGACAACTCCGGTGGCCTCGATCGGCGTCGACCGGCACACCGAAAAGGTCCTGCAGGACAACAACATCACGACATGTGGAGATGTTCTGGCGCTGTCCGCGGGCCGTATGCTCCACTTGCCGAACGTGGGCCGTGCCACGGTCGCCGGAGTCATCACCGCTCTGGTCGCCGAGGCCACCCGAACCCCTCAGGGTGGTGGAGGTGGCAGCACCCGGGTCCTGGCCGATCCGGGCCTCATCGATTTCGTCGGGTCCATCGATGAGCGTGACCAGGTCATCCTTCGGGAGCGGATCTTCGCGACCCGGCCGCGGACGCAGGCCGAACTCGCCAAATCGCTCGGTCTGTCCCGTGAGCGGGTGAACCAACTCGACAGGCACTTGCGGTTGCGGCTTTCCGAGACGGTCGGCAATTCGGTCGATCTTCGACGGCTACTCGCCGAGACCGTCGCCGTGGCCGATCCGGTTGCCGACGCCGGCCGCGTGACCGAATCGCTACCTCTGTTCGCGACAGAGATTCCCGCTCTGGGGATTTCGGTCGGTCAGCTGCTCATTGCCGGTTCGGATGAGCTGAGCAGTGTCGACGGCTGGATCATCAGTCGCAGTACTGCCCAGATCGCCGACCTCGTCGGTGACATCCTCGACGCGAACACCGGCGCCGAGTCCCTGGTGCCGGTGCGGGTCGTGGCCTCGGCGCTGCATCTGTCGGAGCCCGAGGCCACCCGCTGGTTGAGCCTGGGTGGTTTCGCGGTACTCGGCGAGTATGTGATCAACGGCCCCACTTCTACCGGTGACCTGATCTGTGCAGTTCTCTCGATAGCCAACAGGCCCTGCACATTCGACGAGATCCTGATCGGTCTGGCCAGTGAACCGCGGTCGCGGTCCAGTGTCCGGAACGCGCTCGTGACCGACGACCGTATCGTCAAGACCGATCGCACCACCTATGGCCTGCGGCGCTGGGGTGGAGAACAATACCTGCCGGTCCACCGCCAGATCGGTCAGCTCCTGGACGCTGCCGGCGGACGCGTCGGGATCGAGGATCTCATCGCGCAGATCAGCGAGAAATACGATGTCACCGAATCGAGCATTCGGGCCTACGCCGGCGCCGGAGAGTTCGTGACGCGCGACGACGTGGTCACCCGCCGGAGCGACCGGTATGTCCACCGCAAATCGCCGGCCAAGACCCGTTTCCTTTATCGCGACGGGGACACGATCCGCTGGGCGACGACCGTCGGCGGGGCCCATATGAAGGGCTCGGCATTCAACATCCCTTCGGCGCTGGCCGGCCTGATCGGTGTCGGTCCGGGTAATCCCGTCCAATTGCCTTCTCGACTGGGTCCGCAATCACTGATGTGGGTGTCGGTGCAGGCCCGGGTCGGAACAATCAAGAGGTTTGTGACGGATCTCGGATTGGCACAGAATGATCCGATATTTCTCGAGTTCACTCCCGACAGTTTCGATATCACACGCCGGCTGTCAGTCAATACTTCAGACCCGGTTGATCAAATATTTGCACTGATGGGCCGTACATCGCAGCGGCCCGACAACAGACAAGAGCTTCTCGTGGAATTGTCCACCGCATTGTTCTTGCCCGATGATTCCGCCGTCGACGCCATTCTGGACACGCTGCGGCACCGAAAAGAAATGGAGCTCGCAGATCTTGTGGCCACCGTGTTCACGACACAGTGAGAAGTGCCCTGGATCCGCATTCGCACGACCTGGTCGCATCACTTGATCCGTCGTGCAGGATGGCGCGTGGGTCGAACTCGTAGACCGCGGGTTCATCCGGCGTGTGCCGAATCAGTCCCGCGCGCCGCTGGACAATCGCCGGCAACACCTCCCCGTAGGGCAGCACCATACGCGGCAGAGCCGCCACCGACCCGGCCGCGTTCGCGCCTCGGACCACGTCATGCATCAGCGCGGGTCCCGCGAAGACCACCGAGACATCGTCGCCCGCCACCGCTTCAAGAACCGTCGCACCGCCACCGGACTCCGGGATCACCTGCACACAGGAACCCGAGGCGGCACATGCCAGCACGAGCAATGCCGCGCACGGACTGCTCCAGGGTTCACACACCACCGCCCGAGCATCAGCGTCCAGGTCGAGCCTGCCCCGGAGTCCGTCCACGTGCTCTGCCACCTGTGATGATGACCAGAACCGGTAACCGTCGTCGTTCAGGATGAGGCCGGCGCTGCGCTGCAGCGGCGAATTCTCGGACACGACAATCAGTGTGAACTCACCGGCCACGTCGAACATCGGGCACATCCGCCGGCCGGATACCAGTTCTACGGTCTCTTCGACGAGTGTGTCGAACCCACGATGCGACACGACGTGATGGAGGTCGAGGCCTTTGGCACTGCTCAAGGTTGTCACGTCGAACGGATCCATCGGCACCACCACGGCGTCCAGGCGGATCAGCGCGTGGAAGGCGAGCAGGAACTCCAGGCCGCCACTGATGCACAATCCAACACGCTGCCTGGTCTGCACTCCCTGTGCCATCAGGTCACCGACGAGCCACTCCACCGATTCCTCAAAACGCTCAAAATCTGTCTCATGTCCATCACAGGCCACCGCCGGACGAGATGAATGCCGGTCGACGGGATCGTCCAGCACCTCGTTCAGAACGAATACACCCATTTGCAACCCCCGTATTTCGTTGACATGCCGGTTCGAATGATCATTCGAATTGCGCAATCTACAACTCTTACGTCGCCGGGCACGACATTTCTGCCCTGCACAACCTGCCGAGGCAAGGCTAGCCTTAGATGAGTAGAAAATCCAGGGCAAAGTTCATCGTGATTAATGCCTGGCCCACAAATTCCGGCAAAAGGGTCGACTATTCAGAAGGCACCAAACCATAAAGCGTGTTACCCCAGCCGATTGTCTGCACCGTTTCCACGTTCAGGCCGGCTCCGGCAAACACCGCACGCAGTTCGGGATCGTCGCGGTGTCCCGACCCATGAAGCGTGAGATGCAGCAGATCGTATTCGGCGGCATGCTCGTCCAGTGTCTCGGTGTCGAAGGGGTCCTCCAGCACAAGAATCCGGCCACCGGGTTCGAGACTGGCTGCTGCAGAACGCAACAACCGGATCGCGTCGGCGTCGGTGAACTGGTCGAGCCATCGCACGATCATGGTGGTGTCCGACGGGGGAAGACTCTCGTCGAGGTCCTGTTCCTGAAGGGCGATCCGATTCAGCTGCTCCGGGGTGTCCACTGATCGGGGAAGATCCTCCTTGAGGTAGGCGATCTGCGCCTGCAGCCCCACTATGGTCACCCGACAATCGGGATATACGCTGGTCAAAGCCTGAGCGATGGGTCCGGCACCGTCGGAACGCACCACCACGTGCCGCATCCCGCCCGAAAGATCGGCTGCGGCAAGGGGTTGCGCGATGAACTTGGCGAAATCAGCGATGCTGTCCAGCAGTTTCGATTCGAACCACTGCTCCTGCCGAAGCTCTGAATACTCCTGCCCGGTGACTGCCGCATACGATGCCCGCCCGGTCTTGACCGCGTCGAATATCCCGAAGAATCCCAGTTCCTGACGACCGATCGGACCGTCGCGGTGCAAGATGTCGACCACAAAATCGGTGGTCAGGATCTCTCCCATGTCGCTGAGCCGATAGTGGCCGGGCTCGCTCGCCGGCTCGACGATCTCGATGGACTGCAGGTACCGCAGGAGCTTGCCCATGGCAACGGGATCCGCGGACGTCGCCTGCGCCAGGTCCGCAACACCCGTGACACCCCGCGAGATGGCATCCGGCAATCCAAGACTCACTGCGGCTCGAATCGCCAACGGCGGCAGGAGTTCTGCCAGTTCGTGCAGCTTCTCGAACGCCTCTTCGTTCTGGGCGGGATCGGGTACCGTCGGGTCCTCGGCCAGAGTCACCACTTCGGAATGCCGCCAGTACCCGGTGAACTCGATGTATTCCTTGCTCACACCGCGCTTCTCGACGAGGTGGCGACGGATCTTCTTCGTGACCGTGGCCTCTCCGGCGATCCATGCATACACAGAGCCGTCCCACCACTGCGCGTTCTCCACCGCACCCGAGAGCAGATCGGTGGTTCCCGCCGTCGCCCCGTTCCGGTGCAGCCAAGTGAATTGGACGTTCGGCAGAACGGGCAGGTCGACTTCATGGGCGGGTTCGGCGATCTCGACAAAGACCTGTGCACGCGTGTCGACCGGCATTTCTTCCAGCCATCGCGCGATGGCCGGAAGTGCGGTCTCGTCGCCCGCTATCAGCAGCCAGTCGATGCCGGCCGGCGGTTGCCTCATGGCTGCCGGACCCGTGATGTGGACGGTGTCACCGATTTGAGCCCGGTACGCCCACGTGGTCGCCATCCCGGACCCGTGTTTGACGAACTCGATATCCAGCTCGGCCGTGTCCGGGTCCCACCGCCGAATCGTGTATGCCCGCCAGATGGGCCGACGATCCTTGGGCATCGCGAACGTCCCGTCGAGCTGCACCGGCAACACCGGGGCCTCTTCACCCGGGTACGGCAGTATCAGGCGGATGTCATCGTCGAACCCCTCGGACCGCAGCGGCGGTTGCGCAAAACCGTTCGCCGAGGTGAATGCGCCCAATTGCGCTCCCGTCAGGGTGATCCTCCGCAATCCCGGGGTCACGTCCTTGATCCGCAGAACCTGCAGTTCGCGGATGGAGATCGGATATACGACCGGTTCGCGAATGGTCTTGGGCATGCGGCTCCTGACAAGCTCGGTGATGACATCGCGGGCGCGTGAGTTTCCCACGGATAAGGTCAGTCGAACCTAACATCGGATTTCGGCCATGGCCACAAGCGGCGACCCACAGTTGACCCACGTGCAAGCACACCGCAATGTGTAGGCTATCTTTTGATTTCACCACAGCGTTAGGTTGTTGATGCCGATCAACCGGATCTTCCTCGATGTCAGTCCGTTGCGGGAGAGTCGCGCGTTCCGCAACATCGTCATCGCCAGGGCCATCACCGTTTTCGGCATCGGCATGCTCATGGTCGCGGTCCCGATCCAGATGTACACGCTCACCGGATCGAGTACCCAGGTGGGAGCGGTGGCAACGACCACCGGCGTGGCCACTTTCGCCGGGTCGCTGATCGGTGGAGTGCTCGCGGATCGCTACGACCGCCGAACGCTGATCCTCTGGAGCCGGTGTCTGTGCGGACTGGCCTTTGCCGGACTCGCGGCCAACGCGATGTTCGACGACCCCAGCGTGCTCGCCATCTATGTTCTCGGCGCTCTCGACGGTGGCCTGGGAGCGATCAGTTTCACCGCGCTGCTCGCGGCGACTCCGGCGCTGATACCTCCGGACAAATTCTCTGCGGCCGCGGCCATCAACGGCCTGACGGCAGAAGTGGGGATGATGACCGCCCCGGCAATCGGTGGTCTGGTCATCGCAGCCGGCGGAGTGACGTGGAACTACGGCGCCGCGGCGCTGGGCACATTCGCGACACTCCCGTTGCTGTCGAGCGTTCCGCCTCTCCGGCCCGAAGACGCCGAGCCCACGCACCCGATGCGATCACTGATCGAAGGCCTGCACTTCGCCTGGACGAGGCCGGTGATCCGCTCCGTCTTGTTCGTCGGCGTCATCGCGCTCCTCGGCGCCGGGATCACGGTTCTGATCCCGGCACTCGTCGACCATCATTTCGACAACGATCCCCGGGCCGCGGGCCTGCTCTACTCGGGTATCGCACTCGGGGCGGGTATCGGATCGCTGACCAGTGGCTGGGTGGCAGCTTTCGAACGAAAGGGCCTGCTCATCCTGGTGGTCACATTCGTGGGCCTGGGACTCATGTCGCTGGTCGGTACGACCCCGTGGCTTGCGGCGACATTCCTGCTCCTCGTGGCGGCCGGCCTCGCCGTCGGTCTGCGGGCAATACTCGAGTTCACCCTGCTGCAACGCGATACACCGGATCGGCTCCGCGGTCGGATCAACAGTGTCTGGAGCGCCTTGATCGTGCTCGGCGGCGCACTGGGCTCCATGCTCGCCGGGGCGATCGGATCCGCATTGGAGCCACCGGTCGCCATCGCCGTCTACTGCGGAACCCTGACCCTCGTCGCGCTCACCGGACTTGCCGGATTCGGCCATCTGCGGGCCTGGCGCGACATTCCGGAACCGGCGACAGAACCTCACTGACTCGCCCAAACCCCCTACCTACCGCGACTGCACAAAAGCGTATAGGCTAACCTAGGTCTTGGTGGGTTGCCCTGACGCGAGTACGAGGCGCGGCCCGCCTCCATTCACGCTGGAGAGGGGTACCACTCGGTGCTGGATACGGATCTATTGCCGGCAACCGCCTCGACACGATCACTGCGGGCGGTCACCGACATGGCCCGGTCGGGTGCGTACAGCACCTATGTGTTCTACGAACATCGCGGCCACTGGACGGTGGCGGTCGGAGCACTCGGAACCGTCGAGCTGAAGAACAACACCACCCGAACCCGCTGGGGCACACAGCCGCCGCGAGTGGCCCGCTGGTCGGGAGATCCGGCCGCGGCCCTGCGCGATGCGCTCGGATCACTGCCGGTGACCGACTGGGAGGTGTTCGGCTGGGTGGGTTTCGATTTCGCCCGCACCGTCCACGGCCTCGAGACCTCGGACGATCCTCACGACCCGAGTCTTGCGCACCTGGTGGTTCCCGAGATGGTGGCGAGATTCGATTCGGTCGACGGACCGATCACCTTCAGCGGAGGAACACCCGCGGAGCGAGCGCAGTTCACAGAACTCCTCACCGCGCCGCAGGCGCATGATCTGCCGATACCCGAGGCGATCGACATACGCACCGACCACGACGACTTTCGCGGACGGGCCGCCCAGGCGATCGAAGAGATCAATTCGGATCGCTACAGCAAGGTGATCCTCTCGCGCAAGGTTCCTGTCCCGTTTCCGGTGGATCTCCCGCATACCTATCGGCTCGGACGCTCCGGCAACAGTCCGCAGCGATCGTTCCTGATCAAACTGGGAGACCTGTCCGCCGCCGGCTTCAGTCCCGAACTCGTTGTCTCGGTGGATCTTTCACGCACGGTGACGACAACCCCACTGGCTGGGACCCGGTCCCTGGGAAACGGGGAGCACGCCGACCGCACCGCCCGGGACGAGCTGGAGAACGATCCGAAGGAGATCTCGGAACACGCGGTGTCGGTACGCACGGCATTCCGTGAGATCGAGGCGATATCCGATGCCGGAACCGCCAAGGTCCTCGACTTCATGGCCGTGTCGGAGCGCGGCAGCGTGCAGCATCTGGCCTCGACGGTATCGGGGCAATTACGAGAGGACCTCACCCCGTGGGATGCGCTCTCTGCGGTCTTCCCGGCCGTGACTGCATCCGGAATCCCCAAACGCGCTGCCGTAGAGGCCATCTACCGTCTCGATGAACAGCCGCGAGGACTCTACTCGGGCGCGATACTCACCGCCTCATCCGATGGAACCCTCGAGGCCGCGCTGGCACTGCGCACGGTGATCGAGCAGGACGGGCGTGCCTGGCTACGCGCCGGTGCCGGGATCGTCGAACAGTCCACTCCGGAAAGGGAGTTCGAGGAGACCTGCGAAAAGCTCGGCAGTGTCGCGCCCTACCTGGTCCGCCGAGATGGATGAGGCCCGAGCCACCGGACATGACGACACGACAGACCTAGAAGACGCGGAGAAGACATGCACGTAAGCGGAGACGGCCCGCTGAGCGAACACGAGGTTCGTCGAAGTGTGGCCGAAAAATTGGGAATCGCAGCCGATTCGATCGACGATCACGTCAATCTGATCTCGATGGGCCTCGACTCGGTGACGATGATGAAACTGTCCGGTCAATGGCGCCGACGTGGCAAGGACATCAAGTTCGCACGGCTGGCCCAGGAACCCACACTTGCTGCCTGGTTCGGAATGCTCGATTGTGTACCCGCTGCCGGTGAACATCAGGGGGCGGCCCAGGCGGTGCGTGCCGACGCGCCGAGCCACGACCCCGCCGACGATGACGGCACACCGTTTGCGTTGGCCTCGATGCAGCACGCGTACTGGGTGGGGAGGCAGGACGGTCAGACGCTCGGCGGTGTCGCCGCCCATCTGTATGTCGAGTTCGATGGCCGGGACGTCGATCCGCAGCGATTGGAGCACGCCTGTTCGGCACTGGTGGCGAGGCATCAGATGTTGCGCACGAAGTTTCTCGACGACGGTCTCCAGCAGGTGTTGCCCAGCCCCGAAGTACACGTCGTCTCCGTGCGGGACCTGACCCGCCTCGACCAGGACGTTGTCGACGGTCAGCTCCGAGACATCCGGAACGCCAAGACCCACCAGCGGATGGATGTCGCTGCCGGACAAGGTCTCGACATAACGCTGTCCCTTCTGCCCGGGAGCAAGACCCGCCTGCACATCGACGTCGACATGCTCGTGGCCGATGCGATGAGCTACCGCACACTGATGGCGGACCTGGCGACCCTGTACCGGAATCCCGGTGCCGACCTCGGACAACTCGACTACACCTATCGGCAATACCTCGACGAACACCATGGGTCGACGTCGGGTGATCAGGACAAGCTCTGGTGGGCCGAACGTGTTCCGGGCCTTCCTGATCCACCACAACTTCCGGTGATCCCCTCCGAGCAGCGCACGGGTTCAGCAGACTCCGTCCGCTACGCACATTGGCTGTCGCCACGCGACGCCGATCAGTTGTTCACGCGCGCAAGGGAACATTCGGTCACACCGGCCATGGTCTTGGCCGCGGTGTTCGCCGAGGTCGTCGGACGATGGTCGACCAGTTCGAACTTCCTGCTGAATCTCCCGCTGTTCGATCGCGAGCCCTACCATCGCGACGTCGACAAGCTTGTCGGCGATTTCACGAACTCGCTGATGCTCGAGGTCGATCTGCGCAGCACCGGCTCGTTCCTCCAGTCGGTCACCGCGCTCCAGGAAACCACCCATGACAGTGCGATGCACTCTGCATACTCGGGACTGAACATCTTGCGTGACCTCGGCCGTCACCGTGGGGAGCCCGTGATCGCGCCGGTCGTCTATACCAGCGGACTCAATCTGGGTGAGCTGTTCGCCGACATCGTCGAATCGGAGTTCGGGCAACCGGAGTGGATCATCTCGCAGGGGCCGCAGGTTGTGCTCGATGCGCAGGTCGCCGAGTTGCACGGCGGTGTCCTGCTGAATTGGGACGTTCGCCGGGATGCGATTCTTCCCGGGGTCTCCGACGCCATGTTCGACCACTATCGCTCGATGATCGAAGCACTTGTCGACGGCGAAACAGACTGGACCACTGCTGATTTCTCCCGACTTCCGCCGGAGCAGGCGTCGGTCCGCGAGGATGTCAACGCCACCGCGGCGGATCTGCCACCGCGGACGTTGCATCATGGCTTCTTTGCCCGGGCAGCGGCCGGCGCCGATCAGCCGGCCGTGCTGTGGGGTGAAGGAGACCGGTTGCTGCACCCCGAACTCGCCAGGCAGTCACTCGCCGTGGCCGGAGCCCTGTGCGCCAGCGGAATCGGCCGCGGAGACACCGTCGCCGTCCGCGTCGGCAAAGGCCACACACAGGTGGTGGCGGTCCTCGGAGTCCTCGCCGCCGGGGCCACATACCTGCCGATCGGTGTCGATCAGCCGGTTGCTCGACAGCAGATGATCTTCGATCAGGGCGAGGTCCGGCTGGCGTTGGTCGATGGCACCGGTCCAGCGGCTGCGGCGCAGGTCGACGAACTCATGATCGGTGATGCGATCCGGTTCGACCGCCCTCTGGCCGAACCGATGCCATCGGAACCGACCGACGTTGCCTACGTGCTCTTCACGTCCGGATCCACCGGAAGGCCCAAGGGCGTCGAGGTCACCCATGCCGCGGCGGCGAACACCATCGACGGGATCATCCATCACTTCGGTCTCGGTGCCGACGACCGGACACTGGCGCTGTCCGCGCTCGAGTTCGACCTGTCCGTCTTCGACATCTTCGCCCCGCTGCACCTCGGTGGTGCTGTGGTGTCGGTGGATGCAGGTCAGGTCAATGATGCTGCGGCATGGGCCGATACCATTCGCCGATTCGACGTCACGGTCCTGAACTGCGCTCCCGGACTCCTCGACATGCTTCTCTCCATCGGGACCGGGTCCCAGCTCGAAGGTCTTCGGACCGTTGTCCTCGGCGGCGACTGGGTGACCGTCGATCTACCGGGCCGTCTGCACGAGCTGGCGCCGGCAGCCCGGTTCGCGGGCCTCGGTGGTGCGACCGAGACCGCGATCCACTCCACTGTCTGCGAGGTCAACGGGCCGATTCCACAGGACTGGAAGGCTGTTCCGTACGGCCGGCCGTTACCGAACGTGCAGTGCCGGGTGGTGGACGACCGCGGACTCGACTGCCCGGACCAGGTGACGGGCGAACTGTGGATCGGTGGTGCGTCGGTGGCAGCCGGGTACCGCGGTGACCCCGAACGCACCCGCGACCGATTCGTCGAACATCAAGGCGTGCAGTGGTATCGCACGGGGGATCTGGCTCGCTACCAGAGCGTCGGCACCCTGGAGTTCCTGGGCCGCGGCGATCACCAGGTCAAGATCCGCGGCTACCGGGTCGAACTCGGAGAGGTCGAGGCCGCGCTACGGACCATCGACGGCGTGACACATGCCGTTGCGGCGGTTGTCGGTGGTGGACCCTCGAAACGACTGGCAGCAGTGGCCGCGGTCCCCACCGTGGCGCCCGGTCCCGAGTTCCTCCGGCACCAGATCGCACAGCGAGTGCCCGGCTACATGGTCCCGGAGACTGTGACGGTGATCGATGCGATGCCGTTGACGCCCAACGGAAAGATCGATCGCAAGAAAGTCATCGCATTGGTCGATCTGGGCACCGGAGGCGACGGCTATGCCGAACCGACAACGGATCTCGAAGCCGCACTGGTGCACATCGTCGAAGCCGTACTCGAGAAGGACGAGGTCGGGATCGATGACGACTTCTTCGCTTCCGGAGGAGACTCCATCTTGGCGACAACCGTGATCGCCCGGATCCGGGGGCTGTTGTCGGTCGGCAATGCGAACATCACCGATGTCTTCGCGGCCCGCTCGATTCGTGTACTCGCCACCCGTCTCATCGGCAAACAGACCACACCTGGGCGCCTCGAGCAGATCGCCGCGATCTATCTCGACATCGCCGGTCTGCCTTCGCCGGAGGGCATACCCGCGGCCTCGGTCAGCTGAACCGGAGTTCGCGCCCGAATCAGCATCGAATCAACTCGATCCGATTCCGATCTACTCCTTTCGACCAATTGTGAGGTTCAAGCGTGACGTCTTTGGATGATCTACAGGCACTGATGTCGGCACGGATCGAAGCCGCGGGCCTCGAGGACACGAGCGCACAGATCCCGCAGCGGGCCGACCGGCACCGAGCAGAACTGTCGTTCGCGCAGCGCCGGATCTGGATGCACCAGCAGTTGTATCCCGACAGCATCGCCTACAACGTGTGCTTGTGCCTGCACTTCACGGGAAAGGTCGACGACGATGCGCTCGTGCGTGCGTTCGAAGATCTGGCGCGTCACAACGAATCACTTCGAACCACCTTCCACGACGACGGTGGCAGCCTCTATCAGCGAATTCACGAGGCGATGCCGCTGGTCGTCGATCGACACGACCTGACACATCTGGGTGCGGAGGCGGCCGCCGACGCGGTGCAGACCCTGGCGCTCACAGACTCGCGCACGCCCTTCGACCTGTCCCGCGAAGGACCGATGCGAGTCACCTTCGTCCGAACCACCGGCAACGCTGTGACAGTTGTCCTGACAGTTCAGCACATCGCCTGGGATGGAATGACATTCGCTGCGCTGGCGAGAAGTGTCGAGCGTACCTACCGACAGCTGATCTCCGAAGACGCCGCCGGCGAACGCCGCACACCACGGACGCAGGTCGCGGACTACGCAGACTGGGAGCAGGCACGCTTCCGCGATCTCGACGACACCGAACAGCTCAGGTTCTGGAAGGGTCAGCTCGAGCCCTCACCCCCGCCGCTGGCGTTGCCGACCGACAAGCCGGCCCCTCCGGTCCTGTCCGAGCGCGGATCCCGCGTGGATCGCCGGATGGATCCCCGCTGCGCGCACAATCTCATCACCGTCTCCAAGCAATTGGGGACGACCCCCTACACCGTCTTCCTGACGGCCTATTATCTTCTGCTGGCCCGGTTCTCGGATTCCACCGACGTCACGGTCGGTACCGCGGTCGCGAACCGCGACGACCCAGGGCTCGAAGAACTCATCGGGAACTTCGGCAACACACTGGCACTGCGCGCCCGGTTGCGGATGGACTGCTCGTTCGCGCAGACCGTGCAGCAGGTCCGGACGATCACCGAAGAAGCGTTCGCCCATCAGGATTACCCTTTCGACCGGATCGTCGAGCAACTCAACCCACCTCGCGCCCTGGGCCGGCCCATCTTCTTCCAGGCGATGCTGCTGTTCCTGACGCAGGACATCGAGGGTCCGGCCCTTCCGGGCTGCTCCACCGGATGGACGCGCGTCGACAATCACAGCGCGCAACTCCCGCTGGCCCTCGAGGTCTTCCTCCGTGGTGAACGGATGGACGTCGAGGCCACCTATGCCACAGACCTTTTCGAAGCGCGGACCATCACCAGGATGCTCGACTACCTCGAAGAACTCCTGGTCACCATCGGTGACAGACCTCAGGCCCCGATCCGGGAACTCATGGCCCTGACCGCCGGTGATCGTGCACTGATCGATCGGTGGTCTCGGGGGGATCACGCGACCGGGTCAACGATTCCGGCGAACGCTCATGTCGGAGAGCTCCTCACCGCACAGGCCCGCACCGCACCCGACCGCATCGCCGTCCGGTTCGGTGAGAACTCGCTGACCTACCGCGAATTCGATGCCCGGGTGAACCAGATGGCGCGGCACCTGCTCGGAATGGGAACCCGGGTCGGGGACCGTGTTGTCGTCATGATGTCGCGGGACGAGACGCTCCCGGTCACCCTGGCGGCAGTGATTCGGGCCGGCGCCGCGTATGTTCCCGTCGACATCACGTACCCGGCAGAGCGCGTTGCCCACCTGATCGCGGATTCTGATCCCGTCATCGTGCTCACCGACTCGCAGGCCCGCGAGCAGCATTCGGCCGCCCTGCAGGCGGCTCACGACGGCGGACGACGGGTGATCGAGGTCGACGATCCCGGCACGCGAACGGCCCTTCGCGATCGCGATGACAGCGTGCTGGCGAGCTCGGAGCGGGATCGCGGCATCCATGCCGATGACCCCGCACTCATGATCTACACCTCTGGATCCACCGGTCGGCCCAAAGGCGTACTCATCTCCCAGTCGGCGATCGCCGCCCGCCTGCGATGGCAGGCCCGCGAGTCCGGGACCGGCGGGGTGTTCATGGCAAAATCGGCGATCGGATTCATCGACGCCAGTACCGAACTCCTGGCCGCGTTGATCCGCGGCGGCACTGTAGTTGTCGCAGACGCCGACACCGCCCATGATCCCGGCCTGTTGATCGAGCAGATCAGCAGACACCAGGTCACCGATCTGGTCACCGTTCCGGCGCTCGCACACGCCCTCGCGACCGCACCGGCCGCCCGAGAACACCTGTCGAGCATTCGGCGATGGATCTGTTCCGGCGAAACACTCACCAACACAACGCTGGCCACCCTGCGCCGCACAGTTCCCGGCGCCCAGATCCTCAATTTCTACGGCTCGACCGAGGTCACCGGAGACGCCACCGCACAGAGTGCCACCGACCTGACTGCGGACACCGAATCCGCCTCCGGCACAGTCCCGATCGGGTCACCGGTCGCCGATACCTCGGTCTACGTCCTCGATCAGTTCCTTCGCCCCACTCCCCCGGGGGTCACCGGCGAACTCTATGTGGCCGGCGTGCAGGTGGCCACCGGGTATCACGATCGGCCGGCCCGCACCGCCGAGCGGTTCGTCGCCAACCCGCTGCGCACCGGGTCGGACGACCTCCGCGATTCGGGCCGGCTCTACCGGACCGGAGACCTGGCCCGATGGAATCACCTCGGTCAGCTCGAATACCTCGGACGCGCCGATCAGCAGGTCAAGCTCCGCGGATTCCGGATCGAACTGGGCGAGGTGCGCGTCGCGCTCGAAGCACACCCCGCCGTCGAATCCGCTGTTGCCGTCACGTTCAGGCGTGATCCCGATGATGAGATGACCACCTATCTGGCCGCGTTCTACACACTCGCCACGGGCGCCCCAGCAGAGTCACACGTCGCCGCTGAGCAACTCCGAGAGCACATGGCCCGGCACCTGCCGCAATACATGATCCCGTCGGAGTTCGTCCCACTCGAGAGTCTTCCGGTCAACGCGCACGGCAAGATCGACACCAAGGCACTGCTGCCGCCCGATCTCACCGTCGAGCGTCACGGTGAGCAGCGACCGTTGTCCGACACCGAACGGCATGTCGCCGCCGCATTCCGTGATGTCCTCGCGCTCCCGGCGGCGCGCCCGGTCGATGGTGACGACAACTTCTTTCACCTCGGTGGCCATTCGCTGTCGGCAACCCGGCTCGTCGCCCACCTGAACGCGGCTCTCGAATCAGGTGTGACGATGAGATCCGTCTTCGAGGCCCCGACGGTTGCGCTGCTGTCAGCCGAGATCGAGCGCCTCTCGACGGTGCGCGCACGGGACGTGGTGTCGGGCCCATCGCCCGCCGAGATCGTCGCCGAGCCCCGTCCTGAGCACCTGGCGCTGTCGGCAGCGCAAGAGCGACTCTGGTTCTTCTATCAGGTCGCCGGGCCATCGCCGGTCTACAACATCGCCCTGGCGTTCCGAATCCACGGTCCTGTCGATTCAGCGGCCATGGCAGCAGCACTGACCGATCTCGCTGCCCGACACGAGGTACTCCGGACCCGGTTCGAAGACACCGAGCACAGCGGCGTCATCCAGATCGTGGAACCGGCCGACGACATCGATGTGCACTTCTCGCAGACGTCGGAGTCCGATGTCTCGGTGCAGGACTTCCTGACCGAACAGTCGAACCATCGCTTTGAACTCGATCGAGAGCACCCGATCCGGGCCGCTCTACTACGACTTCACACGGGTGAGCACATTCTCTCGATCACCGTGCACCACATCGCATTCGACCAGTGGTCCGGACCGATCCTCTTCTCCGACCTCGAGCAGGCGTACCGAGTCCGGGCCACCGGCATGGCCCCGAACCAGGACCCGCTGCCGATTCAGTATGCGGATTATGCCGCCTGGCAGAGGCTTTCGACGGGAACCACGGCGTCGACGACCACCGTCGCAGAGCGGCAACTGAACTACTGGCAGGAGAAGCTGACCGGCATACCGGAAGAAGTCCCGCTACCGACCGACAGGACGCGGCCGGCGATCCCTGATCACATCGGGGCCTCGATAACACGGACCTTCCCCTCGTCGGCGTTGACGACTCTCAAGGACACCTGCCGCAGACTTCAGGTGACCGAATACATGGCAGCCAACGCGGCGGTGGCAATTGCTCTGCATCTCAACGGAAGTGGTCTCGACATACCTGTCGGCACCCCGATCTCCGGCCGGGGCCACCCGGACCTGGGTGACCTGATCGGTTTTTTCGTCAACACACTGGTGATACGGAACGATCTACATGGGGATCCGTCTCTCGCCGAGATGCTGTCCCGGGTTCGGCACAACGTGCTCGACGCTTTCGACAATCAGGACCTGCCCTTCGAAAGATTGGTGGATGCGCTCGGTCCCGAGCGGTCGATGGCGCGCCATCCCCTGTTCCAGACCATGGCGGTCTACCGGACGCGGGCGACACCACTTCGGTTCGGCGAGAGCGACGCCGAGTTCGTCCCCACTCCTGTCACGGCCTCAAAGTTCGATCTGGAGTTCGAGTTCCAGGAGTCCATGGCCCAAGAACTCACGATCACCCTCATCTTCGCGACGGAGCTGTTCGACGAGTCGACCGCGCAGCGTCTCCTCGACACCCTCGAGCGCGTCCTGACGACCATTGCCGATGATCCGGACCGGCGGATCTCACAGTTGGCCTCCCTGTCTTCCGGCGACGAACTCCGGATCCGGCAGTGGTCGTCCGCCGCGACGCGGCCCGTGCCCTCCCAGACCCTCGACCAGTTGCTGGCACAACGATGTGATCAGATGCCTGAACGCGTCGCGATGAATCTCGGGACACAAACCTGGACGTACCAACGCCTCTCAGAAGCATGCAATCGACTGGCGCGCAGTCTGATCACACACGGCATCGGTGCCGGCGAGCGCGTGGCCATCATGGCCCCGCGGTCTCCTGAACTCATTGTCGCGATCACGGGCGTACTGGCGACCGGCGCCGCGTACGTGCCGGTTGACCCCGCATATCCGGCAGATCGCATCGCATACCTGCTGACCGACTCGGCACCCTCCCTTGTGCTCGTGATGGGTGAAGCCGAGCGAGGTGTCGCCCAGGAGCTGACCACCGTCCCGGTGGTGACGTTCGAGGAGGCCGGCACTCGACATCACGGCGACATCCCCCTCCGCGGTGTACCTCTCACCCCGGACGAACTGGTCCGGCCACACGGGCCATCGGACACCGCCTACGTGATGTACACCTCCGGGTCCACCGGCATGCCCAAAGGCGTTGTCATCACGCATGCCAACATCGTTGCGCTGTTTGCCGCCACGGCACCCATGGGATTCACCGAGCGGGATGTCTGGACCCTGTTCCACTCGTACTCGTTCGACTTCTCGGTCTGGGAGATCTGGGGCGCGCTGCTGCACGGCGGCCGATTGGTGGTCGTCGACCAGGACACGGCACGCGATCCGTCCCGGTTCGGCCAGTTGCTCCGGGATGAGCAGGTGAGCGTCTTGAGCCAGACACCGTCCGCCTTCTACTCCCTCATCCGCTCCGAGCACGACCCGACCGATGGTCCGCCCGGGGCATTGCGGACGATTGTGTTCGGCGGTGAGGCACTGGATCATCGCAAGATCACCGAATGGCAAGAGCGTCAACCTGATACAGAGATCGGGATGTTCAACATGTTCGGTATCACCGAGACGACCGTCCACACCACGGTGCATCGGCTGTCGGTCGGCGAAGAGGGCGCCGCGAGCATCATCGGGCGCCCCTTGCCGAACCTGTCGACATTCGTCCTCGACGCCTGTCTTCGACCGACACCCCCCGGCGCCACCGGCGAACTGTATGTCGCGGGACCGCAAGTGGCCGAAGCGTATTTCAATCGCCCGTCTCTGTCGGCATCACGATTTGTCGCCAACCCGTTCCGGGACACCAATCCGGCGCTCCGCCTCTACCGGACAGGCGATCTGGCACGGTGGAGCAACGAGGGCGTTCTCGAATACCGGGGCCGGGCCGATCAGCAGGTGAAGATTCGCGGTTTCCGCATCGAACTCGACGAAATCCGCTCCGCACTGGAAGCGCATCCCGCGATCTCCGAGGCAACGGTGATCGCCCGCGACCGGGATGACGACGGCGCGTCCACCCAGTACCTCGTCGGGTACTGGGTCCCATCAGCAACGGCCACGATGTCCGGTGCCGACCTTCGGACCCATCTCCAGACCGTGTTGCCGGCCCACATGGTTCCGGCCCATCTGATACAGATTCCGGCGATACCGATCACGACGAACGGCAAATTGGACCGGCGAGCGCTACCGGACCCGACTCATGACGTGGAGCCCGGCGCCGGGCGCGATCCGGCATCCCCTACCGAGAACAGCCTCGCCGAGGCGTACGCCGAGGTACTCGGCCTGCGCCGGATCACGGCCGACGATGACTTCTTCAACCTCGGCGGGGACAGCATTTCTGCCCTGGCCCTGGTCCGAAAGGCGCGCAGGATGGGAGTTGTCATCACCGCGCCGGATGTCTTCACTCACCGAACCGTCGCGGCCCTCGCACAGGTCTCCGTGCCGCTCGAATCCGAAAACACCTCACACCCACACATCACGCCTGCCGTGCCCCATCGCCCGACATCGTTGACTCCGGGCATGCACCGGCAACTGCTCGGCGGGAACGACCAATCGGCATTCCGGCAAACCCTGTTCCTGGCTGCGCCGCCCGACCTCGACACGGACCGGCTGGAGCGGTCCTTGCGCGTAGTCATCAAGCGTCACGCGGCACTGTCACTGACCGTGGGCACCAGCGGTGGGCAACCCACGATCAGTCATGTACCGCACCAGCATCCCGACCCACTTGTTCGCACCATCCGTGCCGTCTCGCTGAGCGACGACGATCTCCGTGAACACGTCTTCGCCGTCGAGCAGGAGCGGGCCGATGCCCTTGATCTCGCCTCCGGATCACTGACGAACATGACCTACTTCGATCGCGAGCCGCGTCCGGGCGTCCTGGCGTGGACTGCCAATCATTTTGCGGTCGACCATGCCTCGTGGGATGTCCTCATCGCGGACCTCGCGGCGGAGTACAACCGACGTGACGACCTGCAGCACGACACCGACACGTCGTTCCTCACCTGGCTGGAACTACTGAACGCCCCGGACACACTCGAGCGCTTTCGGCAGGACACGGCTCACTGGATCGAGGTACTCACGGCGGCGGCCCCGATGAACCCGCCGGCTGAACCGACCACGGTCCGTGATCAGCATTCGATCCATGCCACCCTCCCCAGCGACCTGCGCACGAGTCTGGTCTCCGACCCCCCACGACGAGGTCTTTCGACGAGTACTGTGCTGCTGGCCGGCCTCGCGTCGGCCGTTCAACGCTGGCGCGCAGCACAATTGATGACCGCCACCCCCGGTCTCCTGATCGACGTCGAGGGTCATGGCCGCTCCGGTGCTCTCGCCGGTCCGGTGCCGGCCACCACGGTCGGCTGGTTCACAACGCTGCGTCCCGTCGCTGTCCCGATCGCCACCGATTCCTCGACAGACGACGGTTCCGCGCTGAAGGGCCTGGACGCCCTGGTCGCGGCCAACGCCGCGATGAGTGCGGGGCCTGCCGATGACATCGGTTACGGCGTGCTGCGTGATCTCGACGAGGATTCGCAGTTCGCAGATCTGCCCCGGTCCGATGTGCAGTTCAGGTTCAACGACGAGACATCTGCACCCGACGCGGACCACGCGTCGCCCTGGACGTCACCGGACTTCTTGCCCCGGTTCATCAGTGCGTCACCACCGGACACGCCGCTATCGCACGCTTTGAGTGTGGACATCGTCGTCCGCAGGTCCCAGCAGCCCGCCGCACTCGAGATCACGCTCACCGGTGACCGCAGCTTCACGGCGGACACCCTGCAGGATCTGGCAAAACTCTTCGACGAAGAACTCGAATCGATGGCGAACACCGTTCGGGCACTGCCGGAAGGCATGTCGCCGGCCGATTCACTGACGCCACAGGCGGTCGCACCGATGGCCAACCAACACCGCCTCCGTCTATCCGGCGTGCCTCTCGACCAATTCGTTCTCACCGAGGTGGTCGACCTCGACGACACCCACGGGGCCGACACCTCACAATTGTCCGGCATCGTGTATTCAGCACTTTCACAACATGATTCACTACGGCAAAGACTGATCGACAAGAACCGGCTCCTGTGGACGATGGAGGTTCTGCCCCCGTCGGCGCGGTCCGTGGAAGCGATGACGTCGGTACACGATCTGTCAGGGCAACCCCGCGACGCCGCACTCGAGACCGCGTGGAGGGTGGTCTGCAGCCGGATAGATCCGCGCGAGGGCCGAAACCTCCATGTCGCACTGGTGGAGTCACTCATCGGCCGGCATCTGATCGTCGGTGTCCATGCCGCGGTGGCAGACCGCAGATCTGTGCACCTCGTCGCACTCGGGATCACCTCGGTCTTGGAGTCCGGGGCCATCGCCGTGAATCGGCCGACGTCGTCGATCGTCGACGTCGCGTCCCTACTCGAAAACAGGGCACGATCAGCGGAAGGCGATGCCGCGCTGGAGAGGATCGCTCCCGTTCTACCAGAAGGCCCCGCCGCAGAGCACAAGTCATCACCCGACACCGTGGTGGCACATGTGTCGCTGCCGGGTTCGTTCCACCACGATGAGATCGAACAGGCCTTTACAAGGGCTTGCCATGCGGCAGCGGCATTGCAGCATCCCATTGTCGATGTAGAGGTCGATCAACGAGAGTTCCTTGCCGACGAGATGGCTGCCGACCACACGATCGGTTGGCTGACAACAACATGTCCGCGGACCGCCGACCAGCTCATTGAAATCGCGGATCGTCCTTGGTATCCGCTGGTGCGGTACAACCATCGTCGCGGCAGACGCGTACTGAAGGCAACCGCGGACGCAACCGTCCTGCTGACCCAGAGCTTCGGCCGACAGGTGAACTCGGCGCATCTGGAGGGTGCGGAGAACTTCTACTCCATCGTCGGCCGTTATCGCATCGACGACGACGCGGTCGATCTGGAGGTGACGACGACCGAAGCCGGTCTCGGTGAGGGTCTGGTCGGGGCCTGGCACGAGGAGTTGTCACAGCTCGCGCCCCCGAGGGGGTTGGCGGCCCAGCGTCAATAGGATAGATTTCGGCTTGCCTAACCTTAGCCATGAACGCATGGACTGCTACGTCGCCGCGCTTTTACCTGCGCCGATCGCTCCAGCGCTGCACGGCTTCTGGAGTATTGCACGAACAGCGAAATCAGCTGCCGAAGCACAGTGAAATGAAAGGCTCATCCATGATCAGGGTCTCACGCAAGAGACGAATCACAGCGCTCGCCGCCGCCACATTCGCGGCAACGCTAGCTCTCACCGCCTGCGGCGGCAACGACTCAGGATCCGACGACGAGAGCAGCTCAGCCGGCAGCTCGAACTACCCGGTGACCGTCGAAAGCGCCTACGGTCCGGTCACCATCGACAAAGAACCCGAACGCATCCTCGTCATGTCACCCTCGTACGTCGATATGCTGACCGCAATCGACATCCAACCGGTTGCCTTCGCGACCGGCTCCATTCCCGCCGCCGATTTCGACAGCAACTACCCATGGCTCGCGGGGAAGTACGAGGGCAAGGTGGCACCCGAACTGGTAACCGCTGAGTTCAAACCCAGCCTGGAGACCATCGCGAGCTACCAGCCCGACTTGATCCTGGCTCACACGTGGACCATTCCCGAAGACATGTACGAAGAAGTGTCCCAGATCGCCCCGACCTATGTCAGTACCGACGATGGAAGCGCCGCCACCGAGTGGACAGCCGATATGAAGGCCGTGGGCGAACTGACCCAGCAGACAGAAGCAGTCGACGCCGCACTGGCCGATTTCGACAGCCAGGTCGCAGCGAACAAAGAACGCGTCGCGCAACTGGAAGGCAAGACGTACAATTCGGTGGCCGTTCGAGAAGCCGGCTATCAGTTCGGATCCGGCGGTTGGCTGGCACTGCTCGGTCTCGTACCCGGTGAAACCCAGGGAAGCTACACCGACGCACCACTCTCGCCTGAGAACCTGGATCAACTCTCGGCTGACGTACTGCTTGCGTATGTGTTCAGCGAAGCCGACCAGGCAAAGCTCGAGGGAGACGGCCGTTTCGCCGATCTTCCGGCAGCAAAGAACGGGACCGTGATCCTCGGTGACCCCGCCATGGCCAACGCCGCAACCTTCCCGGCCCCGGGAGCCCTGACCTATCTCATGGACGAAACCGTACCCACCCTCGAGGCATCGGCGCTGAACAAGGCCGGCCAGTAGGCACTCCAGCATCACCGGACCGCCGTACCGATAGCGGAACCCGTTGTCTTCAAAAGACATCCGGTGCGGGGCCGGTACGCTGATCAGCTCTGAACACACGACTCAGTCCCCAGGAAATCCCGGGGACTGAGTCGTGACTGCGTCCTGCGCGTCACGTCGAGGATGCGTCCGGACCGCACGACGTCGCCCCGCCGCATGATCTCATCTCACAGACCGGCCTTCGCTATCGCAGTCAGAGCGCGATGCCACGCATCGGCGAGTACCCGGACATCGTCAGCGGCCACGACGCCGACGGGGTAGCGCCAACTGGAGTAGATTTTCGGACCACCCGCCGTATCCAACGTCCGGACATTGATCTCAAGCGCATGACCGGCCGGCATGTCAGGGTTCGGACCGACATCGGCAGCGGCTCCGTCCTCGGCAAACGACCAGTCCCCCTCCTGCAGTTCCGTGAACCTGCCGAGATAGTTGAACTCCACTGCAGACTGCGGTATCCCGGCGAGAGGACGCTCCGGATGCAGATGACGGAGCATCCCGTAGCCGATCCCGTTGTCGGCGATAGTGTCCATTCTCCCCCGCACCCGATTCACCAACGACATCGCCGCGGTCCGATCCCCGCCGATGATCGCCGTGTATTCGGCCGCACTGCTTTCCAGTCTCAGCGGATGTATCGCGGTGAACCAGCCGATCGTCCTCGACAGATCGACGTCGCCGAGTTCTTCTTCACGTCCATGATGTTCCAGATCGATCACGGTCGAGGTGACCAGACTTTCCGGCACGTCGGAGACCAGCCGGCGCCAATGGGCAAACGCCGCCGACAGTGCCGCAGTCATCAGATCGCCCACGCCCACGCCATAGGTCTTCGGCGCCTCACCGAGCACGTGTTGCGTGATCTCTGCTTCTGACTCGTTCATCGTCGTCGCCACGGTCGAGACCACATCGATCGACGGATCCAGGGGACGGCACAGAGGCAACGGGTCGGCATCGCGGACCATGTCCTCCCAGATCAAGCGCTCGTCCGTTCTCGTCACAGCAAGATCCGCGAGCAATGCGCTCCAGGTCCGGAACGCTGTTCCTCGTGCCGGAAGTACCACTTCATCCCCATCCGAGAGCCGGCGATAGGCGGCCAAGAGATCCGGCACCAGGATCCGCCAGGACACACCATCCATGACGAGGTGGTGCGCCATCAAGATCAGCCGTCCTGATCGAACCGGTCCGGCATCGAGCCAGGCCGCCACGACCATCGCGCCCGCTTTCGGGTCCAGCCGCGAACGTGCGTGCAGTGCAGCATCTTCCAGGTCTCCGGCCCAGTCACCGGTGAACACTCGCCGGTCCAGCCAGGACGATACGTCCACCGAGTCCGGGATGGTCAGACTCCGGTCCGGGCCGTCCACACACAGGCGAGCACGCAGCAGGTCATGCCGATCGGCCACGGCCGCGAGTGCATCAACCAGGGTGTTCGGGTCGAAATCCGCCGGCGTTCGGAGGGTCACCACCTGGTTGTAGCCGTCCGTGGTGCCAGGAGCCACGGTGTCGACGTCTCGTAGCCAATGCATAACCGGTGTCAGCGAACAGCTCCCGGTTGCGATGTCGGCCGGGCCCGAACCGGTGACCTGTTCGGCAACTGTCGCGAGTTCGATGACCGTGCGGCACGCGAATACGTGTTTCGGCGAGATCTTCAAGCCGCGGACTCGGGCCGCACTCACCAGCTGCATCGCCACGATGCTGTCGCCCCCGAGCTCGAAGAAGTCCGAATCAGCACCAACACTCGGTAATCCGAGAACATCTGCGACCGCCGTGCACAACGTGCGCTCGACGTCCGTGGACGGTTCCGCACCCCCGGTCGCTTCGGCCGGGCCCGGAAGTGCGCTGCGATCGAGCTTGCCGTTCGACAGCAGCGGAAGTCGATCGAGCTCGACGACAACTGCCGGGACCATGTAGTCCGGCAGCACCCGCATGGTGTCGGCGCGGACATCAACGTGTTTGTCGATGACCACGTAGGCAACGAGTTGGGTTGTGCCGAAGTCAGTCTCGTGTGGCACGACGACCGCGTCGACAACCCCGTCGAGTGTCTTCACAACTGATTCGATCTCGCCCGGTTCGATCCGGAAACCTCGGACCTTGACCTGATTGTCACTGCGCCCGCGATAGTCGAGCAGCCCGTCGAAAGTCCATCGCGCACGATCGCCGGTCCGGTACATCCGGCCACCCCCGATCGGGTCGGCGACAAACCGTTCCGAGGTCAGTGCCGGGCGATCGAGGTATCCACGGGCCAAACCCGCTCCGGCGAGATACAAGTCGCCCTCGACTCCGACCGGAACCGCACGCAGCCGTTCGTCGAGAACATAGCCGGTGCTGCCATCAACCGGACGACCGATCACCGGCTGGTCGGAATCGGCCACCGAGGCCACCATCGCGTCCACTGTCGACTCGGTCGGTCCGTACAGATTCACCGCCTCGGTTGCAGGCAGTGAACGCAACCGCGACCACAGCGATGCCGACACCGCCTCACCACCGAAACCCACCATCGCGATGGGTACATGCGTTCCGAGTCCCCGGTCGAGCAATTGCGCGACATACGAAGGCGTCAGTTCGAGAAAGTCCCATCGCTGCTCGCGCAGCCGGTCCAACAGCAGGTCGGGATCGCGCTGAGTGTCCTCGTCCACGATGTCGATGGCGTGGCCCCCGAGAATCCAGAGAAGCGGCTGCCACGACGCGTCGAACGAGAAGGCCCACGCATGGCCCACGCGGAGGTGGTCACGTCCGGTCCGGTCCACCACGGTGTCGTGGAGCATCCTGCGGTGCGAATGGTAGAGGGTTGCCAGACCGCGATGGCTCACGGTGACACCTTTGGGCCGCCCCGTCGTCCCCGAGGTGAACACGACATACGCTCGATTGTCCGGATGCAGGGGAGCGTCGATGGTGCCCGGGTCGTTGTCCGCGAACATGTCTCGCACACCGAGGTGTGGTACGTCCGCGGGCATCCCGGCACGGGTCGAGTTGTCGACGAGCGCCACCGCCGGGCGGGCGTCGTCCACCATTGCGTTGATCCGGGTGGCCGGCAATGCCGGGTCGACCGGCAGGTACGCCGCGCCGGCAGTCAGCACACCGAACACCGCAGCCACGTAGTCCGCTCCACGCGGCAGGCACACAGCCACGAGGGCTTCGTTCCCGACACCCATCTCTCGCAGCCGGGCCGCCACGCGGCGGACCCGCCCGTCGAGCTCGGCGAAGGTCCACGCAGCGTCGCCATCGATCACCGCGACCGCGTGGGGATCGATCTGCACTCTCTGCGCAAACAAGGCCGGAATGGTCAGCGGCACAGCAGCATCGACGGAAGCCGGTACCGGCGGACGGGCAACCAGCGCCCGCTCCGGTCCCAGCACGTCGATACCGCCGATCGAGCGGTCGGCATGATCGATCATCGCATCGAACACCCGGTGCAGACGGTCGACGATTGCCGTCACGGTGCGCTCGTCGAAAAGGTCTGTCGCGTACTCGACGACTCCGGTCATCGCGCCTGACCGGTCTTCCGCGAAATCGAAGGACAGATCGAACTTCGCGGTGCCCGTGCCGGAGGCGAGATCGATCTGCGCGCAGCCGGTGTGTTCGGTGGCCGCCGTGGCCCCACCCGCGGCGCCTATGTAGACCACCATCACCTGGAACAACGGGTGCATCGACATCGTTCGTCGTGTCCCCACGGCGTCGACCACGTGCTCGAACGGGACGTCCTGATTGTCGAACGCGGCAAGATCCGCGGTGCGAACCCGCTTGAACACCTCACCTATCGACGGGTCTCCGGAGAGATCAACCCGTAGCACAACGGTATTCAGGAAGAACCCGACGAGATCCTCGAGTCGCTCGTCGCGTCGCCCTGAGATCGGCGTACCGAGGACCACATCCGCGCCGGCACCGCTGCGTTGCAGTGCGATCGCCACGGCAGCGTGTACCAACATGAACACACTGATCTGGTGCCGCTCCGCCACCGCCTGCAACAACCGTGCCCGCCGCGCATCCAGCCCGGCCGGCACCGACGCACCCCGATAACTGATCTGCGCCGGTCGGGGCCGGTCCTGCGGAAGCCTCATCTCGGCAGGCGCGCCGGCCAAGGTGTCGGACCAGAAGCTCAGTTGGCGTGCACCCAGTCCAGCGGGGTCATCCCGGTCACCGATGCGCCCGCGTTCCCACAACGTGTAGTCGACGTAGTCGATCGGCAGCGATGAGAAGTCCGGCACCCTCGCGTTGCAGCGTGCCTCGTAAGCACTACTCAGGTCCTTGGTGAGAGGCCCCAGGGACCACTCATCCGTTGCGATGTGATGGATCACCAGCAACACGAGTTGATCGCCGTCGAAGTCGAAGACACTGACCCGGATCGGGATCTCCGAATCCAGCCCAAACGCGTGCCGCATGGCAGCGGCCGCACTGACTTCGAGCTCACTTCTCTCAATTCGTCTGTGCTCGAACGGAACCTGAACATCAGGCGATTCGACACGCTGCACTCCGCGGCCGTCGATCGAGGGGAACACCGTACGCAGCGTCGCGTGGCGACGGACCACATCGCCGATTGCCGCACGCAGCGCTTCGATGTCGAGACCTTCGGCAGGCGGCGTCCACACCAGCGGCACGTTGTATGTCGGTGACGGGCCCTCGACCTGATACAGCACCCACATCCGCTGCTGCGCGAATGACAGCGGGATGTCCTCGGGCCGGCGGACGACGTGCGTCAGGTCCGGGCCCTCGACACCTGCTCCGCTGGTCTCGACTGCCGCTGCGATCTCGGCAACGGTCGGTCCGTCGAAGACCGCCCGCAGGGGCACCTTCACCCCGAGACTGCCCTGGATGCGATTGACCAGCCGGATCGCCGAGAGCGAGTGTCCGCCCAGCACAAAGAAATCCGCGTCGGCGCCCACGCCGGTCACACCGAGAACAGATGTCACGGCATCGGCAACCGCGCGCTCGGTGTCCGTGGTGAGATCTCGGGTTCCCGAACGCAACTCCGGCGCGGGCAGCGCCCTGCGATCCAGCTTCCCGTTCGCTGTCACCGGCATCGACGGAAGAGTCATCACCACCTGCGGCACCATGTGCGCGGGCAGATCTGCAGCCACGGCGGCCCGGACGGTGGGTCCGTCGATTCCCGTCACGTAGCCGACGAGTACATCACCGTGGACCAGTACTGCCGCGGAGTCAGCGCCCGCCCGGGTCAGCGCCGCAGCGATCTCCCCGGGCTCGATCCGAAATCCGCGTAGCTTCACCTGATCGTCCACCCGGCCACGGAACTCGAGGTATCCGGCTTCGTTCCAGGCGACACGATCGCCCGTGCGGTAGTAGCGCTCACCGGAATCAGCAGCCACGAACCGACCGGCAGTCAAGTCGAAGCGACCGAAGTACCCGAGCGCGAGCTGGCGGCCACTCAGATACAACTCGCCCACAGCCCCGACGGAAACGGGCCTCAAGTACTCATCGAGTACGTGAACACCCGTGTTCCACACCGGCATACCGATCGGCACGGAGGTGGCGCACACGTCTGCCGTCTGCACGTCCTCACACCAGGTCACGTCCACTGCAGCTTCGGTGGGACCGTACAGATTGTCGAGCCGAACCCCCGGAAGCACCTCGGCGAATCTGCGGGCGGTGGACACCGGCAATGCCTCACCACTGCAGATGACCCGCCGAAGGCCACGACAGGTCGTGGCTCCGGGATCCGCGAGAAACGCATCAAGCATCGACGGCACGAAGTGAACCGTGGTCACACCGCTGTCCCGGATCAGTGCCGCCAGGTAGCCCGGATCACCGTGCCGTCCAGGGAGTGCGACCTCGATCGATGCACCGTGGACCAAGGGCCAGAAGAACTCCCAGACCGAAACGTCAAATGACGCCGGGGTCTTCTGCAGTACTTTGTCCGCCGCGGTCAGGCCGTACGCTTCCTGCATCCAAACGAGGCGATTGACGATCGCGTCATGCGGGACCAGAACTCCCTTGGGCCGACCGGTCGATCCCGAGGTGTAGATGAGATAGGCCGGACTCCGTGGCTCGACCACGGGTAGTTCGACGTCGCCGGTGCCCCGGGCGTCCTCCACGAACAGCAACCGTTCCCGCGGAGCCGGGACCACCGCGGCAGATTCACGATCGGTGACCACGAGGACGGGGTCGGAATCGGTCACCATGAAGGACAGTCGGTCGGATGGGTATGTGAGATCCAGTGGCAAGTAGGCGGCTCCAGAGCGCACCACAGCGTGCAGCGCGACGACAAGCTCGATCCCCCGCGGTAGCGCGACGGCCACGATTGCCCCGGGACCCGCCCCGCGTGAAACGAGGTCAGACGCCAGTGCCATTGTACGGGAATCCAATTCGCCGGCAGAGATACTCCGATCTCCGCAGGCCACCGCCGCCGTGTCGCGATCGGCGTAGCGAAGCAGATCTACCAGGGTCCTCGGATGACTTGGCAGTTCCAGCGGGACGGAACGACCGTGCGTGCAGCGTTCCAGCAACTTGCGGTCACCGTCGGTGATGAGGTCCAGTTCCGACAAACGCAGATCGGTGTCGGTGGCAAACGCCTCGAACACCTTCGTCAGCAAGACCACAAACCGATCGACCGCAGCCGGACTGTACAGCTCGGTGGCGTATCCACCAGTTATGACAACCCGATCATCGGTCACCGTGATGTACAGCTCCACAGCCGATTTCAGCGTCGCCAGGGTGATCGGCGCCGACTCGTCGAGACTGATCCCCGGTGCGAACTCCGACGGTGCACCCGGCTCTTCACGGTAGGTCACCATCGTCTGGAAAATCGATGCGTGCGCCCCGCTGCGCCTGCCGACCGCACGGGCTATCTCTTCGAACGGAACGTCCTGGTGCTCGAAACCCGCGAGGACTGTCGAACGCGCACGTCCGAGGACTTCACCGAGAGTCGGCAGGCCGGAAAGGTCATGGCGGAGTGGAAGGGTGTTGACGAAGTATCCGACCAGTTGCTCCAACTCCTCGTCCATACGTCCACCGACGGGGGTACCGATGATCAGATCGTCACCCCCTCCCGCAGCAGCAACAGCCACGGCCACGGCGGCCTGACTGAGCATGAACATGGACACGCCGCATGTGCGGGCGGACTCGAAGAGACGCCGCGCAGTGGTTCCGGTGATCACATCAACTCGCCAATGTCCCGTCCACGCCGAAGATTCCGGCCCCTGGACGTCAGCCGGGATCCCGGATCGATCGGGTGCACCATCGAGTGTCCGGACCCAATACTCCAGGCCTGCGTGCAGCAGTGACGATGTGTCCGACGCATCTCCGAGAAGTGTGCGTTGCCATACGGCGTAGTCGGCGTACTCGACGGGCAGCGGGTCCCAGTCCGGGATCGCATCCTTCTGCCGCGCCTGATACGCCACGGACAGCTCGCGCAGCAGTATCGGTGCCGACCATTCATCGAATGCACTGTGATGCACGCTGATCCCGAGTACACATCCGCGATCGGTGTCGACGACGACGCACCTGACCGGAAGATCGAGGCTCAACTCGAACGGGACCAGCATGCTTTCGCGAAGCCGCGCATCGATCCGCGATCGGTCCCAGCCCCTGCCATCGACACGCTCGACACCCAGACGGTCCGACGCCTGAAGGGCTTCGTCGATCTGCTGCCGCACAACCACATGTTCGTCGGGCATTAGCCGGGTCCGTAGTGGTTCGTGACGAGCAATCACGTCACCCAGTGCCGGCACGAGTGCGCTCACGTCGACCACACCGGCAAGCGGGATCACCAACGGCACGATGTACTGGTCGCTGGGCCCCTGAACCTGATCCATCAACCACAACGACTGCTGCCCGTAGGACGCCGGAATCACTTCTGGCCGCGTCACCCGTGTCACCCGCAATCTGCCGGTGTGTATGTCGGCGACGGGCTCGTCCATGATCGCGGCGAGTTCTGCGACCGACGGATTCTCGATCAGAGAACGCAGTGTCAGCCCCAGGTCGAATTCCGCGTTGATCCGCGAGGCCAGACGGGTCAAGCGCAGTGAATCCACGCCTACATCAACGAAGTTCGCGTCGATGTCAACCGAGTCGAGATCATCGGCGGCACCGATCACATCGGCGACGATCGATCTGAGCCGGAGTTCGTTGTCGGTCGCAGGTGCCCGTAACGCGCCTTGATCTGACCTGGGAGCAGGTTCGGGCAATGCGGCCAGGTCGACCTTGCCGTTGGTGGTCAGAGGCAGCGCATCGAGGTGGGTGAAGGTCGCCGGAATCATGTATGCCGGCAAGGTCAGGGCAAGGCTTGTGCGCAGTGCGCTGTCGGGCAACGGGGTGTAGCCGGTGTAGTACGCGGCCAGCTGCACGTCGGTGCGTACACCACCGGAGCCCTTGTCGGCTGCGATCACGACCGCGGCATTGATCCCGGGATGACCTCGAAGTGTCTCGGCGATCTCGTTCAACTCGACACGGAACCCACGGATCTTGATCTGGTCGTCCGTGCGGCCGAGGTAGTCGATCTGGCCATCGGAACGCCAGCGGACCAGATCGCCCGTTCGATAGAGTCGCTGCCCATTGTCGAACGGGTCGGCCACAAACCGTTCGCTGGTCAGAGACGCCCGGGCGAAGTACCCCCGCGCCAGTCCCGCACCGGCGAGGTAGAGTTCGCCCGCTGTTCCCGGTGGCGTCGGGGCCAGGTTGGCGTCCAGAACGTAGGCCCGGGTGTTGTCGATCGGCCGGCCGGCATTGGACGTGGCACTCTCACCCAGGTCCGCACCGAGCGCGTTGATCGTGTATTCGGTGGGGCCGTACAGATTGAAACTCTCCACCCCGGGCGCCTCGCGGAGTTCAGTCCACAGCGACTCCGGGACAGCCTCACCACCCAGAGACACGAACACCACGCCGGGTTCGGTGTCATCGGTGGACATCCCGGCGGGACGCGGCCGGTTCAGCAGCCCGTCCTCGGTGAGGATCTGTCCGTACGACGGTGTCACGTCGAACCCGTCGATGCGCTCACTGTCGTAGTGGTCGAGAAGCAGTTGTGGATCCTTCCGCATCTGCTCGTCGATGACGTGAACCTCGTGTCCGTTGAGTAGCCAGAACAGCTGCTCCCACGACGCATCGAACGAGAACGAGGTCGTGTGCGCAATCTTCATCCGTCGTCCACCTTGGTGCCGGACAACGGGATCGAAGATCTTCCGCTCATGGTTGAAGTACATGTTGGTCAGCCCCCGCTGACCTACGGCCACTCCCTTAGGACGTCCGGTGGACCCCGATGTGAAGATCACGTAGGCGAGATTGTCCTGCATCACCGGAACCGGATCCACCGAAACTGCATTCGGAGAGTCGATTTCAGTGCGTATCGCATCAGCGTCGAGACTGACCACGGAGTAGCCGCTGCGCACCGGAACACGGGCGACATGGTCTGCGGTGGTCAGCACCACCTTCGGTGCCGCCGCATCCAGGATGTATTCGATCCGCTCGTCCGGATACTCCGGGTCGATCGGAACATATGCTGCGCCGGCAAAGAACACCCCGAAAAGTGCCACGATCGTTCGTTCGTCACGTGGCAGTAAGAGTGCCACCCGGTCTTCTACCCGAACCCCTCTCCGGATCAGGACCGCGGCGTAGCGGCCGGCAGCTCTGGTGAGATCGTCGAAACTCAACCGCACATCGCCTGCCACCACAGCAGTCTCGGCGGGGGTCCGATGCGCC